>NZ_MSDU01000024.1 GCF_001936625.1 Domibacillus antri | reverse complement strand
GTTAATCAACACGCGTGATAGAACAATAAACTTTTATTTACTATCTTTCCGGACGAAATCGAGGGATAAAAGATGCAGGATCAAAGCATATGGAACAAGGACTTTATATTAGTTTCGATTAGTAGTTTTTTTCAGTTTATGACCTTCTATACTATGCTCTCTACCCTCCCTATGTTTGTTTTGGATTCTTTACAAGGAACTAGTCTTCAAGCAGGTCTTGTCATAACTTTACATGCACTCGGTGCCATTCTATTAAGACCATTGACAGGGAAGTGGCTGGATGAAATCGGAAGAAAAAGGGTTCTGCAGGTATCATTAATCTTATTTGTAGGTATTTGTTTTGTTTATCTTGGAGTTAAGAGTATTTTACTTTTACTTCTAATTCGACTATTTCATGGGATGTCCTTTGGAACACTGTCTACGACAATGGCAACTATTGCGATCGATGTTTCTCCAGATAAACGTAAAGGAGAAGCACTGGGATACTTTGGGATGTTTATGAGTTTAGCAATGGTTCTGGGCCCCTTTACTGGGCTTGCCATTATTGGACACTATAGCTATGAGGTATTGTTTATTGTTTGTGCTATTTTTGCTTTCCTTACTTTTCTTTTTGGAAGCTTAGTGGGGGTTTTTGAAAAAAAAGAAAAAGCGAAGAGTGTGGAACCATTGAGTTGGAGAAACTTTATCGAGATCAAAGCTGTTCCTTATGGTTTAATGACTTTTATTCTTGCTTTTGTTTACGCAGGAACTGCTACCTTTATACCGATTTATGCGAGGCAAATAGGCATGGAACCTTTAGCTGGTTATTTCTTTGTTATCTTTGCAGTCTTCATCATACTATCTCGACTTTTTGTAGGAAAGCTGTATGATCGCAAAGGCACTAACATGGTCGTTTACCCATTCGTCCTTATTTATATCATTGGAATGATGACTTTAAGTCAAGCACATACCCCATTGTTTTTTTTGAGCGCAGGGGCGCTCGTAGGACTTGGATATGGTGCCCTGCACCCTTCTTTCCAAACACTTACGGTGCAATCCGTTGACAACTATCGGAGAGGCTTAGCGACATCTACATTTTACCTGTTTTTTGATTTAGGTGTGGCGGTAGGGTCGTTTGTGCTTGGTGTTATTTCGTCACATACAAATTATAGCTTCATCTATGTCATATGTGCTGTTTTTATGCTCTTGATTTATGTATTGTATTATTACTTGCACCAACAAAAAAATAGTCCTAATACCATTTAAAGGTATTTGTTAGTGCGTGATGTGGATTTGATTATTGCCTACAAGTAAGGAGCACTTGATCGGTGAGGTAACGAAACGAAACTGTAAATTACAGATCCAAAGTCTTCGGAGTAGGATGAAAACGTCCTGACGGATAATCCCTTTGTGGCTCTAGACCAAGTAGGCTGCGAAAATTGATCAAAAAAATGGGAGTAAGCTTGGTAGACAAACGAAACCAGCTTTAAAAACAGGTATTTGAGGAGAAAAAAGCTCTATTGAATACTTTTATAGAGAAGGCTTGAATTACGGAATCTGTTTACCCAACCGGGTTCCGATGGCACGTATAGCAACAGCTCAAGCTATGATTCAAAATGAAAAATGATGATAAGATACCTCCAAGTAGACATTGTTAAACAACTGGGGGTGTCTCATAAGCCCCTCTAAACAAAAAAAGCGGGGGCTTATGAGACACCCCCGCTTTTTATTTCTATTCTATTTTCCGTGTCCAAAAAAATATTTAAGAATTTCTTTTACACTTCAACGTCACTTACTAAGTACGATCTTTTTTTCTTCATCGCACTAAAAATACTCAAGATTAAGATAAGGATACACAAAACACTTAAAGTCCCGGAGATCGGTCTTAAGAATAGAGTGAGTATACCATTTTGAGAGATTGCAAGAGATTGGATCAAGGAAGTCTCAAGTTGAGCCCCTAATACGAAAGTCAAAACCGTTGCTGCAATTGGAAAGTCAAATTTTTTCATAAAATATCCTATTATTCCAAATAGAACCATTATACCAACATCCCACAAACTATTATTAATAGTATATGTGCCTACACAACAAACTAATAATAAAATCGGAAAGAGCAATTGATAAGGAATTAATGCGACTTTTGCCCACACACCTGCTAGGGGCAAGTTAAAGATGAGAAGGACAAGGTTTCCAATAAACATACTTGCAATAATGGCCCAGATAAAATCAGGGTTACTCGTAAAAAGAGCGGGGCCAGGTGTTAGACCATGTACGATAAACGCTCCCAAAATGACTGCAATCGTAGGGGAGCTTGGAAGCCCTAGAGTGAATAGTGGAATGAGGGAAGCACCACTATGAGCGTTATTTGCTGTTTCTGGTCCAGCCACTCCTTCTATTGCCCCATTACCGAAACGCGAAGGATCCTTAGCCCGCTTTTTTTCTAGCGAATAAGACATCAGAGACGAAATAGCAGCATTGGACCCGGGAATGAGACCAATAAGAAAGCCTAAAACCGTTCCTCTGCCAATTGACATTGAAGTGGGCAACAACTCTTCTCGCTTCGGTAGAAGTCCTTGTATTTTTGCGGGTTTTTCCATTTTTGTTGGGTTTCCAGCATTTGATAAAATCTCAGAAATCCCGAAAAGTCCGATTGCTAGGACCGTAAAATCAATTCCTCCAAGTAATTCTGGCTGGCCAAAGGTAAAACGTATCGCTCCCGATGCGGGATCCATTCCAATTAGTGATAAAGTGAGTCCGAATATTGCAGCAATTAAACCTCGAATCAAGGATTTTCCCATTAATCCAACTAACATAAGCAAACCAAGCAACATGAGTGTGAAATACTCTGGAGGACCAAATCTGGTACCAAACTGGGCTAAAAGAGGACCTAAAAATGTTAATCCAAGGACAGCCACTATACCGCCTACAAAAGAACCAATCGCAGCCACGCCAAGGGCCGTACCTGCACGGCCTTGTTTGGCTAACTGATGTCCATCAATACAGGTGATAACCGATGCGGATTCTCCGGGAGTATTAATCAAAACGGATGTAATGGTTCCTCCGTACATAGAACCATAATAAATACCTGACAGCATAATGATAGCTGTTACGGGTTCCAGTCCAAACGTGACTGGTATCAGCAAAGCGGTTCCTGACACAGGGCCTAAACCAGGTAATATTCCTACAAGCATTCCAATAGATACACCAATAACGCAGTAGATTACATTCGTTAAGGAAAGTGCGCTTTCAAATCCATGTAATAGCAAAGATAGTGATTCCATGACAGCTCCTCCTTACCAGCCAAATTCATTTACAGGTAATGTGACACTTAAAACCTTAGCGAAAATCCAAAATAAAAAAAGTGAGGCCCCAACAGAAATTCCGATGTTGAGATGCCATCGATAATATCGATAGAGCAAAGCAAACAAGAAAATAGTGCTGGACAAAACAAATCCTAAAAGTGGAACTACACCAAGATAAATTAACAAACTAGCTAAAACAAATACGATATTTTTCAATTCTGTACCTCTCGGCATCGGTTCACTTTGAGATTCTTCCGACTTAAAAGTGTTATAGATATAGCACAAAGAAAGGAAAATTAAAATTCCGGATAGCCAAAGCGGGAAGAATCCTGGTCCCAATCCATCTGCTCCTGAATAAGACAACGTAAGTGATTGGATGAAAAAAGTTAAAGAAAAAATCAAAAAAACTAGTCCAAACCAAACTTCTGCCTTCCATTTTTTCATATGAAATCACTCCCTTTTTCAAAGTATGAGCTAGGCATAGTTTTATCTATGCCTAGCATGGACTATGTTATTGAATCAAACCGATATTTTTCAAAATTTCCCCATATTCGTTATAACTCTCTGTGATCTCTTTTTGAAATTCTTCTGGTCCTGCATATTTAGGATCAACATCAATTTCCTTTAGTTGTTTTTGTACCTCAGGATCTTCTAATGCTTGTTTAAAAGCATCATGTATAACTTTTTGAATATCTTTTGGCAGACCTTTAGGAGCAACAACACCAGTAAATACATCCACTTCTGCATCTAAACCTTTTTCTTTTAACAAGGGGATATCCTCATGGCCTTCAGGTTTGTAACTCCCTAAATTTGCTAATATACGAAAATCACCGGATTTAACATATTCTTTTGCTGTTTGAGGTAGTAAACTAGCCCCTTGCGTATGTCCACCTAACACAGCTGTAACGGTCTCGCCGCCGCTTTCAAAATGAACGGCCTTCGTTTTTATGTTTGCAGCTGCGTTTAGAGCTTCCATACTAATATGCACAGTACTGCCAGCACCCACTGTTGCGTAGGTAAACTTATTTGGGTTCTTTTTAACATACTCAAGCCACTCTTCAAATGTTTTCCATGGAGCATCCGATTTTACAGTCAAAAATTGAGGGACAACAGTCGCTTTTAAGATAGGTTGAAAACTATCATGAGTAAATACTGTTTTCCCAAAAAGTGGCTGAAGTGAGAGCTGAGACACTGTTAACATGCCGAGTGTATAGCCATCTGGTTTTGCTCCGTGTACTTCTGTTGCTCCAATTGTAGCGGCACCACCTGGTTTATTTACAACTACAACAGATTGTCCATTAGGAATGTATTTTTCAGCTCCCTTTGCAAGTACACGGGCAATCATTTCTGTAGAAGAGCCTGAGGCATAAGGGACGATTAATTGTATCGGCTTTTTAGGAAAATCACTATTAGCTTGTCCTTCATTATTTTCGGAGGAGGCCGTTTGAGTTTGTGAACAACCTCCTAATATTAAGGATAAAATCAACAAGGATAACATGACTAATTTTTTCATTTTCAAAACCCCTTAGTGATATTTTTAAAGCGTTTACATTCAACTTCTGTAGATTGTAACATGTTGGATCCCTATATCTAAAAGGATGACTGAAAATTTCTCGATCTTAATGATAAGATCGCTTAAGCGGCTGATAAATCCCATTCCCCCCTTGATTTTTGTGTACTTCTTTAACAAACTCTGCGGTTAATGGGTCCTGTTCTGAATATTTTTCATAAGTTCCCTTAACTTCATTTTTGAATACTTCAATATTTTCTACATGATGGGCATTTAGTCCTTCTTCTTCGAGTTTAGATAAATCCCTATTATCATCTGTAATCGCTTCCTTTAGAGCCCAGTCAACGGCTGCCTTCATGGCTTCATTCACAACTTTCTGATCTTCCGGTGAAAGTTGTGAATGGTTTCCTGTAAATAAATAATCCATTCCGAGGACTCTTTGTTCGCGTATTTTATCAAGCATTTCTCTTGCTGTTTCAGATTCTCTCATGGCAATGACTTCTTCCGTGTCATTAAATAGGAACGGCAAAAACCGGGCGTTAAGATATGGTGCTCTCGTCGACATGTAAGCATTCGTAATAAAGCAGAAATCATCAAGCGTCAGACTCTAATTGCTGCAGCATATCTTTTCCCTGACTGACTGGATAAATGTCTAAGGTCATTCGTCCATTGGAACGTGCTTGCAGCTCATCATTGACCTTTTCAGCTGTCTTTGCCCATACATGGCTTGTCTGAACAATAGTCGTTACTTTAAACGTAAATGTTCCAGGAGTTTCTTCTTGTTGTTGACCGGATGTTTGACTTCAGGCTCACAAAGTGATAACGCTTACAAATGACATGAAATAAATATAAAGTCTTTTTTTCAAATCCTTTCTCCCTTAAATTTTTTAGAAAGTTTAAATTATTTACTCTTATAGTTAAGATTATTATTAACAAACCGAAAACTCAAATTGATTATTTATATAATGTGTATTAATATTGTTAATAGGTGGTAAATTTTTAAATAAAGCATAGGAGTCGGACGAATGGAACTGAAAAATATTGAAGCATTTTTAATGGTGGTTGAAAAAGGGAGTTTTTCAGCGGCGGCAGCAGCGCTCTTTATTAGCCAGCCGACGATCAGTGTCCGGATTCAACAGCTTGAAAGAGGATTAAACTGTACGCTATTTGAAAGAGAAAATGGAAAGAAAACGACCCTGACATCCGCCGGTTTGAAAGTGTACCCATACTTTCATGAAGCATTTCAGTTTATTGAAAAAGCCCAGAATATCCTTCAAGAACCGCCGTTAATGCCGAAAAAGATAAAAATATCCTGCATGAACCATATGGGCGTCGAAATCATGCCGGAGATTTTAAAAATCTTATATGACCGCTTTCCAGGCTTTGAATTTCCTTTAGAAATCAGAACGGCTGAACAGATCACGGATGACATACGCGCGGGGAAAATGGATATAGGATTTGCTTATGTTCATTCGGATGAGACACATTCCAATCTTTCCGTGACTAAAATTGCCGATGAACAAAATATCCTTGTTTGCGCGCCTGATCATTCTCTCGCTAAATTTAATAAAGTGTCGCCATCTGATTTAGAAAATGAGCGGATCATCATTTATAACCGGGAATTTATCACAACGAAAAGCATAGAAAGCTTTCTTGATAAAAACCAATTAAAAGAATACAAAGAAGTCGAGATTAACAATGTCGGCTGGTTGAAAATGATGGTGCGGAAAGGGTTAGGCATCGCATTTTTACAGGAAATCATTGTACAGGAGGAGTTAAAGAGTGGAAAGTTAAAAAAAGTTCCTCTCAGTAAATCGCTGCCGCCGACACCAATTTACCTCTATTTAAATGCGGAATTACCCGAAGATTTGAAAGAGGTCATTGTCCAGACATCCAAAAGAATTTTTATTTAACGGTCTTACTCACAGGGAATGAAAATAGAACGGTTTGAAAAATGAGAAAGAAGCAGGCCATTTTTTGTGAAACAGCCCGCTTTCATTTACAAGATCGATGAAAGCAGTGCGCCGCCAATAGCACCGGTCAGTACCACAACCCATGGTGACAGCTTCCAATACACAAGCATACTGAACAAAATCGCCGCAAACGCAAAATCGATTGGTGCCAAAATCGAGCTTGTCCAGATTGGTGTGTAAAACGCGGCGATTAAAATGCCGACAACGGCTGCATTCACACCCATAAGCGCACCTTGAATTTTCGGATTGTGACGAAGCATATCCCAGAATGGAAGGGCACCGAGAATGAGCAGGAAG
This sequence comes from Domibacillus antri, assembly GCF_001936625.1. Taxonomy (GTDB): domain Bacteria; phylum Bacillota; class Bacilli; order Bacillales; family Domibacillaceae; genus Domibacillus; species Domibacillus antri. Next base: position 38,450 of record NZ_MSDU01000024.1, on the reverse strand, counting down.
GCAGGTAAGAAAACCGCAAATGTCGCCAGTAGACCGCCCTGCCAGCCGTTAATGACGGCACCGATGTAAGCCGCAAATGTAAAGAGCGGTCCCGGCACAGCCTGAGCGGCTCCGTATCCGGCCAGAAATTGTTCCGCATTCAGCCAGCCGGTCGGCACAAATTCCCGCTCCAGCAGTGGAAGGACAACGTGGCCGCCGCCAAAAACGAGTGCGCCGCCGCGGTAAAAGCTGTCGAACATCGCAACCCAATTCAATGAAGTCACTTCACGTAAAATCGGCAGTGCAGCAAGCAACCCGAAAAAGAGCGCGAGACAAATGGCCCCAAATCGGCGTGATAAAGGAAAAGAAAATGAATCAGACGTATCCGCCGCATATTCTTTGTACAGAAGAAACCCGATCACACCAGCTAAAATAATGACCCCGACTTGTGTAAATGCGGTCTGCCAGAGCAATGTAATGGTAAGGGCGGCAAGCGCAATCGCTTTTCGCTGTAAATCAGGCGTCAATTTTTGTGCCATTCCAAGAATCGCATGGGCGACAACGGCTACAGCGACAATTTTCAATCCATGAATCCAGCCGGCGTCTCCGATATCGAGGCCATGGAGCACGAGTGCAAAAAGGATCAGTGCAATGACGGATGGCATCGTAAATCCGATAAAAGCGAGAATACCGCCGATCACGCCGCCGCGCATGATCCCGATGCCCATGCCGACCTGACTGCTGGCCGGTCCCGGCAAAAACTGACAGAGTGCCACTAAATCTGCATAGCTTTTTTCATCCATCCATTTCCGTCTGCGTACATATTCTTCATGAAAATAGCCTAAATGGGCAACAGGTCCTCCAAATGATGTTAAGCCAAGCTTGGTGGATACAAGCAAAATCTCCATTAACGTTTTAAAACTGATTTTTTGCATAATCGTCCCCTTATTCTTTAATTTCCTTAAATAGTTCATACGCTTTTTTGCGCGCTTCGATTAAAATGTCATTTCCTTTTTTCGTTGTCGTATAATATTTGCGGATTTTCCCGTCCACATTCCGGTCTTCACGCGTAAGCAGTCCATCTTCTTCCATTGTGTGAAGGATTGGATACAGAGTGCCCGGGCTGATCACATAGCCATGTTCCCGTAATTCCTCGAGCATCCATGCGCCAAAAATGGGATGTTCTTTTGCATGATGTAAAATGTGAATATGAATAAATCCGAGAAATAATTTCCGCAGCACCTTATCTTCCAAATAAGCACCTCCTTATATCGGATATCAATATCGAATTTCGTAATCAATGGTAACATTTTATCCCGGCTAAATTCAACCAATAGATTGACTCTTTACGATCAATGGATGAAAAAAGGCGGGGCTGTCCCGATGAATTTTTGAGACAGCCCCGCCTGGACAATGTGTGTTGTTACAACCGGCGCAATTTATTTTTTTGGAGCACTCAAATGAATTAAAGCAATTTTTCACCGAATAATGAACTGATTAACGCGACAGCCGCGGCACCGGTTTTATTTTTTTCATCAAGAATGGGATTCACTTCAACAAATTCGGCAGAGGTAATGAGTTTTGATTCCTCGAGCATTTCCATAGCGAGGTGGCTTTCACGATAACTGATTCCGCCGGCGACAGGTGTACCGACGCCCGGTGCTTCGGTTGGATCGAGTCCATCCATGTCGAGAGATAAATGAACGTGTTCCGTCCGTTCTTTTAAATAGTCAATCGTTTCTTTCATCACATTAGTCATGCCGATCCGGTCGATTTCATGCATTGTATATACTTTAATGCCTTTTTCTTTAATCAGTTTCCGTTCACCAGTATCGAGGTCACGCGCTCCGATAATGACGATGTTTTCAGGCTTAATCTTTGGTGCGTAGCCGCCAATGTTTGTGAGTGCGGGATGGCCTATTCCAAGGCTGACCGCAAGCGGCATACCGTGTATATTTCCGGATGGGGATGTTTCGGCTGTATTTAAGTCACCATGTGCGTCATACCAAATGACTCCAAGGTTTTGACTATGCTTTGCCACTCCGGCAAGCGTACCGATGGCGATGCTGTGATCACCGCCTAGTACAAGCGGAAATCTTCTCTGGCTGATCACTTCTTCTACTTTGTGGGCGAGACGCTCATTTCCTTCCGCGACCGCAGTTAAATTTTTCAGACTCGTTTTTTGATCAAGAATGGTCCGTTCCTGAATTTCGACTTTTATATTCCCTTCGTCATAAACAGAATACCCAAGCTTTACAAGACATTCTTTTACGCCGGCATAACGTATGGCGCTCGGCCCCATATCCACGCCTCGTCTTGTCTGCCCTAAATCCATTGGTACACCAATGATGGATACACTTTTTCTCTTCATCCTTTCATTCCCCCTGCATCGTTATCATTCTGTCTTATCGGCGTAGAGAAGAAGACTCTTTTGGCTGTTCAAATTACCCCGTTCATGCTATAATACAAACAAATGTTTTATTGTCCGATGAACCGTTCCTCTATCTTTCTTTATTAACGCTGTCTTCACTAACCGAACAAAACCCGGTTCCCGCTTTCATTGAACACCATTTCTTAAAAATCTATCTATATTTAATTCGCTGCGTGTTTTTTTTCTTCCCGCTCATATTACTGGCTTCTTTTAAATGAATGCGTTTTCAAACAATATAAAGCAAATGAATATGAAAATAAAGCCATTATTTTTCAGATGCTCAAAATGTTTTTGCATCTCAACTCATATGATTGTAAAAAAGTGTCCGTCATTCATCATTAATGATAGATAACCTGAATGAGGAGGGAGATCAAATGGTTGTTGAGTATAAGCATGAACCATTTACCGATTTTACGATCGAAAAAAATAAGAGTGAATTTAAAGAAGCGCTGGCGTACGTGAATACACAATTAGGAAAAGAGTATCCATTAGTGATTGGCGGTGAAAAGATCATTTCACATTCAAAAGCAGCATCGACGAATCCTGCTAAAAAAGAAGAGTTGATCGGCACTGTCTCCCTGGCGGATCAAGCATTGGCGGAAAAAGCGATGCAGTCCGCACTGCAGGCATTTGAAACATGGAAAATGACGGATGAGGGGTACCGGGCCAATCTTTTATTCCGTGCCGCTGCGATCATTCGGCGGCGGAAACATGAGTTTTCAAGCTGGCTCGTTACGGAAGCAGGTAAACCTTGGAAAGAAGCCGACGGAGATACAGCTGAAGTGATTGATTTTCTTGAATATTATGGCCGGCAAATGCTTGAATTGAAAGACGGTGCGCCCGTAAACAGCCGTCCAGGCGAACATAATACGTTTCACTATATTCCGCTTGGAGTCGGTATTGTGATTTCTCCATTCAACTTCCCTCTTGCTATTATGGCGGGAACTGCCGCTGCGGCCATCGTGACCGGAAATACCGTGCTGCTAAAGCCGGCCGAATCAACGCCGGTCGTTGCCGCGAAGTTTGTGGAAGTGATGGAAGAAGCCGGTCTGCCTGCGGGTGTTTTGAATTATATACCCGGCAGCGGGACTGAAATCGGGGATTATCTTGTCGATCATCCGAAAACCCGTTTTGTCTCGTTTACGGGATCACGCGAGGTCGGCTGCCGCATTTATGAACGTGCGGCAAAAGTAAATCCGGGGCAAATTTGGCTGAAGCGCGTTATGGCCGAAATGGGCGGGAAAGATACCATTCTGGTTGATAAAGAGGCTGATTTGGATTTGGCGGCTTCTTCTATTGTATACTCTGCATTCGGATTTTCCGGCCAAAAATGCTCGGCTTGCTCCCGCGCGGTTGTTCATAAAGATGTATACGATACCGTGCTTGAAAAAGCGGCCGCTTTAACGAATACGCTGACAATGGGCAATCCGGAAGATCCGGATACGTATATGGGACCGGTCATTGATGAAAAAGCGTACAACAAAATTATGAGTTACATCGAAATCGGCAAACAAGAAGGACGTCTCGTAACGGGGGGAGAAGGGAGTGAAAAAGCGGGCTTTTTCATTCAGCCGGCTATTTTCGCAGATGTGAACGAAAATGCCCGGATCATGCAGGAAGAAATATTTGGACCAGTCGTTGCTTTTTGCAGGGCGGATGATTTTGATCATATGCTGGCTGTTGCGAATAATACGGAGTACGGATTAACAGGAGCTTTGATCTCTAACAATCGTGATCACATTGAACGGGCCCGAAAAGAATTTCATGTCGGCAATTTATACGTTAATAGAGGATGTACGGGAGCGATTGTCGGCTACCAGCCATTTGGCGGTTTTAATATGTCGGGAACCGATTCGAAAGCGGGGAGCCCGGATTATCTCCTTTTGCATTTGCAGGGAAAAACAACGTCAGAAGCGTTTTAAAACCATTCATTCACTATTTTCCGGGGAGGAATTGCGATGACATTCTCCATGACCGAAACGGACAAAATGATTCAACAGACCGAAATATTTGGCGCCCGCAACTATGAGCCGCTGCCGATCGTTATTTCAGAAGCACAGGGAGTGTGGGTGGAAGATCCGGAAGGCAATCGATATATGGATATGCTGAGTGCATATTCGGCAGTCAGCCAAGGTCATCGTCATCCCAAAATTATTCAGGCATTAAAACAGCAGGCAGATCGGGTCACTTTAACGTCACGCGCTTTTTATAATGACCAGCTCGGACCATGGTGCGAAAAAATGTGTACATTAACGAACAAAGAAACGGTGCTGCCGATGAATACGGGCGCCGAAGCGGTTGAAACCGCGGTGAAAGCAGCCCGCCGCTGGGCGTACGAAGTAAAAGGAGTTCCAAGAGATCAGGCGGAGATCATTGCGTGCAGCGGCAATTTTCACGGCCGGACAATGACAGCCGTTTCTCTTTCATCGGAAGCGGAATACAAGCGGGGATTTGGCCCGATGCTGCAGGGCATTAAGCTGATTCCATTCGGTGATATTCAGGCGTTAAAAGAAACGATTACCCCAAATACAGCCGCATTTATTACCGAACCGATTCAAGGAGAAGCGGGCATTGTTTTGCCCCCGGATGGCTTTTTAAAAGAAGCGGCCGCGCTTTGCAAAGAGAATAACGTATTATTCATTGCGGATGAAATTCAAACAGGGTTAGGGCGGACTGGAAAAATGTTCGCCTGTGAATGGGAAGAAGTGGACCCGGATATGTTCATTCTTGGAAAAGCGCTCGGCGGCGGCGTGATCCCGATTTCATGTGTTGCCGCGAATCGAACGATTTTAGGTGTCTTTAACGCCGGTTCGCATGGTTCGACCTTTGGCGGCAGTCCTCTTGCCTGCGCTGTATCCATGGCTTCGGTTAACGTCATTGAAAAAGAGGGGCTGGCGGCTCGTTCATTCGAGCTGGGACAATACTTTAAAGAGGAATTAATGAAAATCACTCATCCCTCCATTAAAGAAGTGCGCGGCCGCGGGCTCTTTATCGGTGTTGAATTAACAGAGACTGCCCGCCCATATTGTGAAAAATTAAAGCAGGGAGGCCTTTTATGTAAAGAAACACATGGGACCATGATTCGTTTTACACCGCCGCTTATTATTTCGAAAGAAGAACTGGACTGGGGAATTGAAAAAATTAACCGGGTCTTTACTCCGTAAACGCAAGAATCAGCATGTAGCTGAAAAAATGTTGTTACAGAACGCATGTCGGAAGCATCACATTATAGAAGAGGGGGAATTAAAGGAATATAAAAGCGGAGGGGGAGATCATGATGATGGCTTCCATTTCAAAAAATGTGTTTCTTTATGCCTCCCGGAACGGATTATTAAATCATGCGGCGAAAAAGTGGGGGCTGAAATTTGGCGCTTCCCAGGTGGTGGCCGGTGTAAACATTGAAAGTGCGGTCAAAATAGTAAGAGAACTGAATCAGCAAGGGATTGCCTGCACGCTTGATCATCTTGGCGAATTTGTTTCGAGTAAAGAAGAAGCGGCTCAGGCGGCGGAATATAATGTAAAAACGCTTGAAGCGATGGCGGAGGCGGGTGTAGACAGCCAATTGTCCGTAAAATTGACACAGATCGGCCTCGATGTGGACCGCGCCTTTTGCGTGGAAAATATGCGCCGGATTTTAGAAGCGGCTAAATGGCACGGCAACTTTGTACAAATTGACATGGAAGATTACGCTCATTATCAGCTGACACTTGATATTTTAAAGGAGCTGCGGGACGTATATGGCTATAACAATGTCGGCACCGTCATTCAAGCGTATTTGCATCGTGCCGGGCAAGATGTGAAATCGTTGAAAGGAATCCCTCTTCGTCTTGTGAAAGGGGCGTATAAAGAATCCGCCAAAGTAGCATATCAAGATAAACGGGATGTGGATGACAACTTTTTGGTCATTATTAAAGAACATTTGCTGAGCGGGAGCTACACGGCGATTGCCACACATGATCATCATATCATCGCGCGGGTCAAAGAGCTGGTCAAAGAGCATTCGATTCCTTTTGATCAGTTTGAATTTCAACTATTATATGGGTTCCGCACGGATGTACAATTAAGCCTTGTCCGTGAAGGCTGCAACGTGCGCGTTTACGTTCCGTTTGGCGATGATTGGTTTGGCTATTTTATGCGCCGCCTGGCAGAAAGGCCGCAAAATGTGTCTTTTGCGCTGAAAGGATTCATGTCTAAATAACAGAAGATCTTGATAATAGCGAACATTTATGAAAAACCTATCTGCAAAACAGGCATCATCTCGTTTATAAGAGATGATGCCTGTTTTATTGTCAAAAAGGTATAGACAATCTGTAAATGGATGTGCTACGTTTTTTGTTGAAATTGATTATCAATCGCATTCTTTTTATGCTGAACAGGAAACGCATTAAAATTTGAAAAGGAGTGAGATGTTGCTGAAACGTTTTTTTTCTTACTATCGTCCTTATAAAAAGCTATTTTTCGTGGATTTTTTCTGTGCCGTGCTGGCAGGGCTGCTTGAGCTCGCTTTTCCGTTTGTCGTCAATCAGTTTATCGATAAACTGCTGCCGTCCGGGGATTGGAATTTGATCTTGGCCGCCTGCATCGGGCTGCTGCTCATTTACATGTTTAATGCAGGTCTGCAATATGTTGTGACATACTGGGGACACATGCTTGGCATTAACATAGAAACGGACATGCGGCGAAAGCTGTTTACCCACGTTCAAAAGCTGTCATTTCGATTCTTTGACAATACGAAAACCGGTCATTTGATTTCGCGGATGACGAGCGATTTAATGGAAATCGGTGAAATGGCGCATCACGGTCCGGAAGATTTATTTATTGCCGTCATGACACTGACCGGCGCGTTTGCCATGATGGCTTATATTAACTGGAAGCTGGCGGTGCTGACATTTATTATTATTCCAATCATTTTATGGCTCGCTGTGTACTTTAATAAAAAAATGACCGGCGCTTTTCACCAGTTATTCGGTGATATTGCCGATTTTAATGCCCGTATTGAAGACAGCATGGGAGGCATTCGCGTCGTTCAGGCATTTGCGAATGAAAAGCATGAAAAAGCACAGTTTGAAGAAAATAACAATCGTTTTCGTTTGACGAAACTCGTATCGTATAAAATTATGGCGTTAAATATGTCGATCAGTTATATGCTGATGCGCGTGGTGACACTTTTTGTTCTTATTTGCGGCACCTATTTCGTGATGAACGATGAGCTTACATACGGCGAATTTATCGCCTTTATTCTGCTGTCGAACATTTTCTTCCGCCCGATTGAAAAAATAAATGCGATTATTGAAAGCTATCCGAAAGGCATTGCCGGTTTTAAACGATATGTGGAACTGCTTGAAACGGAACCGGATGTGGCAGATTCACCGGATGCGATTGAGGTGGGTATGGTAAATGGCAATATTCGTTATTATAATGTAACATTCGGCTATGAAGGAAAAACACCGGTTTTAAAGGACATCAGCCTGTCGATTAAAGCGGGAGAGACGGTTGCCTTTGTCGGTCCATCGGGTGCGGGGAAAACGACGATGTGCCGCTTGTTGCCCCGGTTTTACGATGCACAGGAAGGATTTATCTCCATCGATGGATTAAATACGAAAAAAATGACGCTCGCCTCACTTCGCCGTCAGATTGGCATTGTACAGCAGGATGTATTTTTATTCTCCGGTTCGATTCGGGAAAACATTTTATACGGGGATCTTGGTGCCTCTGATAAAGCCATTATGGATGCTTTGAAGCGCTCGCGTTTAGAGGAATTCGTCTTGTCCTTGCCTGAAGGGCTTGACACGGTCATTGGGGAACGGGGCGTGAAGCTGTCCGGCGGGCAAAAGCAGCGGCTGGCGATTGCGCGTATTTTCTTAAAGAATCCCCCCATTTTAATTTTAGATGAAGCGACATCCTCCCTTGATACGGAGACGGAGCTGGCGATTCAGCAGGCGTTGGCGGAACTTGCAATCGGCCGCACGACTCTTGTTATTGCGCACAGGCTTGCCACTATTAAACATGCGGATCGGATTATTGTGGTAACGCCGTCCGGTATTGAAGAGCAGGGAAGTCATGATGAGCTGTTAGAGCGAAATGGACATTACCGCCGTCTGCACGAGGCACAGTTCGGAAATTTGTAATATTTCAAGAAGCCTTTCCTGCTATGATGAAGGAAAGGCTTTTTAAATTGGATGAGTAAAATCCAGTGAAATTGGATGGTCCTTTTTTTGAGATCTTTTCTATGATAAAAGGATGGGGGGACAGCAGTGAAGTGGATGGTGACAGCGCTCCAGGCGGGCGTTATATATGTTATTAGTGCAATCGGAAATCAGCTAGCCGTCTGGCTTCATTTATCAATACCAGGCAGTTTGGCAGGTATGCTGATCCTGTTTGGCTTGCTCATGTCCGGTGTTGTTCCGGCAAAGTGGGTGGAGATGGGCGCGGTCAAGCTGATTGCGTTTATGCCGCTGTTTTTAATACCAGCAACGACTGGAATTATCAACTATGGTCCTTTTTTTAAAGAAGAAGGAATGGGACTGGTCCTGCTCATTATAGGGAGCACGCTGTTAACACTGGCGGTAAAATTAAATGAAAGGGTTTCATCGCCTGTTACTATTCCTGTCTTGACGACAACGGTCTTTCTCATTTGCTTGTTTTTATTGTCCGGTACATCGCACATTGACTATGCCTAGGGTGGTGCGGAATGGCTGTCACTGCTGTTAAATGCGGCCATTGTGGCGCTTGCCGTTCCGCTCTATAACCAGCGCCAGCTTTTTATGAGAAACGTTTCTTCTATCATAATAGGCGCTGGAAGCGGGATTTTGGTGACATTTGTGCTCGCTGTACTTGCCGGAAAATGGATTGGGCTGAATGAATCGATTATTTTGTCAGTGATGCCGCAGCTGACAACGATGCCGATTGCCCTTGCTTTATCGGAAGAAATCGGCGGTATCCCACCGGTGACAGCTGCCTTTGTTGTGATTGCCAGTGTACCATGGGGGGTATTCAGGCCATTTGTTTTAAACGGGCTTCGTGTGAAAAGCCCGGTCGGCAGAGGGATCGGAATGGGCTGCGCTTCGCTTCGCATATTGTCGGCGTAAGCCAGCTGGTGAAAAATGAAAAGGAAGCAGCGGCCATCGGTTCGGTAACGATGATTATAACCGGACTTGCCGCCAGTTTTATACTTCCGTTAATCATTAGCTATTTTTTGTGAAAAAGGAGGAGACAGGATGAAAATTGCGATGGCGCTGGTCATTGTTGTTCTTGTTCTTGCGCTTGTTGGGACCTTCATGGTCACGAAAAGCGAAGATGTAAAATACGGAGAATCCACGAAGCGGAACACCATTAACTTAACGGTTATTTACATTATTTTATTTGTTGTCCTGGCAGTTGGTGTCATATGGTATATTGTGTCCGTTATTTAAGCGGGAAGGTGACATAATGGAATGGAGACCGGATCGGGCCGCCAAAAAAGCGGTGTACAAACAAATTGCGGAGTATATTGAAGAGGGGATTTCAACGGGCCTTTTTTCGCCGGAAAGTGTACTGCCATCGGAACGGCTTCTGGCGAAAGAGCTCGGTGTGAACCGAAGCACAGTTGTAGCTGCGTATGAAGAACTGCAGTCGCTCGGCATAGTTGAGCGGAAAAAGGGAAGCGGCACCCGCATCAGCACGGATATTTGGGGGATTTCGCATAAGCGTATTCCGAACTGGGGCCGTTACATGGAAGACGGCTCCTTTTTGCCTAATTTGCCGCTCGTGCAGCGCATCCGTACCGAAAATCAAAAACGGCACGTCATTAATTTATCCAGCGGCGAACTGGCGCCGGGGCTTTTGCCGCGGGAACAATTTAAGACGATTATGGCCACTATTCCGTTTCTTGATCATCTCGGATACGATCATCCACAGGGAAATGCCGCGCTCCGGACAACGATTGCCGAGCATGTAAGGGAATATAAAAATATTCATGCTGCGCCGTCGTCGATTTTAATCACATCCGGTGCACAGCAGGCGCTTCATTTAATTATTCAATGTTTGCTGAAACCGGGGGATTCCATTGCCATTGAAGATCCATCATATTGTTATTCGCTGCCCGTTTTTCAATCAGCGGGCCTGAATACACTGCTATTACCGGTCGACCAGCATGGAATCAATCCGGATGATGTTATTGCGCTGCACAAAAAACACCGCATTCGGATGCTGTTTTTAAATCCGGATTATCAAAATCCAACGGGGCTGAAAATGAGTCCGGCACGCCGAAAACGAATTTTAGAAATATCGTCTGAATTCGGTATTCCCATTATTGAAGATGATCCGTATTCATTGACGTCTTTTAATGGAAACGTAAGTGATACGCTGAAGTCGATGGACGAGAACGGGAACGTGCTTTATATCAGCTCTTTATCGAAAATTGTGGCTTCCGGTTTGCGGATTGGCTGGGTGATCGGTCCGTCCAATGTCATCGAACGGCTCGCCGATGCGAAACAGCAGGTTGATTTCGGCCATAGTATTTTTCCGCAATGGGCCGCGAATGAATTTTTAAAATCTTCATCCTTTGACGAGCATATTCATATGATCCGCAAAGAATTAAAAGAACGGCGCGATGAAATTGTTACGAGTTTTCAGAGGTATTTAAAAGATAATACGGCCTATTTTATTCCAGAAGGCGGCATTCACATCTGGTGCAGGCTGACACATCCGGTCAATGAGCAGCAGCTGCTGGAGGAATCCATGAAGCGCGGCGTTTCGTTTCTGCCGGGAAGTGTATTTGGTTCGCAAAAAGGCTATGTCCGCTTTACATTCGGAAGAGAAGAAACGGACGTTATCGGTGAAGGAATTGCTCGATTTGCGGATGCGCTCGCTGTTTGTCAAAAAAACGATAATGTATAAGTGGCCGGTCAATTTACTATGTAATTGGCCGGTTTCTTTTTGTTTATTTCCTTTAGTATTAATAGAAAGAATATTTGCACTAAGGGGGAAAGCAACGTGGCTTATGAAGCAATATGGATGGACCGGGATCCGAAAGAATTGCATAAAGTGGAATTTGATAAAATGAAAAAAGATGGTCTTGACGTGATCAGAACCATTATTGAGAAGTATTCAAAAGAAGGGTATGTATCGATTCCAGATGATGAATTTAACCGGTTTAAGTGGGCGGGTGTGTACCAGCAAAGACCGAATGACGGTTACTTTATGATGCGTATACGTATTCCATCGGGGATTATGACATCTGAGCAGGCACGCGCTCTTGGTAAAATTGCACAGGATTATGGACGTAATCTTGCGGACGTGACGACACGCCAGGCGATTCAGTTCCACTGGCTGCGCATTGAAGATATTCCGGATATTTACAATCGTCTTGAGGCGGTCGGGCTGTACTCATATGAAGCATGCGGTGATTGCCCGCGGACGATTGTCGGTAATCCGCTTGCAGGTATCGACCCTGATGAATTGATGGATACGACAGCACTTGTCAATGAAGTGAACGACTTCTTCGTCATGAATCGTGATTTTTCAAATCTGCCAAGAAAGTACAAAATGTCGATTTCGAGCAATAAGTATAATAACGCACATGCAGAAATTCAAGATTTAGCGTTTACACCGGCTGTTAAAGTAATTGATGGTGAAGAAGTTATTGGCTTCCATATTCAAGTCGGCGGCGGACTTTCTGCCAAACCATATTTGGCGCAGCCGCTTAATATGTTTGTCCGCCCGGAAGAGGTATTAAAAGTGGCGATTGGCGTGACAACGATTTTCCGCGACCATGGATACCGCGCGAAACGTCACCGTGCCCGTCTGAAGTTTCTTGTCGATGACTGGGGAGCGGAGAAATTCCAGGAAGAGCTTGAAAAGTTAATCGGGAAAATGCCGGAACGCGGTGAAGATAAAACGGCCGGCTGGCAGGCCGCTTATTTTGACGGCGTGCACTCGCAAAAACAAGAGAGCCTTCGCTATATCGGCTTAAACGTCCCGGTTGGCCGTCTGAGCGGAGACGATTTTCTTGAACTGGCGGAGCTGGCGGACCAATATGGAAACGGGTCCATCCGTACAACCATTTCTCAAAACATCATTATTCCAAATGTCCCTGCTGAAAAAGTAGATGAATTATTGAAGCATGCGATTTTTAATAAATTTTCACCAAATCCATCCCGTTTTATGAGCCGGACTGTCTCATGCACAGGCATCGAATTTTGTAACCTTGCGATTGTAGAAACGAAAGAGAGAGCGCGCAAAGTGGCTCAATATTTGGATGAGCATGTTAAGCTTGATGAAGACATCCGTATTCATTTCGTCGGCTGCCCGAATGCATGCGGGCAAAAGCAAATTGCCGATATCGGTCTTCAGGGCGTGCTGCTCAAAACACCGGACGGTATGAAAGAAGCATTTGAATTGTATGTTGGCGGTATTCTCGGTCCGGGTGCGCAGTTTAATGAAAAGCTGAAAGGAAAAGTGATCGCTGATTCTGTTGCGCCGGCACTCGCGCACATCGCAAACTATTTTAAAGAAAACCGTCTTGAAGACGAATCGTTCCACGCCTTTTATTTACGTGTCGGAACAGCAGGTTTTCAGGAAGCGTTAGACCATTTTTTAAACAATGCCGTGGTTGCATAATCGGCACAAACAGTCGGAGATCATACAAGGTCTCCGGCTTATTTTTGTAAGTCAAAATAATTGATGTATCCCAAAATAGCGCTATAATGGCTCTACAGCAAATAAAGGAATGGAGCTGAAGAAACAATGGTGAAAACGGTTATTTTAAATGACACGCCGATCGAAGTAACAGATTTTCAAGAAGAAACGATACTGGATGAAAAGACGGGTAAAGCTGTACCGAAAATCGGGTTTCAATTTAAAGTGACAAGTGAAGCGTATCACGATATTACAACGCTTCTTTATGAAATGGATTTCCATGTGAAAGTCCCGGAAAAAAAACTCGATTTTCCCGCAACGATTCATGCCTATTCCACGTCCGTAACGAATTTATATGAAGAGAACGCAGTCGGTGAATTCAGTCTGGAATTAATCGGGCGGGAAGAATAAACAAAAAAACGGAATCGGGAGGGATAGAATATGCTGTCAGCAAGCGGGATAAAGCCATTTGTAACAGGCGAGCTGGCCAAAGCGGCAATTGAAGCGGATCACAATCATACACATCGTATCACCATCAGCTTCAAGGATAGGGAAGATGAGCACATTGGTGATTTGGACATTTATTTCGTCGTGAAAGGATTCGGGCGGGAAGATGCCAACGAAGAAATAGATGTGCATTTCAGCATCCCATTTTTCAGCAGCTTCGGACCGGATGGAGAACGGTTCCTGGAAGAAGCGGAAGCCATGCAGTTTATTTTTATCCATTTTGCCACTGAAGTGCAGGATGTGATCGATGATGCGCTGGATGCGTTGTATGAGCAATACGAAAAGGGCTCTTCTTTCACAGAATGATGAAAGGCCGGATTCATTGAAAATCCGGCCCTGAAAAATAAGAAGGCGATACCTCAAATGTTTGCGGCATCCCCATTCTCTTTTGCATTTCACTTACAAGACTGTAAGAGAAAAATAAAGATAGATGGTTTATAATTAAAATGCCCAAAAAAGAAAACGGTTTCATAAATTTAGGATGATGCGGATGATTGAACTGTCGTCAGCAGAATGCAGAAGCGATCTTTTCTGCCGGAGGAAATTTGAGGGGGAGATATAATGGTGAAAACAGTCATTTTAGACGGTGCACGTACGCCGATCGGCAAATTTGGCGGATCGCTTGCGTCATTAACAGCTTCACAGCTCGGCGGCATTGCGATGAAAGAAGCGTTGAAACGGGCGAATGTGCGACCGGAAGAATTGGATGAAGTCATTTTCGGAAACGTGCTGCAGGCTGGACAGGGACAAATTCCGTCGCGTCAGGCCGCACGGGAAGCCGGCATTCCGTGGGATATTAAAACCGAAACGATCAATAAAGTATGCGCGTCCGGTCTTCGAAGCGTTACACTTGCGGATCAGATTATTCGCTCAGGTGATGAAGAGATTATTTTGACAGGCGGCATGGAATCGATGTCGAACGTACCATATGCTGTTTTTAAAGCACGATGGGGTGCGCGCATGGGCGATACACCGATGATCGATTTAATGATTCATGACGGACTTTCATGCAGTTTCACCGGTTTACATATGGGAACATACGGAAATGCGACGGCGGAGGAGCTTCAATTGTCACGCGAAGAACAAGACAATTGGGCGGTTCGCAGTCATGAGAGAGCGGTTGCGGCCATCGAAAGCGGCAAAATGGCGGAAGAAATTACGGCGGTGGAAGTGCCTCAGCGCAAAGGAGATCCGATTGTCGTCGATACGGATGAAGCACCGCGTAAAAGTACCACGATAGACGCGCTTAAAAAGCTGCAGCCGGCATTCGGTAAAGAAGGCACCATCACAGCAGGCAATGCACCGGGGATCAATGATGGCGCCGCTGCCCTTGTTTTAATGAGCGGTGAGCGGGCGGTAAAAGAAGGAAAGCAGGTTTTAGCCACAGTGATCGGCCATGCAGAAATAGCCGTTGAAGCAGAAAAATTTCCGCAAACACCAGGCCTTGTCATTAATGAACTATTAAAGAAAACAGGCAAATCCGTTGAGAACATTGACTTGTTTGAAATAAACGAAGCATTTGCGGCGGTCGCGCTTGCCAGCAATAAGATTGCCGGGATTGATCCGGAAAAGGTGAATGTGAATGGCGGGGCCGTTGCACTGGGCCACCCGATCGGCGCGAGCGGTGCCCGCATCATTTTGACACTGGCATACGAACTTCGCCGGCGCGGCGGAGGAATCGGCATCGCCGCCATCTGTTCCGGAAGCGGACAGGGTGACGCGATCATGATTGAAGTGAAAAAGTAAACAAAGAGGATGTCTCAAACAATCATCGAGACATCCTCCTTTTTCATTTATAAATTCGGATTTTATGTGAATATGATCCTCCGTCCGCCCCTTATTTTGGCACTCAGCGGGTACATTAAGTCAATCACCCCGCTTTTCTCCTGCTTGCCCATTTGACAGAAACTGAAGTGGTAACTAAAATAATGACAAATGGTGGTGGAGAAAAAATGATTAATAGTCGTCTCGCCGTAGCGATTCATATAATGGTACTGGTCGCATCAAGTCCGGGTGCGCCGTTGTCTTCAGAACTCATGGCGGGAAGTGTGAATACGAACCCGGTCGTGATCCGGCGCATTAGCGGTATGTTGAGAAAAGCGGGGCTTATCACGTCGCGGGCCGGCATAACGGGATCTGAATTAACGAGAGATCCAGCTGACATTTCATTGCTGGATATTTTTAAAGCAGTGGAGCCAAAAGATGAGCTGTTTGCCATGCATGAGAAACCGAACCCGAATTGTCCGGTCGGCCAAAATATACAATCAACACTCGATGTTACATTTCATCGTGCCCAAACAGCAATGGAAAAGGAATTGGCGAATCAATCGCTGAAAGATATCATGAACCATCTCTTTAAATGAGGTGGTTTTTTATTTTAAAAAAGCGGAAAAAAGGGAAAACCAGAAAGGAGTGTATTTTGTTAGGAGGAAAAAAACATGACGCAGTTTACCAATCAGTTGATTAACGGCCAGTGGAAAAAAGGGTCGAGTGAAAAAGAAATAGAAAATAAAAATCCGTATAATGATGAACTATTATTTACCATTCGATCAGCGGATCAATCGGATTTAGATGAAGCATACGAAGCGGCGAAGGAAGCACAGGTAAAATGGGCGGCCCTCCCGCTTCATGAAAAACAGGCACTGTTTGATCGGCTTTTAGAAAAAATGAAGGCGGAAAAGGAGACGATCATTGACTGGCTTATTAAAGAAGCGGGCAGTACGCGTATGAAAGCGGATAGTGAGTTTGCAGCGGCCGTTGCGGTCGTGAAAGAATCCGCTTCTTTCCTTACACGGATCGCGGGTGTCCTCTTACCGTCTTATATACCTGGAAAAGAAAATCGAGTGTACCGCAGTCCAAAAGGCGTTGTCGGCGCGATCGGTCCATGGAATTTCCCATTTCATTTAACGTTGCGTTCACTCGCACCGGCTCTTGCAACGGGGAACAGCGCAGTCATAAAACCGGCATCCGAAACGCCGGTGACATCCGGACTTCTCATCGGCAAACTTTTTCAAGACGCAGGTTTTCCTGATGGTTTGGTCAATGTTGTCGTTGGACGGGGTTCTGAAATCGGAGACATGTTTGTGGAACACCCTATTCCGAAGATTATTTCCTTTACCGGATCAACAGAGGTAGGGCGCAGAATTGGTGAACTGGCAGGCAAACAGTTAAAAGAAGTGGCTCTCGAGCTTGGCGGAAATAATGTGATGATTGTATTGAAAGACGCAAATATCGAGCGGGCGGCAAAAGCAGCTGCGTTCGGGAAGTTTTTGCATCAGGGTCAAATTTGTATGGCGCTGAATCGAATCATTGTGGATGAAAGCGTGCATGATGAATTTTTGAAGGCGTTTATGAACATTGTGGAGAAACTTAAAGTCGGAGATCCTGCCGGCCAAAAGACGTTTGTGGGCCCGCTTATTAATCAAAAGCAGGTTGAGCGTATTCAAAAAGAAATACAAGAAAGCGTCGAACAGGGAGCACATATTCAATTAAACGGGAAAACAGATGGAGCGCTCATGTATCCAACCGTTCTGACCAATGTGACAGCGGGTATGCCGATTGTCAAAAATGAAATCTTCGGACCGGTTGCACCGATTATGAAAGCAAAAAGTGTGGAGCAGGCGATCGACTTGGCCAATGATTCTAATTACGGTTTGAGCGGCTCCATCTTTACGGAAGACCGTCACCTCGGTGTTGAAATGGCGAAAAAAATTGAAACCGGTATGATTCATATCAATGATCAGCCGGTTAACGATGAAGCACATGTACCGTTCGGGGGCGAAAAAGCATCCGGCGTCGGACGTTTTAATGGGGAATGGGCGATTGAAAAATTCACAACAGTGAAATGGATCAGTGTGCAGGAAGGGTATCGCGATTATCCGATTTAATATTATCTCCTGAAAAAGACGCTCCGTATTACCCGGGAAATGACTGTCGTATAGGCCGATTTATTGATACTACAGCCGGATTCTGCTTCATAAAGGCCGAATTCAAGGGGAATCCGGCCAAAAGTGCAAGAAAACCGGCCCAAAATCAGAAAATCCGGCTATAGAAATGAAGAAATGTAAATGCATGACGGAGAATATTCTGGGGATAACATGCTGTTACATCTTTGTAACAAATCCCAATCGTTGTGATAAAGAACAGAACATCGCTTATTCATTTACCGGGAAATCATCTTGCGCTACGATGAAAACAGAAATTGAATAAAAAGGAGTGCAAAGTGATGACGAATGAAATAAAATTTCCGAACGGTTTTTTATGGGGCGGCGCTGTTGCAGCGAATCAAATTGAAGGAGCCTTTGATGAGGATGGGAAAGGGCTCTCCAATAACGATGTGATAGAACGGATCAAACCGGAAGACCGGAAAAAATTGCATCTCCCTTTTCCGACGTCGGAGGAGGTACAAGAAGCTTTGCGCGATCAGGCGAACCGGCATTTTCCGAAACGTTATGGCATTGATTTTTATCACCGATACAAAGAAGACATTGCGCTGTTTAAAGATCTAGGTTTTAAAGTATTCCGTTTATCGATTGCGTGGACTCGTATTTTTCCAAATGGAACGGAAACGGAGCCGAATGAAGCAGGGCTTGCCTATTATGATGCATTGTTTGATGAATTGCGCAAAAACGGCATCGAGCCGGTCGTGACGCTGTCTCATTATGAGATGCCATTGCATCTTTCATTGGAGTATGGCGGGTGGACAAACCGGAAAGTGATTGACTTCTTTGCGCATTACGCGGAAACGGTTATGAACCGTTATAAAGATAAGGTAAAATACTGGATTACATTCAATGAAATTAATTCTATTTTAATGAGCCCGTTCATTAGCGGCGGTATTTTACGGGATCAGGTAAAAGATAAAAATGTGCTGCAGGCGACGTTCCAGGCGGCTCATCATCAGCTGGTGGCCAGTGCGAAAGCGGTCGAGGCATGTCATCGCCTTGTGCCGGACGGTCAAATTGGCTGCATGGTGCTTGGTATGATCAACTATCCGAACAGCCCGCATCCGGAAGATATGCTGGCGGCACTTCAGGATCAGCATAAAACCTTCTTCTTTACGGATGTACATGTACGTGGGCATTATCCAACGTACATGAATCGTTTCTTCAAGGAGCACAATGTTGTTCTTGAGACGCATCCCGAAGACGCGGACATTTTGCAACAAAATCTGGTTGATTTTGTCTCGCTCAGCTACTACATGTCGACCGTTTCAGCGCGGCCGGAAACAGCGGGTGAGCAGGCAGCCGGCAATATTTTAACGAATTTGAAAAATCCTTATCTTGAGGCATCTGATTGGGGCTGGCAAATTGACCCGACAGGACTGCGCACGCTGCTGAATATGTTTTACGAGCGCTATGAAAAACCGCTTTTCGTTGTTGAGAATGGATTAGGAGCATTTGATAAAGTGGAAGAAGATGGACGCATTCATGATGAATACCGGATCGATTATTTAAGCCGTCATATTGAGGCGATGAAAGAAGCGGTTGGGGATGGTGTTGACTTGATGGGATACACCGCGTGGGGACCAATCGACCTCGTCAGCTTCTCGACATCAGAAATGTCCAAACGGTACGGTTTCATTTACGTCGATCTCGATGATGACGGAAATGGGACGCTTGAACGAAGTAAAAAAGACAGCTTTTACTGGTACCAAAAAGTGATTGAAACAAACGGGGAAGAGTTATAAGAAAAGAAAAGGGCTGTTCCCTAAGCTGCTGATTCCGTCCATCAAAATAAGAAGGAGATGTCTCGACAAATTTTTGAGACATCTCCTTTTCTGTTTGCTCATAATCATGGCAAAGCGGTGTGATTGACAAAGAAAGTGGAAAAACCGCTTTATATATTTAGCTGATATACTTCCCGGGCAAGCGATTCAAGTATATATACAACGGGAACCTGGGTTGTGATATTCGATTCTTCAAACCGTTCTTCGGACACGTAATAAGAAATATTAAGGTCGGATATTTTGGAGACGGTGCAATGCTTGTTATTGGTAATGCTGATAATGGTGGTGGTTTCCTCCAAATTAATGATCCCGTGAATAGTATATGGACGTGAATAAAAAACCCATGCAGTGGGCAGCGTAAAGTGCGGTCATTAAAAAGAATGAAAAGGAAATGCCCTCTACTAAAATCACGACTGCCCAAGCGATGAGCAGCACCGCGAATGTAATATTCCAAGAAGCCGCATGTGCAAGTGAACTCACCTGTTTTTGCCGTTCGTCAAACCAGCGTCGTTTTGCGCCGGCTTTACGAGTAATGAAGTACACGATGACAGAAATGATGATTCCGCCCAGTAATCCGGAAACCGCGATTAAATTATCCATCAATGTTCTCATCCCCTTCGAATATAAATAAATCTTCAATCGTACAGCCAAAAATTTGGGCTAATTTATGCGCCAGAACGAGGGACGGTTTGTATTTTCCTTTTTCGAGCGAAATAATCGTCTGCCGTGACACATTCAGTTTTTGAGAAAGCTCCTCCTGGGTAATATGGAATGAGGTGCGCTTTTCTTTAATGACATTTTGCATTGGGACCCCCATTTTTTGTAAAGCTAACTTTACGTAAAGTGTACTTTACAAAATATCAGATGTCAAGTTCACTTTACATTTTATTTTGAAAGGTGATATACATGGAAAAAACGACAAGCTCCAAATTCATTCAGCAGCATCTCGCCAATGAGCGGACCTATCTCGCTTGGGTGCGAACGGCTATTGCGATCATTGGCATCGGGTTTCTTGTCATCAATCTTCATTTTAATTTTTTACCTCAGCATTCGGCAGGTGCGGATCTTATGGCGAATATTATTGGCGGTGCCGCAGTGATCGCTGGCCTTCTTGTGATCGGTTTTTCGACATACAGCTACTTTGGAAAAATGAAAACGATCGACAGCGAAACGTTTAAACCGGAGAAAAACAGTATCCTTGCCCTTACTGGTATTATCACAGCAACAATGATTTTGTTCGGTATGTATGTTGGGTTTATTTTTAGTTGAGGAGAAGAGGTGCATGGATTAATTTGAATTTTGAACGCATAAAATACTGGCGCAATGTGTGTAGAGTGTCATTTATAAAGAACCCCCGCAAGCAATCGCTCACGGGGTGTTCATCATGTCTTCAATCTGTTTTTTTGACGGCAATGAGGAGATCGCACCTTTGCCGGTTGTCGTAATCGCACCTGCTGCATTGGCGAATGTTAAAATGGACAGGGCGTTACGTTCCAATACAGCCTTCAGCTCATGTTGATCAGCACCGGTGTCCAATAAACGGTACAGCAAAGCGCCAATAAAGGCATCCCCGGCACCGGTTGTATCCTGGACATCAACAGAAAAGCCGCTGGCGTCAATGGATTTGTTATTTACATAGATAGAGGCACCGGCTGCCCCTTTTGTATAAATAACCGCCTGAACGTCACCGGAAAAGAGCAAATCGATCGCTTCTTTTTCGTCTTCAATACCGGTTATAAACGCAAGCTCTTCATCGGAAATTTTGACAATGTGCGCCTTTGGAATAAAGTCGAGAATCGTTTCACGGCACACATCCGGACTGTCCCAGAGCGGGAGGCGTACATTCGGATCAAAACTGATTAAAGCCCCGCGTTCTTTAGCAGATTGAATCGCTTTTACATGGGCCTGTTTCATCGGGCTGTCGACTAAATCGACAGAGCAAAAATGCAAAATATCACCTGATTTGAAAAGGGAAGCATTCACTTCATCCTCTGTGAGAAGCAGGTCCGCAGAGGGATTCCGGTAAAAGGAAAAGTCACGCTCACCGTCTTCACGAAGCGAAACGAAAGCAAGCCCTGTGTTGGCTTCATTTGTGCGAATGACATGGCCGGTGTCCACACCGGCTTCTTCTAATTGTTCCAGTAAAAAATCACCGAATGCATCCTCGCCAAGCTTCGTGAGCACGGCGGAGCGGCCGCCGAGTTTGGCAATAGCCGCCGCCACATTGGCCGGTGCGCCGCCTGGAGCACGTTCGAATGATACAACGTCTTTTAATGCCCTTCCTTTTTGAAGAGGTATAAAGTCTATTAATACTTCACCAATTGAATAGAGAGTTCCCATTTCATTATCCTCCAATCGTCCATTTCACTGCGCTGTACGACGCATTTCCGTCGTTTGCAAAAAAGCGGATGCCAGTGCTTTCGCTGCCCGGGAAAATCCGGCTCGTAAACACTTCTTCGCCGTCATTCACAAAAACTTCGACCGATGACGTATCGACAAACAAATGAAATTTCACCTGTTCAGCATCAAGCGCACATTGCCGCACCGTTCCAAACTCAGTCCCAACGGCGGTACCGGAATGAGTACGGTCCAGCACGACCTTTTTCTGCACGGCATCATACAGCAGCACCGTTTTTTCTGTCTCACTGACACGAAATTCAATTCCAAACGACTCCGCATCGACATTGTGAAACTCGGTCATCAGTTCAAATACAGTTCCGCTGAAGCTGTCAAATGTCTTCGTTTCATTTTGCAGCACATCGTGCACTTCCATTTTCACACCGCGTTTTAATTTAAGTTCCCGTACCGGACGCTGCATCAGCTTCCCATTTTCAATCGTCATTTCGCGAGGCAGTGTTAAACAGTGTGCCCAGCCGTATTGATCAGTAGGATAAGCTACTTCGGGAAGTCCCATCCAGCCAACCATAATGCGTCGTCCATCTGGCGCTTCCATTGACTGAGGGGCATAGAAATCAAAACCGCGGTCCAGTTCCGAAAATTCACCGTGTGTCATTGTGTTCCCATGAACATTAAGCTCGCCAATCACGTATCCTGATTGATAAATATTATGATAATGGTCTCCATTTGGCGCAATGCCCTGCGGTGAAAAAACGAGCACACCCTGTCCATTCACCATAAAATAGTCTGGGCATTCCCACATATATCCAAACGATCCTAAGTCGTTTTTTACTTCTCCTTCAAACGTCCAGTTTTTCATATCAGGAGAGCTGTACAGGACAATGCAGCCTGTTTCATTTATCCGCTGCGCGCCGATCACGGCATAAAACGTATCGTTTTCTTTCCACACTTTCGGGTCACGGAAATGGTCGGTATATCCGTCCGGTACATGATCTATAACCGGCTTATCACATTTAGTAATTACACCATCCTCGTTCATCACCGCGATATTCTGAAAAGGATGGCGAACCCAGTTTTCATCACGTGTATTGCCTGTGTACATTAAGTAAAGGTTATTCTCGTGTTCAATCGCGCTGCCTGAATACGCGCCATGACTGTCGATCTCCGCGTTCGGATGAATGGCAATGCCAACGTTTTCCCAGTGGACAAGGTCTGTTGATTTCGTATGGTACCAATATTTTAATCCGTGTACAGGACCGAGGGGAAACCATTGATAAAATAAGTGATATTCTCCGTTATAAAAAGAAAAGCCGTTCGGGTCATTTAATAAACCGGTTACCGGCTGTATATGAAACGTCTGCCGCCACGGGCTTTCATTAACCTGCTTTGCCAGCGCCTGCAGCTCTTCCGGCGTAACCTCTTCAATGCGTTTATAGCGTTGTTCCGTTGTCCATTCCAAGGTGAATCGCTCCTTTAAAGATAAATAGGTGGAGAGGGCCCGTATCCTGGACCCTCTCCACCATTGACTGTTTTAAGCAGCTTCTTGAACAGCTTCTTTTTTGGCATCACGTTTTGCGAGAATCATTGTGACCACAAACGCGACGGCAAAGGAGATGGCCATTCCGATCACGTATTGAAGGAGCCCTTCATGATGAATAGAAATGACACCAGGAAGTCCGGCTGCGCCGAGTGCGATCGCTTTTACTTTAAAGAAGGTAACATAGGCTGTTGCGACAGCAGAACCGACGATAGCACCAATAAACGGATAGCGCAGTTTTAAGTTCACTCCGAACATAGCGGGCTCTGTAATGCCAAGAAGGGCGGAAATACCGGCAGCAGAAGCTGTTCCTTTTAATTTTTTGTTTTTCGTCAGCATGAAAACAGCAAGAGTGGCGGCACCCTGTGCCACGTTTGACATGGTTGCGACAACGAAAATGAATGAACCGCCTGTTTTCGCCATGTCAGCAAGCAATTGTGTTTCCACTGCGATAAAGCTATGATGCATTCCTGTAATAACAATTGGTGCGTAAAGAAGACCAAAAATGGCCCCGCCGATAAAGCCGGTTGTATCATACATCCAGATCATACCGTCAGACAAGAGGTTACCTGCTGCACGTGTAATCGGCCCGACTAGTGTAAATGTTAAAATCCCTGTAATGAAAATCGTTAATAGCGGTGTTAATAAGTTATCGAGTGCAGATGGAACGACTTTTCGTAAAGATGTTTCAATTTTAGCGAGAATAAAGGATGCTGCTAGAACCGGCAATACAGTTCCTTGATAACCAATTTTTTCAATTTCAAATCCGAAAATAGACCAGACTGGAATTTCGCCGCTGACAAGCGCGCCGCCGTAGCCCCAGCCGTTTAATAAATCCGGGTGGACCATCAGCATACCAAGTGTCGCACCAAGATACGGATTACCGCCAAACCGCTGTGTGGCCGAGAAACCGATCAAGATAGGCAGGAAGACAAATGCGGCATTCGCGAATGTGTTAATCAGGGCAGCAAGATCCGCCATGTCCGGGTATGCTTCAACGAGTGATTTGCCGTCGATAAACAATCCTTGCGCGGTTAACAGGTTGTTGATCCCCATCAATAAACCGCCGGCTACGATGGCCGGAATAATCGGGACGAAAATGTCAGACAGCATTTTGACAAAACGCTGCAGGGGATTCATTTTTTTCGCGCCGGCATTATTCACATCCGTTGTGGACATGCCATCTGTACCAGTCATTTTGGCAAATTCTTTATAGACTTCATTGACCGTGCCGGAGCCGAAAATAATTTGATACTGGCCGCCTGTCGAGAATGTTCCTTTAACGCTGTCCATTTTATCTAATTTTTCCTGATCGACGATTGATTCATCATGTAAGGCAAGACGAAGGCGGGTCGCACAGTGGGCTGCGGCAGCTACGTTTTCTTTACCGCCGATCGCCTCCAGTGTTTCACGGGCAATTTCATTGTAATTCATGAGTAATCCTCCTTTGTATTTAAGCGTTTTTCACAAAGAATTTAGTGAAGTATCGATGAAAGGAACCGGTTCCGGAAATAACTAAATAAAAACCCGGCACTTTAGGAACCGGTTCCAAATTGATATAAAAGTGAAAACGGTTTTAGGAACCGATTTCACATTGATTATATTGGATGATCTGTTCGAATGTCAACACTCTCCCGCAAAATAATTTCAAAATTTGAGTAAGTCAGCTTTGGAATGTCTTCTCCGTTTACCAGTTTGACAATATGGCTGGCTGCTGTGCGCCCGGCATCGACGAAATGAATCTGTACAGTTGTTAACGAAGGGTGCATCATCGCTGTCACTTCATAGCCGCCAAATCCGGTAATGGATACATCTTCCGGCACCCGCAGATTTTTTTGGTAGGCCGCTTTGACCGCGCCAATCGCGATGTTATCCGTTGCACAGACGAGTGCTGAAGGAGAGAATTCATCGAATAAAGACTGCGCGCGGATGGCCGCTTCACTCATATTAAAAGTGGTTTCAAAAAAGCGGGCGTCAATATCATCATGATCCGCCACAGCCTTTTTAACCCCTTTTTTGCGATTGACGCCAACCGCAATGTCGTGTTCCCCGACGCCGAGAAAAGCGATATTTTTATGGCCGCGCTGAATGATATACTTTCCGATCGCATAGCCGGCCGTTTCATCATCATGAACGAGGCTGTACACATCATCGTGCTGCTGACCGACAAGTAGAACGGGAATGTTAATTTGTTTGAATGCTTTTAAATGATCATCGGTAATTTGTGTTGCCAGCAAAATGATTCCGGCCACTTTTTGTTTCGCCAATGTATAAATATTTTCAATTTCCCGCTCTAAATCCTGGTTCGTATTCGAAACCAGCATATGAAAATTGAGTTCGCGAAGCCGTTCATCAATGCCGATCAATGTCCGCGAAGTCGCATAAGAATCGAGGCGGGGAATGATCGTGCCGATTATATTTGTTTTTTTCGCCTTCAAGCTCTGTGCAAATGCATTCGGCGCGTATCCGGTTTCTGCAATGACGATTTCAATTTTCTTTTTTGTTTCTTCGCTGACCGAGCCGCCGTTCAAATAACGGGAAACCGTACTTTTCGCAACGCCGGCAAGCCGTGCTATATCTGCAATCGTGTTCATGCGTTCATCTCCGTTTATCTGCCTTCTATTTTATAAATTATACACTATTCAAGAGAAAAATAGCTTCTCACTCTGCAGGAAAGAGAAGTCAATTTATCTTGAACTATGAATACAAATGATCTATACTATAAATCGTAATTATTACGATTTAAGAAAAGGGAGGTGTCATTGTGTACGAATGGGTCATTATTGGCGGCGGTATTCATGGCTGCACAGTCGCGAACTTTTTAGTGAAAAGCGGGAAAACGGTGATCGATGATATTCGTCTCATTGATCCTCACGCAGAACCGATGGCCAGGTGGAAGCGTAACACGAACCGGATTGGCATGGAATATTTGCGCTCTCCGGTCGTTCATCATATCGATATTCATCCGTTCAGTCTGCAAAAATACAGCACATCAGGTGACAGCAGGGATTTTTACGGCTACTACAAACGCCCGAAGCTTGATTTATTTAACGAGCATTCCGATTCTGTACTGCGTGACTTCGATATAAAAAAAGCTTGGCATCAAAGGATTATAAAAAACGGCGTGAAATCATCAAAGACGCCCGCCATAAAGGCTCGATTACGCAAGAGCTGTTTCATAAGCTGATGCTTCTTCAAAAAAACGAAGAGCTGCTTATCTTGGACGGAGAGCCTGCTACTATGACAGACAGCACCATTGATCTTAAGGACGGCTCACAGCTTGAGGCGAAGACGGTCATATTGGCAACAGGATTTCAGCCGGCATTGCCCGCCCAGTCGTGGCTTGAAAAATTGATAATGGAACAGAAACTGAATTGTGCAAAATGCGGTTATCCAATTGTAAACGAATCGTTGGAATGGTGTCCGCATTTATTTATGGCAGGGCCGCTCGCTGAACTGGAAATCGGACCGATTGCCCGTAACATTTCCGGGGTCCGGCATGCGGCAGAACGAATTGCGACAAGTTTATAATCGTAATGATAATGATTTTCAGAAGAGGAGAAGGAATAATGAAAAAAATACCGGTTACGGTTTTAAGTGGATATTTAGGATCAGGAAAAACAACGCTTTTAAATCATATTTTAGCTAATGAAGAAAATAAGCGAATTGCTGTCATCGTCAATGATATGAGCGAAATCAATATTGACGTAGCCCTTGTCAAAAAAGGCGGTTTCTCAAAGACAGATGAAAAGTTGGTGGAAATGCAAAACGGATGTATTTGCTGCACTTTGCGAGAAGATTTGATGATAGAAGTGGAGCGTCTCGTGAAAAATGGAGACATCGATTATATTGTAATTGAATCGACCGGCATTTCGGA
The DNA here is from genome assembly GCF_001936625.1 of Domibacillus antri. Lineage (GTDB taxonomy): Bacteria > Bacillota > Bacilli > Bacillales > Domibacillaceae > Domibacillus > Domibacillus antri. Next base: position 11,416 of record NZ_MSDU01000024.1, on the reverse strand, counting down.
GCCGATTCCGGTGGCGCAGACGTTTACGTATGTTGATGAAGAACTGGACATTAACTTATCGGATTACTGCCGCCTTGATACGATGGTGACAGTCGTGGACGGCAACCGTTTCTGGCATGATTTCGCTTCGGGAGAATCATTGCTGGACCGGAAAGAAGCAGCGGATGAAACGGATACGCGTGAAGTGGTTGATTTGTTAATTGATCAAATTGAATTTGCAAACGTCATTTTACTGAATAAAACCGATTTACTGGAAGAAGAAGACATTGATGAGTTATATGCGGTCCTTCGCAAATTAAATCCCGATGCGCAAATCATCAAAAGTTCGTTCAGTCAAGTACCGCTTGCCCGCGTACTCGATACACACCTATTTGATTTTGATAAAGCGAGCGAGGGGGCGGGCTGGATAAAAGAGTTAAATGAAGAGCATGTGCCGGAAACAGATGAGTATGGTATTTCATCGTTCGTGTACCGCCGAACCCGCCCGTTTCATGCAGAAAGGTGGATGGAATGGCTGGAAGAATGGCCGGTGGATGTTGTCAGGGCAAAAGGATTCTTTTGGCTGTCGACGCGCAATGATATGACCGGCATGATTTCCCAGGCAGGTCCTTCCTTAATGATTCAAGGTGCCGGCGAATGGATCGCTGCTTATCCTGAGGACCAGCGCGTACAGATGTTAAATGAAGAACCGGAATTGTTGGAACGGTGGGACGACGAGCATGGTGACCGTATCACTGAAATCGTCATGATTGGTCTTGATATGGACAAAGAAGCAATTGAAGCATCACTTGATCGTTGTATATTAACGGATGAAGAAATGAACATGGACTGGTCAACATTCGCAGATCCGCTTCCGCCATTTTTAATGGCAGAACCAGTTTCCTGAGTAATCCAAATGAATGTTGATGCAAGCGGGTTAATGAATACGCTCAATTGATCATTTAAAGTATCATTTTAACGATAAAAACGGACAATTCAGTATTGCGTCACTGGATTGTCCGTTTTTATAGGAAAAAAGTTGTGAAAAGTCTTGAAATTAAAGAGAATTCAGAATATAATAATTTTTATAACAAATCCATGTTATATTTTATTACAAGGATTGAAAGTGGTGAGGGAAATGGGTGTATTTGGATGGCTTGATGTGCGGGAAGGACTGCCTCTTTGGTGGTCGTATCGATTAAATCGGCATACAAAAGGGTCGGTTGAAGAAGTGTTTGAAGGGATTGCCAGAACGAGGGTGATGCTGCTGACGGAATGGGCAAATGAACAGTGGGATTTCTTGGAGAAGGCGGCGCAGGAATTATTGTTCACTTCGGATGAACACGTAAGCGGCTATTTAATGAAAAAATGGGAAAAAAATCGTTACCTGACAGAGTTATTTTTGATTAATCCAGATGGGCAAATTACACATTCTACATACGCAAAACAAATCGGTCATTATGGAAATGACAAGGTGCAGCGAGCCGCTGTTCATGTATTTGACAGGAAAGAAAAGCTGTTGGTTGGGCCGTATACAGATGACATCACGGAAGAAATCGGGCCGCGAACATCGTCTTTTCATGATGAAGTGACGCTTTTATTTTTACAGCCGGTTATGGATGGGGGCCGGGTTGTGTCACTTTTGGCCGGCCGCATTCCAAACGATGTGCTCGGTGATTTGATCCAGCGTGAAGCGGGTCATATTTATCCGGATTCAGGCGATAATTATTTATTTATGGCAAAGTCAAATATGGATGCAGCGATCGCGCCGGGGACAGCATTGTCACGCAGCCGTTTTGAAGACAGGACATTTACGTTTGGTGAAAATTTAAAGGACGGCGTTCATACGAAGCAATGGGGAACGGTGAAAATTCAGAAGCATACAGAATTTGAAATTCGTTTTACCGACCCGGCGACAAAAGAACTTCATCCGGGAGTCGCGAACACGATTCAAAACGGAAGCAATTTGTTTGTGGAGTTTCCCGGCTACTCGGATTACCGGCATATTCCGGTCATCGGCAAAGGGGTCACATTTCAAATGCCTGGTTCCCCAGACATATGGGGCATGATGTGTGAAGGGGACCTGGAAGAGGTTTACCGTACGCGTTCGATCAGCTGGCGGCTTTTGAAACATTTTATGTTCTTTTTACTGGTGGGGATCATTCTTCAGCATACCATTGCAGCGGCTTCGTTTATTCCTGGATGGACGACGGTTATTATCGATCTTGCCTATGGGGCACTTGCTTCTGTTATTTTTTATAAACAGGGATTGAAACCGATTGTGGAACGGCTTCAAAAAATGACGGATATTACCCGGGAAATAGCGGAAGGGGGCGGTGATTTAACAAACCGCCTGGATTCCCAGTTATTATTTCCTGATGAAACAGGTGCGCTCGGCCGGTGGGTGAACAACTTAATTGACAGTCAGGATGAGTTAATGAGCAAAGTAAAGGCCGCGGCACTGGATGTGGAAGAGACCAATCAGTCTCTCCGTGAAAAAACAATGCTGGCTGAACGTGATTCGGTTGCGGTAATTGAACAGATGAGTGAAATGCTGGAGGCCATTCAACTTCAGTTAAAAGATGTTCAGCAGGCAATGAGGCAGGTTGATGAAGTAGGTCATACACTGACCGGACTGGAGCAGCTGTCGCAGGAACAGGTTGAACATGCTCAAAGTGAAGTGGCCGGTATTGATTCAAAAATGACAGTGATCGTCAATAAAGTAAATGAAGCATTAATGCTGACAGATGACTTTAAAGAACTTTCCAATAATATTAGTACGATAGTCGAAACGATTAATGCGATTGCCTATCAAACGAACCTGCTGGCGCTAAATGCCGCGATTGAAGCGGCGCGTGCCGGTGAATATGGAAAAGGATTTGGTGTCGTCGCACTCGAAATTCGAAAGCTGGCCGATCAGACAACGCTGGCGACGAAAGAAATAAGTGACACGCTCGATCAAATTGAAAGCAGCTCAACGTTCGTCCGCACGGCGATTCAAGAAAGCAGCGGCGAAGTAGAGAGTGGGGTAGAGGTGGTTCACAGCGTGCAAAATGTACTTGTGTCGATGGCGAAATCATCCGACTCCCATCCGGATATAACAGATCAAATGAAGAGCATTATCGGTAATATTGCGGTTATTAATGAACAAAATGCACGGACTGTTGAAAATGTCGATCAGTCCACCGATAAAATGGCCGGTCTTATAAAAGAAGTCCGTTTCGATTCGGAACAAAGCTCGTTTGTTGCAGCTGCACTTAGAAGGACAGTCGATAAATTTAAACTGTCAAAAGTTTGATGGTAGAGTCTAAGCAATCACGCAGCCTGCGCTGTATAAAGATGTGAAATGTAACAAAAAAGAGAAGACACCTTCAGCTGAAGAGGCAAAGGTGTCTTCTCTTTTTGGCGAAATATTGATACGATCATGTTGGGAAGAAGGTGGAAATTGTGAAGCTTCAAGTGCATTATGCGTGGATCATTTTATTGCTTTCATTTTTTGCATTGCTCTCCGCACAGGGAGTCAGGCTCTCATTCGGAGCCTTTATTCAACCGTGGGAAGAAGAATTTACGACGAATAGAGGGATCATCTCCCTTGTCGCGTTTATCAGTTACGTCGTTTATGCATTGTCGCAGCCGTACGTGGGGAAACTTGTTGACCGCTATGGCGTAAGATCCGTCCTTTCATTCAGCATGCTGATTATCGGATTATCGACTATTGTGACATTTTTCGTGCAAAATCCATGGCAGCTGATGATCATATATGGCGTGATCGCCTCAATCGGCTTTGGCGGAGCTTCTAACGTTGTCAGCTCTGTTGCAGTCGCTAACTGGTTTGTTGAAAAAAGAGGCCTTGCTTTCGGTTTAGTATCAGCAGGTACAGCAGGAGGCCAGCTGTTGCTCGTGCCATTGTCTTTATTTTTCATTGGTCAATTTGGATGGAAAGATACGGTTCTGATCTTCGGTCTTTTTTTAACGATCGTCGTGTTCCCGATTTTATTCCTCTTTATGAGGACTTCTCCGGCTGAAAAAAAGATGCGTGCCTATGGAGAGAAAGAAAGGGAACAATCGCAATATAGCGGACAAAAGCCTGAAACAAAGGAAACCCTATCGTTTATGCAGCTGCTGAAAAAGAAAGAGTTTTTATTTTTGATGATTCCGTTTTTTATTTGCGGTGTCACAACGACCGGGCTGATGGATACACATCTGATTCCGTTTGCGCAGCTTTGCGGATTTTCACCATCCGTAACCGGAGCGGCTGTTAGTTTATTGGCCGGTTTTAATATTATGGGTACCGTTTTATCCGGCTATTTATCCGACCGCTGGAGCTGTAAAAAAATACTCACTTTTTTATATGGTGTTCGCGCGTTGACAATCATTTTATTATTGCTGATTATTAACGATGCCTCTTTATTTGGTTTCTTTATTGAGCAGTCTCATTTATTGATCATTTTCGCGATTAGTTTCGGTGTGGTGAATTTTGCAACTGTCGCACCGACCATTAAATTGGCAACAGAATACTTTAAGCATTTTTCGGTTGGGGCTATTATCGGCTGGATTTATTTAAGTCATCAATTCGGTTCTGCGATCGGCTCATTTATTCCGGGTCTATTGTTCGATGCGACAGGCGGATATGAGATTTCATTTATTGCTTCCATCATTTTATTGATCGGTGCCGCTGTCATGAGCTTCCTTCTTCCAAAAACAACCATGGCAGCGAAGTGACTTATATGACCTTGCCATTTGAATGCGTTATGATGGAATGAGCATACATACAAGTAGGGAGAGGTTAATTGTATAACGAATATTTGTCCTTTGCGATTGAACTTGGCAAAGAAGCTGGCAGATTTTTATTGCCGAGGGCGGGAAAAGCAGGCGGTCAGACACTGAAAGCTGCAAAAGATTTCGTAACAGAAATGGATTTGCAGGTAGAAGCACTTATTATTGGACGTATTCAGGCAAAATATCCAGATCACCGTATTTTTAGTGAAGAAGCGGGGGTGATTGGGAGTGTCAGCGAATTTGAATGGGTGATCGATCCGATTGACGGCACGATTAACTACAGTATCGGGGTGCCGCAGTATGGTGTGTCGATCGCGCTCACATACAAAGGGGACCCGATTGTTGGCGTCATTTCACTGCCTGGATTAAACGAAACATATTGGGCGTCAAAAGGCGGCGGAGCGTTCAAAGATGGCGAGCCCATTCGTGTACGGGATGTGAGTTTGGCAGAATCGTTCGTATCACACAGTGATTTTGCGAAAGATGGAAATAAAGAAGCGAATACGCAGCGGCTTGAATTGCTTGCGAAAATTGTAAATGATGTATACAGAGTACGCATTATCGGCACAGCGGCAGTCACACTGGCGTACATTGCAGCAGGGCGCTGGGATGCCGCACTGTATATGAGTCCGGCGTTTTACGATATCGCAGCGGGCCAATTGCTTGTGACAGAAGCAGGCGGTGTCATGGCAGCTGCCGGTCCGTATACAATGTTCGGGCAAAAGCAGGTGGCATCCGGTCTGCAAAACTTGCTGGGGGGATCGAAATGAAATTAATTGCGATTGATATGGACGGAACGCTCTTGAGCAGCCGCAATGAAATCAGTCCGGAAAATATCAAAGCCATTAAAGCGGCCCAGTCAAAAGGGATTGAAGTTGTGATTGCGACCGGGCGTGCTCAATTTGATGCTGCCAAACTCGTGAAAGATGCCGGTTTGTCGACGTGGATTATTAGTGCGAATGGCGCGACTATTCATGATAAGGATGGGACAAGAGTACAGTCCATTTCCATCAGTAAAGAAGACACGGAAGAAATTCTCACTTATTTTATCGAACACGGCTTTTATTATGAGGTCTTTTCTGATCATACATTGTATTCGCCGAACAATGGACGGGAACTATTGAATATTGAAATCGACCGTATTAAAACAGCGAATCCAAATGCCGATTTTGCAGAAATGGAAGAAGCGGCCGAACGTCAATTCAGCCAGGAGCCGTTTGAATTTGTCGCTACATATAAAGATATCTTGGAGCAGACGGACCAATATTATAATTTGCTTGCTTTTTCATTTCATGATGAGAAGCTGCAAAAAGCGTGGGACCGCTATGCGGATCGTGAAGATCTGACATTGACAGCGTCAGCCAGCCGCGTGTTTGATATTATGCACCGCGATGTATCGAAAGGGAACGCTGTGCAAAAATTAGCAGATCAATTTGGCATAGAACAGCAGGACGTTATGGCTATCGGGGATAATTTCAACGATGTCTCAATGTTTAAAATCGCGGGCACAAGTGTGGCGATGGGAAATGAGCTGGATGGTGTAAAGGAACAGGCGATGATGACTACGTTGAAAAATAACGAACATGGCGTTGCGTATATTATTGAAAAAATGACAACATAAAAGAGCCGCTGCCAGGAGAATTAGACTTCTGGCGGCGGCTCTTTTTCTTTGATTTTATAGTTGTTTCAACAATTCCACCATATGATCTCCCACTTCACTTGTTGAAGCATTGCCGCCGAGATCTGGTGTCAGGACGGTTTTGTCGACGAGCATTTTTTCGATGAGCGTTAACACTTTTTCCGCCCACTCTGCTTGTCCGAAAAATTCGAGCATTTGACTGGCTGACCATAATGTCGCAAGTGGATTGGCGATTTGTTTACCGGCAATGTCCGGTGCGGAGCCATGAATGGGTTCGAACATAGATGGGAAATTGCGTTCCGGATTTAAGTTTGCGCCGGCTGCAAGCCCCATGCCGCCTGTAATACCTGCGCCGAGGTCGGTAATAATATCACCGAATAAATTAGATGTGACCACAACTTCAAAACGCTTAGGATCCATAACGAAAAACATGCTGGCTGCGTCAACAAGATACGAATGCGTTTCCACATCCGGGTATTCTTTGCTGATTTCTTCAAACACTTCGTCCCAGAACACCATCGAATAGTTGAGCGCATTTGCTTTACTGATGCTCGTGAGGGAGCGATTTTCTTTTTGTGCAATATTAAACGCATAGCGGATAATGCGCTCGGTTCCTTTTCGTGAAAAAACACCGGTCTGCAGTGCGACTTCATGCGGTTTTCCCTGGAAAAGGCGGTCTCCTGCTCCGGCATATTCGCCTTCGCTGTTTTCGCGGATGACCAGCATATTAATATCGTCCGGTGTCACATCTTTCAGCACAGTCGGCGCGCCATTCAGTAATTTAATCGGACGCACATTTACATACTGATCAAAGGATTTACGAATACGGAGCAGTAAATCCCATAACGAAATATGGTCCGGTACACCGGGATAGCCGACCGCTCCTAAATAAATCGCGTCAAATTGCTGCAGGCGCTCAATGCCATCATCATCCATCATTTTTCCATGCTGGACATAGTACTCACAGCCCCAAGGGAAATATTCGAAATCAAACGAAATATTTTCATCAACACTTTCAATATACTTTAATACTTTAACACCTTCCGCTATCACTTCCGGCCCGATGCCGTCGCCGGGAATGACAGCGATTTTAAATGGATTAACCATGATTTTTCCTCCACCCGATTATGTATTGTAAACTGTAGACGGTTTACAATTCTATTTTACCATTTTTTATTCGAGATAGATATTGACAAAATGAACAGATTAGGATTAGAAAATGACAAATTATCATCTTGACTTTTGATAACGCCAAATCACTTTTGTTTATGGTAATCAAATTCGAGCCAGCCGTCTTGTTTGCTTCTTATGTATTTGTTTGAAATAATAGACAGGAAATGATTTGGAAAGAGGTGCTCAATTAAAATGAAAGTATTCGTGGTTGGAGCAAACGGACAAATCGGACAGAAGCTGATTGAGCTTTTACAAAATAGTGATAAACATGAAGTGCGTGCCATGGTGAGAAAAGAGGAACAGGCGGCTGCTTTTAAAGAAAAAGGGGTCGAGGCTGTGATTGCTGATCTTGAAGGCCATGTTGACCAGCTGGCGAAGGCGATGCTTGGATGCGATGCTGTTGTGTTTACAGCAGGATCAGGAGGCCATACAGGACCGGATAAAACACTGCTTATTGATCTTGATGGGGCAGTGAAAACGGTGGAAGCAGCAGAACAGGCGGGCGTGAAGCGGTTTATTATGATAAGCGCATTGCAGGCGAATAACCGGGAAAATTGGAATGAAGCGATCCGTCCATATTATGTCGCAAAACATTACGCTGATCGTGCCGTCGAGCAAAGCTCCCTTGCCTATACGATTATCCGCCCGGGCGGACTGTTAAACGAGCCGGGGACCGGAAAAGTAGAAGCGGGTGAAAGATTAGAGAGAAGTTCAATCCCGCGTGAAGACGTTGCTGCGGTCATTTACACTACGCTCGACACAGCGCACACCTTTAACCGCTCATTTGACTTAATATCAGGCGGGAAATCCATAAGTGAAGCGCTGAAAAATATTTAAATGTAAAGGTCTTTCCATTTTGAGGAAGGCCTTTTCGTATTCGCGAGGAAATCGTGCCGTTGAATGTAAGTGAATTGGTCTCAATGAATGTCTTCAAGATCGATCCGCTCGATAAATTCGACAAATGCTTTTACGATGTTCAGCTGCAGTGATTCCTTGTGAAAGAACATCCAGCTTTTGCGAATGATAGGTTCGCCGTCCGGCGTTGTAAGCTCAATTTTGTGCAAGTCTTCCAGATCATCTAAAATCATGCTTGGTAAAATCGCATAGCCGAGGCCGTTTGCGACCATGTTTTTGCATGTGCCGGCTTTGTCGACGTCGATGCTGATAAGGGGAGGCTTCGCGTAATTTTCAGCCCACCATTTGTCGACAGTCATTTTTAAGTTTTGATCAGTACGGTAATCGATCCGGGGCAAATCCGGCAAAAGGCTCATATTAATCGGTTCTTTTGAGGCGATACAAATTCTTTCTTCAAATAGAAGCCGTTTTTGATCTTTCCAGCCATAATCCCCTTTTACAAATCCGACGTGAACATCCTCGTTATGAATTAAATGAGTAATATGGCTGCTCCACTCGGTCGTCACTTTAAATTCGATATCCGGATATTCGTCTTTAAATAATTTCAGCAATCCCGGCAGTTTATAGTCGGTAAAAAAAGTCGATACACCAAGTCTTAGCGTACCGGTTATTTTATTCTCCATATTAAGTACGTTTTCTTTTATGTGCTGGATGCGGTGAATCATATCATAAGCGCTTTTGGCCAAATATTCCCCTTGTGGAGTGAATTGAACACCTCGTCTGCCGCGATTGACAATTTGGACACCGAATTCTTTTTCGATTTGTTTCAACCGATTCGTTAAAGCGGGCTGAGAAATGTATAACAATTTTGCGGCGTTTGTGATATTTTTCTCTTCATAAAGCGCTTGTAAAACAAGCCAGTCCCGTTCGTCCATAAAAGATACCTCCATTAGACATAAATTTTGTTTATGGTTGATCATATTAAAACGATATTTTATTTATTTCTATATGTATATTATAGTGAATTGTACAAGGAACAGAAAGAAGGATTGGATGAATGGAAGTAAATAAATGGTTGTTTGTTGCGATGAGCAGCGCCGGCGGATTCTTGTTGTCGTTAACGGGCTTGTCGATTGGCTGGATGCTCGGAACATTGATCACTGCGGCTCTCATTTCTTTCGTGAAGCCAAATTTTCTGGGAGCGAAAGGAACGCCGAAATATTGGCTGTACATCGGGCAATGTATTTTAGGCATAGAGCTTGGTCAAAAAATAAATTTATCTGTTATAACGGTTTTTCAGCAGCACTGGGCGGTCATAGTCGCCATGTTATTGCTTTCGATCGTATTTTCACTAATATCCGGTTTTGCCTTATGGAAGTTTAGTCGAACCGATATGATGACCAGTTTTTTGGGGACCGCACCGGGTGGAATGTCCGCGATGCCGGCAATGGCGGAAGAAGTTGATGCAAATACGGCTATTGTCAGTATTATTCAAACGATGCGCGTTTTTCTTGTCATTTTTATCATTCCGATCGTTATGTCCGCACTTATTTTCCATCCGCCGGCACAGCCTGTTGTTGAAACGGCTGCTCCGCCATTTGAATGGAACCAGCTCTTATGGACGGCTATCTTGGCTGTTATGGCGTATGGGGGCTATCATCTTGGTAAAAAGTTAAAATCCCCCGCACCATGGCTGATTGGAAGCATGGTGGCTGTTGCGATCGTCCAATCGATCAGCTCCACATTCGTCGGACATGATATGGTTGCCTTTTGGCCGCACAGCGTCATGGTCATATCACAAGTCATTATTGCCGTTTCAATCGGCTCGCATTTCCGAAAAGAAATGTTTATTGGTTTAAAGCAAACCTTAAGCGTCGCCTTCATTGGTACAATCGTATTTATTGCTGCGATGTTTGTGTGTGCATATGTCGTGTCAAAGGTGACGGGAATCGCTTTTATAACAGCTGCACTCGCTTTTGCGCCAGGAGGTGTTGCTGAAATGGCAACAACCGCAGTTGTTCTCGATGCGGACTCGACATTTGTCGTTGCCGTGCAGGTGCTTCGGATTATCGCCATCTGTCTCGTGATGCCGCCTATATACAAACTGCTTCATGGATGGGAAGTAAGAAAAGAAGTTCATTCTCATGCATCGGCTTAGTGAGAAAAGTCATCAGTTTAGGCTGATGGCTTTTACTACTTTTGTATAGAAGATACACGTCAAAAAAGAGTGTCGGTTTAACAGGCAGCGACTCTTCAGATGACATTTTGTTGTGCCTGTTGCAAGCAGGATATTATATTAGGTGATGATATATTCATTAATAATGTAGTTCGATACTATATTGGTTATAAATTTTAATTGACTTTATTTTTAATAACATGCTATATTAGTCTTCGCCGCTAATAATGTCGGTGTTTTGAAAAGACTCATTTTTTTGATTGAAAAATAATTATCCCTTCAAAACATATTGACTTTATGTTTTGGAAATGTTACATTGATACTTGCTTGTTAAATTAATGATCGCTTTGATATGGATGGGATAACAAATTCCCCATTAGACAATCAATCTTTGAAACTTTGAAAATATTTTTTTGTAAAGGATATTGACTGATTAATCAAAGGGTGATATTATGTTATAGCTGTCACAAAAAACAGCGAGTTAAATTGATCTTTGAAAACTGAACAAAATCAATAAAAACGTCAACGTTTTAGAATTAAACTTTCTATTATGAAATGCCCGTCATTTCGATAGAAAACAAATGAGCAAGTCAAACTGCTTTTTGGAGAGTTTGATCCTGGCTCAGGACGAACGCTGGCGGCGTGCCTAATACATGCAAGTCGAGCGGACTTGACGGAGCTTGCTCTGTTCAAGTTAGCGGCGGACGGGGGAGTAACACGTGGGCCACCTGCCCTGCAGCTTGGGATACCTCCGGGAACCCGGGGCTATTCCCGCATAATAGGGAAGATCACATGATCGTCGTTTGAAAGCAGGT
>NZ_MSDU01000023.1 GCF_001936625.1 Domibacillus antri | reverse complement strand
GCTTGCCCGCCTGAATTTTAAAGTCTTTATCAATGGTTCTTCCCCTCATTGACACTCCTTCTGATTCGTCTTTTTATTATAACGTCTCAATTCGTTGTGTCCATTAAACATACTAGCATCAGACATCCTTTCTCAAATGATAGATTACTAGTTCATTCGCGAAAGGGAATGCTGTCTCCTTCATTAATTCTCAATTGTTAAAATGTGACATGCGGAAAGTCAGGATAAAGCACTGGTTTACTGTTAACTGAAAAAGAAACCAACATCATGTCAAAATTCTTGTTGTTGTAAATCATTATTTTCCCTTTATACTTTTTTCGAATAGTTAACTATTTTATAGAAAATGAGATGGTGAGATGAGGAAGCACATATTATTTTTCATCGTTTTATTAATGGTTATGTATTTCATGATAGACCTTACTTTTATTAAGGATGCTTTGTTTTCAATTTTTATGTTGATTGTTGTTAATTTGATTACCTACTTTGATAAGCGTAAAAAGAAGGATTCGTGTCAAAATTAAAACATTGGAACATCAAAAAAGAAAAACTATATATTGGGGGTTTCGTGGAGATTCAATAACTTGATTATCTGGTTTTCAAAAATCTACGTCTCAATCCATAAAAATTAAATAACTTTAAAGAGCCTTGCTACATGATTTTGCAGCAAGGCTTTAGCTTTTTCAATTTAAAATTAAACAACTTTATTATTTATATACAGCTTGCGCTTCAACGAGTGGCTGGCAGAGGATTGAATTTAATAAGAATCAAACAGAATGTTCACTAAACAAACTAATTGGATCGCCCACTAATACGATAAACACGTTCCCCGTCACCGCTCATTGACAGAGGTGAATCTTTTCTTTTTCTTCATTAATTGAAAAAATTTAATAAAGTGGCTGATCAAAATAGTATTTAATTGGTCGGTCATTTTTTGTTTTTCCTCATTTATCGTTAATAAAAAGAAGATATGAAATTTAGTCGTTGCATAATGAAAAAACGGACAGTAGATCGCGAGCGATCTTCGGTTTATTTTTTAAAAAGAAAGGGTCTAAAATCAATGGTTCAATCACGTAAAGTGCTGGAGAGAATTCAGCCGTATTCACCAGGTAAACCAATATGGGAAGTACAGAAGGAGCTCGGGCTAAACCAAGTTATTAAAATGGCATCCAACGAGAATCCAATTGGTCCATCCAGTAAAGCATTAGAAGCCATTACAAAGAACTTATCAACCATTAACCGGTATCCTGATGCAGCTGCTTTGAAATTGAAGGAAGCCCTTGCAGATCGCATCAGTGTAAAGGTAGATCAACTAATTGTGACGAATGGGGCAGACGAGCTTATTACGCTTATTTCGGAAACTTTCCTGGAAGCAGGTGATGAAATTATTGTGCCATCCCCATCTTTCAGTGAGTACGATTTTGGGGCACATATCATGGGTGCAGCTGTAGTGCCAGCAAAACTTGGACAAAATTTCGAGTATGACATTGAAGAGATTTTAAAAGCTGTAACTGACAGGACTAAAATTGTATACCTTTGTTCGCCCAATAATCCAACAGGTACATACCTTCCTAAACAGCTGTTTCAAGAACTGTTGGAACGTCTTCCTAGAGAGATTCTCGTAGTTTTTGATGGGGCTTACGCGCATTATGCTTCAGCAGAGAACTATACAGATGGAATCGAATATATTTTATCAGGCTATCCCGTCCTCGTTTTGCAGACGTTTTCGAAAATTTATGGATTGGCCGGTGTCAGAGTCGGTTACGGTGCAGCACGTGAAGATATTATTCAACGGGTTTTAAAAGTAAAAGAACCGTTTAATGTAAACGTCCTTGCGCAGGCAGCAGCTACTGCTGCAATTTATGATGAAGCACATGTAGATTTTTCGAAGAAGGTAAACGAACAAGGGCGGAGTCAGCTATATAAAGCTTTTTCTGAGATGAATGTCCGTTACGTGGAGAGTATGAGTAATTTTGTACTGATTAAAATTGATGGTAATGCGAAATCATTTTACGAAAAATTATTAGCGAAAGGTATCATTGTGCGATACGGGGCAATATGGGGACTGCCGGATTATATCCGTGTTTCTATCGGGACGTATGAAGAAAATGCCGCGTTTATTCAAGCGATGAGTACTATTTTAAATGAAAGGATAGAAGCAATATGAATGTGAAAGTGGCTGTTATACAGGCTGCATCTGTCATTATGGATGGGAAGGCGACGATAAAAAAAGCAATTGATCTAACCATGCAGGCCGCAGAAAAAGGAGCTAAGGTTGTCGTGTTCCCTGAAGCGTTCATCCCTGCTTATCCCCGTGGACTTTCATTCGGAACGAAAATCGGCAGCCGTTCTATGGAGGGCAGAAAAGACTGGCTCCGTTATGTGGAGAATTCCATTGTTGTACCAAGTGAAGCAACTGATCAACTTGGAGAAGCGGCTAAAAATGCAGGTGTTTATTTAGTGATTGGAGTGATTGAGCGAGACGGAGAGGTGAGCGGAGGAACGCTTTATTGCAGTGTCTTGTTTTTTGGTCCGGATGGCACCCTGCTTGGCAAACATCGAAAATTAAAACCGACTGCTTCGGAACGGATTGTGTGGGGTGAAGGCGATGGAAGTACTTTACCTGTATTTGATACACCTTACGGAAAAATGGGTGCGCTAATTTGCTGGGAAAATTATATGCCTTTGGCAAGAGCGGCCATGTATGCAAAAGGTGTGCAAATATATATTGCTCCAACAGCAGATTCAAGAAAACTTTGGCAGTCTACAATCCGTCATATAGCTGCAGAAGGTAGATGTTTTGTCTTATCATGCAATCAATATGTTACGAAGGAGATGTACCCGAAAGACCTTGCCTGCTACGAAGAGCTTTCATCGTCACCGGAAGAGATGTGTTCAGGGGGCAGCGCCATTGTAGGCCCGCTAGGAGAGTATGTGGCGGAACCAGTTTATGGGCGTGAAGATATCCTAATTGCAGATTTGGATCTTAAAGAAATCGGGCTTAGTCAGTTTGATTTTGATGTCATGGGACACTACTCAAGACCGGATCTATTTCAGCTGACTGTAAATGAAGAAAAGAAAGAAATTGTGAAATGGAAAGCCTAATAAAAGAGTATGAAAGATAAGCGAAATATTTGGAGGAATTAACCTATAAATAAGAGGCTTAAGCGGTTTGATACACTTTTTGGAGATCATGCGGCTTTTTTATATTTAGACGAAAATGAATTTTTGCGAAAATGTCTAGAAACTTTCATTCTTTCCTCACATTTGATTCGTATAATCCACTGTTGTGAATGAAGGTAGCCGCATTCAGGCTCTGTTTAAATGATGTTCGTTTTCAGGATTAATGAGGAGAATACCCTGAGTGTTCATGTAACGCAAGGACAAGAGAATGTAGAAGATGCAGATGACGTTCAGTTTGAAATATGGAAGGCGGATAGCAAGGAAAACATGACAAAGACGGAATATACAGTGTCAAAAAGACCTTTCATGAAGACAGTGTTTATTACATTCAAACGCATGTAACAGCTCGTGGCTTACACGTCATGCCGAAGAAACAATTTATCGCTGGAGAGGTTTCGGAAGAGGAATTGAACGCTTTAAAAGAAGAACCTCAAACACAAGAACAAAACCATGAAAATCATCATTAAACAAATCGGAAAATCTTAATCAAGTATTCCATCCTCACCGAATTGAATGCTTAGCGCAGGAGGAAAGAACATTGAAAATGTACAGATCATTCCCTTTGATTATTTTTATATCAGTGGCAGTGCTCATTATAGCAGGATGCAGCAGCAGTAAAGTGAAAGGCAATATGGATGTGGAAGTATCGACATTTAGCCATGTAAATCAAGAAGGTAAGCAGGTGAGTTTAAAAGACTTGAAAGGAACGGTCTGGCTGGCCAGCTTCATTTTTACAAATTGTAAAACGGTTTGTCCCCCTATGACAAAAAATATGTCCGATCTACAAAAACAGTTAAATGAAGAGGGCGTAGAAGATTATCGGATCATCTCTTTTAGTGTAGATCCTAAAAATGATACACCTGAAAAGCTAAAAGAATATATTTCAAAATATGAAGCTGACGACACAAATTGGGACCTGCTTACAGGGTATGACGATGAGTATATCAGTGATTTTGCCAAGGGCAGTTTCCAGACACTTGTCATGCCTGAACCTGAATCTGACCAAATTATGCATGGGACAAGTTTTTATTTAATTAATAAAGAAGGACGAGTCATAAAAAGTTACAGCGGCAATATCGATGTGCCCTTTGATGAAATTGTTTCAGACGTTAAGCAATTATCAAAAGAATAGTCAAAAAACTGTGTTAATTATCCGTCTGTTCGTTAAATGAGATCCAGTAATGTCTAATTTTATGATTTGCTTTTGATTTATCATACTTTCAAACAGCTCAATTTGATTTATATTCACAAAAAGCGCATCTAAACTTCACATCTTTAAAATAAAATGATGGACAGGTATTTTATATCACATAGGAGGGCCGCCATGAGGAATAAGGCATACATAACTTTTTTAGCCATTTTATTCGTATTCATCTTATCTGGCTGTAACACAGAAAAAGCAAGTAGTGAGGAACAACCTAAAAAAGAGGAGCAGGGAAACGAACAATTAAGTGAAGAAGGAATGGGATGGACGCATGAAAATCCTGTGACACCAACAGCGGGTACTTGGAAAGCACTTGGATTCAAGGACGGAAGCTCGTACAAAGTAGAAGCCCCTCCTGCAAATGATTCTGCGGAGACAAAAAAAGAATTGGAAGAATTAAAAAAACTGACTGAGAGCCGCACAGAAGATGATGTAGAATTCATTAAGCACTGGCAAAATACTGCTAGTCCTAACACGCTTTGGCTTGATGCCACAGAAGAATTGATTCACAAATATGGCTTAATGGGTCCTGAATCATCTCATGTTCATGCTGTCGTCTCAGGGGCAATTTATACATCCTTGACTGCGGCATATCAAGCAAAATATGAATATTTACGCCCCCGGCCAACGGACTTAGATCCTTCTATTCAATTGCCGGAGGGAATGATGGTGCCTCCGCATCCTTCTTATCCTTCAGGACATACAGCAACAGCTTGGTCGGCTGCTTATATGCTGTCTTATTTCTTCCCGAATGAAAAAGCACAATTGGAAGAAACAGCGGAAAAAGTAGCACTTTCCAGAGAACAAATGGGCATTCATTTTAAAAGCGATAATGATGCCGCTAAATCGTTAGCACAAGCAGTTACAAAAGATATAATTGAAAGCTTAAAAGATGATAACGCCCCAACGCAATACACAGAAGTGAAAAACACAGGGTCGAGTCACGGAGCTGGACATTAAAATAAATTAAGAAGCCAGCTAATTGATACGATTCTCTTTTATCTTATGCTACAGAGATGTTTTTCAATTTTTAAGTTTGTCATTCAATCGAAAAACCAATGTCTAATACAAGGATTTACATGAAAATATTTAGAGAACAAATGCTTTAGATACCATTCATAAAAGTACACTTTTACGAACGTTCGCTGATTTGCCACTACATGACACAAGAAAAGTCATCCACGGTACTGTTGTTGATGACCAGACTGGTTTGCCTGTTTCTTGTTCAGTTGTGAAGTTTTTCCATGTAAACTCTGGGGATCCTCGTTTTACTTGTGACCTGACACCGATTGGACACGCAATCACAGACGACTGCGGTCAGTTCCTGGTAGGTCCGATTGAACCGCCTTTTACAATTGTATGGAAAGTCTTCAAGCTTGTTACCCACATCTACAGCGCAACAGCTACTAACTTTACAGGCACATGCCAATCAATTGCGGCACCTCCTAGTGAATAAGAAACTGTAGAAAGGCAGTGTTTCTTTATGCTAATGCAAATTTTGGTTTTCTATTTGCTATGCGTAGTTACGATAGTTACGATCACCATTTTCTATCAGTTAAAATTAGGTAAAGAATTGTTAAAAAAATTAGAAGAGATAATGGAAATTGTAAAACAAAAAGAGATAGAAAAAGATACGTATACTGTCAATCAAAGGGAAACAAAGATTGAAGATAAGTCTTTGAAACATGAAGAAGTGCCTCTAGCCACAGGGTTTATGCATGTTGTAACAGACAAAGACCCTGCTAGATTAAACATTAGCATTACAAAAAACAACTAGCAAGAGGATGTCCCAAATCCTTTAATTTGGGACATCCTCTTTTTTTGAATTTAATTCGGATTCGCTAAGACTTGACAATAAATAAACAATATTTTGTAATAAGCAGTTAAAATTCCTGTTCCACTAATGGGTGTGTGAGATTAATAAGATTTTGTAGAAATCTAAAGACAAATGCAACATAAAGTGAATTTTGTGGCATTCAATCAATAGTGAAAAAACAATCGCCATCCCTTGATAATCAAAGGATGACGATTGTTTTTGTTTAGCAGCAGATATTTGAATGCAATATAATGAATTGGTTTTACAATTCAATTATTTAAAAAGGAACAGTCTGGTGCAGCATTCTATTCTATCGCACAATAATTGGTGAATATAAACAGCTTACAATTACCACATAATAGATCGGCAAGCTATTTTTAAATCAGCAAAGACGGTGTGCCGAAGCGGAATGTCTATACCGCTATGCGCATCTTCACAGGGATAGATCTATATAATTTTGAGTAATCAACAGGCCTGTAAAATGAAATATCTATTTTAAACACCGTCCAGATAATAGGACGGTGTTATATGTGTTTATAAAAGCAAAATTAAACAACTTTGTTGTCACCGATCAACTGGACCAAAGTGCTTTTGTTTATGAACTACCGTCCTTGATGGGGGCGCGTATTTCAGTTAACCTGTTTTTTTCTGTCAGTAGTCGTCATCGTCGTCGCAGTGCTTTTTCCTACGGTCGTCATCATGATCATAGTAACCCAATGAAAAATCACTCCATTCTTGAAATTGCCAGTTTTCAAATAACAGGCACCTTACATCGTATGATTTCTTTCATAACTTGATGTAGGCTTTTTATTTTTTGAATAAAGGACATTATATTAACGATCATTGATAATGCTTACCCCAGTTTTGAATATTGCACTTCTTGCTAATAAATCCGCCAGAACATCTTACGTGCCGTTAACCGTATATTTATTTCATGATTAACTTCTAATCATTATTATTTCCGAAAAAATGCACAGCTGAATGAATTTGAGCTACTTGCTTTGGAACAGAAGCAAACAAGATGTGCAGCAAAAGCAATGATCCATTTCAAGTGCTTGTGTTTCCGCTATATTTGTGAGAATGAGGATGGGCTCCATTAATGGTCGTGACTCCTTTAAACTTATGATAATGTCCACCATTTGGTAATGGCATAGCAGGACCTGTCACTCCTCGGATTTCGTGCTTATGGCCATCATTAAACGTAGTAAAAGAAAAGTACTTGTGAGTATGGGGGACTCCTGAAGGTGCAGGTTCCGTTTTCCCGGCATAGTGATGATCATGACCCGCATCAAAAGAGGTGGCTCCTGAAAAATGATGGATATGGACTGATACGGGCGAGCCGTCCCATGCAGTTATATACAAATCGTGAGAATGCCCAGAATCTGAAGTTGGATCGTTTGAATGAATCATCAACCCAGTAACCGGTATTTCTATACGTTATTTTTTACCACCTTTCTTAGCATTTCTTACATTTTTATGAAAGGGACTCCACGTTCATGCATTAGATCCTTTCGCAGCTCAAAACCAATGGGTGATTTGATGGAATTGGAAAGAGCCCGTTAAAAGATTGTATACACCTTTAGAGAATAAA
This sequence comes from Domibacillus antri, assembly GCF_001936625.1. Classification (GTDB taxonomy): domain Bacteria; phylum Bacillota; class Bacilli; order Bacillales; family Domibacillaceae; genus Domibacillus; species Domibacillus antri. The sequence goes on along the minus strand of NZ_MSDU01000023.1, from coordinate 28,711 downwards.
GCAGGTTTCAGGCATGCTCTAAGCTCTTAAAGAAGCTTCTTACATGTTAAGAAAGGAGGAAATAAAAAAGGATTGTCATCAGGAATGGTTACACAAAGCTCAGCTTATTTAATTTAAAGGCATTTTTTATTTATCTTTTACTAGTGAGATTGCCACATTCATGTCATTATTTTTCTCATATGATAATAATGAGCAGTAACATGTGGGATCTAGCTGTTTACTAGGTTATCCGTATAAAGAATTTTTATCTTCCTGTTCGTACGGAATGATAGACTTTTTCTTATACACAAACAGAAAATAATCCCATTAGCTGTTATGAAAATATGCATCCACCGGCAGAGCACAGGAATTAAAAAGAAGGGAGGTGAAAAACATGCCATTTTATCCTCCGAGTCCTGGTCCGAGACCATTTCGGTCTTATCCAGGTTCAGGTCCATTTCAACCATATTCAGGGCCGTTCCAACCTTATCCCAGATCACCTTATCGAAATCCCGGCCCCATTTATCAGGATCCGAGATATTTTTCACAAGGTCTAAATCCGAGACCGCCTCAAGGTGCTAATTACCCACGGACAACTGGTGCGTGGGGAAATATAAATCAAATGATGACAAATATAGGGGATTTGTCAAATGGGATCAATGCGTTAAGGCAGATGGGATCATTTTTCATTAGGTAAGGCTGAGTAAAGTACAGGATAAAGGCAGGAACTAAAGCCTGTGTCCATTCCTCTCCTCATGAAAACAGTAAAGAGATGTCTTTTTTGACATCTCTTTTTATATATTGTAATCGTTATATTTTATTTGTATCGATTTAATATATTGCTTCAGGTGCTTAGTCTTCTCCATCACTTTTTTTAAATTGTGTATAAAACAATATAAAAATGATGATAGGAAGCGCTATAAGAAAAATGCTGCTTTCCGATGGTTTAATGGTTGGAATGTCTGTCAAAGCCACAGCAATCACCTCTTTTCATTTTTAAATACCTCTTAGTCGATATCATAATTCTGTTAGAGAATTTTATTGAATTCGTTGAAGATTTTTTCAGCATGAGGCAGATCGGGTTCCGGTTTTGCGCCGCCAAAAAGCGGCCCGCCGATACTCAAGCTGAATCCCCTAGGCGAAATAAATATTCCATTGATATTAACCTTATCACTAATTAATAATATGGCCAGGAGAATATCAATGGCATCGATCGTTAAATCCACTGTTTTATCGCCGGATTTGCTTACTATCCGGGATGTACCTGTAATAGGGCCGCCAACTGAAAGCGAAAAACTTCCCGGCTCGACAAATATACCAAAAATTGTATATTGCCCAGTTAATAACAATAGGGCAGTGATGATATCAATTTCTCGTTGAATAACATGGAGTACTTGTTTGTCTTGTTCTACCTTCTTTTTTTCTTTCAATCACATCACCTCCCCTTATGGCATACTATTCCATAAAAGGTTAAAGTGTATGATCAGTTTAGATCAGGACTTGTTTGTTTTTCTTGGAAAGGCGATTTATTTCTGTGGAACTGTATGACGGTACATCGTTCTCTTTAGATAAGTATCGTTCGTATTCCTTGATCGAAAAAATGAATTTCAGTTCTTAGACAGAGACAAAAATTCTTTCTTTTTCAAACCTAATAGAGTCGAAGTTTTACTGCTGTACAAGGCGGGATTTAAGATTGTTCATGCATTCAGCTGCTCAGATCAATGGTGTGGGTTTACCGAGTGGGGGTAGTTTTTATCATACTTCCTGCCGGGCTTATGTAACAATTTTTGAACTGTTTTCATACCCTTTATTATAGAAGATCATTGTTAGAACTATACAGGGTGCCATTGTGGTTTTTAATTGATTCATTTTTCAACTCCTTTACCAAAAATATAAATGGAAATACGGAAGGGGGATGATGTTAGATGAAAAAAATTGTATTTGTGAGCGGGGCGAGTGGTGTAGGAAAAACAACTTTATGTGAAATTTTAACAAGCCAGATTGGTCCATCATATAACGATGAAATTGCGGGTATAGATATGGACGAGGTATATAAATTCGTTGATCGGGGATTTTGCAGTCCGCATGGAGATCGCCTATATAAATTGGCTAGAGTAAATACAGGCTCCTTAACCAATAATTTTTTACAAAATGGTATCCATACCGTTTTTATATTTGGGATTGAAATTTACAATAAAAAACGGGTGAAGGATGTGTTGGATTGTGTGAAAATAGATGAAAAAACGCACGTGTATCATTTTACACTTACTCCACCCAAAAAGAAAATAGTCGAAAGATTGAAAAAAAGACAAAAATATGTGCCTGAATGGTTTCATATGCATCTGTTGGAGAGAGAATATTATTACAATGCAAAATGGACCATTCCAATAGATAATTCCAATATGACACCACGTGAAACCTTGGGTATTATATTGAAGAAAATAAAGAGTGAAAACGGAACTGACTATTTTACAGGGTGATATTGAACGAAAGGGAACCAAAATAGAATTCGTAACCTTTCGGCCAATTGTTGTTAGATGAAAAAATGAGATGAGCCAATAACAGAAAATCTAAAGCATTTACATCTGGTTCGTCGAACAGCGGCGCCTTATCTATACGTGTTAGTGCTGAAATTATTAGGTTAACGAATGTATATCTATCCGGCAGCCGGACGGGAATTATTCGCTGTATTAAGAAAATAGGGGTCACTAAAAAAACACAGCCTCTTTTAATAAAGTAAAGTCCGTTCGTACAGAAGTCACTACAATTGTTTATAAACAAACTCTCTGGATTGTTTAAACCCTTGTTTCTTATAAAATTCCTTTGCCTCACTATTTTCAATCCAATAATCCAGTTCAATGAGATCAATGTCTATACTTTTTGCAAAATCATATATTTTTCCCATTAACTTTGAACCATAACCTTTTCTTCTTTGATTCTCAGTCGTGCTGATCTGCTGTACATAGACGGACTTAAATTCTTTATTAAAAGCATTTTCCGGATAATTTCTTATTTCAATCCAAGCATAGCCTCGTGCTTCTCCATTGTCCTCGACAATAAAAAAAACGAAACTGTCCACGTTGATTAGATGTTTAAATAATTCTTCAGCATCAGGATAGTTATATTTTTTAAAGTATGCTGGATACAGTTTCGAGTGTAAATCATGAACCGGTTTATTTAATTTTGCGACCATTTCATAATCATAAGTTTGATAAATTTTCATGTGTCCCTCCTGATTTTTCACTTCATTTTCCCGCTATACACAATATGTTGGGTATAGACAAATATGTAATCATTTCTTGTTCTTTAATAAAGAATGGTTTGTTTAACAAGAAAAAGAAAAAGGATCATTTTCTTAAACGAGACGTAAAGGCCTGTTTTAGAATTCCTGAAAGCCTAAAATAGAAAACCAGTGATCATTGAAGTTTGTCACTGGTTTTTATAAAAGAGAGAGTCCCTTTTCCTGGTCCTAAAAACCAAAACCTGGTTTTAGTAACCGTATCCATGAGTAAATGATGCTCCAATAATGATTAGAAGAATGAATAAAACGACAACCAAGGCAAAGCCGCTGCCGTATCCACCATACCCTGCTACTCCACTCATAACTTTTTCACCTCCTTTATTGATGGAAATAAATTATTTTCTTCATTACAATTCAAAAAATAACCATTAATATTGTGCTTATAGAACAATTGAAAAAAGACCCAAGGCTGGTCTCTAAAAAAACGTTCTACAAGCTGAACGCATGTCAATCGTAAGGATTTCAATGTTCATGTATACGATCTATTCATGTAACGTTGCTTAATGAACATTAAATCCGTAAAAGCAAAGGGAACACCCGAAGGTATTTGTTGATTAGCAATAATAGCCGTGGCGGACCCATGCTGAACCTACAATAATCAGAAGAATAAATAATACAACAACTAAGGCGAAGCCTCTGCCAGCTCCATAACCTGGTGCAACTGCGTGACTCATCCCTTTTTCACCTCCTTTTCTATATACTATGAAAAATCACAATAGAGGGATGGGCAGTAGTGCACGTTAACATAAAAAAGTTAATCCTTTTTCTTCTAAATCAAAAAATGACAGAGTAATCAAATGTGGTTGAGAGCATGTGCAGCGTCACCTTGTATTTATTGCAAAATAAATGTGATAGTTAGTTTCTTCTATAATAGTTCCGACTGTTAATTTGAGTAATAAATGAAACCAATAAAAAAAGAGTTCTTGTTTATCATGATCAAGAACTCTTTTATTCTTTTGTTTGCTTCCTAAAAAATGTATTACCAGAAGAATGCGGCTCCTAAAGCAAACCCGCCGATTGCCGCTAGAGCTATTGGAATACCATATCCATAACCATATCCTCTGTAAAATCCGTATCCGAATCCTCCGATTCCTCCAACAGGGCGTAACCAGACATGCTCTCTAGTGACTCTAGTGATTTTTCCTACATGAACTTTGCCGTCATGACATGTGATTCTGACAACTCTCCCATGATGTTTACAGCAAAGATTATACACACTTCCATAAGTCATGTTTATCCTCCTTTTTATTGGTACTTGCAGGGGTTTTATTCTATATTCTATGTCGAAAATAAAACTTTGTATTAGACACAAGTCTATAAATGTAAATAATCTTACATTTAATAAAAAATGGTTTTAAGGAAATAGTTTATTTGGAAATAATGGTTGTTTTCATGCTGGCAGCGGCAAAACAGAAAAAGGGCGTGGGAGATCTGGATCATACAAGCATAACAAAAACCTCCTTCTGTGATTATCCGTTCACAAAAGGAGGAAAAGGTGGATTAGTGGCAGCTCAAACTGATTTGGCCATGCTTTGCGTTAATTGTTCTATTCTTCATTCTGTACTATATTATATGATTACTTTTACAGAGTGACTGGGCAACAAGATGAAATGGCTAACATCAATGTCTTATTCATAATAATGTCAGGTTCTTTTTTGTTTAAAATAGAGATCTGTCCCATTGATTCGGCCCTCCTTTTCCTTTAGTAAGGACGGCAGCAGCGTCGTGGATAACCGGGATCTACCACGACATTTCTTGTCACTGGACGATAAATATGTCGGGGAACATTGACAATGTGCTGACGATTAATATTCACGATCGGGTGAATATAAGGCACAACACGAGGCGTGTAATAATCTCGGACAACACACCGAGGAGGGCATACAATTGGTCTAGTAGGACGATACATAAAATCACCTCCATATATTGATGAAACGGTCATCCTCATTTGAGTAATGACCGCCTTTTCGCTTTAGGAAATACCCCCTCTAATAGGAATATATCTCCGCTCATTTTCAAAAATAAGAAAGTCGTTCTAATCACTAGAACTAGTTTTAGCAATAACCACCGTATCCATGGTGAGTAAACGATGCTCCAATGATGATCAAAAGGATGAATAGTACAACTACTAGAGCAAAGCCGCGGCCTGCCCCATATCCTCCGTAAGGTGACACTGCACTCATATTTTCCACCTCCCTTACTACATGTTATGAAAAAGTTTTTGAGATGTCTGGACAGTAGTGGAGTTGAAAAAGAAAATTCAACAAAATCATCCACCTCGCTGAGGCTAGTCCGAAAATTTCGAATGGCCACAGCCAAGAATTCAATTGAAAGGAACCGCAGTATTCAGGTTCCAGACTTTGCGATGTATACGCCTCATTAGGTAAGCGTAATTGTGTACAGAGTTGTCCTTATGGTTTACTAACAAAAAAAAGTAACTATTCTTTAAAAAGAATAGTTACTCAAAACAGCGTAGAGCTGGAAGGTGAAAACAAAGATGGGGCGATCATCTTTGTTCTTAACAGTATACGCTTTCTTTATTAAAAAGGTGTCTCTGTACACGTTCCTTACCGTGCCTTTATAGGATATCTTTTCTTGATTTTGTCCTTATGCCGATCCATATTGCTGTAACTGAACCCCCAATCGTATCTGCTATCAAATCTGTCATTGTGTCCCTAATTCCTCCTGCTTAGTATGCTGTTCCGAATAATTGGTCTACCGCAAATTCATATACTTCCCATAAGGTTCCGCCAAATACGGCAAAAGAAACAGTAAATAAGATAATAAACCAGAAAGATACCGCATTGCCGATACTTTTAGGGATGGCGTGATCATATAAAGCCATTCCTATAAAAACCAAAAGAACACCACTCACTGCATGCAAAAAGGTATCCCACCATTCTATTCCATACCAGTTTGAGATAGCACCTAAATATTGTGATCCGAATAAGAACAAAATATAAAAGCTTACGAGCGGCAGGCTGAATTGGATTTTTGTAAAAATAGTGATTAAAAGAGGGAATAATCCGCTTACGATACCACCTGCAGAAATCATTGTTTTTTCTGTTTCACCCTGCGAATAATAAATGATAAACAAATTGATCATAAAAAAGGTGTAAATCAAGCACAGCAGAATAATCAGTATACGTCTCATTCGTTCACCTCTATTTTATTCATTAGGAATATTCTTGATTTTCACTATAATAAGAGCTGGATCAGTATTGAATTAGGCATTATGAATAAAGGAGACTCATCAATAAGAAAAGCGGTCATACCATCTGTGTTTTCATAATATTTCTCTTAGTTTAAAGGGACAAGTTACTTCAATAGTGGTTGAGCATAGTGTGTAAAGAGCTGGATATTCTTCTTAAAAGTAGGTGAAAATCATATTTCCATACGGGATGTTTCCTGGCGGTCCATTTTTAGGCGGTTTCGGAGGTCCTTTCCTTGGCGGCTTAGCAGGCGGTTTATTAGGTAATTTATTATATCCACCTTTTCCACCCTACGGCGGTTACCCATATGGTTTTTATTATTAGCTTTTAATACGGCTCTGTATTTTATATGCAGAGCCGTCCGGCATATATTAAATTAAAAACCGATCTAGGGATGAGGGGATAAAAAAGAATTCTAAGGGCGAGATGACAGAATTGCTGCGGCAGGTTCTTCTGGCAGCTGAAGATACAATAAAATTTTTAGGGAAGACAATCGATGGCATGGAAAAAGAGAAGAACACGAACATTGCAAAGTGATTATTTGAATGGTCAGAGCCTAACGAGCCTGACCATTTTTGATGACGACAGATTATAGGAAAGGCATGTCCTTAATGCTAAAAGACGCCTATAGATCTATCTTAAATGTTTCTCTTGATTGCCCGTACATTCAGCACCCCCTTTCATAGAATAATAATAAAGGAGGTGAAAAAATGATGATGAGCGGATCAGGTTATGGATCTGGCAGCAGCTTTGCATTGCTGGTTGTCTTATTCATCCTTTTAATCATTATTGGTGCATCCTTCAGTCAAAGAGGATATTAATTTATGTTTTATGGTTCCATTTAACGGTCGTTACCCTTCGTAATGACTGTTTTTTTAGTAGTGATTCGAGAAATGGGTGGTAAAGTAGGAGGTAAATCAAAAAGTTTATATACCTTATCGAAATACGATAAGCATTTTTCTCCATCACTTCGAGAAAGATGATCCGCTATCCAATTTTTCCTTATCGTTAACGGGTTATGCAGTCAAGATTCACCTGTGAATAGTGACAGCTGTTCCAATAGGGACCATTGAAGATAATTGCAGAACATCATCATTGTGCATTCTGATACAGCCATGCGATACATTTTTACCAATAGAAGATGGACTGTTTGTTCCATGAATGCCGTAATGAGGTCTTGATAAACCCATCCATAATACACCAAATGGTCCGCCTGGATTGAGTTGTTTATTAATGATGGTGTAAATTCCTACAGGTGTTGCTGTTAACATTTTGCCAACAGCAATCGGATACGCTTTTATCAGGCGGTTACCATCGTAAAGTTTTAATTGATGATACTTTATTGATATATCAATGCTATACTTCATAAGATCATCTCCAGTCATGGAAGCGGAAGCCGGAGCAGAGGAAAGATCGGTTAGTTAATGGGTATTCTGAACGAATTCACTTTAGTAATTGAAATAATAATGTACTGTAAATCATCATACTTTGCGTAAAATATAAATTTTACGAATAGTTAGAAGTAAGGAGGCAAAGTCGGGTATACTATATATAATCCTTTGGGGGGTGATTCTGATGCAAACAGAGTTATTTCAGACCATTCAAAACTTTTTAGTCAAGAAAATAAACCCGTCATTCATTATTGTATTTGGTTCTTACGCAAAAGGGGCGACGCACAAAGAAAGTGACATTGACGTAGCTTTTTACAGCAAGGATCAATCTCCTGCAGCATATGAAGTGTTTATGCTGGCACAGGAACTGGCTGACATACTACATATACAAGTTGATCTTGTCAATCTTCGCGAAGCGTCAACCGTTTTTCAAGCCCAAATTTTCTCAACGGGTACAGTTATTTATTGTACGGATGAAACATTGCGTATGAGCGTGCAAATGACCGCTCTCAGTATGTATACAAAACTAAATGAAGATCGAATGCCGATTTTAAACAATATTGATGAAAGCGGGTCTATATATGAAAAATGACGTCATTTTAAATAAAGTCAGTGTGATCGAACGATGCATTAAAAGGATCCAGGAGGTGTATGAAAACAATCCAGTAAACTTAGAGAACTTTACGAAGCAGGATTCGATCGTTTTAAATATACAAAGGGCTTGTGAAGCGGCTATTGACTTGGCTATGCATATTGTGGCTGAAGAGCGCCTTGGACTCCCGCAAACAAGCAGAGATGCTTTTGATATGCTGTATGCCCAGTCTATTATTGATAAAGAAACAGCCAAGAAGTTAAAAGCGATGGTTGGTTTTCGAAACATTGCGGTTCATGATTATCAGACAATTAATATAGACATTTTAAAACAAATTGTTGATACGCATCTCGAAGACTTTACCCTTTATACGAAACAAATTCTTAAATATTAATTCACCACTTATTAAATAACCATCTATGCTTAAAAATTGAATTTTACGCAAAGATGAAAAAGGAGATTAAAAATGGCGAATACCCGGCAGCACCAAATGCATGAACAAAAACTTGAAGAGCTGGTCAAAACGATGCCATTTTACATTGTAGAATACGTTGACCAAAAGATCGGCAGCCGCTCTCCTTCTACCCTTTTAAACTACGTCTATGACTATAAACTGTTTCTCGAATGGCTGATTGCGGAAGGGATCACAAATGCCGCCCAGATTAAAGACGTACCGATGTCTGTTTTGGAAAACCTTAAACTAGTCGAAGCGCAGGCTTTTATCAAGTACCTGGAGCGGCGTAATATTCCCATTAATAAAAAAGAAATGAAAAAAGCTGAAAAAGTCTCCATTAACCGCAAGATTTCAGCACTCCGCTCTCTTTTTAAATATTTAACCACACAGACCGAGAACGAAGACGGCGAGCTGTACTTCTATCGAAATGTCATGTTGAAAATTGAAGTGACGAAAGTGAAAGAAACATTGAATGCCCGGGCTTCCCGGATTGCAAGCAAGATCTTTCAAGACGATGACGATACCCGCTTCCTTGAATTTTTGAAGCATGACTATGAAGAAGGATTGCCTGCTGATTCCCGAAAACGGATCTATTTCAAGCGGGATAAAGAGCGTGATATTGGCATTATCTCGTTGTTTCTTGGCAGCGGTATTCGCGTGAATGAGCTTTCCAGTCTGCGCCTTTGTGATCTGGATTTTAAGCGTTCCCAAATAAGTGTCCTGCGTAAAGGCGGTAAAGCGGATATTGTTGCCGTCGTTCCAGAATCAATGATTGATTTAAAAAATTATTTATCCATCCGTGCGGAACGCTATAATGGGACGAGTGAAGACTATGATTATGTATTTTTGACAAAAGTTAAAAATGAAGCCTGTCCCCTTTCCAACCGCTCCATTGAAGCACTGGTGAAAAAATACACGAAAGCATATAAATCCAATAAATCGATGTCTCCTCACATACTGCGGCATACATTCGGGACAAACCTGATGGCCGAGACGGGCGATATTCATTTACTAATGACGCAGCTGGGGCATAGCACAACTTCTACTGCTGCCCTCTATACAAACCCTGAACAGGAAAAAGCAAGACATGCAGCTGAACAATTAGGCAAGCGAAGAATTGCACAAATAAAGGATTGAACCGTAAAGAAATATAAATAACAAACACTCACCACAGTCCAGCCGGAGAGCTTGTTTGCCCTTTAGGAACCTGTTTTTGAAGCTGGCAGAGCAACAGGTGAAAAAGAGACGCGGCAACGCGCCTGACTGGTGTGAATTCACGGCTCCTGGTTCAGTCCGGCGAGCTCCCGAAAAGGGGACGCTGGATGTTTTCGTTAATCAAAATGACAGTGGATTCTACAAAAGAAGGAATTTCATTAAGACTGCCGCCTGAGGGCGTGGTTTATAGCTCAAGGTGTTGATTTAAAATAAAGTCACGATGTTTATAAAAAAGATGCGATATTTTGAATAAAGTCGCGATGTTCAACCCCTTTAGACACGATTGTCTAAAGGGGTATTTTTTTAGGTTTTCTTATTAATTAAAGTAAAAAATGACATAGATTAAAACGACAAACACAAAGAAGATAACCACGAAACTAATACCTGCTTTAACCAAACGCTTTGACCGTTTGGAGACATTCGTGGATTGTTGCTTGCCTAAGACTAAGTAAACAACGCCAGTTAATACTCCTAAAAACCCTTTGCTCAGGGCTGAAAACCAAGTTACATGGTCATTAGGTTGTGTAAGTAAGGTGATGATTGCATAAAGAAAAAGGAAAATTGAAATAAAAAGAAACGTATAGGTAAACCAAGATTTTGTCTTACTTGTTCCCTTAATGCTCTCAATAAATGAATACCTGTCCTTTCTTCCAGTCCTAATAAAATGCTTCTCTCTTATCTTTTCCTGCTCCCATGTAAGAACGATTTTCCTTACATAATCTGCGGTGCAGTGCTTGCGCTGCATGAATGGCTAATGGGTGCTTAAACATAATAAGAATCGAAAAAATGATCAAACTTTTTTATAAAGAGAGCCCTCACGGAATATATTTAGAGCCGGTTTTGAATGCGCGATTAAATGTACTTTTACGAAAATTTTAAAAAGGAGTATCTTCTAAAAAGTAGAATAAGTTAAAGGCTCGCAAAACTCAGGATTGAAGGAAAGCCTCATGACTCTTAAAAATCTGGTCAAATTATGCTGATAATCGCTTTTTCGTTTTCCCATTTGATGCAGCTGTTTCATTTTTAATTCTGGCATGAATGTACACTTTCTCGTTTTGGAAGGTTTCGGTTTTTCATCTGTATTAGGTCAAGTGTATGTTGCTCAAAATTGGTTCATTTATAAAGGGGTTCCGCCTTACGTGGAAATGTAATAAAGGGTGGTGCTGCCCCAGTTAGGAGAGAGTGCCTTGAAAGTGCCAACAAAGCCATGGACATTGTTGTATAAAATACAACAGGAGGTTCTTCCGGACACTCGTCATTTTTTAAATGAGTGGAGGAAGAAGGCAACTAAAATCCCGAATGATGAATTGCGAAAACAAGCGCTTTCCAGCATAAAAGAGAAGGCTTTCCACTGCGAAGGCGGGGCTGTTTATGGATTGCTTGCCGGAAATGAATGCAGAAAAATCATTCGGTTTATTGTGGCCTATCAAACAATCAGTGACTATTTAGATAATCTGTGTGACAGGAGCACTTCGTTGGAAGAAAGAGACTTCCGGATGCTTCATCAGTCTATGCATCATGCCTTAACCCCTGGAAAACAGCCGGAAAATTATTATCAATATCGGAACGATCAGGACGATGGCGGGTATTTATCCTCTCTAGTGTTGACTTGCCAAGATGTTCTGAAAGATCTGCCCGGATTTCAAAATGCTCAGGAAGCAATGCATCAATTAGCAGGTTACTATTGTGACTTACAAGTATTCAAACACGTCGAAAAAAACAAACGTGTTGAGTTATTAGAAAATTGGTTTGCGGGGCACAAGCACGAAGTACCTGCAATGACCTGGTATGAGTTTTCAGCTTGTGCAGGTTCTACATTAGGCATTTTTTGTTTTGCTGCTTATGCATCACATGGTTTGAAAATAGAAGAAGTGAACCTATTAAAAAATGGATATTTTCCTTGGGTCCAGGGTCTTCATATTATGCTTGATTATTTTATTGATCAAAAAGAAGACCGGGAAGAGGATGATTTAAATTTTATCTTCTGCTATGAAAATGAAGAAAAAATGGTTCAAAGAATCAAATATTTCAAAGAAAAAGCCGAGGAGAGTATTCGAAGTTTGCCGGATTGGAAATTTCATCAACTGATTAACAAAGGTCTGATTGCCATTTATTTAGCGGATAAGAAAGTTCAAGAAGATAAGAAACTGAAACGAACAGCCAAACGATTTATCCGTTTCGGTGGTATGCCTACCTTATTCTTCTATCTAAATAGCTGGCTGTATCGCCAAGGCCAAGCCTAAGCCGGAATAGTTATGTAAGCTAATTTTGCGCAGCACTCAGTTTTATCACCTTTCCCGTGCCAAGAGGCATTGACTGGAATTCTGCCGTAGACCGCAAAGTATGTTAGCCTTACAAGACTTTTTCAGCTTGTATACAAAGACCTTAATTCCTGAAAAAATAGCGAAGAACTGGGCGTTGAAAACTTCCCGCCCAGTTTGATTCACACTCATGATAGCATCTTCACCATTCTGGTTAAAATGCGTTTATGCTTCTTTTACTTTATTGCGGCGAAAAGAAAACCTGTTTGGATTCCCGCGAAAATGATAAACAACATTTGCGGATGTACAAGCAACAGAATGTTTGCTTACCTTCAAAGGTTCCGTTATGGGCGAACGGCTGACGTTTTTTTTCTGAAGCTGATCTGCGGAAAATCCCTTTTTGGCTAATGCTTCATCAAATTCTTTCTGGGCAGCCTGTTTCGCTTTAAACAACATCATTTGAATTCTGCTATACACGTTAATGGCCCCATCTCCCGTCGTTTCAATGGGAAGAAAAATCGCTTCAGGATGAATCTCGGTAATGAGTGACTGGACTCCGTCGGAAACACCGGATGAAGGCATGCAGCCAAATGGCTTAACAGAAATGGTCATATTTACTTTCCGTTTTTTCACATTCAGTATCAGCTTGCCCACTTCCATATGTCCTTCTCCGCCCCTTAGATGATTATTATAATGGGAGTGAGCCGCCTCAGCTATTTCATTCATATCAGGCAAGTGATAGCCGCGAAGCCCGATCGCTCTCGCATAGGTATGGAACATCCCGCGGATGGTACGATCGGCAAATTCTAATACCATCAGCCTTTTTGCAGGATTCTTGCCTTTTAAACCTTTACTGGCGGCATCCGCTTCACGCAAATTCATCCGTTTGCGCGTATCATATTGCCCCTCCCAAATCAAAAATAAGATCCACGCCGTCACAGACTGCACTTCTACTTCGGCCCCTTCACTTTCCAAAAATGTTTGCAGCTGATAGTTGCCGTCTCCTTCTGTCGTCATTGCCCAAAATTCCCCGATAATGCTTACTTTCGGTTTTACCCGGGTTCTGTCCACTTTCACCCTTTGCAGTTCTTTTCGGCATTTGTATAAAGCGGGGATCAGCTGCTTTCGCTCACTGAACGCTTTATACAAATGCTGCTTGCAGCGTTCAAGCGCAGCATTAGTGGATCCCTCTATCACTTCATAAGGACGGATGCGATACCCTAATGCATTCAAAATATCCCCAATCAATACAGCTTTTAAAAAGGTAAGGAAAAAGGAACTATCCAGTTTGAGTGCGGACTCTTCACCTGTAGCCTGTTTTAATCCGCTCTGCTGCTGAAAGAGCAGCACTCGAAACCCATCAAACCCGGCATCTCTAAGGGCCTTCCGATACTCTGTCACATAGGTGCCAAAACGGCAAGGCCCGCAGGAACCGCTTGTAATGAAAAGATAGCTGCTCACAATGTCTTCTTTTGACTTGCCTTCAACATCCCGAAGATAAGTAAGATATTTGATCAAATTTCCTACAGTAAAATACGTGGGATTACATTGTCCGCGATTACCAAATTCCTTGCCAAAGCGAAGAGATTCCGTATCAGGACAGTCCATGTGTTTTACCGTATATCCCAATCCTTTGAGCGCACCCTCCATCAAGTAGTCATGGGCCATGGTTAGACCACCGAAAAGGATGGTCGTGGAAGCTTTGTCCTTTGCAAAAAATTGGCGGGGAACCGGATCAAACCATTGTGCTTTGGATGGACCCAGTCCCAATTTTGCTTCTTGTTCAGCCTGATACCGGTTCAATTCTTCCTCAACGTAACGAAGAGAATCCGGCTGGCGGCTGTCTTTGGCAACTTTGCGTTCTTTTGACGTACTCATTTTCAAATCAGCTCCTTGCTGTGTTATTCAGATACGGCTTTTTTCTCTTGGTTCGGCTGACGCAGTAATTCAAGTCGTTTTTGTTCGATCAGCTGCTGTAATTCCAACTTCTTTTGCGCCAAATCCTGAAGCTTCTCCTCATGCAGTCCCAAACTATGCGCATAGGTTTTGACGCGGATCTTAATGGAGCCGCTCGGCTTATTCGCATCGATATCATGAAGAGCAGAATAAGGCGTGCCTGCTGTTGAAATAATCGAGTCAATCAGCCCATAAGTAGGGGCATCATGCCCGCATTTAAAGTTGGAAAGATCCAATACCGCCACATTTGGATGCCGGGCTGCAAACTTAGCTGCCCAAACCTTCTGAACACTATTTGAACTGAAATTTTCCGGCCATACATCGGTCACTTCCAAAGCATGATTCACTCGGCCGCTTTCTAAATCACCTTTAAAAAAGCGGCGCAGCCAAGCTTCATCTTTCGGAATGGATCGCATTGATAGAATCGGATAGCCCAACACCTGAAACTCATCTAACACACTGTGGTTAAGCCCTGGATCGGAATGATAGGGACGTCCGATCATCAGAATGGCCATCCGATTTTCTTCTTCGACTTGCTCGAGGATCATCCGTCCTTTTTCCTGCATCTCACGATCAAAAAACTCCATCGCCTTCCATGCTTCATCTGCCGCGAAATTACTTTCGTCTTCGGTTATTTGCAAGAAATCAGTAAATGCCTCATATAACTGTTTTTTCAGCATATTCGGTTCTGTAAACGTCACCGCCGGATCGAAATAAGTGATGTTTTTTTCCTTGAAAAAGTCCGTTTCTTTCGTAAAAGCGGCTTTCATAACGTTCGGAGCCCCGGCGACAATCGGACAGCTGGCAGAGTCCACCACATTCTGAAGATGAGTCGGAATATGGGTGATGCATGGGAAAACGATCGCGTTTAGCGCTTTACGCTCTGTATGATGTTTGAACAGCAAATTATGAATATGCGCCTGTGCTACTTTTGATGGGTAACAAGGGTCAATAGAACCGTACTTGCCGCCCTCCTGCCACATTTCTTCACTCGTGTCGTCACTGAATACGATATTCTTCTGATCGATGCCAAGCGTTTCAAAATACGTACGCCAAAATGGAGCTGTAGACCAAATATTCAACACTTTCGGGATGCCGATACGCAGCTGTTTTCTTCTTTCCATTGCCTCTATAGAAGAACGTTGAAACGGACGAATCAATTTGTTCTTTCGTATCCCCAGACTTAGCAAGCCCGTTTTGATTTTGACATCCTCAATCGTTTGATCAGGCGCAGGCATGGGAACAGGATCGTAGAAATGCCTGAACATTCGCCGAGCTTCATAATCCACCAGGTTAGGGTATTGTTTTTTCAGCTGATTGCGGTCTTTCGTCAGCTGAATCATCGCTTCCTTGTTTTCCACCGTGCCTTTTTCACAGCTAAAACCTGAGATATAGCGGGCTGTTTGTCCATCAGGGGCAGTCGTATCGATAAATGTACGGCTGCAGTTATTCGGACAAAAGTTGCAGCGGGTGGATTCATCATTACGGGATATATAACTTAAACCGATCGCGGCATCAAGCCCAAGAAAAGTGGAGTACCCCCGCCGTTTTACGACACGAAGGGTTTCCATGGCAGCTCCAATGGCGCCAGCTTCACCTGTATGCGGATGGACATACACCTCAGCATCCGGAACCCGCTCTTTAATATAATCAACTTGCGCTTTCACAGCAGCAAGATTATGCTGTGTCCCTCCCTGCAGGACAAACTTGCGGCCAAGTTCCGCCATGCGCGGAATTTGCACCACATACTGCCATACGTTTTTCGGCAGCACTAAAGCCAGTCCAGCCAGCAGTTCCTCTTTTGCGTATCCTTCCTTCTGAAAATTGACCCGGTCGGAATCAAGAAATACAGCACAGCCATAAGAAAATTTCGGACTCAGTTCTGCTTTAAATGCGGTTTCAGCGTACTCTTGAACCGGAATTCCAAACTGGTCAGCCATCGCCTGTAACAGCATTCCGTTCCCGGCTGAACATTGGTTTGACAAGCGGAAGTTGCGGATATCCCCATTTTTCAGAAAAAGGACTTTTATGTCCTGGCCGCCAATGTCGCAAATAACGTCAATATCACCGAAAAAATGGACGGCACTCATCATATGAGCAACTGTTTCTACAATATTGACATCCGCTTTTAATGTCTTTTCCAAGACATCCGCCGCATATCCGGTTGCCCCAAAGCCGATAATTTCAAGCTTGGCTCCAGATGCATGTACTTTATCGTAAATACGCCCGAGAAGTTCCTTCGTATCTTGAATCGGATTCCCTTTTGACAGCTGATACTCCTTAAGGAGAATCGTTCCATTTTCATCGACCACCACGGCCTTTGATGAAGTTGACCCCCCGTCAAGACCAATGACTGCCTTGACGATTTGTCCCGGTTCAAATGAAGCCGGCTTATATTTCGGGATGCTGTATTGACGGCGAAATTCGTCCAATTCCACTATGCTTTTGACTAATGGTGCACCGGCTTTTTCACCAAGCTTTTCCTTTCGGCCATGGGTAATAAATGTCTTCAATTCTTCTAACCCTTTGTAACGGCCAACTTCAGCCGGTTCATGAAGTCCATACATGACAGCACCATATGCGGCATAATACTGGGAATTTTCCGGAACAAAAATGAGTTCATCAATCGATATATCTCTCGGGTAATTGTATCCCCGCTGTTCCCACGATTCAGGAATTCGCTTGCGCCAGCATTGCTGAAGAAAAGGCAGGTAGGTATTCGGTCCACCCAGCAAGAGAACTTTATGCCGCAATGTATTTCCGCGGGTCAATACAGAAAGATTTTGCATAACAATGGCATCCGCTAAAGAACACATAATTTCCGAAGAAGGAATGCTGCTTTTCACAAGGTTCACGATATCCGTTTCGGCAAAAACACCGCATTTCGCTGCCACATGATGAAGTTTGGTGTCATCAAAAGTGAGCTTGCCAACTTCTTCTTCCGGCATTCCGACTTTAATGATACACTTATCAATTGTGGCACCGGTCCCAGAGGCACATTTATCATTCATGGACGTAATGGCCTGTTTATCACCTGTCTCCTCGTTTTCTTTAAAAATAATGATCTTGGCATCTTGCCCTCCAAGTTCAACCACACTGCCGACATCAGGATGCAACTGTTCGACAGCCATCGTAACGGCATTCACTTCCTGAACGAACTTGGCACCGATATGCTCGGCAATCGGACCGCCGCCGGAACCTGTTATAAACACCCGAATCTTTTCTTTCTGTACGTCAGAAAATTCATTCCCGATACGAACTAGGAATTCCAACACGTTTTCCGCCTGTTTCGTATTGTGGCGCTGATAATCAGACCATAGAATCTTTTTCGTATTCAGATCGACTACGGTTGCTTTTACCGTGGTGGATCCAACGTCAATCCCGATAATCATATTTTCCATTTTGGCTCCCCTCACATCTATGGTACGAATTATTGGCAATGACCCTATATTTTCCACAACGCCAGATTATTATTCACCAATGTCTTTTTTTGCTAATTCCATGACTGTTTGGTGTACCGGCTTTTCAAGGAAATGAGATACAAAACGGGCGTGTTGATAATATCAACATTTTCCATACAATCAGGATGATGTCGATATTCTAGATCGTCGAAACAGGATCAATGACTTATTGAAAGAAGAAAAAAGAGAGACCGGCAAAATTCCGGCCTCTCTTTAGGCTTGTAAACAAAATTTCCTTTTTCAAAGGAATTCATTCAATTTCAATAAACCGTCTCTTTCCTTTTTTAAAGACAATCCTTAATAATCCATCCATACAAGTGGCTTTCGGAGCCTCTTCTGACACAGAAAATGGTAATTGAATGATTCTTTCCATTTTTTTAAATGCTCGCTTTTTATAATAATGTATATTTTCACCCTGTTTTGCTTCTGTTGTTTCAGAATTTTCCACCCGAATTCTCACCCGGTCATTCCGTAAAATTTCTACCTGAATCTGATCACGTCTGCAGCCCGGAAGATTTGCCTCAACCACGACATCTGTTGCTGTTTCATGCAAATCAACAGAAAATGAATCCTGGTTAAGAAAATCGTTGAAATGTCGGAAGGGCTCGTCGAAAAAAGAATCGAAAGTTTTAAAAAAATGATTAAATGAACCATCGGCTAGGCTTGGAAGGTTATTTTTATCAGAATCCACTTATTACCTTCTCTCCTTTCATTAGATTACCTTTATAAAGTATGCAAACCTGATAAAAGTGTACTGGGCCTTTGCTGAAACAGTTTTTTTATAAAAATGGATGAGGATATATATGTAAAATTTAGTGATAATCTCAATGAGAAACGCCTGCACTTTTTGAATCATTCCCTGTACAAAGGGATTGGTCCAGACTTTTTTACTCACTCATGAATTTTGGTTTTATTTTGTTCCATAGCAGTTTGAAAGCGGGAGGAGAATATTCCCCCGCTTTCTTATCAGTTATTGTTGTTTGTATTGAGGTTCTTCTTGTAAAATTTGGTCGATGCGTGGAGATAAACTGTCAATAAGTGTTTGTGTTTGTTGAGCGGCACCTTGATACAGCTGTTTCGCTTGTTGGTTTTCGGTGCTGAGCGAAAATGTTTCAAAGCTTGCTTGGACAGTTTTAAGTCCGGCCATCGTTTGTTTTACATCACTGATAACAGTCATTACCCATTCCTCCTTGTGTTTTAAGAACGATTATAGAATGAGGAAAAAGGCGATGTTTTATGTTTTTTAAATGTATCCAGGTTATGAAAAAAGTGTGATCCATCAATCTGGAAAGACGGATCACACTTTCCTATTATTTCTTTTTCCGTATTTTTTATGTAACCTTAAATTTCCTAACGAAACAAATACACCATATAGTGGTATAAATATCTCAAATCTGGAAATCCTATATCATATCCCCTTCTTTTATAGAAAAATCATCTGCTTCCTTAGGCAGATGATTTTTATGATTTACTATGTAGGTTCTTTTTATAGATTAATAGTGCCTTCGCTAGTTTGCTTTTTTAATACTTTAAAGTCATACGGAATATGAATTAAATACATCATTTTTTAGTACTCTTGTATAAAAAAGAGAGAGCGGCTATCTTATTGAAAAGGTGAATTTAACTAAAAGGAGCGATAAACCTATGAAAGTAAGACAAGATGCCTGGTCAGGGGAAAATGACTTTTTGCTTGCAGAAACGGTATTGCGGCACGTTCGGGAAGGAAGTACACAGCTGAAAGCTTTTGAAGAAGTTGGTGATACACTTAATCGAACTTCTGCAGCATGCGGCTTCCGCTGGAATGCAGTCGTGCGAAAACAATATGAGCAGGCAATTGGTCTTGCCCGGAAACAAAAAAAGCAATCGTATCGCCTTCTTCATAAAATTAGAAGCATCCTACAAGTCTTTATTGAGCAGCAAATAAAAAGAAACCGTAGCTAACCATTTTTTTCAGAAGATTATGATACACTCCAATTTATAAGTACTCCTGCATGCGCCAATCCGCCACCGAATCCATATAGCAACATTTTATCTCCATTCTTTAATTTCCCTTCAAGAACAGCCTTATCTATTGATAATGGGATCGTGGCAGAAGAAGTGTTTCCATAATCGACCAAGCTGTACAGCGTTTTTTCTATAGGGAAATGAACTTTTTTACATATGGATTCAATCATTCTTAAATTGGCACTATGAGGAACAAACCAATCAACGTCACTCAAAGACATTGATGAATTTTCTAAAACTTGTTTTATCCCTCTTGGAACAGTCGTAACAGCCCATCTGTATACCTCACGCCCATTCTGCACAATTTTATCGTTCTTGATTATATCCTCTGCAAACATGCTTGCTGAAAAATTTGAACAGTATAAGTTTTTTCCTTTTTCTCCTTCAGAACCTAAGTATGAGGAAAGAAAACCTGGATGTGTTTCATCCAATTCAACAAGGACTGCTCCGCCTCCATCTCCAAATAAAATGCAAGTGGATCGATCTTCGTAATCGATCACTTTAGACATGGTTTCAGCTCCAATAACGAGAATTTTTTTATGTAAACCAGAAGTAATTAGCCCGTTAGCCATATGCAGCCCATAAGTGAATCCTGCACAGGCAGCGTTTAAATCAAGAGCTCCTGCATTTTGAATACCCAGCTTTGCCTGAACTAATGAAGCAACGCTGGGCATTTTAAAATCAGGAGTCATTGTACACACGATGATCATATCTACATCCCCTATTGATGCATGGTATCTTTCCATCATGTTTCTCACTGCTTTGTAAGCCAGATCACTTGCGAACTCATTTTCACCCGCAATTCTTCTTTCTTTTATGCCTGTACGTTGAATAATCCATTCATCGGTTGTATCAACTAATTTTTCTAAGTGAACATTTGTTAACCTTTTTTCAGGAACGTATGAACCGATTGCTGTAATACGGCTTTTGGACATCTTTATGTACACCCTCCCTTTGCAAACTCATATGCATTCATTTTATCACTTAGATATAATATCAGGTACTAATAAGACTTAATATTCACGAAATAATTTTTATTAAGTCCACTGTAAGACTCCCTCGCCATAAATATACATAAAATAAAAGAGGGACCCTGACCGGTCACGGCGAGTCCATTATCTTTTAATGATAGAATCATCTAATCCATGCGTCATTACGTAATCATCTTGATTTCCAACACACCATTGCAATAAATCAATACAACTTGATTATTTAAAATGGAAATTGAGAAAATTTGGGTTTCTTCCTTTGTACACAGGCATCCAGAACTGCTTAGTTATTCACTGTGTATCTGATCTGTATCCGTTTCTATTTGAACAAAATGCTCCAATGCATCCTCTACTATTTTTTTGACGACGTACGGGTCAAGTTCTTCTTCCAAAACCTGCAGCTGTTTTGTCATGTTTTGTCCTCCCTCTTTTATTTAAGAACTAAGCGCTAAGTATTTATTTTTCACGTTATTATCCAAGTCATCACTTGCTCCATGGAAAACAACCTTTCCCTTATTTAAAATATAAATTTGATCTGCCAGATCCATTGCCATTAAAAGATTCTGCTCGACGAGAAGCATTGTCAGCCCCTGCTGTTTCAATTGCTTTATAATTTTAATAATCTCACCGACCATCAGCGGGGAAAGACCTTCTGATGGCTCATCCAGAAGCAATACTTTCGGATTTGTGAGCAGAGCACGACCAATTGAAAGCATCTGCTGCTCGCCCCCGCTTAAATTTCCGCCCATTGATGTCTCTCTTTCAGCCAGCCGGGGGAACATATCGTATACCTTCTCGATTGTCCATCCGTTTTCCTGTGGGCGGTGAGTGGTAAGAAGATTTTCTTTAACCGTTAAATTCGAGAAAATGCGCCGGCCCTGCGGCACAAGCGCCACGCCTGCTTTTGACACGTGAAAGCTCGGCTTCATCTGGACTTCTTTTTCTTCAAGAACGATTTTCCCTTGCTTTGGCAGCACAATGCCCATGATCGAATGGATCGTCGTTGTTTTGCCCATTCCGTTTCGACCAAGAAGCACCGTCACTTCCCCTTTTTTAACGGTAAGTGATACATTGTGAAGAATATGGCTTTCGCCGTAATAGGTATTCAGCTCATTAACTTGAAGCACTAAGATCCGCCTCCTGACCAATATAAATATCATTTACGCGCTTGTCATTCCGCACAAGATGTGGATCGCCCTCCACTAGAATTTCACCGTTATAAAGGACGATCATCCGGTCAGCCAATCCAAATACAACATCCAGGTCATGTTCAATAATCATCAGTGTCAAGCTTTTAGGCAGTTTGCGAAGCAGGTCTACAATATAATCCGTCTCTGCTTGTGACATACCGGCAGTCGGTTCATCGAGAAGTAATACATTCGGCTCCGTAGCAATGCCCAGCAAAATTTCAATTTGACGCTGCTCACCGTAAGACAAGCTTTTTACCACCTTGTTTGTTTGCTGTTCCAGACCCCATGTATGAAGAAGCTCGTCCGCTTTTTGAAAAAGAGACGGATATTTTTTTCTGTGCCGCCGTTTAAACCATATATGGCCCATTCCTTCTTTTCGCTGGAGCACAAGGAGCAAATTTTCAAGCACAGTGAGTTCCGTCAGCAAATTATTTTTCTGGAACGTCCGTACAATCCCTGTGCGTGCCCTTTTATAGTTAGGCATCGATGTAATGTTTTTACCGCAGTAATGAATGGTTCCTTTACTTGGATCCAAATCCCCCGCCAATAAATTATAAAAGGTTGTTTTTCCGGCACCATTTGGCCCAATAATGCCAATCCGCTCCCCTTTACGCACATCAAATGTCAGATTTTTCAAAATATTAAGACCGCCAAAACTTTTGGCAACCCCATCTACTTGTAAAATCGGCTCACTTTTCATGACACAGCCTCCTGTATTATGCATTTTTCTTTAAGACGGCTTTTGAATGGTTTTCTTTGTAACCGCTTTTACTTCTGGTCATCCGGTGCATAATGGACTGCGCGATTCCTGTCAGACCTTTCGGGAAGAACACAACGAAAATGATGAAAATGATCCCGATAATCATCATCCATGAATGTGTATATGAGCTGACGATTGTTTCCAGAATAACGATGAGCGCTGCTCCGAGTACTGGGCCCGCCATCGTGCCGGCTCCGCCAATAATCACCATGATGAGAACCGACCCGGACATTGTCCAGTACACATCAATTGGAGAAATAAAGCCATTAAAGCTTGTGTACAAGCTTCCGGCTAACCCGCCAAGTGCACCCGCAATAATAAATGATGCGTATTTATATCGAGTTGTGTTATAGCCCATTGACCTCATTCTCGTTTCGTTTTCACGAATTCCGACTAAAACTTGTCCAAAAGGAGAATGAACCAGCAGACTCAAGCCGGCATATACACTAAAGAACACGCCCAAAATGAAGTAAAACAGCAAAACAGGGTTTGAAAAATCAATACCGCCCGCCACTGGTGCGGGAATACCTGATAAACCGTTTGATCCGCCCGTTAAATCTGTTGACTGGTGAATAAACGAGTAAATCATTTGAGAAAACGCCAATGTCAGCATTAAAAAATAAAATCCGCTTACTTTCATGCAGAACATTCCGATAACAGCAGCAACCATGATCGTTGCAATGAGTGCAATCGGCAGTGTGGCAAGCAAATTGGGTGACATCTCTTTTGCCGCGATACCGGCTGCATATGCGCCAACCCCGAAAAAGGCTGCGTGTCCAAGTGAAACCATTCCTGTATAGCCGACCAGAACATTCAAGCTTAAAGAAAAAATTCCCAGGATTAAAATTTCCGTAAATAAATTCAAGTGAAACAAGGATAAAAAGAAAGGAGCCAGTCCCATCAGCAGTGCAACGGCTGCGGTTAAAACAATTCCTTTTTTCATTAGGCTGCCACCTTCTTCCCAAGCAATCCATTCGGCTTAACAACGAGTACAACAGCCATCAATCCATAAACGAAAAACAG
This sequence comes from Domibacillus antri, assembly GCF_001936625.1. GTDB lineage: Bacteria > Bacillota > Bacilli > Bacillales > Domibacillaceae > Domibacillus > Domibacillus antri. Next base: position 4,923 of record NZ_MSDU01000023.1, on the reverse strand, counting down.
GCTTAATTCAGGAACAAGATATTTGCTGAAGGTTTCCACCAGCCCGATTAAAATAGCTGCTGTAAACGTGCCTGAAATAGAGCCCAGGCCGCCGATGACAAGCACGACAAGCGCCAGAATAAGTGTTTGAAACTCCATGATTGGGTAAAGACCGAGGACTGGCGCCGCAATAACACCGCCAAGTCCAGCCAGAAAGCCCCCGATCACAAAGACGACAGTAAACACGAGCTTAATGTTGACACCAAGCGCACTGATCATTTCTTTATCGCTGAGGCCGGCGCGAATAATCGCGCCCCAGCGTGTTTTTTCCTGCACATACCATAATCCTGCAGCCAGCAAAAAGCCAATGCCAATGACAACGAGCCGGTATGTGGGAAAGCTTTGATCAAAAAGGACCGTTGTGCCCGCCAGACTTGGCGGAAGTGCGACTGACAAAACATTCGATCCCCAAATAATCGCAGCAATGTCGTGAAATATATACGCAAGCCCAAACGTCAGCAGCACTTGCGACAAGTGCCCTAAATGGTACGTGGCCCGCAAAAGCGTCATTTCAATTATAAAAGCCAGTATAGCGACGACAATAGGTGCAATAATCAACGCCATCCAAAAATTTTGAGCGGAGTTCACGGTAATAGAATACGTCACGTACGCACCGATCATGTAAAGAGAGCCGTGGGCCAGATTCAACACGCCCAAAATACCGAAAACAAGAGCCAGACCGCACGTTATAACAAAAAGCATCATCCCGTAAGAAAGGCCATTTACGAGTTGAGCACCAATCATATCCATTAATACCCCTCCTCTTCGTTATTTACCAGGGTCTTGAACTTGTTCAATCGTTTCAATCACTTCATTTTCTGTCTTGCCATTTACCAATTGCGTTTTTGTAATGTACATATCCTGAATAACATGGTGCGTATCTTTATCAAATTTGAATTCACCGCGAGGGCTCGCAAATGTTACATTCGAGAATGCTTCTACCACTTGGTCCGGATCAGATACATCTCCTCCAAGACTCGCAGCAGCTTCTGCTATAATACGAGCTGCATCATATCCTTCCAGTGCTTCAAGTGTTGGACGTGCTCCGTACTTCTTTTCAAATGCAGCTGTAAATGCCTTGTTCTCATCTGTATTAATGTTATAATCCCAGAATGTGGACGCTAATATTCCTTCCGGCGCGTTTCCTTGTGATTCACGAAGATCTTCTGATACAAGCCATCCCGACCCAATAAGGGGCATCTTTTCTTTTAATCCATATTGCTCATATTGCTGAACAAAACGGACCGCATCACTTCCGGCAAAAAATGCATACACGGCATCTGCTTCTGCACCGCCAATTGTTGTTAAGTAAGAGGAATAGTCATTGTTGCCAAGCGGTGGATATACTTCACCGACAATTTCGCCGCCCGCTGCTGTATAGGCTTCTTTAAATGCAGCGGAAACTTCTTTCCCAAAAGCATAGTCCGCAGCCGTTACATAAATCTTGTGACCGACATTTTTGTAAGCCCACTCACCCATTGAATGACCGATCTGCCAAGAGCTGAAAGAAGAACGCCAGATGTAATCGCTGCGCTGGCTTCTTGTTAAATCATTCCCGCCTGCATGCGAAACAAGAAACGGTATTTTCTTGCTGTCTACTTCATCGCGAATCGCATATGCAACAGCTGTACTGACGGTTCCTGTTAAAATGTCCACCTGGTCCTGGTCGATCATCTTGCGTGCTTTCCGAAGCGAAACTTGCGGATCGGCTTCTGAATCTTCATTGATGATCTCGATTTTCTTTCCTTCTACTTCCCAGTTAATCTCATCAAAATAAAGCTCCATGCCCTGGGACAAGTTTTTCCCCAAAGAAGCGTACACACCAGAGCTTGGCAATAACGCGCCAATTTTTATCGTTTCACTGCTTGACCCGCTGGCATCAGCTTTATCGTCTGAATTGGACGTCGATTGCATTGCACTATTTCCACAAGCTGCCAAAAAGAACAAACAAGCAGATACGAGGATAACGAACCATTTTTTATTCAATCATGACACCCCATTATTTATATTTTCTGCACACATAATGGAAACGCTTTCAAATAACATAATACAGAAGCTTCTTTGTGTCATGTCCATGCGCCCTTTATAAGGCGGCATAGACATTTTCATCCGCTTTTGCTTCATTCTGTGAAAAATCCATTGACGTGCTATGACCCGGCTGGAGCTTTGCTTCTGGATCTATATAGCTTTTTGCGCTGTTGACAGCAGTCGATCCTTCACCAAACCCAACAGCAATCAATTTTACCTTCCCTGGATAAGTGGCGATGTCCTCAGCTGCATAAATACCCGGAATATTCGTTTCCATTTTTGAGTTGACTACAATGGATCCTTTTTCAAGTTCCAGCCCCCAATTTTTGATCGGAAACCCTGCAATATTATAAATGAACTTCTCGGGATACAATGCAGGCAACTGTCTTCCTAAGCGCGGTATGCTTTCAATCATCTTCACGCTGCATTGCCGCATGCCTCCCTAAAACGCCGTGAACAATCCGACTGGCCCGCCGCCTATCACTGTAATTTCATATACGGTGCTGCCGCTCGTATTCACCATGACATCTCCTCTTGTCCCAAAAGGCCCTATGCATTAAAAAGCGGATGGCTTCTCGAATCCCTTTTTTCCGTTTTTTCTTCCATTAAAAGGACTCGAATCTCTTCAGGAATCAGCACAGCCGAGATAGTCCCGTCCGGCTTCTTTTCTACCCATCCTCTCAGTTCGTAGCCATTGGCTGCTCTTTTGCCATCAACATATATTTCGTGGCGCAGCTTTATTGTTTTACGATTTAACTCTGAAACTTCTGTTTTAATTGTTAATTCATCATCATAGTGAAGAGCGTGTTCGAATGTACACTGCGCATCAAGCATTGGCAAAATAATACTTTTCTCTTTAGCCAAAAAGTGTGGTGATAAGCCTGCATTTCTGAAAAAATGATGGCCAGCAATATCAAACCATTTGAAAAAGTTCGGATAATAGACGATTCCCGCTACATCCGTATCTCCCCAGTTAACAAGAAGCTGCAGTTCACTTTTTCTCATAAAAGCCTCCTACACTCTTAAACGGAAACGCTGAATTTTGCCTGAGCTTGTTTTTGGCAGTTCATCCAAATATTCGATCACTCTCGGATACTTATACTTTGCCAGCTTCGACTTAGCAAGCGCTTTCAATTGTTCCGTTAACTCCCCAGATGCATCATAACCGTTTTTCAGTACAATAAACGCTTTTAATAAGGTGAGCCCGTCGTCTTTCTCTTCTCCAACAACGGCAATTTCAAGTACAGCAGGATGCTCTACAAGACAATTCTCTACTTCAATAGGAGACACCCAGATGCCGCCAATTTTCAGCATATCATCTGCACGGCCGCAGTATTTAAAATAGCCCTCTTCATCTCTGGAGTATTTATCCCCTGTAAAAAACCATTCTCCTTTTATTCTCATTTTGTTTAATTCATGCAAATTCCAATAGCCAGGAGTAAGGCTGTCTCCTTTTATAACTAAATCCCCTACCGTATCAGGCGGGACTTCATGACCCTCTTCATCGACAATTTTTGCTTCATAGCCTGGCACAACTTTTCCAGACGTACCTGGCTTAATATCTCCAATCCGGTTAGAAATGTAAATATGCAAAGCTTCCGTCGATCCAATCCCATCTAATATATCCAGATTGTACATATCCTTCCATCGGCGTGAAAATGATTCTGGAAGTGCTTCACCAGCTGACGTGCAAATTCTGAGTGATGATAAATTAAATGCTTTGCCGCTACGCTCGGCATAATCCATCATAGATCCATATAAAGTTGGTACTCCAAAGAAAATAGTCGGCTTAAACGTTTCAATCATTTCAAAGACCTTTTCCGGCAGAGGCCGTTCAGATAATAGAACCGTCGAAGCGCCGGCACCAAGCGGGAAGAACATTCCTCCGCCCAGACCATATGCAAAAAACAGCTTTGAGGCAGAAAAACAAATATCATCTTTCGTAATTTTCAGTACCTGCCGGGCGTACGTGTCAAGAGAGTATTCCATGTCATGGTGTAGGTGAATGACTCCCTTTGCTTCGCCTGTGCTTCCGGAACTAAACAACCAAAAAGCCGCATCATCTTCGCAGGTGCAGCAAGTTTCGAGCTGCTCATTCGCCTGCTGGGTTAAAGCCCAAAAAGAAAACTCTTTTACAAATAATTTTTGACGATCTTCTGAAATCACGATGACATGCTGTAAATATAAATAGTTGCTGCGGAAGATTTTAATTTGTTCCCATACGTCTTCGTGAATAATGAGCGCTTTTGCCCGGCTTTTATTTAAATAATATTCATAGTCTTTTGGCTTCATCATCGTATTAACCGGAATCGGCACAGCGCCAATTTTAATCGCTCCATAAAAAGAACTGATAAATTCAGGCGAATCATGACAGACAAGCAAAATTCGATTTTCTGGCTCTACACCCAGTCCCTTCAAAGCATTTCCCGTTTTGTTGACACTCATCTGCAAATCTCGATAGGTGACCTGTTGAGAACGGTAATAAATAGCTGTTTTTTCACCAAGACCACGATTGACTTTTTCATCGATAAATCTTGCCGATGTGTTATAGGGTACTCCGATTCCATTTACATCCATACTTTTCTCCCCTGTCAAGAAGATTAATCAAGCGGTGCTTCATTAGAAACGCTAAAGTCGTAATAAATCTCATGCAAAAAACAGGAATATCCCTTTTAGAGAAAAGAGATATTTCTGTTTTCATGCATTTTCCCCCATAATGAAACGTATTACATCCCTTTCCAGTCCGGAGTTCTCTTCTCCAGGAATGCACTCAGCCCTTCCTTTGCGTCCTCCGAACGGAACAGCAGGTTCTGCAGCTCTCCTTCGTAGCGGATCGCCGCATTCAGCGGCATTTCC
>NZ_MSDU01000022.1 GCF_001936625.1 Domibacillus antri | reverse complement strand
CGCGTAAGTGTTTGGTCGTACTTACATTTTACAAGAGGGCCTCTCTATTTTGTCGTTTATAAATGGCAGATTATTCATATTCAACAAGCGTGACTTCAAGTATCTGTTTTTATCCGTTTAGCTTCAAAAAAGAAAACTTGGATAAACTTTTTCATATTAACTTTCGTTGGCGCAAAAGAAGCAGATGGATCTTCCTGAAGTTCTCTCATTTTTTGACGAACAACCATAAAATCAAAAAATTTAGATGCGTAGTTTTCGAATTTCGGATTGGCATAATCTGTCAAACCGAGAGAAGCAAAATGAAGGAGCGAATGCGCAATCGCTCTTCGTATGCGCTGTTCAGAGGCCTTCATTTCCCTGTTTATATCCGCTTGTGAAGCAGATGGCCCCAGCTTTTTTCGAGCCGTTTTTGTAAAGATCTCTTTTAATGATGGGAAATGATGTTCAACAGTCTTGATCTGCTCGTACGTATATAAGCATTCAAGAATATCAATTAAATCCCTCGATCCATTCACACCCACAATACCGAGCTCCGCCAATAAAAACTCGCCTATATCTGCAATTCTTTTTTCGTTAACAGGAGCTGCCTGTCCGGTTGTATTCTCTAAATGGAGCAGGCTGCTAAGAGATGTTTTGATGTCTTGAATCGATTTCTCAAGCTGAATGCGTTCCATTACTTTTCGGATAACTGTAACGATTTCAATTCGATTAATGGGCTTCATTATATAATACTCCACTCCAAGTGCGTACGCTTCGCCGATTAATTCCTTCGACTCCACTTGGGAGATCATGATGATTTTCCCCAAAAATTGCCCGCTCAGATGACGTATCGTCTCAATTCCATCCCTTCCCGGCATCAGCAAGTCCACGAAAAGAATGTCCACTTTTTGCATATTCAAAGAAGAGGCTGTCAGCTGATCACCATCCGGTAATTCTCCAACCACCTCACCTAAATCCTCATCTTCAATGATTTGGCTTAAGATAAACCGGATTGCCGCATCATCATCCACGATAAAAAAACGCATATAATCAACCTTTCTGAATCAACTGATGGGTTGGCAATAAAATCGAAAATACGACCCCATCTTTTTGATTTTTAAAAAATACGTCACCGCCAAAGTTTGAAACAGCTTCTTTTACATAAGCCAGTCCAATGCCTGTGGATGGATTTCCGTGTTCATCGTATTTTGTTGTAAAGCCCGGTTCAAATATAACCTGATCGTACTTCTCAGGAACAGCTGAACCGCTGTTATAAACATGGAATTTCATCATTTGGCCACCCTCAAGCAGCTCTACATGGACAGTTCCGCTCTCCACGATCGCCTCTACTGCATTGGCCACTACGTTATTTACAAGGGATAAAATAGTATAGACGTGATAATTTGAATGGTTTCCTTTAATGGTATGCGTAAAGACAATTTGTTTCCCAAGCAAAAGGGAATATTTTTCGTTCATATCGATAATTAATTCAATTAATTCCTCAGCACTCATGTAATCTTTGTGGCTTTCTTTAGCAATTAATTTTGAAAGCCCCGCGAAAATGCGCTGATTATCTTTTTTTATTTCATGTATCTCCCCGGCAATCCGCAGCGCTCTCTGGCTCATTGCATGCTCATCTTCTTTTAAAGCGCGGTATAAATCATACGATTCTTTTGTTACTGTTTCTGCATTTTTTAATGTTTTTTTCAAATAAACCGCTTCTTCATATAAATTGGAAATCAGCATCATCATATGCTCATTTTGTTCCCGAATTTGCTTTTCTCTTGATTGTGCTTCATATAGTTTCACCATATTAAAAAAACTTACGACAACAAAACAACGGATAAAGGCGATGATGACCATTTCGATCACTTCATCAAAAGAAATCGTCGATTGCAGCAAAAAATATTCAATAAGCAATTCGATCCCATTGGCTATCAGTTCGGTTAAAAGTCCAATGAGCCCGATTATGAGCGACCAATGGCGAAATCGTTTTATATTAACCAGCTGAAACAAACATGCGTACGTCAAATAAAAGAAAAACGCCGGAATGTGATGCTGAAAAGAAAGCACTGCATTTTCCGTATTCCCTGTCATGAGATCAACGGTGACACGAAATAGGACAACGGCCGCACCTGTAAGAAAACCAGGTAAAATAAAAGACACTTTTTGCAGCAATAATAAAAAGAAAAACATCACCGGAGCACCTAAACCAATGCGGAACGTTTCGTTGAATGGATAAAACTTCAATTCCCCCGCAAGCGGCACTGTGATGATCATCAGTATAATAATGTACATATCCTTCTTTATGAATGAATGAAGATGAAAGATCACTGCTCACCTCTTTCATTGGTCTGAAAATCAGTATACAATCCCTCCGCTGTTAAAACAACATCGTGTCCTTCTCCAAAAAATGATCACATCTTTTGTAGGTATTTGTATGATTTTGTAGGCCCTGATTTATATTTATACAATACCAAAAGGACTTTTTGAAAACGCTTCCCTTATGCCGGTGTGACGGATGAAAATCCATACTATATTATTGAAAGGAATGATAGTTTGAAAAAGGTTGGTTTAGCTTGGCAAATATTGATTGGTCTTATATTAGGTATTGGGGTAGGAGCGGTTTTTTACGGAAATCCTGCTGTACAAACCTATTTACAGCCTATTGGAGATATATTTATTCGATTGATTAAGATGATTGTGATCCCTATTGTCATCGCCAGCATCATTGTAGGAGTGGCTGGTGTAGGAGATATCAAGAAATTAGGGAAACTTGGCGGGAAAACCCTACTATATTTCGAAATTATTACAACAGTGGCCATTATTGTCGGGCTGCTTGCGGCAAATATTTTTCAGCCGGGCGCCGGGCTCGATATGAATTCCTTAGAAAAGGGCAATATCGATAGTTATGTAAGTACGACAGAAGAAGTGAAAGAACACAGTTTTGCGGACACATTTGTTAACATTGTTCCGGCAAACTTGTTTGAATCACTAGCCCAAGGTGACATGTTAGCCATTATTTTCTTTTCCGTCATGTTTGGTATTGGCGTAGCTGCTATTGGGGAAAAAGGGAAACCGGTTATCCAATTCTTTCAAGGTACAGCGGAAGCGATGTTTTTTATTACAAATCAAATTATGAAATTTGCTCCTTTTGGTGTATTTGCTCTTATCGGTGTAACGGTATCAAAATTTGGACTAGGCTCATTGATCCCGCTCACTAAGTTAGTCCTTTTAGTTTACGGTTCCATGTTTTTCTTTGTCATCGTCGTGTTAGGATTCGTGGCAAAGCTTGCGGGAATCAATATTTTCAACCTATTTAAAATACTAAAAGACGAGTTAATTCTTGCTTATTCTACAGCGAGTTCTGAAACAGTTTTACCGAAGCTAATTGAAAAAATGGAGAAATTCGGCTGTCCAAAAGCCATTGTTTCCTTTGTGATTCCGACAGGGTATTCCTTTAACTTGGATGGATCGACTCTCTATCAGGCGATAGCGGCTCTTTTTATTGCACAAATGTACGGCATTGAGTTATCCATCCCTGAACAACTATCATTACTGCTCGTATTAATGGTTACTTCTAAAGGAATTGCAGGCGTGCCTGGCGTATCATTTGTCGTACTCCTTGCTACGCTTGGCAGTGTCGGTATCCCGGTCGAAGGTCTGGCTTTCATTGCCGGGATCGACCGTATTCTGGATATGGCCCGGACAGCTGTCAATGTTGTCGGAAACTCGTTAGCGGCGATTGTTTTATCCAAGTGGGAAGGTCAATATAATCCGATAAAAGCAAAACAATATTTAGAAGATATTCAAAAATCAGCGTAAAAAACAGGCCCTTGAGGCCTGTTTTTTACGGTCTCTTTCATTTATCTGCAGACTTGCTTAAGGGCATAAAGTCTTTAAACACTTATAAACAAAATGATAACCGCGCCATCTTTAAAGATGGCACGGTTTTTTTTATTTACTTTCATTTAATTTAGAGCGTTTGCGGGAGTATGCAAAGTAGATCACAACACCGATTGCTAACCAGATAGCAAAACGAATCCATGTTGATGCACCGAGCTGCAAAATCAGGAATCCGCAAAATAAGATAGCCAATCCCGGGATGATTGGAACGGCAGGACAGCGGAAAGCCCGCGGTAAGTCAGGTTGTTTAATCCTTAAGACAATGACGGCTATTGAAATGAGGATAAATGCTGAAAGCGTCCCAATATTTACAAGTTTCGCTAACTCGTCCAATGGTATTAAGGCGCCCATTAGTGCTGCAATCCATCCAAAAAGCCATGTAGCTTTATAAGGTGTGTGATGCTTTTTGTGAACCTCCGAAAGAAACGGCGGCATTAAGCCATCTCGTGACATAGAAAACATAACACGAGTTTGACCATACAGCATAACCAGCATAACCGTGGTCATACCAATGATTGCCCCCAGATCGATAATACCAGCTACCCAAGTTTGACCGGCCACCTGCAAAGGCAGCGAGATCGGGTGGGCTACTCCTTCAAATTGCATGAAAGGGACAACCCCTGTCATAATTGCCGATACGAAAACATAGAGAAGCGTACAAATAAATAAGGATGAAAGAATGCCAATAGGTAAATCTCTTTTCGGATTTTTCGTTTCTTCTGCTGCAGAGGCAATAGCGTCAAAGCCAATAAAGGCGAAAAAAACGAGTGCCGCAGCCGCAAACACCCCATCGAATCCGAAAGGCATAAATGGGTCCCAGTTTGCCGGTTTTACATACCTTACTGCAACAGCGATAAATAACAAAACAACGGCAACTTTGACAATTACCATAATATTGTTGACTTTTTTTGATTCTTTAATGCCAATCGATAGTAAATAAGTGATAATCATAACAATCAAAAAAGCAGGAAGGTTAAAAAATGTAGTGTGGCCTTCAATAGTACCCGGTGCTGAAGTAAGCGCAGCAGGCAGGTGAAGTCCGAATCCGCTAAGCAGTGATTGAAAATATCCCGACCATCCAACTGATACGGCACTTACCGCCAATAAATATTCAAGAACTAAATCCCAGCCAATAATAAAGGCAATTAGTTCGCCTAGTGTAGTATAGGTATACGTATATACAGAACCAGATACTGGAACGGTTGAAGCAAATTCTGCATAAGATAAAGCCGCAAACAAACAGGCCAATCCCGCAATGATGAAGGAAAGAATAACGCCCGGTCCTGCGGTTAATGCTCCCGTGCCGGTTAAGACAAATATTCCTGTCCCAATGATGGCTCCAATACCAAGCATTGTTAAATCCAGTGCACCCAGTTCTTTTTTCAGCGCTTTATCTTTAGGCTGTATAGCCAGTAAATCACTTATCCTTTTTTTTCGAAATATTGAACTGCTCATGATGTTCTCCTCACTTTCAATCTTTTTAATTATATTTATTTTGTCGAAAATTGCAATAAAATTATTTTTGTAAATAATTAAGTATTTTGGAAATATCTTAAAATGGCTATACTGCTGAATAGATATATTTAATTTTTACCATAATCATCCGATAAAATATGTCCTGAATTTACCGGAAAATGTGTTATTATCTTCACTAACAATAGTATATTTACTTTTTTGCTGTTTATCACACGTGTTGATCACCCCGATTTTTCCTGAAATAGATCAAAGAATATTGAAGAAATGATGAAAAAACACCCCGATACTCAACAGACAATTGCTGTAGATCGGGGTGTTTTATTATCGTTTGATCAATGAATGACCCTCTCACCTGAATGAAATAATCAAGTTACATTCACATATTTCTCTTTATCAACCACCATTTTATTTTTCCCATTTCCCTTTGCCTCATGTCTTCATTTTTATTTATTCTTTCTTCTCAAATTGATTCTATTATTTAAACTTTATCAAACGCTGTGCCTTATACCTGACTACAAAAAAACATCCACTGAACAAATTTCAATGGATGTTCATGTATAATTTGATTTTTCAGCCTGCACAACAAGATAATTTGGTTACGTCCTTATCAAATGTTAGGGCAGCCAGCTTCAAGCCTTCTGCCGTTGTTAAATATGGTGCAAGGGTTTCTCGAAGATTCTCTACAGTTAAACCGAATTTGACAGCCAGTGCCGCCGCATAAATCACATCTCCTGCATTTTCTGCCACCACATGAGCCCCTAACACTGTCAATGTTTTTGCGTCCGCCACCAGTTTAAATACGCCTGTTGTTTCCCGACTAACTATGGCTCTTGGTACAGCATCTAACGGTACGGCGGATGTTTTCACTTCATAGCCTTTTTCTTTTGCCTGCTGCTCTGTTAAACCAACTGTTGCAATCGCTGGAGCTGTAAACGTAACCGCTGGCACCACTTCTAAATTCAGCTTTTTATTCATTCCTCCAATGGCGTTTGCTGCCGCAATTCCGCCTTGATAAGCTGCCACATATACAAATTGAGGACTAAGCGTTACATCTCCTGCTGCATAGATGCGTGAATTCGTCGTTTTCGAATACTCATCAATGACGATTTCCCCGCGTGAGCCTGTTTCAACACCTGCTGCCTGTAAATTCAAGGTTGCTGTGTTCGGTGTTCTTCCTGCGGCAACCAGTAACTGATCTCCCTCAATGATTTGTTTTTCACCATTGACTTCGATAAAAACCGTTTTGATCTCTCCATCTTGTTTAACTTGTTCAAAAGATGCTCCTGTAACCAGATTAATCCCTTGTTCTGTCAAGGCTTGTGTGACTGCTTCTGAAAGTTCTGGTTCGTATTGTTTTAACAGACGCTTGCTTCTTTGCATCAATGTAACTTCTGAGCCTAAGTTATGAAATAGTTGTCCTAACTCCATCGCGATATAACCAGATCCGATGACTACAAGACGTTTTGGCACCTTCTTTAGTTCCAGCAGTGTCGTGCTTGTTAAATAATCGACTTCATCCAAGCCGGGAATATTCGGTACTGCCGGGGAAGCACCTGCTGCAATTACGAATCGGTTAGCTGATAACTTCGAGCCGTTCACTTCAACAGTTTTTTCATCAACAAATTTTGCTTCGCCTTTTATGAATTCAAATCCGTAGTTATCAATTAAATTCTCATACTTTTGATTTCGAAGATCCCTTACCATTTCATTTTTTTGTTCGACTAATTGGGTTAAATCAACCTCGCCAGCTGAGGTGTGAAGTCCCGTAAACGGATTGTTTTTTGCTAAATGATTGATTTCGCCAGCTCGCAACAAGGTCTTGGAAGGAACGCAGCCGATGTTCACGCATGTTCCTCCCATCGTTCCACGTTCAATCATGGCCACTTTTGCTCCATATTTCACGGCTTCAATGGCGGATGAAAAAGCAGCCCCTCCAGAGCCGATGATGATGTAGTCATAGTCACCTTCATCACCTAACTGTATCTTTTCTTGCGATTGAACTTCTTCGGCTTCTCCTGGCTGATACTTGGTTTCAGCGATTGCTTTTTTGGCTGTTTCAATATCTACGTCATTCGGCAGCTCAAAGACAGCTTCCCCGCGGCGGAAATCCACTTCAATTCCTTTTGCACCTATATTTCCAAGAGCAACAGATACGTGTTCTTCGCAACCTGTGCAGGTCATTCCTTGAACGTCTACCCGATATTTTTTCATGTCAAAATCCCCTTTTTACTCGACTCTAAGTCCGAAATCTGAAACGGCCGTCTTAATTGCCTGTAAATCGGTTCTCTTATTATCGTAGGAAACCGTTACTTTCCCTTTACTTCCACTGACTTGAATGACTGCTTCCCCAACGCCCTCTACTTGCTTCAAAACATCTTCTACAACAGACGGCGGACAACAATCCATCCCCAAAACCGTAAATATTTCTGTTTTCGCTGCTTCAATAGTAGTTTTTTCTTCCTTCTTCGAGTCCATCGTATTTTGTGCTTCTTTTTCATTGCTGCACGCACTGACTACCCCCATAAGAGCTAATATCACCATAATCCTGATAATCTGCATTTTCATTTTTATACTCCACCTTCAACTAGAATTAAAAACAGAAACATACCGAAAACGAAAAACGCCGTGATCCATAAGCCAATAACAGAACTTTTCCTTTTTCCCTTTCTGCCGTACACCATGTAAAAGGAGTAAGCAAGAAGGATGATGGTAATAATGGTGAACAATAACCGATACTTCAATGAGTAGAAGGCTAATGCTCCTGCAAATCCAGTTAGTCCAAGAGGAATGAAAATCAGCGGCCCCAGGCAGCATGCAGCCATAACAAAAGCCGAAAATACAGTGGCTAACTGCGGCACTTTGTCCTTCATGATTTAAACCTCTTCGTATTGCAACAATCATACGTTTTCGTTTCTTTCTTTGTTTTTTTCATTCTGTTTCACCTCTTTATTTCTTCATCAATGTTTCAATAATGGGACACTCGTAAATATCTTTGTTTTCGGGACATCTTTCTTTAAGGTCCATCAGCATTTTTTCAATTCTTTTGAGATCTTCAATTTTACGCTGGATATCCTCTAGTTTAAAAACAGTGAAATCATACATGTCACGGCACTTTGCTTCATCGCGATCGACGACTCCCAGCAACTTGTCAATTTCATTTAAGGTAAAACCCAGTTCCTGCATCCTTTTTATGAAATCCAATCGATCGACCGTTTGTTCAGTATACATTCGGTATCCTTTTTCTGTGCGAGCTGGCTCTGGAATTAAACCTAAACGTTCGTAATATCGAATGGTTTCTTTGTTAACGTTACACTTCTCTGCGATTTCTCCGACTCGAAAATGCAATTTACTTCACCTCACATATAATATAAACCCTGTACCATAGTACCGGGTCAAGGCATGTATTGATATTTATTCCTGCTGGGCCCGTTGATTGAATGAGAAAGTCAAAAAATTTAATTAGTTTCAAGCGGCTTTTTATTTATCGGCTTTGAATCATTCAGGGTTTCCATCCCTCGTTTGATTCAAAGCCATGACATGAACAAAAAAACAAACCCTATAAGCGGGTTTGTCAGCGGCTATAGTATGAGTAAAATCCAAAATCATTATGTTTCTCTCCATTTTGGTTCTAATTCATCACCAGCCGCAAGCCCGTCATTATTCCTCTCCCTTCTTTTTAGTAAACTATACGCGGCCAGTTTAAACGCCCCCGCATAAAAAGAGACAATGCTGCCAGCCCTAGTAAGGTGACAGCAGGCTCCATCCCGCTTCCAACAAGAAATATAATCAAATATAGGCGACATATTCGATTTAAACACCCACAATGTAATGTACCTTACGTTTATTATTGGCACGATATGAGAATATACATAGTGTGTCACATACTAAAAAAGATTTTCTATACGACAAGGAGGAAAAACATGTCTGCACTTCAATTAGGCGACACTATTCCAAACTTTACGCTGCCTTCTGTTTCCGGCGGGGATTTTTCATTCCTGGCTCATCAACAAGAGCATAAAAGCTGGCATCTGATTATCTTCTTTAGAGGTGCGTGGTGTCCTGTTTGCGTACAGGATCTTAAGGATCTTGAAGAAAACAAACCTTTTTTCGAAGGAAAGAACGTTCATCTGATCACGATTTCTACCGATCAACTTGACAACTTAAAACAGATGGCAGATGAGCATGACCTATCTTTTCCTGTATTGGCGGATGAAGAACTGACAGCCTTGAAAGCATTGGATGTTTTTTATCACGGTGATGATGCCCCTTATGAAGACCACGGCGCTCATGGAGAACCGGCCTATTTCCTTGTGGATGAAAATGGAAAACTGCTTTATCAGCAGAAACAAACAAGTCCATTTGGCCGTCCAGACTCCACTGAACTCCGAAAGATTGTCCAGTATATTAGGAAAAATTTACAAGCTAAATAAAGAAATAAGAGAAGAACAGCCAAATTTTTAGCGGCTGTTCTTTATTTTGTTCTTGGTCGATCAGAAATAAAAGGCAGCTCTACATGAATGATGTAAAGCTGACATAGTTTTTTTACATTTAGTTTATTTTTTCAAATGATACGGCACTGTTGTCACGACGACATTTCTTCGATAAAGTAAAAACGCGCGAATCAGTAAACTGGATTGGTTATGCAGAAAATTGTGCCAGCCTTTCTTAGGAATAAACTGCGGGATAACGACCGTAACCCGGTAGTTCGATTCGCTCGCTTTATGCTCCACTGTATCCACGAATTTGGTCAGCGGCTGGATAATACTCCGGTACTGAGAATGCAAAGTCACAAGCCTGATATCAGGCTGCCATTCCTTCCACTTCTCTTCAAACTTCTTTTCGTCTCCTCTTTCAAAGGCGACGTAAACGGCAATAATCTGTTCGGCTGAAAGCGATTTGGCATAGTTTAATGAATTATCTACTACGTGCGTAATGCCAGCTACAGGTACAACCATTACATTTCCTTCAATCGGTACAGAAGGCTCACACGCTGTAATTCTTAACTGTTCACCCACTGCTTCATAATGATTTCGAATTCGGTGAAAGACATAAATGATCACAGGTATAAAAACGAGGACGGGCCAAACCTGTGCGAATTTAGTTAAAAAGAACATGATGGTTACTGTAAAGCTGATCAAGGCCCCGGTTGAGTTAATGATTAGTTTCGGAATCCAGCCTTTTGGTTTTTCGCGTATCCATTTCACCGTCATTCCCGTCTGGGACAGGGTAAATGGGATAAACACGCCGATGGCATACAACGGGATAAGCTGTTCCGTGTGCCCTTTAAACGCAATAATGAGGACGATTGACGAAATGCCAAGTATGATAATTCCATTGGAATATCCCAGCCGGTCGCCTCTAAGTGTAAACATTCTTGGGATAAACTTATCTTTAGCCAGATTAACTGCCAGCAAAGGAAACGCCGAATATCCCGTATTGGCAGCCAGGATTAAGATCAAAGCGGTCGTTCCCTGAATGAAGAAATACATAAAATTCCGGCCAAATGTTTCTTCCGCAATTTGTGAGACAACGGTTACGTCTGCACGCGGCGTAATGCCGTAATAGTAAGCTAAATACACAATGCCCGAAAATAACAAAGCAAGCAAAATCCCCATCGCCGCAAGTGTTTTTGCCGCATTTTTAGGCGCAGGATCTTTAAAGTTTGGAATGGCGTTGGAAATGGCTTCAACTCCCGTTAATGCAGAACTGCCGGATGCAAAGGCCCGCAAGAGTATAAATAAGCTGATTCCCGCTATTGGTGTGCCGACTGGCGTATGTAAATCAGGTGAGACCTCACCCGTTACAATGTTGAATAATCCAACTCCAATTAAAATGAATAACGCCAATACGAATAAATAAACCGGATAAGCTAACACGGAAGCTGATTCCGTTACACCTCTTAAATTCAAAAGTGTCAAAAGGATCACAAATAGAACGGCAATGACCACATTGAGATCATGTAAATTTGGAAAAGCCGATGTAATCGCATCCGTACCGGCAGATACACTGACGGCCACCGTTAAAATGTAATCCACCAGCAAAGAACCTCCGGCAACTAGCCCCGGATTGACACCGAGGTTCTTCTTGGATACGACATAAGCGCCTCCTCCGTGGGGATACGCAAAGATAATTTGTCTATAAGACAAAATAAGCGCCGTTAACAAAATTAGTACACCGGCCGCAATTGGGATTGAATACCACAATGCCGCGGCACTAACAGTAATGAGTACAATTAATATTTGCTCTGGGCCGTATGCAACGGATGATAAGGCATCTGAAGATAGTATAGCCAACGCTTTCTTTTTGTTTAGCTTCTGTTCCCCCAGCTCATTTGATTTTAAAGGCCGCCCAATTAAACATCGTTTTATAGAAGAAAACACTGATTTTCACCGTCCACTCCATTTTATTAATATCTTTCCCTGCTTATGAAATCTTGATTACAACGTTTAAATCAAAAAAGACCAATGACTTTTTTCTCCACACAAAAACAAGGGAAAAATTCTCCCTGTTCTGTCAGAGAAAAAACATCATTGGTCTACGTAACGCCCAGCAAGCATGAATGCTCTCTTTGCGTTCTGTCTTCCAAGCTGCTTTTTCAAAAAATAGGCACAATAAAAAGACCTGCTTTTTTGTTTCAAGCTGCCTTTTTTCGATACGGCATAACGAATCAAAAAAAAGCCCCCTGAATAAAGGTGGTCTTTAGACCTCCTTCGCTTTAGCCGACGAAGTTAGCTGACGGGCAGGATGGCGAAAGAGCTGCTCTCATCCCTTCTACAAACCTGTAGAATTAGCCCCAAAAAATTGGGTCCTCCGTTCCCGATGACGGGACTAGGCCGAGGTATATCGTTATTAATGGAATTTATTTTACTCCGCTTGTTTTTTCAAGTCAATATGATTTTATTCAGCAGCGAATAATTTTTCCAAATTGCGGTCCATAATAAACACTTCGATACGCTCGCCTGTTTTTGTGCTCATATCACTATGGCTTGATAGGACTTTGCAATTGGTATGCTTTTCGACAATTTCTTCAATTTGTTCACTGTACATTTCCCGGAGCACCTGGCGCATTTCCTTCACCAGTTTTCTTCCTTCCTGATGACCGGCTAAATGCTTTTCTTCAACCGTCATCACTCCTTTAAAACGGGTGATAACCATGTCCTGGACAATATATGTCTTCGTTTCCTGAGGTCCCCGGCCGATCAATTCACGCTGTAATTTAATAAGCGCCTCACTCAGCTCTGCTTCAAGCTTTTTCTTCTGTCCTGCCACTGTTCCTTCCTCCATTTAAAAAAATGACAATGTCCCATTTCATCCTAACAATCCAATCAACACAAAAAAGAACACAAAGGTCCTACTAAGTGTTCTTTAAAACAACAAAGCAAACCTCCTTTGAAACGCTGATGGGGTTAGCTGTCGGATTCGGGCTTCAAAAGTAGCCCTGCCTTCTAACGAAGGATTCACCCCTAGTGCTGTGCACGAAGTTGGGTCCCCCACTCCTATGGATTAAGCGGTATTAGGTATGATTCAATATGAAAATTAAAATGATGATTGATACTATACTCCCGAAATGAGTGTTTGTAAAGAAGAAAAATAAATGCCTTTAATTGAGATATAAGAGTGCAATATTTATATAATTTTATGCTTTAATCCTGATAATGAAAAGTAACGAAATAAAAAAGCAAAGTTCTATGATAGAACCTTGCTTTTTTGTATGAAAACCTCTTCGATAGGAGAATCATGAAAGACCTGTTCACTCACATTTTCGGCTGAATTTTTTTATAAATTATTGGCAGGCAATACAAGCAGAGGCAAAACCATGCCAACGAAATGCTTATAGCAGCCAGTGTATCGGAAAGAAAGTGAGCACCCAGTATAATACGGCTTAAAGCCACTCCAAATATTAAAAGCAAACATATCGTATACAAAGGAATCTTCAGTGCCTCTCTTTTTAACAGCCGGTAAATACAATTAATCAAAAATGTGAAGAGGATAACACTTCTCATCATATGACCACTTGGAAAGCTATAAGAAATTATTTCGATAGTATAATAAAAACTTTAATAAAGAAAAACATTCGTCTGATCTTAAATAAGATTACCCTCCTATTATCAAATTTCTCCTGCTCTGCTGCTTCAAATCAATCTCTTCTTTTCCATAATAAGGGGCCGGCCAAACATCCAAAAACTAAACCTATTAAAAAAAGGACACTGTTAGCCACAAATACCACTCCAGTCAAAAAATAAACACATTTCATTCTTGTTCAGATAAATACAATCTAAGGGCAAAAATGTAAAAGGACTTAAAAAAAGACTTCATGTGTTTATTTATTCTCCCTGGTTATTGCTTCTTCTTTAATTAAATAATCAAACACTTCATCAATTGCTTTTTGATAGGCTAACAGCTCCTCAAAATAACCTGCATTGATCAACACGCCTTTAGCATTTGTATTGTTTTCATTTTGGATCATGAAAACTTCGTCCATAATCCCCTCTGAAAACCGATTCAGCATTTCAGTCAGTTTTTTTTGACCGATTACTTCATTCATATATAGTGTGTTTACCTTCATAATCCGTTCACTCCTATCGTTTCATTTATGCTAGGGGTATTTTTGAAGTTTGTATAGCTTATCGTCATCATTATGGATAGTATTCTAATGTCAAACTTTGAAGAAAATATGGAGGATACAAGAATTCCAGTGAAAAATAATGATCTGCTCCATCGTTTCTTCATAATCTCCTTGTAGACTAAAAGGGAAATAAAAAAGACTGATAGGAAGATCATATATGTATAATTTCCTCATTTTTGTCACAGCTTCTGCATCTATTTTGCTTTGTTTTCTCCTATTGCTTAACAAAGTGCCTGAACGGTTCAAAAAAATGGTTTTCAGCTATGCCGTTGTTTTCTTTCTTTTATTTTGTGCAAGCGTCTATCTTTCTCCGGATGTCAAACATTTCACACGTCAGATGACGGCAAAACCGGATTCCCGTGACATAGAAGAACAGGCAGAAACGAAAGAGGACGTGCCAATACTAAAAAAAGAACAGGCACTGTTGAATGTTCCCATCATCTCTCAGCTTCCGGAATTGCCGAGAGGATGCGAAGTCACCAGCCTCGCGATGCTTCTGCAGCATGCAGGGATCAACACAGGAAAGATGGAACTGGCTCAGTTAGTTAAAAAAAACCCAACCCGTTATCAAAGAAAAAATGGCCAAGTATATTTTGGCCATCCTAATTCCGGTTTTGTGGGCGATATGTACAACATCAATAATCCGGGTTACGGAGTGTATCATAAACCGATCAAAGAATTGGCCGATTCCTTTTTACCTGACAGAGTGGTGGATCTGACAGGTAAAGATTTCAGTGAATTAGAGAAATCTGTATCAAATGGGATCCCGGTCTGGATCATCACCAACACATGGTACAGCGAATTGCCGGCTGAACAATTTCAAACATGGGACACTCCTGCAGGAAAAGTCAACATTACTTACCGGCTTCATTCCGTTGTCATAACCGGTTATGATCAAGACTATGTGTACTTTAACGATCCGCTGACAGGAGAAAAAAACAGAAAAGTACCCAGACAAGGGTTTATCGATGCCTGGGTACAGATGGGAAAACAGGCCATTACCTATTTATAAGGAAATGGCTTGTTTTTTTTGCTGCTGATTATCATATGATTGATGAAAATCATAGACTTCCTCTACATAGATCTGATGCCAGATCATAAAGACAAGGATTGTCCAGATTTTTCGGCTGTTATCTTTTTTGCCGCTGACGTGTTCTGCTAATAAGCTGAAGGCAGCCTGTTTATTGAATAGATAATCTGTTTGGCTGCTGTGAATGAGTTGAATGGCCCATTCATATAATTCCTCTTTCAGCCAATGACGAATCGGCACAGGGAAGCCTAATTTCTTTCGGTTCACAACATGATCCGGCACGATGCCTTCCGCTGCTTTTCGAAGAATATACTTTGTCGTGTTATGGTTGATTTTTTGATCTGTTCCAATTTTTGATGCCACATCAAAAACCTTTTTATCTAGAAAAGGAACCCGCAGCTCAAGCGAATGAGCCATTGTCATTTTATCGGCTTTCAACAAAATGTCGCCTCGCAGCCATGTGTGAATATCAATATTCTGCATTTTCGTCACCGCATCATACGCCGTTGAACGGCTGTAAATCGGTCTTGTGACGTTTGTATAGGACAAATCAGGCGCGTACCCTGGAAGCAATACTTTCTTTTCCTGTTCTTCAAACATCTTGGCATTGCCAATATAGCGCTCTTCTAGCGGTGTCGATCCGCGTTCAATAAAATTTTTCCCTTTAAAACCGTCAGGCAGGATGCGGCTGAGTGTCTTTAACAGGGATTTCACCGGGTCTGGGATATAGTTGAACATCCGCAGTGAGTGGGGTTCCCGGTATATATTGTAGCCGCCGAACAGCTCGTCCGCCCCTTCACCTGATAAGACAACCTTTACATGCTTTCTCGCTTCACGCGCTACAAAATAAAGAGGGACTGCCGCCGGATCGGCCAGTGGATCATCCATATGCCAGATGATTTTAGGCAGCTCCCCGATGAATTCTTCAGGTGAGATGATATGGATGATGTTTTCCAGCTGGAGTGCTTCCGCTGTTTCCTGCGCCACATCGACTTCGCTGAAGCCATTTCGTTCAAAACCAACCGAAAACGTTTTTAAATTTGGATTGACCTGTTTCGCCAGCGAAACGATAAAAGAGGAATCGATCCCGCCGGACAAAAAGGAACCAACTGGTACGTCGCTTCGCATATGGACATTGACAGAATCCATCAGCACATCGCGGATTTCGTTGATCATTTAGGATTCAGATGACGGTACAGGCTGGAACTTCGGCTGCCAGTAAGACTGGATCTTCATGGCCTGTCCCGGTTTTTTTGTAAAAAAATGACCTGGCGGCAGTTTCTTGATTTGTTTCGTCATTGTATCGGGTTCCGGAACATATTGAAAGCTGAGATAATGCTGAAGCGACGCTGCATCCAATTCATCTTCTTCCGCTAACACAATGCTTTTTTTCTCTGAAGCAAAATACGTGATGTCATCCTGCTCCAAGTAAAAGAAAGGCTTGATCCCAAAGTGGTCCCGGGCGCCGAATAATGTTTGCTCTGCCTTATCCCAGATGACAAAACCAAACATTCCTCTCAGCATTTGAACAGACCGCTCTTTTAAGTCACTATACAGCGCAATGATCACTTCCGTATCGGAATCAGTGGCAAAGGTATGCCCTTTCGCTGTCAATTCCTTACGGAGTTCAATATGGTTATAAATTTCGCCGTTAAAAATAATCCAGTACCGTTCGTTTTCATACGAAAGCGGCTGATGTCCGCTTTCGATATCAATAATACTCAGCCGTTTAAAGCCAAAATGCACATATTCATCCACAAAATACCCTTCGTCATCGGGTCCTCTATGAGTAATAAGAGCATTCATTTCTTTCAGTTTTTGTTCCATTTCTCTTGTTACTTTATATGGTCTCGCATGAATGCACCCGACAAACCCGCACATTTAAAACACCTGCCTGATTTTATTTTTCAAATGACCTGTTTCGTTGTCACTGTCTTCACTTTAAAAAGGATCTATTGCCAAAATACATGGAGAATATGAAGAAAGTATGGAGTTCCCTAAAAAATTTAGTCAAAACCTCCAATTGACTACAGGGGCTTAAGGAAAAAAGTGCCCCATATGTGGATACGCTTTGCTCATATGGGTATTTTGTCATTTTTCATTATGTTTACATCGTTTTTAATGAAGCTCCTGCATTTAGCCTGTTCATTGATTTTTTTACAGACCGTTATATTTCCTCATGTTAACGCTTTAAAACAATAAAAACAAGAGAACATCTATGTTCTTTTTCCTCTGATTTTCTGCCTCAGCCGGACTGCCCATATCCGTATTTTCCAACGAAGATTTTGTTCGTTTCCTTTAAACGTTTGCACGACAAAAAGGCTCCCTCGCCGAAGCCTTTTTATGCAGATCATTTTATTAAAGTGATGGCTGGCATATCCCAATGGAGCAGCAGTACTTAAGAAATACCTATATGATCAAGTCTCTATTAATATACAAGCTCTTTTTAATGCCCTTTTTCACCGCTTGCATCCGTTCCTCTACATAGGCGTTTATGAAAGCTTCCGTTATCAGCAGAATATCCGCTGTTTCATTATAAATGATTGTATTTTCCGGGATGTTAAGGTCTCCCATCACAATCGCCCGTTCAATAAAAGACCCGCGGCCAATATGTGCATTGGGCATGATCACGCAATCTTTTATCAGCGCTCCCTGTTCCACCTCTACATCCTTAAATAAGACCGAATGCTGAATTTCTCCGTCAATCACACATCCTTCACTTACAAGTGACTGTTTTACAACCGCGTTTCTTCCAATCACCTGCGGCCGATGCTGCGCGTTTACAGAATAAATACGCCAGGATGGATCAGACAAATTCAATTCCTGCTCCCGGTCCAGCAAGTCCATATTCGCTTCCCATAAACTTTTGACGGTTCCAACGTCCTTCCAGTAGCCTTTGAACGGATAAGCTGTTAATTTCCCGCCATCCGCCAGTATAGCCGGAATGATGTCTTTACCAAAATCATTTGAAGAATCCGGATTACGTTCATCCATCTCTAAATATTGTTTCAGCACAGACCATTTGAAGATATATATGCCCATCGAGGCAAGGTTGCTTTCCGGCTGCTCCGGCTTTTCATCGAAGCGTGTGACGTTAAAATCGTCATCTGTCTTCATAATACCAAAACGGCTTGCCTCATCCCACGGAACCTCAATAACCGAGATGGTGGCATCCGCATCCTTTTCAACATGATATTCCAGCATCACATTGTAATCCATTTTATAAATGTGATCTCCTGATAAAATCAATACATACTCCGGGTCAAATTGTTCCATGTATTTGACGTTGTGATAAATGGCGCTTGCCGTACCAGAATACCATTTCACTTCGGATGAATCAGCGTATGGCGGCAGCAGTGTAACCCCGCCTCTATGGCGATCCAGATCCCATGTGCTGCCGACACCGATATAAGAGTGCAGCGCGAGCGGCTGATATTGCGTCAAAACACCGACTGTATGAATGCCTGAATTTGCACAGTTGGAAAGAGGAAAATCAATAATGCGATATTTCCCTCCAAATGGCACAGCCGGCTTAGCTAACGTTTCAGTTAATTCTTTTAGACGGGTTCCCTTCCCGCCCGCAAGAAGCATCGCTATACATGATTGTTTTGCCATCTTTTCAGTTCCCCTTTTTTCTCTTTTACAGCACAAATACACCGCGCTTATGAGCATCACAATTATAATGCCCTAAATGGGCAATGAGAAAACGTTTTTATCTTATTTTTTTGCTCCAATCATCAGTCTGTTCCCGGAACTTTCATGGGCATGGGTTCATACCCTGTTAAGACGGAAAAATAGGAGGCAATGTCCATGCATGTATATGAGCAGGCGTATCGGAAGGCATTATTGACTTGGTGCAAAGACATGGAAAGAAAGTGGGGTTCCATCCGCCAACAGTTAACGCATATAGATGAACCGATTCTCCAGAAATGGGAAGACACTTTTTTTTCATTAAAAAAAGACATGGAAACGGAAAACCCAAAATATGATTTTTATGAGCTAAGCAAAAAATCAGCCTCTTTATATAACAAGCTGAATGGCTTTTTAACCCATCCTGATCCGTTATTTTATCACCATGCAGCTGAACAAAGACAAATTGTCCCCATCGGAGGACATCGATTACCTCCTCTTCCTTATCCATATGATGCTTTAGAGCCCGTCATTTCAGAGGAAATGATGAAATTGCATCATGATAAGCATCATCAAAGCTATGTAGATGGGCTTAATAAAGCAGAATTAGAAATGCAAAAAGCGCGTGAAAACGGCAATTTCAGCTTGGTCAAACATTGGGAAAGAGAAGCAGCCTTTCATGGTTCCGGCCACTATTTACACACTATTTTTTGGAATGTCATGAGCCCGCACGGCGGGGGTGTACCATCAGGTGATTTTAATCAAGCGATAATCAGCTCCTTTGGAAGCTTCGAAAAATTTAAAAAGCATTTCTCCGAGGCCGCAAAAAGTGTGGAAGCGGTCGGCTGGGCGATTCTCGTTTGGGCTCCCCGCTCACGCCGATTGGAAATATTAACAGCGGAAAAACATCAAAACCTTACGCAATGGGATGTTATTCCATTGCTCGTGCTGGATGTGTGGGAACACGCCTACTACCTGCAATATAAAAATGAACGGGCCAAGTATGTTGATAACTGGTGGAAAATAGTGAACTGGAAAGAAGTGGAGCAACGATTTAATAAAGCAAAAACCATGATGTGGCCGCCTTTTTAAAGCCGTCACATATATGGTGCTATTATATATGATCTATCCATTAATTATGGCGGATGGACAGCCGGATTCTCTAAAAATCGGGCCTGAAATCAGAAATTCCGGCCATCGAAATAAGAAGGAGATGTCTCGTTGAACGGTTGAGACATCTCCTTTACTCAGTGACCTATTTTGGTCGCTGGGCAGGATCTTCTTTCTGCTGAAACCGGTCAAAATGGATTTTGTTCAGGATGTGCCAGGAATCGGCATCAGATTGCTGAATGGCTATTAAAAAAAGGAAACTTCTTATTGCCCTAATCTTCGCTTTCATGGATCACCCATCCTTTAACCTCGTTAAACAGAAAAAAGGCCGGCCAGGTTCACCAACCTTTTCAAGATGATTGCTGTAGATTATATCGTTCTTCCTGTCAAAGTTTGTTCAATGCGGTTGAACCACATTGACTTGATGATTCATGTCCATTTGTTTATCGGTACGATGATCAATGCTTATGTTCGTGACCACCCGTTTTGTGCCATTTGAGATGACTTCTTGATGCATCTCTTTTGCGATTTCCCACAGTTGATCGATATCTCCTTCTACTACTGTTGAAGTAGGTGTCAATTGATATCTCAATCCTTTTTCCGCTACTTTGCGCACAGCATTGCTGACATCTGAACTGAAACTGGCAGATTCCGTTCCGACAGGGATAACGCTGATTTCTAATAAAGGCATGCACACTCACTCCTTCCTTAATGAAAAATCATTAACAAACTAAATTCTCTTCTTATTGCGCCTCCTGCTCTTCATCCGCAGGCTCATCCATCAGATCGTTGTCGTTGTTTTCATCATCCATTACATCATTATCCTGATCTAATTGATCATCTTGCTGATCATTGTCAATCCCGTCATCCTGATCATTTCCATTTCCACACCCGGCTGCTCCACCAATTGTTAAGGCGGCAGCCATTCCGCCAACGAGTAATTTCTTTTTCCAGCTAGAATTCATTTTTTCATTCCTCCTTTACTGAACTGATTTAGTCGGTATCGTACCCTTTGCTCTCAATTTTATACAAAGAAGCCTTCTTGATGTTTGCTCATGTCTTTTTTATTCCCATCAAAAAGGGAGAAATCGATTATAGCGTTTTTTATTTTTTATGAAGTATTTACCGTTCTCTTTTTATCCATACTACTCACAATGTCAAGAGAAGGGTGAGGTCATGGTACGCAAAATTTTCCTATCGTTGATTCTTTTCACAATTGTGACTGCGGGGCTATGCTGGTATTTTCTCAGCACACCTGTAAAAGATGTAAACAACATTTCCATTAAACCAACGGAAAAGCCTGTCATCGTTTTGGTCATCGATTCTCTCATGGCCGAGCCGCTTCAAAAAGCCATTGAAGAAGGAAAAGCACCCGCTTTCGAATTTTTAATGAAACATGGACAGTACCATCCCAATGTGGTCAGCTCTTATCCCACGATGTCCGTGACCATTGACAGTACGATGTTAACAGGCACTTACGCTGATCAGCATAAGGTGGCGGGGCTTAGCTGGTTTAAGAAAGAAGAAAACCGCCTCGTTGTTTATGGCGGCGGAATCAGGGAGATGTGGAGCCACGGTCTAAAAAATGTAACGAGAGACAGCGTGATTCAATTAAATCAATCTCATTTAAATAAACGCACACCCACCATTTACGAGGAGCTTGAGAAACGTCAAATTCAATCCGCCTCTATTAACGGGCTGATCCACCGTGGAGAGCACATCCATCGTTTACATATTCCCCCTCTCGTGTCGGGGATGAACCTTTTGCCGAACGATGTGAGCGTAAGCGGTCCGAACATTCTATCATTAGGCCGCTTATCAACATTCAATCCGGACAATGACCGGTCTTATCATATGTGGAAATCAATGGGTTTAAATAATCCATTTACGGCAAATGAACTGAAGTACTTTATTCTAAGGGATCAGCTGCCTTCCTTTACACTGGCGTACTTCCCCGATATGGATCATCTGATTCATAAAAAGGGACCGAAAGAACGGAAAGGAATTGAAGAAGTGGATAAACAGCTCCAGACGATTTTGAACGCCTATCCATCATGGGATGCCGCGATTCAAAATGCTATTTGGGTTGTGCATGGAGACAGTGGACAATCCACTGTTTTGACGGATCGCAGTAAGGCGCTGATTGATTTAAATACGTTATTGAATGAATATACCATTTGGCAGCCGGATGATTCAGACCAAAAGCAGCTGGCTTTAGCTGTTAATGAGCGCATGGGATATATTTATGTAGAAGATGAATCAATTGACATCCATGACATTTTATCAAAATTGAAAAGCGATTCAAGAATTGCTTTCATTGCCTGGAAAGAAGAGTATACGAGTCATGTAATGAGACCGGGCGCCGATCAGCCGTTTACTTTTTCACCAAGCGGCCGTTACCGGGATCCATACGGTCAATCATGGGATTTGAATGGAGATGCTTCCATTTTAGATGTGACCATCAATGAAAAAAAGGACATTCAATATGGTGACTATCCGGATGCCCTGGCAAGATTGTACGGCGCCCTCCATTCACATGAAGGCCGTTATATGATTGTAGATGCGAAACCAGGGTATGAATTTATCCAAACACATAGCGAGGATCATGCAGGAGGGGCCGCTCACGGATCATTGCATAAAGTGGATTCTGTCGTGCCTTTGATTATCGCCGGCACAAACCGGGAACCGAAGCACCTGCGGCTTGTTGATTTTAAAGACTGGCTGGTAGAGCTGACAAAATAATTTAAGAAGGAGCTCCAAACACCAAAACGAACATGTGCAAAAGAAGGAGATGTTCCGTCCGGCGCCATCAATAGATGAAGCGGCATAATCTACCTAAAAATCAGGAGAGATTGCGCCGCTTTTTCATCGAAAATGACATAGAGGATGCTTTTTTAAGTTCGTCTATCATCACTCATGAGACAACATCCTGTCATCGTGAAATAGGCGTTTTCGCACTAACTATTTGGTAAGCGTGAGCCGCTTGAAGGACTCTATCATCCTCATTCATTCCTCACACCCTCATCATACCAGCCGGCAGCCCCTATTTAAAATGAACAGACGACAGGAAATTTTGAAAGAACTCATCCGCCGAGTAAATAACTTAAAAACAGCAAACCTGATTTCAGTCAGAAAGAGAGCTATTGGAAAGGTCCAACAGCTCTTTTAAAAAGAACATTTTTAATAAAGATTATCTCGTGTCAATAAGGAAAGAATGGATAGCCCGGAAAAGGCCGGTAGTATGGAAATGGATAGGATGGGTAGATCGGAAACAAAGGAAATGGCGGAAAAAACGGCAGTCTCGGTCTTGGATGAAAATACGGAATTTGCGCTTCTACTGCATCCTCAAAATACTCATTTCCGCTTGACAAGAACTCTTCTTCCGGATGTAAATTTTGCTCTTCCAAAATAAAGGCCCCCTTACAAGTTAACTTCACTTTATCGTATGCAGCTCCTTCAAAATAGGTGTAAGCATCAAATGAGTCCTTGAAAGGTTTTACACACAACAAGTTTAAACAGAAACCTGCCTTCTCAGCCTTACGCATTTGCTATTAACCGTATTGCTTCCATGGTTAACAATGAAAGGATTCGTTCACAAATTGGATCATGTAACGGAAAAACTAAAAGATGGACGTTTTTTTAACATCTATTAAGAAAACAGCTTCCCGAAGTTAATTTTCCCAAGCTGATTCTTTACTAAAACAAACTTGCGGCTGGCCTGCCTTTGATTACCGTTTATTAAACGGATAATACGAAGAAAAATCACTGGTAAGAAATAGCTTTGGTAAACAAGATACCGGGACTCCCATTCGGGCTGAAATTTATTTTTGTATTGATACAGCCCCTTAAAATTATAAAAGTGGCTGCTTTTATCAAAAATCATCTGACCCACTGCCTCAATCAGTCCGCTTTGCGTGTCTTTAATATTGGCTAGAGGCGACATGCCCATGCTGCACCATTCATAGCCATTGTCTTTGCACCAATTAAATATGGAAATAAACAAAAAATCCATCGTTGCGTTCGGGCTGTTATCAGGCCGATACCGCATTAAATCAATCGCAAGCGTACGATCGATTTTTGGCTGATTATACGCAAGCGTCGCAAAAGCAATGATTTCTCCATCTGGATTCGTGACAGCGGCAAGAGGAAATCGGGCGACATAGTCATCATAAAAAAAGCCGACTGAGAACCCTTTTTCCTTCCTCTTCCCTAACCAGGAGTTTGAAATATCCTTTATTTTTTCCAGCAGCTCTTTTGAATGAGGCGGCAACAAAACAGAAAACCGGTAGCCCTCCCGATCAAACTTATTCTTACAGGTGCGCAGCCGTTTTCGGCTATTTCCTGACATTGAAAAGTCCGGCAAGTAAATTTTCGCCTCTTCCCCTATTTTAAGAGCACGATATCCCAATTGCCGATAAGCCATCATATACCGGAGAGATACCTGATAAAAGACAGGTTTAATGTCAAATTGCCGGCAATATTGATGAAATTCTTGAATGGCTCCCAGGATTAACGATTCTTCCCCAATCGGATCACCCAATACGACAAATGTATTGCCGGCCTTTTGATAGATGATCAGCACACGCTTCTGTTGTGACCAATAAAAAAGTTTATCATTTAAAAAGCTTAAATGGGATGTATGATTCCCCCCGTTCTTTTGCAGAAATAACCATACGTCATTCAGGTCATTTTCATAGTGAAGAAGCATAATAGAGAAAGTCCTTCCATATAATAATTTTTCAGTAATGGGCAATATACCATTCATTTCTTGAGCGGTATTTCAATTACCATCATTTTGCCGTTTTTATATCATTCGGTTTGGCAGTTATTGTTTCCTAGGACAGAAGTTATTTTTATTATACAAAAATAGCCCGAGGACTTCTGCACAAAATCTGTCTATTTTCTAAATTCATCACAAGCGTTCCTTCACATACCCCTGTTTATCTCCTTTTGTATTAGGATAGCTGCTTAACTGTTATCCGTATTCTTCAACGGAAGCTTCAATAAAAATTCGGTTCCTTTTCCATATTCACTTTTCACCGTAATACTTCCTTGAAGAAGTTTGACAATTTCATACACGATAGCCAATCCCAAACCGGTTCCTCCCATTTCTCGTGACCGGGATTTCTCAACGCGGTGAAAACGGTCAAAGATGAAAGGAACATCTTCCTCCGGGATTCCATTGCCGGTGTCTTTGACAGAGATAGAAATATGTTCTGCCGCCTGTGTAGCTGTTACGGTCACTTTTCCTTCTTCTGTGTAGTTAACGGCATTTTCCAGCAAATTAAATAAAACTTGTTCAATACGTGCTCCGTCAGAATAGATGAGAGGCAATTCTTGATCTATCTCATACTCAATTCCTATATTTTTTTCTTTTGCTTTTAATGTTACTTTTTGAATAGAGTGTTCCAGCAGTTCTCCGACATCAACGGCCTGCATATATAATTGGATCCGTCCCTCCTCCATTTTAGAAAGTTCAAATAAATCATCGATCAGCTTGGCTAATCGAATGGCTTCGCTTTCAATAACCGCCGAATAAGATTCCAGCTCTTCTTTATCTTGATATCGATGGTGTTTGATCAACTGGGCATATCCTCTCAAATAGGAAATGGGCGTCCGCAGTTCGTGAGAGATATTTGCTAAAAATTCACTGCGATTTTTCCGGTAATGGTTAAGCTCCACGCTTAAGTCATGAATGGCCTGGGCTAAAGATCCAACTTCATCGTTAGACTTCAACTGCATCTGTGTATCTAACCGTCCTCTGGCAATTTCCCGGGTTGCTTTTTCCATTTTGATTAAAGGGCTTGACAATTTTCTAGAAACAAATAAAGTGAATCCTAATGCTAATAAAGCTGCTCCGATCATGGACATTACAATCCAGTTTCGTAGTCTGTGCATCGTACTATGTATTTCATCAATAGAGGAGAACACAATAAGGCCGCCGTGAAATGTCTCATTTTTCATCAGAGGACGCCCTACAATAAAAAATGAGGCACCCGTTTCATTATCCACATAGTTCCGTTCGAAATGCTGGCCATGTTCTAAAATATGCAGCAAATCTCGTGGTATGGGTTCTCCTTTTTTAAACTCCATCATGGAATTGGTGACAATCGTTCCCTGCTCATCGAATAAAACCAGTTCTTTGCCGGATACCTTGCTTAGTTTCTCGTAATAGTCAAATTCTCGCGCACTCGGTTCATTCAGGATATTCACCAGTTCCCGCGATAGATCATTTACCTTTTGGTAGACTTGTGTAGAGTAGACACTTAAAAAAATTCGATCTGTAAAGAATCCTAACGGCAATAAAACACTGAAAAAGAGAATCATAATGGTTGTTCCTAACTTAAAAACAATGCCATTCCATTTCATCTTGTATCCTCTTGAATATTTATTGTATAGCCTACTCCCCAAACCGTCTTAATGAAAGGATGATCCGCTTCGGCATTTTTTAGTTTGGTTCGGATGTTTTTAATATGTGTATCGACAATCCGTAAGTCACGTACCTCATAATGATCCCAGATCTGATCCAGCAAAATATCCCTTGTGAATACCCGCTCCGGATGCGAGGCAAGGAGCGACAATAGATCGAATTCTTTTGCTGTTAATTCAATCAACTGCTGATTCATCACCAGTTTTCGGCTTTCATTATCCACAATAAACCGTCCATTTAAAAACTTGATCTTATGATCATTATTCCTTTTTCGAACTTGTTCAGACCGGCGCAGCAAAGCCCTTACTCTTGCTTCCAACTCTTCAAAATCAAATGGTTTGACTAAATAGTCATCCGCACCGATCTCCAAGCCCTTTACCCGGTCACTAATCTCGCTTCGGGCCGTCAGCATCAGAATCGGCGTATCATCTTTTCCTCGTATTTTTTGACAGACAGTCCAGCCGTCCACATAGGGCAGCATGACATCCAGGATAATTAAGTCAAAGGACTGTTCCCGAATCAAAGTCAATGCCGCCTCCCCGTCTTTTGCTTCAAAAAGCTGATAATCTTGAGAAAGATGTATTTCCAATAAATCCATCATGTACATTTCATCTTCAACAAGTAATATTTTTTTCATCTTGTAAA
Organism: Domibacillus antri; assembly: GCF_001936625.1. GTDB lineage: Bacteria > Bacillota > Bacilli > Bacillales > Domibacillaceae > Domibacillus > Domibacillus antri. The sequence continues at coordinate 113,228 of NZ_MSDU01000022.1, read as the reverse complement.
CTCCTTAAAGGTACACAATTAGTGATTATTTTAGTTCAGTAAACACTGTGAATGTGTAAAATCTTTGAAGATAAAATCAAAAAAAGAGAGGTACATTCCTCCCTTTATTGTTCCACATCTTGATGAAATTATCTATTTTGTTAGTGAACCCGCCACTCTGCACAGGCGTGAAGCCGTACAGCTGCACTTACCTTATCAGGAATCTGCCCAACCACAACGATTTAATATTGTATCAGGAGAGCACAACAGAGATGATATCGCAACGACGTTCAACAGCGCGATTCCTTTTCTTTTTAGCGCAATAACGCCTATTTATGAGCAAATCTCGCTGCCTGAAACGTCATATATTTTCTTTGGGCCGTATTAAAACAGTCCGTTTCATGGATTATTGCTCATAATCTATATTACGGTCAAACATGTTCTCATTTATTCCTTGTCATCTTCATCATGCGTCAGGTGTGCACCGGGGTCCTGCCTCGGGACGTTTTCGTGCTGGTTTCTGAACTCATAGGTAAACGCACTCGTATATTGCTGGCCGTCTTCCCACCGTGTACTCTTATTTTCAACCGGCTTTGTTTTGCCTCTCGGCGAACCAAAGGGCCCTTCCGGAAATTCTTCTGATGTTAAGAAATTCCGCTGTTTCTCCACGTTTGATAATTCTCGATATTCTTTTTTCTTATCCACACGAACACCCCGCCTTTTTTCTTATAGTGTGGCCCAAAAGGAAGAAGGTCATGCGATATACAAGAAAGTAATGTGTACGTTAATTTTGCGGTGTCGTTCCGTTCATTATCCATTTCTCCATCCCATCCGGTAAAATGGATGTGTCCCACGGATGCCAAAACCAGACATCGCCATCAAAAAATAAGGGAAACTTATAGGCAGCCGTCTGATCCGTGTAGAAAATCATTTGATACATCGCCGGGTCGCCTGATGCCGTATTCGGAGAGAAGGAAGGTGTTGTTTCCCCGCTGTCCAAAAGGTTTATGAATGCCTTTATCGTTTGTTGATCGGAAAAAGTATGAAGCAGACGGCTGTCTTCATTATATATGTCAATTTTGTTTAATTCATCTTTGTCTACATGTTTGTAATGCCATTGATATTCATCTGTATTTGCGTAGTAAAGGCGATACCCGTGAATTTCATGTTCATCCTGTACCGCAATCATGTCCGGCTCTCCCTTTACGGAAAAGATTTTTGTCCCTTTTTCCCAAAAAGCGGCATCGCCGTTTTTGGGGCGGTAATGGGGATTGGAGATGTTATCCACCACCATAAATTGGACTTGTCCGATTTCACCTCCTGCCATCTTTGGATCGGCAGCGACTCCGGAATAGATCCCTTCATATTGCCGTCCATTAAACTTGATAAAATCCACCCAATCGATGGTGCTCATCCCCGTACCGATATTGCAAGACGCTAAAAAAAGACAGCATATACAAAGCAAGAATCGTTTTTTCATCCCGTTCTCCTTTTTGCATCATGGATTTGGTGCTGCAGGAACTTTCTCTTTTGAGATCAGCTGATCATCCTCGAAAATCAACATCACTTTTCCTTTGTCCTCTTTGCTTAAAAATTCATCTGTCTCGTGTTTAACGTCTGTCCCTTGATTATTTTTTCAAATGACATCGTTGACATACCGGCCTGGCTGCCAATGATGGCTTCCACATCAGCCATACTCATCCCGTTTTGAAGGGCATCATATTCTTTTCCTGTCACAAAGTGGTCATCTGGTTCGAGCATCAAGCTTTCTTCTTTGGACGCTAACAGCCCGTTTTCAAATATAAACATGGCTCCGCCCACTTCCGGATCTTTCGAGTCCCACATATACACCTGCACCACCGCATCGCTTGCCGGATCGTCTATTTCTGTATGCAGTGTCAGTTCTACACCAAGGGTCTCTGTTGCCTCTTCAACCGTCATTCCTGACTTCACCTTATAAAAAACCGCTTTCGTGAGCTTTCCGGCAGAGGCTTTTTCAATTTCCCGATCCGGATCAAATGTATCGCTTACTGTGGCATCATCTGTTTCTTCATCCGTCTTTTCTGTCTGGCAAGCCGCGAGTCCAACGCTTAAACAAAGCACTGTCACGATCCATCCCACTTTTGTTTTCATTGCGTACAGCCTCCTTTTATACAGCTTTTTATGCTGCGTTAAGCCGATCATCACTTTTGCATTTTTAGAAAAAATAACATTACATTTACATATTTTAACATAAAAAAAGAAGGCAGGATTCCATTCTATTGAAGAGTGCTGCTGCATGTACAGAAAGAGCAGCGCAATAAACGGGTGAAGGAGATGTCTCAAAAGTTATCGTGACATCTCCTTCTTAATCTGATGGCCGGATTTTCGGTGAATCCCGCCATCTTATTTCTTTAGCTTACTTTAAATTGTTGAACGACTTTTTGCAATTCCTCCGCCATCCGGCTGAGCGAATGGGCAGAGGAAGTAATCTCTTCCATCGAGGCCAATTGCTCTTCTGCGGCAGAAGCGACTTCGTGTGTATTTTCGGTCGTTTCCTTTGTGATCGCGGCAATGGTTGTGAAGGACGCTGTCACCTGCTGCGAGCCGGCCGAAATTTGCTCGGCTGTGGCCGCCATGCTGTCAATTTGATCGGTTACTTGTTTCGTTGATTCGATAATCTCATTGAAATTTCTTTCCGTGTCGCCGGCGATGGCCAATCCTTCTTTCACTTCGCGGGTTACGTGAGCCATGCCGTCAATGGAACTCGTCATATCCTGTTGAATGGCGGTAATGAGCTGCCCAATTTGACTGGACGACCGCCGGGATTCTTCCGCCAGCTTCCGGACTTCATCCGCGACAACAGCGAACCCTTTTCCCTGCTCACCCGCGCGTGCCGCCTCAATAGCCGCATTGAGCGCGAGAAGGTTCGTTTGCTCCGCAATTCCATTGATCACTTCAATAATTTTTCCGATTTCCTTTGACCGTTCATCCAGTGTGCGGATCGTTTGATCGGATGTTAAAACAGACGTTAAAATCGAATTCATTTGGTCAACCGTCTTTTTCACCGATTCTCCGCCCGACTGCGCTTTTTGAATCGTCACAGACGATGTTTCCGAGATGCGGGAAGAAGATTCCGCCATTTGCTGAATGCCAAACGAAACTTCCTCCAGCGCCAGAACACTTTCCGCCACCCTCTCGTTTTGCTGTTCAGCGCCGCTTGATACTTGTTGAATGGAAGCGGTAATGTTTTCAGTTGCTTTGCTTGTCTGATCCGCGCTGGCCGTTAATTCGCCCGCGTATGAAGCCACATAGTCTGCATTTGAACGGACGCGGTGAATAAGATTCTTTAAATTTAACGACATTTTATTCATGCTTTCCGTGAGCCGTCCAATTTCGTCGTTTGTTTTTACTTGAAGCTCATCACCTGTTAAATCACCACCCGCAATCCGCTGTATATGTTCCGTTACGTGTTGAATCGGCCGGCTGATTCTCCCCGCGACAAACCAGGCAATAATCAGAATGCCGATCACGGATAACCCGGTGACCAGTAACGTGAAATCTCTTGTCTTATCCGCTGCGGCCAATATAGTATCCATCGGTGTATTAAAAGAGAGTGAGTAGCCTGCGATGTCAATCGGTGTATACGCAAGAACATACTCTTCTCCATTTTCAGTTACGATTGAATTGCCTGCTTCCGTCTTTCCTTTCACCAATAAATCCTTTGTATCCGCGTTCAATTCTGCTTCATTGATATTTTTCCCGATAACCTCTTTGATTGGATAAACTTGAAGGATATCCTGATTATCCACCAAGATTGGAAATGCGCCCATGTTATCCGTATTGTTCAAAAAATCATCAATCAGCTGCTCAAAATTAATTGTGGCAGACAGAACGCCCATCGTTTCCCCATTGTTTCCGATCACCGGAGACGCTGCAACAATAATCCGGTTTCCGGTTGATTTTGACGTCAGCACGTTGGAAATGGTCGATTCACCGTTCATTCCATTTTTAAAGTAATCACGGTCCCCAAGGTTCATCACACCAATATTTTCTTTTGTTGTATGGGCTTGTACAACTCCATCAGGTGCTGTAAAAACAACGGTTTCGTAAACCCCTGACTGTTCTTTCATCGTGTCCATCAATGTTAATTGTTCTTCAAGGACGAGTGATTTAATCGCTTCTGTTTTGGCGATCAGCTGTACTTCACTTGACCGTTTATCAAGCCATTGCCCCATCCCCTGCGCCGTGCTGTTGACGAGTGCCTGCAGTCCTTCCTGCTCTTTTTTTACCATTTCATTGCTGTTTAACGAATAAAGCAAAGCAGATACGAGACCTAACGGGATTAACCCGACGGCCAAAAACCAAATGATCAATTTCTTCCGAATGGTCGGCTCGGAATTTCCTTTTAATTTAAGCGTTTCCATGCTGCTCCTCCCTGGATGTCGGATGACCTGTTATGTTCATATTAACAGTATCATGTTAGATGGTGATAAAAAAGACCTAAATTTGATTGTTTTTCCATTTTTTCATCACTTCACAGATAAGCATAAGAATCTGTCCTTCAGAACGCGTTCATCTATATACATGGTTCTGCTCATCTCGTTTTATTTTAAACAGGCAAGGGAAACAAAGAAAGAAGAGGCGTATGAGGATTCAAAATCAAGTTTTTAAATACGTACACAAAGGGGAGAAAAACCATGACAAAAGCAAAGTGGACTGTGGATCAAGCCCATAGCCGTATTGAATTTTCCATCCGTCATTTGATGATGAGCAATGTAAAAGGCACGTTTCACACGTTTTCGGCTATGATCGAGGCGGAACCAGCCAATTTAACGACGGCCAACATTGCCTTTACCGTTGATCTTGACAGCGTCGATACCCAGAATAAAGAACGCGATGCTCATTTACTCACGTCCGATTTCTTTCATATTGACAAATTTCCGCAAATAACGTTTCTGGCAAACAATATTGTGAAAACGGGAGAAAACACATACGACATGATCGGTGAGTTCTCGCTGCATGGCGTCACCCGTACAGAGACGTTTGCTGTCACATTTGAAGGAGCCGCAAAAGACCCTGCCGGAATTGAAAAAGCGGGTTTCAGCGCATTTGGAACCATCAACCGAAAAGACTATGACTTACATTTCAATACGCCATTAGAAACAGGCGGTGTCCTGCTTGGGGATCAGGTAAACATTTCATTGGATATTCAAGCGGCCAAGGAATTGTAGGTTCCTTTTAAATACACCGCAGAAAGCGCCATTTTACTCTTTCGGTGTATTCGTCTATTTCTTTTTTGTTTTTACACTGAATCCTTCTGTATAAAGCACGGATAATGTTTCTTCATCAATGATGAACAAGGAACACGTAATCCTCTCTTTTTTTTCAAAGGCATTATGTACCACCATCACGCTATATGGATTCATACGTTTTCCTCCTTTTTGCCGGATTCGATTTTGTTTACCATTGTTAGCTCTTAGAATCGATTTTAATCATCCACTTGGCGAAGGCTGTATACGAAAAAACAGAGTGTCCACAGGCACTCTGCTTCACCAAATATAAATGGCTGGGTTTGTTATTTATCTGGTTTCATTCAGCCGTCCTTCTATTTATAATCCCGCCGTTTCAAGCAGAAATCCACTGTCTCAATGAAGAAAAGGAAAATGTGAATGATATGGCTATTATCCCTTATGCCCGCCCACATGATTGGCACGCTGCAAAAACGTGCCGCCCTTCATTAAACTGTGCGCTCTGAAAATGGAATCTTTCCCGTACCGCTGCCGGATCTCATCCATCACGGTGTCGATCGCGTGATTCTTTTCATCGAGTTCAGCCGGCGTAAACAAATCCAGCTGTTCGTAATCGGCCGGAGCGAGTTTGCTGCAGGTTACCTGTATTTGCCGGACGGGCTGACCGCGCCAGTATCGCTTAAACAGCTGCATAAAATAAACGGCCAGTTCTTTTGTGCTGTTTGTGCTTCGCGGCAGCAGCATTTGATGCCTGAATCCCTTTTCCTCGATGTCTCGGCTGTACGAAATGCCGAGCGCGATGCCGGACGCAGCGGCTTGGTGTCTACGAAGCCGCATCGCCACTTCATCGATCATCTCCTGTATGACAAGGACGACTTCTTGTTCCGAATAATAGTCCCTCATCAAAATCTGACCTTTCGAATACGATTTTTCCTTAGGGCCCACACGTTCAGAAAGAACACTGTAATCTACGCCCCACGCATGGTAGTACAGCTGATGTCCTAAAATCCCGAGCCGTTTCTTCAGCTTGAATGGGTCTGCGTGCGCCAGATCATATACGGTGTAGATGCCCATGTTGTGCAGCCGCTTCTGATAGCCGCCCGAAATTCCCCACATGTCCGTCAGTTCCGGAATACGCCAGACGGTTTCTTTTACACGTTCATACGGCCAGTATGCGAGCCCGTCCGGTGCCTCTTTCGCTTCGTTATCCAGCGCGAGCTTAGCCAATAACGGATTATCACCGATCCCAATCGTGACGACTAATTTCAGCTCTTTAAAAATCGTGCGCTGAATCTTCTGCGCAATGTCAACTTTATCACCAAACAATCGGCGCGAGGCGGTGACATCCAAAAAGGCTTCATCAATACTGTAGATAAATAAATCTTCGTCGGCCACAAACCGTTTAAAAATATTAATGATCATTTGGTTCACTTTTAAATACAGCGCCATCGACGGCTCCACAATCATGAGCCGGCGGTCATCGGGAATTTCATACGCACGCGAGCCCGTCTTAATGCCGAATTCTTTTTTCACTTTCGGCGAAGAGGCCAGAACGACAGAACCGGGCCGATTTTTATTGGAAATCACTACAATATACGCACTCAGCGGATGGATTTTTCGCCGGACTGCTTCGACGCTGGCAAAAAACGACTTCACATCGATACAAAGAATATCCCGCTTCGGCATTTTCGTATAGTCAATCTGCATTGCCATCACCGGCTTCATCGATCCAGCATGAAATGCCGGACTCTTCTAAGTCTGCTTCAGGATAAGCCTCATCAAACATCCTTTTATCGTGCGCTAACATGTACAACGCCTCCCGGAACATACATTCTTTATTTGTTATTATAAGAACAAACGTTTCGATAGGCAAAGGCTTATTTATGGGGATCGTGACAAAATATGCATGATTGTACGCTTTCAGCCATTCCCGCCGGTTTCCGATTCCTTCATTGAAATAAATCATCTCCGGATCGTATATGAAGAAAGAGGATGTCCCATAAGTATGGAGGAAAGGCCGGATTCTGAGCCATTTAGGCCGATTTATTGATAGGAAAGCCGGCTATAGAAACGAGAAAAGGGCTGTCTCAATGATCTTTTGAGACAGCCCTTCCTTATTTTATATGGCCGGTTTTTCGGTTACTCGCCTGTTTTGGCAAAATGTTCGATTCGTTCGCCAATTTCATCACGGACACGCTGGAATACAGCCCATTTTTCCTCTTCTGTTCCTTCCGCTTTTGCCGGATCGTCAAATCCCCAATGTTCACGGCGTACAGAAGGCGGCGTGAACGGGCATTTATCAGCCGCATCGCCGCATAATGTGACAGCCAGCGTGGCATTGTTTAAGATGTCAGCCTCAATGATGTCGGATGTTTGATTGGAAATATCAATGCCAACTTCGTTCATCGCTTTGACCGCGTTCGGATTTAATCCGTGTGCTTCAATTCCCGCACTTTTGACTTCCCACTCGTCACTTAAATATTTTTTTGCCCATCCTTCCGCCATCTGGCTCCGGCAAGAGTTCCCTGTGCATAAGAAATAAATGATTTTTTTTTCCATAATTCCGATCTCCTTTTTCCATTCAATGAATAAGCAATAACCACAAATATAATCCGGCCAGTGTGATAAACAAGGTTGGAATCGTTAATATAATGCCTGTTTTAAAGTACATCCCCCACGAAATGTTGACTCCTTTTAAACGTAAAACGTGCAGCCATAACAGCGTGGCAAGGGAGCCAATCGGCGTAATTTTCGGGCCTAAATCAGATCCAATCACGTTGGCATAGACGAGCGCTTCTCTGATCATCGGGGAAACAGCCGTATCCGAAATCGCCAGCGCATTGACCATCACAGTCGGCATGTTGTTCATCACCGACGACAAAATGGCGGCGATAAAGCCCATGCCGATTGTTGCGGCGAATAATCCCTGCTCCGCCGCCGCCTGTATCACATCCGCCAGAACGGTTGTCAATCCGGCATTACGAAGCCCGTATACGACGACATACATGCCGATCGAGAAGAATACAATCGCCCATGGTGCCCCTTTAACCACTGCTTTCGTCTGCACAGCCCGACTCTTTCTCGCCATAAACAAGAAGAAGAGCGCAATAATGCCGGCCACAATCGAAACGGGTATATCAAACGGCTCACTGGCAAAGTAGCCGATAAGAAGAAGGGCGAGCACATACCATGAAAGATGAAACATTTTGATATCTTTAATCGCTTCTTTCGGTTCTTTCAGCTCTGCAAGGCTGTATTGCTTCGGAATGCTTTTTCGGAAGTATATATATAAGACAAGAATACTCGCCCCCAGTGAAAAGAAGTTCGGCACAATCATCCGTGAAGCATATTCGATAAAACCGATGCCAAAATAATCAGCGGACACGATATTGACAAGGTTGCTGACGGCTAACGGCAATGACGTCGTATCCGCGATAAAACCACTGGCGATGATAAATGGGAAGATCATTTTTTCTTCAAAGTTTAAGCTGCGGACCATCGCCAGCACAATCGGTGTCAAAATGAGCGCGGCGCCGTCATTCGCAAAGAAGGCAGCGACTAAAGCGCCGAGGAGCGACACATACACAAACATTTTCACACCGTTTCCTTTGGCCATCCGGGCCATATGTAAAGCCGCCCATTCAAAAAAGCCTATTTCATCTAAAATCAGGGAAATGATGATAATGGCAATAAACGCTAATGTCGCGTTCCAAACAATCGATGTCACATCGACGACATCGCCAAAATCAACCACTCCCGCTAATAAAGCAGCGGCAGCCCCTATACAGGCCGACCAGCCAATCGAAAGATTTCTGGGCTGCCAGATGACGAAGATGAGCGTCACCAAAAAAATAATCGATGCTGCAATAACTGAAAACAAAATACTTTCTCCTCTCTATTCACAGGAAATACGCAATCCCTGCGCCTCCAGTTCCACTAATCGTTCCTGTTGATCCGGAAGGTGTTCTAACAAGTCTTCGATCAATCCGGCATACTCACTGTCCCGGTTCATCGAATAAAAAATCCACTGCCCGCGGCGCGATTCTTGTACAAGACCGGCATCTTTCAGCTTGCGCAAATGCTGGCTGATTCCAGGCTGGCTCATATTAAATATCGCCACAAATTCGCACACACAGCAGTCATGCGACTGAAGCAGTTTCATCATTGTCAGACGGGTCTTATCGCCAAGCAATTTCAATATTTGAGATACTTTTTGCATATCGAGCGATGTCTCCACACTCATATTGTCTCCCTCCCATTCCGATATTATTATATAACTATATGCTTATACAAATAAATGACTTTCTCAAAAAAGGATCATGGCCGGATTATGAGCCATTTAGGCCGGTTTATCAATAGGAAAGCCGGATTTTGTTTCATGAAGGCCGAATTGTTAGAAATTCGGCCTTCATTACAAGGAAATCGGCCCAAAATTAAAAAACCGGCCAGCGACAATAAGAAGGAGACGTCTTGAGACATCTCCTTCTGCAATAAAGAATTTTTTCTCGTATTCCGATCCTACCGGACAATATCAATAGCCGTCTTTTCATAATCGAATTGAACAAAACAGCCGGATAAATCATACGGCTTTTCAATGAATCCCTGATGGATGCATGCTTCATAAAAGGTTTCCAAAATCTTTTTGTTTTTGGCCCAGCCGTTGTCGTTCCATCCTTCCTGCAGGAAACTAGATTCCGTCTCATGAAGATGCCAATCCGCAAACGGCAAATAGAGGCCGCTCATGTGTCCGACTTCCCGATAGCCCATCTCTTTTGATCTCTCAAACAGCTCCATGATGCCAGGAATGATGTCCGGATTATTTTGCAGCAGGTCTTCTCTTATCGCCATGACATGCGTAATGGGGATCATCCCGCCATCTCGTATGGCTTGTACTTGTTCCTCCGGAGAAGGAGGGAATAACCAGCGGAGACCTTCGAAATGATCCGGCTTTCTTGCGTAAAAGAAGCAATCGATCTCACCGCTTCTAAGCAGTTCCGCCGCATCCCCATTTACATAATCCCAATTGAATTGATAGTTTTCCGGATACGGCATGTCCTCCATCCGATCTTTTCGCAGCGGACACCAAATAATGCTTGCTGGATCGACGCCATATTGATTTTCCAATAGCCATCTATGCCAAATGGATGCGGTTACCCAGTTTTGAAACACAGCCACTTTTTTCCCGCTTAAATCTTGATAACTGTGAAGATCGGAATGTTCCGCACAAAAAGCATAGACCTGGGGAATTTTCCGGGAAAAAATCGGCAGCGCCTTTAAACCGGAATCTTTCTCCTGAACTTTTAAAAATGTCGCCAGTGACATTTCGCCAATATCAAATTCCTTCTTCATCATTTTGAATGTGCACTCATCGATATTTTTGACCGTTTCTGCCGTATAATCGAATTGCTTCGTTTCAATAGAATGGGAAAGCAAAGAAAGAGATTGTAAATTCATCGTACTGCCAATTTTTATCGTTTGTTTAGACATTTCATCTGCTCCTTTTCATTAAACTTCGACATGCCCGACTTTTCCAATCCGCGGATCGGAAGCACCTTCCCATAAATCCGTTGTGCGCAGCGTATGATCCAGCATTCTAGGCTCACGCGGGTTTTCTTCCGGGAATTCCTCCATATCTTGCGTATATTCAAGGGTTAAGCCGTCAGGATCAAGGAAATACATAAAGATACTGCCTGAAGCAAGGTGGCGCCCCGGTCCGAAAATCACCGGCACATCTAAGTTAATTAGGCGGTTGCGCGCGATTCCTATATCGTTTATATCCTCCACTTTATAAGCGATGTGAAACATGCGCAGATCGTCTCCCTGTGAGATGCCGAAAGAGTGATGAAACGGATTAGGAAAACAGCGCATAAATGCAAAATACATTTCACCGTCCGGTTTATGACGGGTATCCGATATTTTAAAGTTCAGCACTTCATTAAAAAAGCGGACGGTGTCCTGAAGATTAGGCACCCGCAGCACGACATGATCCAATTTTAATACTCTGACCGGACTCGGCTCATACGGTTTCGCTCTTTGCATCATTTTATTGTAAAACTCAAACGTGACGCCATTTGGATCACGGAATCGAAAGGCCTTATCAATTTTAAGAAGCGCCCGCTCTTCCTTGTCCACCTCAACAGGGTCATAGCCTTCTTTTTTCAACAGTTCAAATGCGTTTTCCCACTCTTTTGTGCTTTCGAGTTCAAAGCCGATTCTCTTTAATCCTGGTTTATCGGACTTATTCAGCATTAAATTATGGTAATCCGAACTGGATGATAAAAATGCGACATCTTCGTTAATTTCTCCAACCTGGTCAAGGCAGACCATATCCCGGTAAAAATGGGCGCTCCGTTCAACATCTGTTACATTCAGTGCGATATAACCAAGTTTTTTATAGCGAATCATCGTAAATCCTCCTATTCTTATAAATGATCAGCAGTCCCATGCCGAAAAATTCCTCATTCTTTCTCTTACTGTTCCACTTTAAATTCAACCGTCCCCAATCCGTCCCATTTAGCGGATACGAGATCTCCCTGTGATAATAATTGCGCTCCGGTTATGCCACCCGTCAGAATGACTTGTCCGGCTTTCAATTTCTTTCCTTTACGGGACAGCATATTCGCCAGCATGGCCACCGAATTTGCGGGATGATCCAATACAGCGGCACTGGCACCTAAATCTCTCAATTCACCATTAATAGCAAGCGTGACACCGACTAAATCGAGTTCCATTTCATCCGGCTTCTTCATAACGGAGCCGAAAAACACCCGTGAAGAAGATGCATTATCGGCAATGACGTCAGGTAATGTAAATTGAAAATTCTGATATCTGCTGTCGATCACTTCCAAAGCCGGGACGACGTACTCCGTTGAGGCTAAAACGTCTTCGGTGGTCACATCCGGGCCTTCAAGATCGCTGCTAAGGATAAACGCAATTTCCGCCTCCACTTTTGGATGGATGAGTTCATTCACATGTAATACATTCTCATCCGTTACCATATAGTCAAAAATATAGCCGTAAATCGGTTCATCCACATTCAATTGTTTCATTTTCGCATGACTGGTCAGCCCCATTTTCGGTCCAATCATCCGGTGCCCCTGGCCAAGTCTGATATTGACAAGTTCTTCTTGAATGGCGTACGCTTCTTCAACGCTTAAATCAGGATATTCGGCGGTGATCCGGGGCACTTCCTTTTTTTCCTTTTCCGCTTCAACTAAAAAATCAGCTATTTTTTTGATGGTTTCATTTTCCATGTTATCCCTCCCGTCAAGCCTGCAGCTCCTTCTGATCTTCTCCAGTACGGATCATTTCCTATTAATCTGTAAACGCCACACTGACTTCTCCAATATGAGCCATTCGCGCGGTGAAAACGTCCCCGGCTTCCGCTTCAACGGCTGCAGAAAGCGCTCCGGACAGAATGATTTCCCCCGCTTTTAAGTAAATGCCGAATTCGAATAATTTATTGGCGAGCCAGGCAATTGCATGAGCAGGGCTGCCGAGGGCCGCTGCACCAACACCGGTATTCACCAGTTCGTTGTTTTTATAGAAAGCCATACCGAGATGGGAAATATCCACTTTATCGACGCTAAGTGGACGACCGCCTAATACGTACAAACCGGAGGACGCATTATCCGCAATCGTATCCTGCAGTTTAATTTGCCAGTCTTCGATTCTGCTGTCGACAATTTCGAGCGCCGGCTGTATGTACTCCGTAGCCAGCAATACATCCGTTGCTGTCACTCTCGGTCCGACGAGGTCCTGTTTCAATTTAAAGGCAATTTCCGCCTCCACTTTCGGCTGAATCACCCTGCTTAAAGAGATTTTCCCGCCATTTTCCACTTCCATGCTGTTCAATAAATGTCCGTAGTCCGGCTGGTCGACCCCGAGCAATTTTTGCATGGCGAGTGACGTTAAGCCGATTTTTTTCCCGACGATGCTGGCACCGGCTTCTACCTTTCTTTCAATGGTTTTTAATTGAATCATATACGCTTCTCTCATCGAAATATCAGGATACAATTCAGTTAACGGTTTCACTGCATTCCCGTTTTGTTCAGCCAATGCCAACCGCTCTGAAAAGGAGACAGTCTGTAATAAATTCATCGGAATTCTCCACCTATTCCATGATTAATTTTGTTGTAAAAACGCTCTCTGATTCCTTATTAAAATGGGGGACAGGGTGTACCTGTTCTTCTTCCCGGCCGGTACACCCCTTTGTTTCCTTTTTTTCGTGATGATTTTTAATATATGCGGCCGATAATCAGCTTATAACCGGGGCCGGATGAAATATTTTTCACCAAACCTGGAGGATAGTCGCTCTGTCAACCGCTTCCCAAACGGATATCACTTCAAACCCCTCTTTTTTCCAGTGAGCCTCTTCCGTTCCGTCTCTTAACACAACCAGCACTTCTGCATTCAGTTCCCTTAACTTTTTGGCATGTTGATAGCCTTGTTCATCGTATCCTATGATGGCAACCGTCTTATTGCGAAAATAAGAATGAATTAAATCCTCTGAATCACGCTGCTTGATCATAAGCAACTTCCTCCTATAGTTAGTTCATACCCCCCGGTGAACATTGAAATCGGGAATAAATTGAATCTGCGAAACATTCTGTGAATCAGCTCCAAGGGTTTACAGTAACGTGAATAGCCCCTTTTTCTCCCTCTCCACCGACTGTTTTTAATGCTCGGTCCACTTCGTTCAGCCCAAAATCATGTGTGCACATCTCTCCTAAAGGATATTTACCCGAGGCGATTAATTGGATGGCCCGTTCAACCGAATCATAGCTATGCCCGCGGACACCCTTCATTGTGATGTATTTTGACATCAATTTATCACTGTAAAAGCCGGGTATTTCTTGATGTTTTTTCCCTGCAATAATGATCGTGCCTCTTATTTTCACTAACTCGATTGCCAGCGTAACGGTACTTGGACCGCCGGAGGCAACATCGATGACGATATCAGCCATTGCGCCGCCCGTAATCTCTTTCACCCGTTCATGAATATCTTCTTTCTGAACATCGATTGTATAATCAGCGCCAAACTTTCCGGCTAATTCCAGCCTTTCTTTGTCTGCTGTCATCCCGCTGACGATAATGCAATCCGCTCCAGCCTGTTTTGCGGCAAGGACACAGCCCAGCCCCTGCTGGCCCGGCCCCTGTATCAGGACTGTTTTTCCAGGACCGGCGCCGCCTTCATTGACGGCCCATTCAATCCCGTTCCCTAACGGCAGAGCTAATGCGGCCTCTCTGGCGGGAACGTGTTCCGGCACTTTGTGAAAGACCGAGTTCGGATGCAAATACAAAAATTGACTGTATCCGCCCCATAAAGAGGGCGTTTCATGAACGGTCGTGTATCCAAACCGGATACCGCCGTTCCATTTGTCGGTCGCTGCGCACAAACGAAATTCACCCGACCGGCAGCGGGGACAGTGTCCGCACGGGAGATATTCCTCCAGTGCGACACGGTCTCCTTCTTTCACTCCCCATCGTTCCGCGGCAAACTTCCCGGCCTTTTCTATATAGCCAACGACTTCATGGCCTAAAATCCGATCCCCAATATATTTTTTGTAGTCCGGCCAGTCACTGCCGCAAACACCCGACACCTCTACTCTCAGCAATCCTGCATCGTCAGGAATCTCCGGAATGTCAAATGTTTTCACGATCGTTTGTTTTTCGCCTGATTGAACAGCTGCCAATACTTTTTCGGTCAAAAATAACGCCCCCTCGAATATTTAATTAAGAAAATTTCGATCATTTAAAATATTCATTTTACATCCTGCATTGATTCTGCTTTATTTTGAACAGGCTCTTTGTTTGACTCTGCATCCCGAATATAATCTTCCTCTGTTAAGGCTAAAACGTCTTTAGCCCCGATTTGAAATGGAACACCCTCCGGTAAAACAACCGATGCAGATCGAACACGATGCGTTTCGGGACTTAGCGCCGGAGGAGTTTTACCTTCTTCAAGGTCCTGCGCTGCTTTCAGCATCATTCTGCGTGCCGCAATGATCGCCGCATCACTTGATCCGAGACGTTCCTGTGTCCGGTCCGCAATCAGTCCCTGTGTTTCCTGTACCGCGCTGTCTTGCGCCTGAATGCCGTGTATACCGGTGAAGGACTGACCGCTCGCCTGCAGCTCCCGGTCAATTAAATAGTCATTTTCTTTATTTTGCTTGGCTCTCAGCGTGCCCGGGATCAGTTCCATATGAATCCCTCTGCCGCTCTTCAATACATCAATTTCATGATCTGTCAAAGGACGCGCCGGGTTCCAATTGATATTCCATGTATAGACGTTCTCATCATCCATCGGCACCCAGGCATGAGCACCTCTTGGCGTATCTTCATAAGGCGGAATCATCGTATACCAAGGCATTAAAAATTGGGTAATCCGCCAATAAAGACTTCCTTTTTCGGCATGACGATTGGCTCCCACCAGCATTCCATAATCCATTTTTTCCACTTCAAATTTCGGCGCAGTATCTTGAGTCAGGTAGTTGGCTACTTGACTTCCAGCTGTCTTTTTCAGCCCCATAAACCCTTGGCCGCCCGCCCCTCTGTGCAGGAAAGAAATATGACTGGAGTCTAATCCGCCCTCGATCGCCTGAAAATAATTGTTGTATTGAATTTTCCTTGTCATATAGCGATGACTATCGGGTACTAAATTCCATTCCAGTTCAGGTAATTCGGGCATTAATTCTTCCGGGCCCATGTAGGTCCAAATGACCCCTCCGCGTTCCCGGCAAGGGTACGATTTGATTTTCACCTTATCTTTGAAATTGCTTGAAGGCGGTTCAGACGGCATATCTACACAGTCTCCATTTACATCGAATTTCCATCCGTGATATACGCAGCGAATCCCGCATTCTTCATTTCGGCCAAAATACAGGGACACTTTACGATGAGGACAGAACTCATCAATGAGTCCAACCTTGCCGTCTGTGTCACGAAATGCCAGCAGTTCTTCTCCCAGCAGTTTAATTTTTACCGGTGTACAATTCGGCTTCGGCAATTCAGTTGAAATCATCGCCGGAATCCAATATCTTCTAAAAAGTTTCCCCATAGGTGTATCCGGGCCGGTTCTCGTCAGCTTTTCATTATTTTCTTTTGATAACATTCTTTTATCCTCCATTTCATATTTTAAATTTCTTATAAATATTGTTGTTTTCCGATTTTTCCCCTCAACAAATCCATTATGAGCGACACAACTTGATAGGATTCTTTACGCTCTAATGAGATCATGGACAGGTTCTCTATAATAGGCGGGAGATTCTTTACCTCCACTTTTTTCAACAGCCCCTTATTGATCTCTTCTTCTATGCTGATCGTTGGTAATATGCAAATAAATGGTGAATAACTGACCATTTGTTTGGCTGCTTCAATCTGATTCAGCTCCATGGCCACATTCGGTGCCGCGTTCCATTCCGCATAAATTTTCCTGATTTGAGTCCAGGCGTCTGATCTTTGCTGATACGTGACCATCGGCGCTTTTAACAGTTCGTCCATCTCCACTTCTCTATCCGCGAAAGAATGCTCGGGGCTGCATACCACACTTAACTCACAGGACGACAACTGATATTGTTTTACTTCCTGTTTTTTTACTTTCGTAGACACGAGTCCGATGTCTATTTGATCCTGCATGAGCATTTCTGTAATTTGAACGGAATTGCCTGTCATCATCTTTAACTCAATGCCCGGATAATGTTTAAGAATACTCCCTAAAATAGCCGGGAGAATGTAGACCGACCATAAAGCCGTCGCCCCGATGGTTACTTTTCCTTCCAGCGTTTCATTTAAGCTCGACAGCTTTTCTTTCACAACACTTTCGATCTCCAGCAGTTTTAATGCGTAAGGCAGAAAGGCTTCCCCCTCCTTTGTCAGCTTAATCGCGCGTTTGCTGCGGACAAACAAAGATTTTCCTAATTCCTGCTCCAGCGTCTGAATACGCGCTGTGACGGTCGGCTGGCTCAAATGTAAAATATGAGAGGCTTGGGCAAAACTCATTTCTCTTGCGATCGTGACGAAGGTATGCACATTTTTCAAGTCCATTTCATCTCACCTGTCCTTATTAGTTGAATGATTTTTTTCATTTTAAATGATATTTTCTATTTTATAAATAGAAAATATCTATCGGACAGGCAGAAGAAAAGGATGGCACAAGGAGTGCCGAATTGTGTTAATTCGGCAGCTCACTTGGCAGTTCAGCATTGCTCTTTACTTTCGTAAATCTTTGCCACAGTAATACCGCTATTCCCAAAATAAAACCGATGAGCGGATAAAGAACACCCGGTCCTATTAATAGTAACCCAGCAATGCCCGTTACAACTCTTTCTACTGTATTCATGTTTTTGATGAAATATCCCCGAATACTGCAAGCAAGCAGAATAGAACCTGCAATAGCGGTAATAACCGCAATGGTTATATCTGATACGGACCCTTTAAGTAAAAGACCCGGGCTGAAAATAAAAGCAAATGGAATCAGGTAGGCGGCGATGCCTAACCGTACAGCCTCTCCCCCCGTTTCCCAAACTTTACTTCCACTAAGTCCGCAGGCAACATAGACCGCAATACAAACCGGCGGTGTGATGAAAGAAGATAAGCCCCAGTAAACCACAAATAAATGTGCGCTAATATCCGGAATGCCCATTTGAATTAACGCCGGTACAATCAGTGTAGCCAATGTAATATAGGCAGGGATTGAATCTAAGCCCATTCCCAAAATCAAACTGGCTAATCCGACCAGAAGCAAAGTGACAAGTAAGTTTCCTCCTGATACGTCTAAAATGAATTGGGAGAATTTAATACCGACACCGCTTAATTCCAGCGCCCCTACCATAATACCGACTGCGCCCGTGACAACGGCGATCAGCACCCATCCTTTAACAGCGGTTTCAAAGGATAGCATGATATTTTTAGGAAGAAGCCAATTTTCCCGGTCTTTTGATAAAAAGCTGCAGCCGATTAAAAATGGAAGCGAGTAGATTCCTGAGATTTCAGGCGTGAAGCCTTTTACAATTAGAAAATAGACTAAAGCGATAATCGGAATTAAGTAATACCAGCCTGCTGTAAACACCTTCCAAAAATCAGGGAGTTCATTTCTTGGCAGTGCCGGTATGCCTTCTTTGTACGCTTGCAGGTGGACGGAAACAAAGATGATTAAGAAGTAAAGCAAGGCCGGCACTAAAGCGGCAATCGCAATTTGCGCATACGGTACACCGATCCATTCCGCCATGACAAAGGCGATTGCTCCCATAACAGGCGGTAAAAATTGCCCTCCTGTTGAAGCGGTAGCCTCCACGGCGCCGGCAAACTTCGGTGTATAGCCTACTTTTTTCATGAGTGGGATGGTAAAGACGCCCGTTGTGGCTACATTCCCCGATGGCGAACCGGAAATAGAACCAAATAAAGCACTTGATAAAACCGCCGCCTTGGCCGGACCGCCTTTTGACCAGCCAGTAAGAGAGAGGGCAACGTCCATAAACCATTTCCCGGCACCGGCCCGTTCCAGCAAGGCGCCAAATATAAGGAAAACAATTAAGATCGAGGTGGCTACTTTAAGCGGCAGCCCGAAAATCCCGCTGCTTCCCACGAAAGCGCTGTATAATAATCGGTCCAGATCATAGCCTTCCCCGTATAAAATACCCGGAAGATACTTTTGAAATATCGTAATACTGACTAACGACAGAATCAGAATCGGAAAGACCCAGCCTGTTTTTCTTCTGACCGCTTCCAATAATGGAATGCAAAGAAGAATGGCTAAAAGGACGCCTGTTCCATCAAGAAACCCAAACTGGCTGTACTGAAGTACTCTATCATAGAAAAAGATCACATATCCTAAGCTCACAATCGAACAGCCAATTAACAAATAATCATAAAAAGGAATTTTCGAACTTTCTTTTTTAGTAGCACGGAATAAAATGAAGATGATGATCAATGCACAAGTCAAACTGATGGCCAGATGGACTTGTGTAGGGATGAATAAACCAATCTGAGGCAAAAATTGTCCGGCGATAATAATATGGTAGAGACCAATTATTGTGGAAATCCATAAGACTAATTTAGATCGCAGCAATCTTATCACCTTCCCTTTATAATTAAAGCATCACTATTACTGGCTTTCTAATGTTTGCTGGATCGCGTCCATTTCAGGATTCCAGGCCTTGATTTCTTGATAATATTGAATGGCCCCCTCATGGAACGGGATAACAGGATCCGTTAAGGAATGTTCAACAGTCCAGTCTTTAGCCGAGCTGTGAAGCGCGCTGAATTCTCCGTAATTGTCAAACATCGTTTTCGTTAAGCGGTACACCGCATCCTTTTCTAAGTCTCCTTGTGCCACTAAATACGTGTTCAACGCAAACGCGGTGACATCTTCTTCGTGATTAGGATAGGTTCCACCTGGAATCACAAATTTATGGACCGCTTTAGGCAGCTGTTCTAAAATGGCATCGGCTTTCTCTTCATCAAAGGAAATAAGCTTAAACTCTTCATCGGAAAAGAGTTCAGATAATGTTGCCGCATGTAAGCTGGCAGGGAAAAAGGCGGCGTCCACATTGCCCAGCTCTAAAGCTTCCAGAACTTCCGGTGAATCCGTCGTTGAAATAATCGTTACATCGTCTTTTGAAACGCCATACACATCCAGGGCCGCATTCATAATTTTGGCAATCTCAGGCATGGCGGGACGATCGGCAATAATTTTTTTTCCTTTTAAATCACCCGGACTGTCAATGCCGGAGTCTTTTCGGACAATGAGCTGCCGCACGGACGCTTGTCCTTGTGCGACAAGGCGGACATCCACTTTCTTTTCAAAAGGAGCCACTCCTTTGAATCCATCCTCCGCTGCAAGCGAATTCGTGATGGCAAAGTCAACTCTATCCGTATCGAGCGCAAAAACATTCGGGTGTGATCCCCCTACAGGTTCAACGGTCATATTAAATCCGGGATCATGTTTGGACATAATGTTCGATAATCCTACTCCGACCGTATAAAAAGGACTTCCTGAACTGGATGTGCCGATTCGGACCGAAGTTTGTTGTCCGGTTTGACCGGATGAATTTGAAGGTTCAGCTGAAGTTTGTGCGGAATTTTGGTTCCCAGTTGATCCACATGCGCTTAAAAGCAAACTAAATGTGAAGATAGCTGTAAAAAAAACGACAACTTGTTTTTTGACCAAAATGAACTTCTCCTCCCTTTTCCTCTTAAATTGATTAGAGATTGTGTCAAATACTCCTTTCACCGAAAAAATGTATGCGCTTTCTTAAATTAAAAAAGGCAATAAATAATGTTTTAATATTTTGACTTTTTTAATTATTAACACTTTATCTTATACATCGTTGAATTGTAAAATAGATTTTTTCTATCAATTGCCGAAAAGAAAAATGTGTATTCGAAAAAATCTATTGTTACGAAAATTTCACCATTCCCTTTCTCTTATAAAATTGGATTGAACATTGTGACAGAATGCTCTTCACACTGTATTCTATTCTCCCTGTTTTCTCTTTATACCGGCCGATATTCAGGATAAAACAAAAAAACTCCCTGGAGGAGCTTTACACTTTTTATGTTTACGCATAGCGTTCTTCTATGTCTATTTGTTCTTTCAGGTTTTCCGCCCGCCCCATAAATCGGACTCCATCATTTATTTGAACGGTGTCACAAACAAGATGCACAACTTTGTTTTTTTCCGTCCAGGCAACCAGATCTTTTTCCAAAATCCGTTTTCCGCAGGCACAACATGTAAAACCAACTGCAAAGTTCATTTTATACCCTCCATTTGTAAGCGCTTCATTTGATTATATCTTAAATAAAATGAAAATATTGTAAAAACATCAAAAAGATTATGTCGAATAAAAGGAATATTTGCGGTTTCATCATTTCAAAAACAAGAGCTGTCCTAACAGGTAGTAAAAAAGACCTCCTTCTTATTAAAGAAGGAGGGATAATCATTTGAATAGGACACCCCATCCATCAATATGAAGCAAGGAAGCCTAAGAAGATCGTTTATTTTAAGACAGGGAATGCAATCGTGAATGTTGTCCCTTCTCCCTCCTTGCTCTGAATATCAATTGTACCGTTGTATTTTTCAATCCAGCGTTTCGCAATCGCAAGGCCCAGTCCCAAGCCCCCCTGTTTTCTGCTTCGCGCTTTATCTACCCGATAAAATCGATTTAATACATAGGGAATTTCCTGTTCCGGGATGCCGATTCCTTGATCCGTCACCTTTATCCACACAGTCTCCTCATCTGATGCACACGTAATGAAAATCTCTTTCTCTTCCATTGAAAATTTTACCGCATTGTCTAATAAGATAATGAGAAGCTGCTCTAAATGACGGGCTGGAAGGGCAGCACGCGGCGTATCTTCCTGCATGTGCATCGTAAATCGATAGTCTGGATGCAATAAGGCAAAGTTATGCTTAACGGATTGAATGACCTGAATAACCTGTGCGGGTGTCTGATCAATTTGTCCAGTTGTTCCCGCTTCCGCTCTTGACAATTCCAGCAGTTCTTGAACAAGCAAAATCAAGCGCTCCACTTCTTTTAAACTTGATTGAAGCGATTTGTTCAATACGTCAGGATCATCTTTTCCCCACCGGTTTAACAGAGCAAGGTGGCCATGGATAATGGCAAGCGGCGTTCGCAGTTCGTGGGAAGCATCTTCAACAAATTGCTTTTGCTGCATAAACGATTCTTCCAAATCGTCCATCAGTTCATTGAACAGTTTCCCTAATTGGGCAATTTCATCATTCGTTTCGCGGACAGGGACACGCTCTTTAAGACCATTCACTTTTATTTTTTGCATTGTATCGGTCATCGCCCGTACATTGGATAATAATTGTCTGGAAAGAAAGGTGCC
This sequence comes from Domibacillus antri, assembly GCF_001936625.1. Lineage (GTDB taxonomy): Bacteria > Bacillota > Bacilli > Bacillales > Domibacillaceae > Domibacillus > Domibacillus antri. The sequence continues at coordinate 91,167 of NZ_MSDU01000022.1, read as the reverse complement.
GCCAAAAAAACTGAGTAACAGTCCGCCAATTCCCGCCGCCATTAACATAAAGAAGATGTTATCAACGAAGTCATCAAACATTTCCATGCTTCGGATAATCTCAATCGTTCCTGTAAATTCGCCGGTCACGATCGGTGCCCTTAAAATCAGAAGCGGGTCTTCACCATTGCGAACGGTTTCAAACTGCTTGCTTTTGACAGGCAATGGAGCCATTTCTGTTTCTGGATAACCATCTGAAACACTTAAAATGATCTGTCCTTTCTCATCCATGATTCGCGTTAATTGATCTTCCTCATTGATTTTTGAAAAGTCGGATTCTCTTTTTTGGATCGCTTCTATTGTAAGAGGCTGTTCAGCAGTTTCAAGTAAAACGATCATTTCTTCTAATTGTCTATTTACATTTTGTTTCTCAAAGCTTAAAGTCCTTTGTTCAATGATCACATATTGCAGCACTAAATAAGAGAAAAAAAGAATAAACATGAATGCAGAAGACCATATCGTTATTTTCCATTTAATAGGTAATCCTGAATAATAATTTTTCATTTTGTTCATTCCCGCATCACATATCCCACTCCCCGTACCGTTTGAATGTAAGCTTCTTTTTCATCTGTGTTTAATTTCGTGCGCAAGTGCCGCACATACACATCAATCACGTTTGTTTCGACAGCCGTATCATACGACCATATGCGTTCTAACAGCATGTCCCGTGTCAATACCCGGTTAATATTTTTCATAAAAAAGGAAAGAAGTTCAAACTCTTTATTCGTCAGCTCGATTGTGTCGTTCTCTTTCGTCAGGAGCCGCGATTCTAAATCGAGTTCCAGATCTTTAAATGTTAAAGTACGTGTTTGACTTGCGGCCATTCTTTCCTGGCGTTTAAATATAACACGCATTCTTGCCAGCAGTTCTTCAATAGCAAAAGGCTTTGGCAAATAATCATCCGCGCCATTATCGAGTCCCATGACACGGTCCATGACGCTGTCTTTAGCGGTCAGCATAATAATGGGCGTATTTTTGACCGTTCGCAGGCGTCTGCATACTTCGATCCCATTCAGCCCCGGCAGCATCAAGTCGAGAAGAATAAGGTGAAAATCTTGATTCATTGCTTTGTCCAATCCTTCACGTCCATCATACGAAATGTCAACTGAATATCCTTCGTATTTAAGCTCCAGTTCTAAAAATTCAGCCAGCCCTTCTTCATCCTCTATGATCAAGATCTTTTGCATCGTTTATCTCCTTTCTTCCATTCCCTGATTTCATGAGCTAATTCTACTATAAAGAATGGATCATTTTAATAAAATAAAACCGCTCATACGGAACGGTTCAAAAAGGTATGTAAGAAAGAAGCCTACTTGCGATTCGCAAATAGGACTCCCTTTTTTGTGCATTGTCATGCTTTATTCGTTATCATCATCGTTTTCTTCAGAATCATCGTCCTCTTCGGAATCGTCGTCTTCATGATCAGCCTCGGCTTTTAACACCTTGCCGGATTTTGCGTCGACCAGGATTTCCTGTTCTTGTCCTTTTTGATCTATCACGTCCACCGCATACACGACCACACCGTCTTCTTCTTCAAGCGCTGCCTCTTTTACTTCTCCGGGAACTTTTTTAAGCGCGGCCGCTATTCCCTCTTCTTTTGTTAAGACCGCTTCTTTTTCAAGCTTTTTTTGTTCTTCCTGGTCATTTTCTTCTCCATCTTCTTGTTCGGACTCGTCATCAATCGCTTCTATTTTTAACACTTTTCCCGTATTCGCATCTACCACGACCTCGTGTTTTTGGCCCTGGTCATCTGTAACTTCTACGCTGTAGACGATAACACCATCTTCGTCTTCAAGTTCAATATAAGAGGCCTGGCCCTGAACTTCTTTTAAAGCAATGTCAATGCTTTCTTGCTTTGTCAGTTTCGCTTCCTTTTCCAATTGTTTCTGTTCTTTTGTCTCGGAAACTTCTGTTTGACTGCCGCTTGTATTGCCTGTCGCAAATGCGGAAAGGTTTAATACGGAACCCGCAATGCCTCCACCTAGAACGGTTACGGCTAATGCCGGCACTAAAAATTTCTTTTTCATTGTAGTGTTCCTCCTTGATTGCTTGTTTTATCTTACATCATTACAATAACCCCCAGCCATGAAGTTCCTATGAATGGAACATAAAAACAACCTAATTTTTTCATTAAAAATTTTTCATTTTTCCATTTGTTACATTATAAAGGTCTTCTTCTCCTTCTTCCTGTCCGTGTACACGCCGCTTCCGCTTCTGCATAAATTGAGATAGAGCACTTTCAATGAATGGGGGAATACGGATGAACAACACGTATCTGGATTTACTGGCCTATTTCGGCATTGGCGGGGCGCACCCCGGGGGGTTTCCTTTTACACAGCGCATCTTTCAGGATGAACGCATTTCCCCGGCGGATTCCGTTTTAGAAATTGGCTGCGGCACAGGGCAGACTGCTGCGTTTATCGCACAAAAATACAGCTGCCGCGTGACAGCTGTCGATCATCACCCCATTATGATTGAAAAAGCAAAAGAGCGGTTCAAAGATTCAGCGTTACGCGTCCATGTCATCGAAGGAGATGCACAAAACCTGCCATTTCAAGACCATTCCTTTGATTTTATTCTGGCGGAATCTGTTATTTCATTTATGGATATTTCCAGGACTCTGCAGGAATTATTTCGATTAGTAAAACGGGATGGACGGCTGGTCATGATTGAAATGACAGCGGAAGAACCTCTGACACAGAACGTACAAAGAAAAGTAGGCAGTCTGTATGGCATCCATGAAGTGTTGAGTGAACAAGAGTGGAAAATGAAACTGCAGGAGACCGGATTCACAAAGATTGACATGCTCCCTGCCCCTTCTGAACGAATCGAAACAGCCATAGCGGATATGAATCCGTCCGAAAATATTAGCGATGAATTGTATGACAGATGGGATGAGCACAATGCTTTTCTCAGTCAAACTGATGTCCCTCTTGGTTTTCGCGCGTTTCGCTGCGGTTTTCATACGCAAAAATAGAGCCTGCTATTAACTCATCGGATGATTTGGTGTATAATTCGTTATTTGGAAAAGGACCGAGGCGAGTTTCATACGTGTCAACGATTTGAAACCCGATGTGATAGCCAATCCATTTCGGAAGCTGCCGATCCTCCCGGCCATATAAAAAATCATCGCAGCTGTCTTTGCCGGCCAGATGCAAGGCTGGTACAAAACGATGGTTCCAAATATCCGCGATATCAGCAAACGAATACAGACCGGTCCACGGAGCCAGCCATTTTTCACCGTATAACTCTTTAACGGCAAATTCCCCGAGCCCTTCAATAATAAGCGCTTCTTTTAAAGACAGCTGGTGATCATCCACATTTAGGTGCGTTAACCGGCATACATGGTTATATTCATGGGCCAAGGCGGCCTTTATTTCTTCTTTGGCAAGATCAGGGGCCAGAAATAAAAAAATCGCTTTTTTAAACGCAAGCCCATTTTTCTTCACTGCCCTTTTATCCGCCGCCAGATGGGCCTGTCTAACCGGAAAAATGAAGATGGGTATTTCAGGCCCTTTCCACTTATTTTTTAATCGGTTATATTCCCTATTCACCATCTTCCATATGTTATTTTTATCCATTTCATGAACAGTATTTTCCATATTAATCCATTCATAGGGTTCAAATAATCCATGGACAAGCAAGTGATAATGCAGTTCTGCCGGGCTTAAATCCGGAAACCATTTCGTCAGCGGCGACCCCACTGTGTCACATTGACTAAAGTAAGGATCTTTCCCTGTCTTTTTTTGGCATGCGGTCACGAAATCACAGATCCATGTTTGTGTGTTCATCACGGACACGGTTCTCTCCTCCCCTTTGCACATGGGTGCTCTCTTATCTATATGTGCTTCGCTTGTAAAGGTTCTTGATCATTCATGCATATAGACGCTTATCCATGACAATATCTCTTTTTCGGCATACGTTAATAAGTATAATAAAGTAAAATAATGAGGGGGCTCATGATGTCCAGCACAAGCATGTATAAACGCTGCTGCCATTATGACGGAAAAATAGTCCGGCTGACCGAGCATGATGGCAAAATTCATATAGCGGAAATGACCAATGTGAATCGGGAGTTTGTTTGGCTGCGCCCTGTTGGAAACTGGAGAGGATTTGGACTTGGCTATCCCATGGCACTTGCTTTTATAGCCGGAATTACCCTCGCATCCGCACCGTTCTGATCATTGATAAAAGATAAGAGTTCCTGCTGCATTTTCGCAGGAGCTCTTGTCTTTTTTCCATGGCTTCATCAGTCCTCTCCCCATCCTCCATCCGCGAAATCAATAAAGGCGATATCTTTCATATAAAAATACGCACTGGACCCAGCTATCTGGATATAGCCTTCTTCCCAGTGAACGGATTTCACCACGCCGGTCACGGTGAAATACGGCTCACCAAACGTCATCATTTTGATTTCAATCGGCTTTCCATAATGAACCGAAGCAGCGAGCACCCGGTCAAATATGTCCTTCGCCTGCTCGTCCAGAAGAATGGGGTTCTTTTCGATGACCGTTTCCTGCATCTGCTCAGCATGCTCCGACAGCATAAATCCCTGCCACTTTAACATTTTCCGGTCATTGTATAACATGTGCAGCGCCTCCTCGAACATTCGTTCTTTTCGTTTTATTATAAGAACAAAAGTTCCATTTAGCAAACGCTTCTTTTTGGTAATCATGGAAAATGTGCAATGGACCGGTATTTTCTTATAAGAAACGGAGAGAATAACAGGAACCCATTTTCAAGAAGGTATCAGGATGGCTGATCATAAAGAAGAGTATGATTGTAAAATCCGGCCCAAATGGTACAGAATCCGGCCATTCATCCGCAATTTATGGGGCAGCGGCTTCTTTTTCTTTGTAGAATCTGGACACGGCATGGCTAAATGCCTGTTTCCGTTCCAGCAGCGTCGCCTTGGCTTTTTTCATTCCTTCATCAAATGTATGCCAAGAGATTCCATATTTTTCTTCAAACCAGCCCATGAAGTCCAATTCCTTGCTGCCCTGCGGATAAACCAACTCATAAATGGTGTCGTAGGCTTTTTCGGCATCACAGGCTGACAGAGGCCCCGTCAAAACGTTCAACGCCGCTTTTCGTCCATCCCCAACATAAAACGATACGGCTATTTCGGGAATGGCGGCGATGTGCCGGCCGTTATGGGTCACAATAAAACACTCGGCATTTTTGCTCCCGCCGGCAAAAACACCGGCAATCTTGATTCGGTCCACCTTGTCATCACCTCTAAATTGGTTTCTGCCCTTCAGTTTTCCCCATTTTGCTTTTCTTTAAAATGAGGATTTTTCAGGCGGCATATAGGCCGCCGTCTGCAAATGATGACAGCCCCCAGTATGCCAGCCAGCGACAGAAAAAGAGACATTTGAAAGTAAGGCGGATAATAGACGAATTCAATATGATTGATTCCTTCTTTTAATGCAAAACCCGTCCATGCATAGTTTGCTTTTTCAACCGGCTGTTGTTCGCCGTTTATGCTCAGTTCCCAGCCTTTTTCATAAGGAATCGGCAGCATCATATACATTTCGCCGGACCGATTGTGATAGTCAATCGAGATTTTATTCCGATTCCATTCGAAAGAGGGATTGTCCGCTTCTTTCCCGGCAGCCATCTTCAGTTCACGATAGTCTTCTTCGTATAAGGCAAGTCCTTTCAATTCATAGCGTCCTTCCGGTACACGAATCGACACTTTTTCCCTTTTCGGCACCCGGATCACCAAGTCGTTCACACCTGTTTTATAAATGGACGCACCGTGTTTTCTCGTTGTCCGGTAGTCATTCACCTTCAAAGAAAAACCCTTTCCATCGAGATTTTCAATCGTAAAATGGACGTAGAAATCGCCTGATCCGAGAAGCTTCCGGTCCGGGATTAAATCGATTCCGCCTGTTTTTTCTGAAACGGTGAGGCGGTTCTGCTGATACGCTGCCCCGATTGTTTCCATGACGGTGCTGCCTATATGATTGGTTTCCTTAGACGGCTGGCGCGTACTGCTCCGGTTCAAAATGATTCCTTCGAGCATCGCATGCTCCCGATCAAGCGGCGGGGCGGATTGCAAGTCTTTTTCAGAAAACACGTTTTTAACTGTCCGGACAAAAGGCAGCGGCATGGTGTTTTTGTACACCACATAATTCTCGGATTCCGCAAAAAGAACAAAGCCATACGGTGCCTGCCCGCTTTTGTTTTTCTCTCTCATCCAATAGTCTGCCTGCAGCAGGCTGTGAAGATTCGAACGGCTGCCAAGCGTGGCAAAACGGCTGACACTTTCTCTGCCCATATCGATTTTCAAATCATGCCAATAAAAAAATAAAAGCGCTTCGTTCAAAATACTGGAATACAGGCTGGTCCCGTTAAAACCCTGCACAATGGGCGTATTATTCCTTGCCGCTGTCATCCAGTCAATCCGAAACAGGCGGTCCCCTTCTTCGTGTTTTATTTTTTCGATCAGCTGCTGCTGTTCTTCGCTGTTGAAGTCATCACTCGTTAAAAATTTATTGGACACTTGATGAACCGAATAGTCAGAAACGGCATACTTCTGGTAAACATTGACGACCAGCACACTCGACAATAAAACCCATCCTTGCAGCATCATCCTTGTCCATTTCTTTTTTTTCCAGCTGAAAAGCAGGACGATAATGACGGTCATCAACAGCAAAGACAAAATAAAAGCATACAGCGCCTTCAACTGTCCGCTGCTGATCGGCAAACGCTGTTCCGCATAGCCGATCAGCCCATACAGCAAAATCGTTCCGGCAACCGACCCGAAAACTGGGCGGAAATGGGTGTTTCTTAAAAGGTTCAGCCCCGCCCCCGTCACGCCGCCTGCTGTAAAAGACAGCACATATTCCCATCGGTATTGCGGAGCGGAAAAGCCATTAAAGGCACTGGCCGCCAGCGGGCTGAAATGAAGCAGGACCAAAAAAAGGCTCAATGCGGCAAAAAAAGCAAAGACACGGTGTTGATAAAAAGAACGTGTCAGCAAAAAGAGGACAACGAGAGACGGCAGAATAATGAAGCGGCTGGAAAACAAAATATTATCGGTAAAATCAAACCATGGTATTTCCTGTTGGTATACTGGGCGGGCATTGTTTAGAAACCCGTAAACGGCCGGGAGAAGAGCGACGGCACTGATACAAAAACTGATGCCCCCGCCTTGTATAAACCATTTCAGCTGCCGCCCTTTTGACAGCTCACTTTCCGTTAACGGAAACATCCAGCGGAAAACCATATAAATGAATAAAAAAATGAGATTGATGTAAGCAAAATAAAAGTTATGGATCAGCATGAAAGAGAGCGTCACAATGAACAAAAGAGACCGTTCTTCCCTGATGATTTTTTCAACCCCGAACACAAGCAAAGGCACCCAAAGCATCGCATCCGCAAAAAACTCCCAAAAGACCACATGCCGGAAATACATAATGGACACGCCATACACAGCGGCCCCTGAAAAAGCGGCGGCCGTATGGATGTTCATATACCGGTACACCAGTGTGGAAACAAATAAAATGACACTTAACCGGAGGATGCTGACAATCAAGCCCGCCTTCAGCCAAAAGAAAAAATCGGGCGGCCCAATTATATGAAAGGATTCCATCAAAAAAACAGCGCACATCGTGAGGAGAAACACGGCGGACGTTGAATAATAGTAGGCCAGCTGACTGTAAAATCCTCCGCCAAGTCCAAATCCCCACGAATAAAAAAAGGTCCCTTTGCTGTATTGTTCATAAATAAAGGTTTTAAAAGGAACGATTTGAGACAGTCCGTCATTGGGGCCGGCCATAAACCTTCCTTCCGTCCACTCGTGCAAAAAAAAGACATGCGCCGCCGCAGACAGCAGCAAACTGCCGAGCAGTAAAAGCCATATCGATTTTTTGCTCATCCTGTAACACGCTCTTTTTTAAATATTTTACCTGTCACGATAAACGTCACCGGAACCGCAGCGGCGACAGCGATGATCGGCGCCATCGTGCTGTTCATATGGAGATATTCAATAAAGACATACATGACAAGAGAAGAGACAGTCACATTAAAAAGCTGTGTGAGCGGGAACGCAAAAAAAGCGGACAGCGTCGGCTTTACTCTATAGGTAATGTATGAATGCAAAAAAAAGGAGAGGATCATACTGACAAAAAAGGCTGTCAGATGAGATACAATATACGTTAATCCAGCCGCCGAATGAAGCAGCAAATACATCACATAATAATTACAAGTATTCATTGCCCCTATGATGACGAATCTGATAAATTCTTGTCCTTTTCTTCTCATATGGCACTCCATTCCCAATATTGGTTTCCTGAATTAAAAAAGGAGGCCGTTTTTTCGTTTCATAATAAATCCGGCCGATATATTCGCCAATAATCCCCAGACTTAACAGCTGAATACCTCCCAGCAAAAGAACGGCTGAAATGATCGTAAAGTAGCCGGGCACGTCAATTCCATTTTTCACAATATAAAAAAACGTCATGGCGCTGTAAATCACCGCCATCAGCAAAATAAACGCACCTGTATAAAAACAGGCTCTGAGCGGCTTATGATTAAATGACCAAAGCCCGTCCAGCCCGTAGTTCAGCAGTTTTGAAAACGACCATTTTGTATCGCCGTTTTCACGGAGCACATGATCGTAATCGATGATTTTCTGCTGCATGCCGATCCAGGAAAACAGCCCTTTGGAAAAACGCTGATTTTCATTTAAGGACAAGGCGGCCTGTACCGCTCTTTCACTCAGAAGCCTGAAATCACCGACGCCGTCCTCAATATCCACATCCACCACTTTGTTAACCATTTTATAATAAGCGGCGGCGCACAATCGGCGAAACGAGGGCTCCCCTTTCCGGTTCCGCCGGGCAATGACTTGATCATAGCCTTCTTCATGCCCTTTAATTAATTCAGGGATTAACGAGGGCGGATGCTGCAGATCGGCATCCATCAAAATCGCCGCTTTGCCGGTTATATACTGCAGCCCGGCAAAAAGAGACGCTTCCTTTCCAAAATTGCGTGAGAAGGAAACGTATTTCACATTTGACGTTCTCTTGGATAATTTTTTGATCCGTTCAAGCGTTCCATCCGTACTGGCATCATTGATAAACAGCACTTCCACATCATAAGGGAGTCTTGAGAATTCTTTAACAATGCTTTCATAAATTAACGGTATATTTTCTTCCTCGTTGTAAGCGGGAATAATAATCGAAATAACCTCCATGCGGGCGGACCACTCCTTATTTAACACTCATCAGACAATAGCCTGCCCTTCTTTTTCCTTCTCTATAACCTTTTTTTAAAAGTGGAGATTCACGAAACCGCAAACGGTGAAGAGCCTATGAATCATCCAAAACAGCCATGATGCATGATAGAGATCACGTTACTAGTCCTATGTCTCGTGAACACTCAAATTTCCTTGGAAGATTAGGTTTGTTATCCAGTTACATTTTCATAGAGGTGAATATAAATATACTATTAAATCGGACAAGAAGGGCTAATGGCTCAGGCTCTTTTGAAAAAGGAGAAGGTAATCATGAGCTTCGAAATGGCAATCACCGTATTTGTGTTTATCATGACCATGTTCGTCATATTAGCAAGACCGGGCGGGATCAATGAGGCATGGCCGGCATCCGCCGGGGCAGGCGTGATTTTACTCACAGGCATTGTATCGAGCAGCGATATTTCAGATATTATCAGTAAAATCGGCGGCGCATCGATCACCATTATGGCCACGATTGTCATGGCAGTTATTTTGGAAAGTTTCGGTTTCTTTCACTGGGCGGCGGCACGGCTTCTCCATTTAGCGAAAGGTTCCGGCTATCGCCTGTATTGGTACATTCAGCTGCTCTGTTTTTTAATGACGCTTCTATTTAACAATGACGGCAGCATTTTAATTACGACACCTATCTTAATACTGCTTCTGAAAAACCTTCGATTAAAGCCGCATGAACAGCTCCCCTATTTATTAAGCGGCGCCCTGATCGCAACGGCTTCGAGCGCGCCCATTGGGGTCAGCAATATTGTGAATTTAATCGCCCTGAAAATTGTTCATATGTCGCTTTATATGCATACCGCCATGATGTTTGTCCCTGCTACACTCGGTCTCTTGTTTATGTCCTGGCTGATGTTTATCGTCGTCAAGAAAAAACTGCCAAAGGAATTGCCAAATTCTTTATATGATATAGAAGAAATTTTTTTCACGAAACATTTCCATCCGTTAAAGGGTTCCGTCAGTGTCGAAACAAAACGGAAACGAACCAAGTTTATGCTGAAAGTCCTGCTGTTTGTCTTTGTCCTGCGCTGTCTCCTTTTTGTCGCTTCTTACCTGTCCATTCCTATTGAACTGGTGGCCGTACTCGGGTCGCTCATCCTGCTCGGGTGGAGATGGTATCATTTGCGCACAAACCCGATTGATATTTTGAAAAAAACGCCTTGGCACATCCTGATTTTTGCCTTTTCCATGTATGTCATTATTTACGGGCTTCATAATGCCGGATTGACCGCGATGCTCGTTCAAGTATGCGAGCCGATCGTCAGCCAGGGACTGCTTCAGGCGAGCTTCATTATGGGGGGATTAGTATCTGTTTTATCGAATCTATTTAATAACCATCCTGCTTTAATGATCGGCACGATTACGTTAACAGAAATGGGACTGGACCCGATTACGTTAAAAACCATTTATCTCGCAAATATTATCGGCAGTGATATGGGGTCCCTTTTACTCCCGATCGGGACACTTGCCTCTCTTATTTGGATGGACATTTTGCGGAAAAACAAGATTAACGTCACATGGAATGACTATTTAAGTGTATCGTTAATCGTCATTCCTTTGACAACAGCGGTGACGCTATTTTTATTATATTACTGGGTACAAATAATCTTCTCTTAACATGTCATCCATTTCCGATGTATACCTTTCTTGACTGTTCGTCCATACTGATAAAAGAGGAAAAATGCTACCAGGAGGAAAGATATGTTGGAAACAGTAGATCTGGGTTTACTGACCATAAAAGTCATCGTCGGGTTTGCCGCTTTATTTTTCATTATTCTCGTCAGCGGCAAAACGTCCATCAACCAATTATCCCCCTATCATTTAGTGTTTGTGCTCGTCCTGGGGGATTTCTTAGGAAGTACATTATACGATAATCAGGTGAGTACGTTTCATTTTTTATACGCGATAGGCTTATGGACCGCTCTCATGCTCGGAATCGTATTCCTCACGCAAAAAGTGAAAGCGGCCCGTTCCTTATTGGATGGAAATCCTTCCATTATTATCCGTGATGGCGTACTTGACCGGACGATGTTGAAAAAGAACAAATTAGATGTCAACGAAATAACGAGTTTATTGAGACAGAAGAATGTTTTTTCTGTGCGTGAAGTGAAATACGGCATATTAGAAGCGAATGGACAAATCAGTCTCCTGCTGCAATCACCTCATGAAAATCCGACAAAGCAGGATCTCAACATTCCAGAAAGCCCCGTCGATCTTCCAACAGCCATCATTATAGACGGCGAAATTATTTGGGATAACTTACAGGATCTCGGTTTTGACCAAAAGTGGCTGTCTAAAGAATTAAAGGCGCATGGCTACAACGATGAAAAAGCGATCTTTTTTGCCGATTGGAAAAAAAGTGAAGGCATCCATATCAGCCCGAAATAAAGGCTCCATCCTTTTCATCTTGTGATACACTACAGATAAAAAGGATGGGAGGCTGCCCGGATGCTTTCGACTTTTCTCGCTAAAAAAATCATAGATGAAGTAAAGAAATGTTTAGATGAAAATGTCCTTATTGCCGGCGTGGATGGCGTGATCATGGCAAGCTCTGATGCGGCGCGGGTCGGTTTGTTTCATGAAGGTGCTTTGCTGTGTGCCCGGGAACGGCGGAAGATGGTGATTTATAAAGAAGATGAAGAGCGGCTGCAAGGGGTCAAAAACGGCTTAAATCTGCCTATTTTCTTTCTTGGCAGCGTCATCGGCGTCATCGGGATTACCGGAGAACCGGAACGCATTTTACCTTATGGAGAGCTGCTGCGGAAAATGACGGAGCTGCTTATTCAAGAAAGCTATTATTCGGAGCAGTTTCAATGGCGGACACGCGGTTTGGAGTCATTTGTCTATGATTGGCTGCAGGCGGATACGTGGTCACAGGAGTTAATCGGACGAGCGGCCCTTTTTAACATCGATTTAACCGCAAAGCGGCAATTTATTATTATTCAGCTGGAGGAGTTTACGTATAACAGCCTGGCCGAATTGACACGGTTCTGGGATGATCCGCGCGATCAGGATTTTTTCGTCCACCGCGGCAATGACCGTATTCTTCTCATTCACGGCGCGCACTTTGAGAAAGAAACCCTTACATATAAACTGGAAAGATTACGTTCATTTATGAATCTGCCTGTCCGCATCGGAATTGGACAAGCAGTGGAGGCAGCCGATGTGGCAGCCGGTTACGCACAGGCGGAGCGGGCGCTGGCTGCGGCTAAACCAAACTGGATTGTCTTTGAAGAAGACTTGCGGCTTGATTTATGTCTGCACGAAATCAGCTCCACCGCGCGGGAGGAATTCATAAAACGAATTTTGCGCAATGTGAGAAACAACCCGGAACTGCTCGACACCTTCCAGACGTTTTTTAATCAAAATATGTCTTTAAAAGAAACCGCCTCGGTCCTGAAAATTCACATTAACACGCTTCATTACCGGATGAAAAAAATACAGGACTTGACCGGTCTGGACCTGAAACAATTACCGGATGTCGTCTCGCTTTATTTAGCGCTTCGTTTTTTGGATGAACATACAAAAAACGAATAAAATTCCGCTTCATTTTCCCATTTATCTCTATATAACAACACGTGTTTATAGGTTAAGATACAAGAAAAGGAGCGAATAGTATGATTTCAGATTACATAAAAACAAAATTCACCGCGATCGTCGGCGCTGAAAATGTCGATGTCTCCCCTGCCGGACGACTTGTCTATTCATATGACGCGACGCCTAATTTTCAATCGATGCCTGACGCCGTAATAGCACCGCGGAATACAAAAGAAGTCTCTCAAATTGTAAACGTTTGCCGGGAAGAAAAGATTCCCATTGTCCCGCGCGGTTCCGGAACAAATTTAGCCGCAGGCACGGTCCCTTCTGAAGGCGGAATTGTGCTGCTGTTTAAACATATGAACCAAATTCTTGAGATCGATGAAGAAAACTTAACGGTCACGGTGCAGCCGGGCGTTGTCACACTGAATATGATTAACGCCGTCGAAAAACGCGGCCTCTTTTATCCGCCTGACCCGAGTTCCATGAAAATCTCAACCATCGGCGGCAACATTAACGAAAATTCCGGCGGCCTGCGCGGATTGAAATACGGCGTCACACGTGATTATGTCATGGCCCTTGAAGCCGTACTGCCGAATGGCGACATCATCCGGACCGGCGGCAAACTCGCAAAAGACGTGGCCGGCTATGACTTAACACGACTTTTAACCGGATCGGAAGGAACGCTCGCGGTCATTACCGAAGCGACGCTGAAGCTCATTCCGATGCCGGAAACGAAGCAGACGATGCTCGCGCTCTATCAAAGTATGGACGCCGCGGCGAAATCCGTCTCAGAAATCATCGCGGCCAAAATCATTCCGGCGACGCTTGAGTTTCTCGACCGCCCGACGTTAAAAGCCGTCGAAGACTTTGCGAAAATCGGCCTGCCCACAGATGTGGAAGCGGTCCTGCTCATTGAACAGGACGGACCAGCGGAAATTGTCGCCCGTGACATGCAGAAAATAGCGGATATTTGCACGCGCGAACAGGCCGTTTCCGTTCAAATCGCCGCAACGGAAGCCGAAGCGCTCGCCTTGACAAGCGCCCGCCGTGCAGCCTTGTCTGCGCTTGCCCGTTTAAAACCGACGACCATCTTAGAAGACGCGACCGTACCCCGTTCAGAAATTGCCAACATGGTCAAAGCGATCAACGAAATCGCGGCGAAACATAACGTGACGATTGCGACGTTCGGCCACGCGGGTGACGGCAACCTTCATCCTACATGCCCGACCGATGCGCGCGATCACGATGAAATGGAACGGGTTGAAGCGGCGTTTGCGGACATTTTCGCTAAAGCGATTGAACTCGGCGGCACGATTACCGGCGAGCACGGCGTCGGCATGATGAAAGCGCCCTATTTAGAATGGAAAATGGGTCCGGAAGGCATCGCGATTATGAAAGCGATCAAGCAGTCCTTTGACCCGGACAATATTATGAACCCCGGTAAAATCTTTGCGAAAGAAACACGGAAAAGGCTGGTGATCTCCCAATGACAACGATGACGGCACGAGAAAAAGCGATTCAAGAATCGTTCAGCTTGCGGATGGATGAAGCGGAACTGTTAAACTGTATGCGATGCGGCTTCTGCCTCCCTTCCTGTCCGACGTATCTGGAAACGGGATTAGATGAAAGCCAATCGCCGCGCGGACGAATTGCCCTCATGAAAGCCGTGCATGACGGACTGATCGCACCGGATGATGACGTCGAAAAATCATTGAATCTATGCCTCGGCTGCCGGGCGTGTGAACCCGTCTGCCCGGCCGGCGTGAAATACGGCCACTTGCTGGAAGAAGCACGCGACATTTTCAACGATCATAACGAGCATTCCGCACCGGTGAAAGCCGTTCGAAAAACCGTATTTGAAGGGCTTTTCCCGCACCAAAACCGGATGGAACACGCGGTCACACTGCTCGGCATTTACCAGCGGAGCGGCCTGCAAAACGCCACGCGTAAACTCGGTTTCATGAAGCTGTTCCCGGAAAGCATGCAGGCGATGGAACGCGCCCTTCCTGCTGTTCCGAAAAAACGCGACATGAAAAACCGTCCGCGAAGCTTCTCAGCACTCGCTGAAAAAACGGCCACGGTCGCCTTTTTTTCCGGCTGCCTGATGGACACGATGTTTTTGGAGACAAACAACGCGACGATCAAGCTGCTGCAAAAAGCGGGCTGTGATATCGTCATTCCAGACGGACAAAATTGCTGCGGCGCTCTCCATGGCCACAGCGGTGAAAAAGACGGCGCAAAAAACCTGGCAAAACGCAACATTGACGCGTTCGAAAAAACAAACGCCGACTACATTATCACGAACGCGGGCGGCTGCGGAGCCTTTTTAATCGACTACGATCATCTGCTGAAAGACGACCCGGAATATGCGGACCGCGCGAAAGCCTTTACCGCCAAAATGAAAGACATCACGCAAATTTTATTCGAGCTTGATTTCCATCAGCGGATCGAATTAAAAATGGAACCGCAGACAATTACGTATCAGGACTCCTGTCATTTGCGCAATGTCATGAACACCCATATTGCCCCGCGCGCCCTGATGAATGCAATCGACGGCGCCAACTACAGGGAGATGGAAAATGCGGACAGCTGCTGCGGATCAGCGGGCATCTACAATATCGTCGAATCCGACATGTCCATGCAGATTCTCGATCACAAAATGGAAAAAGCGAAAGCGACTGAAGCGCATACCATCGTGACTGCAAACCCGGGCTGCCTGCTGCAAATGAAGCTCGGCATCGAACGCGAAGGCCTGTCAGACAAAGTCCGGGCTGTTCACATTGTCGACCTTTTGCTTGAAGCGTGTGGCGAGCTCACGCATTAAGGACGCGCGGTCTTTTTCAAAATCAGCGTCAAATTCAATCGGCGTCTCTTCTTTCTTAAACCAGTCCGGAAGCCTTTCTACCCGGACTGATTTTTTCTTTTTCCGGCTGTCTGTCTCCCAATTGCGTAAAATCGCGCGAATATACGCCCAGCTGGTAATCCCTTTCGACCGCGCAATTTCCACCGCTTCTTCGACTTTTTCTTTTCCGATCGATTGCTCAAACATTTCGCGTTCCGATAAAGAAACATCTCCTGTAGATATCTGCTGTTGGCTACTCTCTGTTATAGGTGTATCCGGCTTGGTCACATCGTCTGTCCGTTCTGGCTCCGTCGTCACGTCAGATTGATCACATGGACCCATCATGGATTCCAGCTTGTTGTAATCAATCGTGTACCATTTTGTCCGGTCAAATGCCATCACACTAAAGGTCCCTGTCAATAAAAGCCCCTTCTTCTCAAGCCCTTTCAGCGTGCGGCGGATCGTGGTCACCGACCAGAATGGAAACTGTTTTTGCCAGTCTTCGTATGTATTGTACACCCAGCTTTTCCCTTCAATCACATGCCGTTTCTTTTCCAGCCAGTAATGAATTTGCTGCAGAATGACCGCTTCGTTCAAGCCGATCTTTTCGGCAAGCTCCGGTAAAATAATAAGCGGACGTTCGTTTCGCAGAAAGTTTGGCATCGTAAAAGCTCCTTTTATTTTTTATGTACAGAAAAAAAGGAAAAATCGATACCAGAAGAAGAAATGTATGAAAGAAGACATATTTATGAGTAAAGAAACAGTTCAAATATAAGCCTATTCAAACAGCCCTTTATTCCGTCATCTCTAACATTTTTGGTAATTTAATAGAAAATATTGCTCATTAATTGTAAAATAGGATGAGCGAAATAAAAAGGAGGACGTCAATGGAGCTGCTGCACCGGTTTCATTATTGGTCATTGCATACGATAAAAGGACGTTTTTTAGTGAGTACCGCCTTTTTGTTATTACTTGGCGGGCTGCTGGCGATACTGCCGCTTGTTGTGTTTGTGTATGATCAGCGCGAACAGGAAGCAGCTCATAGTCTTGATGAAGCGCTGCGTATGCAGCACATGATGATTGACGAATGGATGAATGGATTATCCAATGATGTATCCTATTTGGCCTCTTCCGCCGGCTCACGGAAGGATTTATACGACCGGCTGAACAAGTTTGCCGAAACACGTGATGATTTCGATAATTTAACCGTGATCAATAAAGATGGTTTAGTCGTATACAATCTAAACCGGAACGGCGTAGAGGGAACGTTAAATGTAAAAGACCGCGCTTATTTTAAAGCGGCTATTGCGGGCAATACCGTCACGACCGGTGTCATTGAAAGACGGTCTGACAATACACCTGTTGTCGTGTTTGCCTCACCTGCCCGGAACGCGGACGGGGAAATTGACGGCGTAGTCGCCGGCATGATCACGATGGATATGATCTCGAACGTTATTAACACCTTTCAATTTGGCGAAACGGGCAAGGTGTATTTAACAGATCAGTCCGGTCTTGTGTTAAGCCGAAATGATGAATCCGCCCCTCTCACCATTTCCGGAACTGATGTGTTTCAGCAGGCGCTGAAAGAAGAGGCCCCTGGGGATTCGTATGAAAATGCCTCCGGCGCATCTGTGATCGGTCAGTACCGCTGGATTCATGACGGCGAATGGCTGCTGGTCGGCGAAATTGAAACCGCGGAAGTGAATGCTCCCTTCTGGCGTTCGCTGTTCTTCATGAGCTGTATTTTGCTGTTCGTCTTTATCATTGCATCCGGCGTTATTCGGCTTCTTATGCAGCAAATCATTTTTCCAATCAATCAGCTGCTCGAAGGAACAGTTGTCCTGAGACTTGGGAATTACAGCCACCGCATTTCTAATCGGGTTCTTGATCAATCGCTCGATGAATTTAAAGCGCTCCATTCCGCCTATAATCAAATGGCGCGTGAACTCGAACAGGAATTTTCACTGCGGCGTCAGGCGGAAAAAGAACTGCGCCAGGCGAATGAAATGTTAAAACATCTTTCATTGAGCGACAGTTTGACCGGCATCGGCAACCGGCGCTATTTTGACGAAGTGCTCGAGCTGTCATGGAAAGAAGCATTGGATAAAAAAAAACCGCTGTCGCTTTTATTGCTGGACATCGACTTTTTCAAAAAATATAATGACCGGTATGGACACGACGCCGGAGATAAAGCACTCCGCCAAGTGGCCGTTTCGATTGAAGAAACAGTGAAAACAGCAGGTGCAGTCGCCGCCCGTTATGGAGGAGAGGAAATCGCGGTCATCATCCCGCCCGGCATAACGGCTGTAAGCTACGGCCTGGCCGAACTCATCCGGAAGTCCGTGGAAAACTTACGCATTCCGCACAAAGACGCACCGGACGGCATCATCTCTGTCAGCATCGGAGCCGCTACCATGTCGCCGCATCCCAGAGAACAGCCGGCGCAGCTGTTCAAAAAAGCCGATAAAGCACTGTATCACTCCAAACGGAAAGGACGCGCCCGTACAACTGTATATGACACAACTACGCCGTGAACTGAACCATCATGTCACGGTTTTTTTCTGTTTTCAGCGTCAGGACAAATGAAATATTGCCACCTTCCCCTATACGGCTTTACATGATTAATAGTCTTATTATTTCCACCAACTTGCCCGGTCCGGTTTCGATTTTTTCGCTTTCACTGTATATAACAAGCAAGAAAGGAGGAATGTTTCATGGACACATTGCTGCCGCTTATCCAGGATGTCGGATTTCCGATTGCGGTCACGTTTTATTTACTGTACCGCATCGAAACGAAACTCGACGGCGTCATCGAATCCATCCAGACTCTTCCCGACAAAATGAAACAGTAACGTATATTAAAAAAGGCAGGGGATGTCTCAAAAGCTCATTGAGGCCTCCCCTTCTTCATGTTTATAGCCGGATTTCTTGCAGTTTGGGACGTATTTTCTGATTTTGGGCCGGTTTCCTTGTAATTTGGGCCGAATTTTTGTAAATTCGGCCTTCATGAGGCAGAATCCGGCTGTAATATCGATAAATCGGCCAAAATGGTTCAGAATTCGGCCTTCCCCCATACTTTTGGGACAGCGGCGCTTTTTTATCCTGACAGCTTCTGATGTCAACTTATTTTATCTAAAGTTTTTTAAAAACAAGGTATCGATTTTTAAGATTTCGCTGTACATAACCAATGAAAGGAGGGATACAACATGGCAACCATGACGTTGAACAAATCGACGCTTCGTCTCGTGTTTGATCACGGGGTGGATGAGTCAGGCAAATCCGTGTATAAAGCGAAGTCTTATTCAAACGTGAAACCGGCCGCGACAGCCGATCAGTTTCAGGCAGTAGCCAACGCGATTGCGGCACTTTCATCATTGCCGCTCGCATCCGTCGAACGCAGTGACACATCGGTTATTAACTAACAATAACAAAGGAGGAATGTCATTATGGCGAAAACATTGAAGCTTCAGTTCAACACATCGGAAGGCGGCAGTGCGAGCTTGACGGTTGATGCCCCGGTTGAGCCGGTCAATGCCGCGGCTGTGCAGCAGGCAATGGATGCGATCATTGCATCCGGCGTGTTCATCTCGACAACCGGTTCATTCATTTCCGTAAAAAAAGCAAGCCTCGTTGACCGCGAAGTCACGGACATTTTGTAAGCAAACGAAGCCGATCCTGGCAGAGGGATCGGCTTTTTCTTATTCCCGGTGAAACAAACCAACCACTTCAACGGTCTGTGTAATGTTCACAAACGCAGTCGGGTCAATGTCATGAATGATCTGCTTCACTTCATTTAATTGATAGCGCGTGATGACGGTCATTAAAATCTGCCGGCTTTCCCCTGAATAGGCGCCTTTCCCTTCCATCACCGTAATGCCGCGGTAAAGACTTTTGAGCAGCTTCTCACACATTTCGTCGCCTTTTGACGTGACAATGTTCAATGTTAATTTAATATGTTTCGTATGAATGGTATCGACGACTTTTCCGGTCGCATAAATCCCGATTAATGTGTTTAAAGCGGCGTCCCAGCTGAACAAAAAGCCGGCCACGACGATAACAGCCGCGTTCATGACGGACAAAAGCGCCCCGAGCGGAAAATCTTTTTTTCGGGCCAGCAGCATCGCAATAATATCAAAGCCCCCGGACGATGCGGATGCGCGAAAAATAATTCCGACTCCCGCGCCCGTCAGCACGCCGCCGAATAACGAAGATAAAATCGGTTCCGTCGACAGTTCAATGACGGGCACCGCATACAGCCCGATTGACAATGTCACAACGGATAAAATGGTATACGCAATGAACCGTTTCCCCAGCTTCATCACGCCGAGAATAAGAAGCGGTAAATTTAATAATAAGTTTAAAAGACCGGTGTTGAGCGGTGTAATGATGCCGAGCATAATCGCAATCCCGCTCAGCCCGCTGCTTAAAATTTCATGCGGAATTAAAAAGAAATTATAGGCGACGGCGACAAGCATGGAACCGGCCATAACGAGTAATATGTGCATAAGACGCCCCCTTTTTCCTCCATTATAAGGGAGAAATTCTTCCCGGCTTAAAAAATAGTGTTTTCAGAAAAGCGGAAAATGCGTGTTTTTTTTTCAGTTGCGTTATAATTAAAGAAAGACAGTAAGAGGAGTTGGGGGCATGAAAGAAAACGAGCCGCAAAGTTCTCCGCTCGTCCGTTTTTTAGGCGGACGCACGGCGATTTTCGTCTTAACCATTTTGCTCTTAATCGGGCTCATTATTATGGTTTTTTCAAAAGTATCCTTTATTTTCGATCCGCTGCTCGGCTTCATTGCGACCGTAGCACTGCCGGTGATCTTGTCGGTTGTCGGTTATTATTTATTAAGTCCGCTCGTTAATTTATTGCAGCGGTATAAAATAAAACGCGGCTGGGGCATTTTGCTTGTGTTCGTCGCCTTGTCGGGACTCATCACCATTCTTGTGCTGACGATTTTCCCCTTTTTACGTGACCAGACTGAAGCACTCATCGCCTCCTTTCCTGATTACGCCCGTCAGCTTGGCATGGATATCGACAGGTGGGCACGCAATTCACCGTTTGAAGCACAATACATGGAAATTTCAAAAAACATGCAGACGAATGCCGAAGAATTTCTCGGCTCGCTGACGCAAAACTTTTCCGACATTGCCGGCCGGACGTTAGACAGTATCACCGGCGTCATTGCGACGCTCACCAATTTTGTCGTCTCGCTCGTCACCGTGCCATTTATTTTGTTTTATTTATTAAAAGACGGCAGTAAGTTGTACCAAGGATTTTTGCACATCCTTCCGCCGAAAATGCGCGGACGTACGGGTGCGATGCTTATTGAAATGGACGAACAGCTCCGTTCCTACATTCAAGGGCAGATGCTTGTCAGCCTTTGCATCGGCATCATGATGTACATCGGTTTTCTCATTATCGGTCTGGATTACGCCTTGCTTCTGGCCGCCATTGCCAGTGTGACAAGTGTCGTTCCATATCTCGGGCCAGTCATTGCGATCACACCGGCGATTATTATTGCCGTTGTCACTTCTCCGTTCATGGTGGTAAAACTGGCACTTGTCTGGACCGTTGTGCAGCTGCTCGAAGGAAAATTCATTTCTCCGCAAATTATGGGGAAAACGCTGCAAATCCATCCTGTTACCATCATTTTCGTTTTGCTGACAGCCGCTCACCTGTATGGAGTCGTCGGCGTGTTGATCGGTCTTCCGACATACGCTTTGTTGAAAGTTTTCATTCAATACTTGTTCGAACTGTACAAACAGCGCTACAACCGCTTTTCTGAACAAGAAGAGAACCAGTACGCTGTTGTTGAAAAAGATGATCTTGTTTAATGATTTGTGAGCCGGGTAAAGAAAGAACAGACAAACAACAAAGGAGAGATATTTACCATGGCTCACGACAACAACGGATTAGGCGACAAAATCAAAGGCGCCGTCAACAAAGCAAAAGGCGAAATAAAAGATCAAATCGGCAGCGCCACCGATAACGCGCGGCTTCAGGCTGACGGCAAAAAAGACAAAATCAAAGGCGAAGTACAGGAACGAATCGGCGAGTCAAAAGACCGCTATTAAAAAAGGATGCCCAGAGAGGGCATCCTTTTTTGATTATATGGAAGGCGGCTGATTTCGCTTAAATGTGACCAATGCACTTTGAACGTGACCATTTGTGTTTAAACGTGACTATCCGTTGATCAGCCTGACTAACTGGACAGGAACGTGGCTATTTGCGCTTAAACGTGACCAATTCTATTTGAAGGCGGTAAAATTCAAACAATCATTTATGATTTATTTAAATTTCGCAAATTTTCTATCTTAAGGCTGAAGACTTTCTCTTTTTGAAGTATAATGGTCACAATCTTGATTTGAAAGGAGTCTATATGACAATCATAAAAAAAGTAACGAAGCCTATTTTTCTCTGGCAAATGGACGCATTATTGCAAAGGCTGCCTGGATGTCCAAAACGAAAACGTATCGAAACAGAACGGGCCAGAACAGCAGCAGGACTTAGAGGAGAACAAACCATTGAATATTTTGCAAAAGAAATCACAGGCCCCTCATCCCTTTTCCATGACATACGTCTGCGCTTAAATTATACCTCTTTTTTTCAAATAGACTGCCTTATCTTAACCCCTTGCTTTCTCGTTATTTCCGAATCTAAAAATTATATTGGAAAACTATCATTTGAAACAGAGAATAAACAAACGATTCAAACCTTTGAAGGTCATGAAACCGTTCTCCCCGACCCTATTTTACAGTTACGAAGACAATCACGTCACTTAACGGACTGGCTGCATAAAAATAACCTTCCGCAGATGCCAGTCTTTTCATATGTTGTTCTTTCTCATCCCTCTAACCGAATTTCCATTACACCGTCAAATAGAGACTATGAAAGGCGGATTATACGCAGCATCGAAATTCCTGAAACCATTCATTCTTTATTTCAGAAAAATAAAAATCCGTATTTAAATGAACAGCAGTTTCAGAAAGCGTCCTCGCTGATCGCCAAAAGCCACATTCCATATGAACCCGATATTTTTAGACGATTCAACATCACGGCTGATGACATTCAAAAAGGGATTTTTTGTCCATTATGCAGTCATCCCGGAATGGTTCGTCATAAAAGAAACTGGCTTTGCCTTTCCTGCAAACATACTTCCAAAAGCGCGCATAATGATGCTCTGCGCGACTATTATCTTCTTTTTGGAAAGAAAGTCACCAATAAGGAATTTGCGCGTTTCATTTCAGCACCCTCATTATCTGTGAGCTATCGTATTTTGAAATCTGCTCATGCTAAAGAAGAAGGCGGAGATCGAAATCGAATCTATATTCTTCCTGACCGGTTAATTAAAGATTTGACTTGAACATGAACAACTTCTGTTAAACGTGACCAACTCGTGATGAACGTGGCTATTTCCATTTAAACGTGACCATCCGGGAACGAACGTGGCTATTCGGCAACGAACGTGACCATTTTCGCTATTCCGTCCATACCACCAAAAAAACAGGCAGCCTCCTTCAATGGAGACTGCCTGCTGCTTCATTATGCTTTTTTCCGCATCCATTTAGAAAGTGTTTCATACACGATTGGCACAATGACCAACGTCAACAGCGTGGAGCTTGTCAAACCGCCGATGACGGTTACGCCGAGTCCTTTCGAAATCAATCCGCCGCCTTCAAGTCCCAGTGCAAGCGGGAACAGGGCGCCGATTGTCGCAAGTGCGGTCATCAAGATCGGACGAAGTCGAGTTGATCCGGCTTCAAGTAAAGCTTCTCTCGTCGACAGACCTTCATTTTCTTTATGAATCACACGGTCAATTAAGACAATCGCGTTCGTGACGACAATCCCAATCAGCATCAAGGCGCCGATCATAGCGGAAATACTGATCGTCTCGCCTGCAATCAATAGCGCCACCAGTGCACCGATGATCGTAAATGGCAGGGAGAACAAAATCGCGAGCGGTGCAAGTCCGCCGCCGAACGTAATCACAAGCACGAGATAGACAATCGCTACTGCCGCGAGCATCGCAAGTCCAAGCTGCGTGAACGATTCGTTGATATCCTGCGTAACGCCGCCCATTGAGACTTCTACTCCGGATGGCAGATCAAGTTTATCCAGTTCCGCCTGCAAATCCGCGGAGGCTGCTGAAACGTCATCGCCTTCCAGTTCGCCGCTCACATCGACGAATACTTTCCCATCACGGCGATTCACCGTATCCGATGTTTCGCCTTCTTCCACTGTCATCACATCGCGGATCGCAACGGATGTGCCAAGCGGTGATGCCACTTCTTTTCCTGTCAAATCATCAATGGTTTCATATGCTTCCACCGGCACGTCTAAATACACATTGATATTTTCCCCGTCTTTTTCAACCGTGGTCAATACGGGACGTTCACGCATCGGGCTTAGTTCCATCGCAATTTGTCCAGCTGTCAAACCGGCTGCCGCCAATTTTTCCTGATCGGCAACGAGTGTGTATTCTTCATAGGAATCCGCAAGTCCTGTTTCCACTTTCTTAAACGAGCCGCTGTCGTTCATCATCTCTTCAATTTCTCCGGCGACCGGTTCAATATCTTCAACCGTTTCACCGTACACATTCACGGCAATGGCGTTGCTGACGGCGCTGGCGGAGAAGTCCTGTGACGCCCATTCTCCTTTTTCCACACTCGCCTGTAAATCAGCAATCGCTTTTTCTTTTTTCTCTGTAAAGTTCTCTGTTTCTTCATCATACATGACATAGAACATCGCGCTGTTCGACTGTCCCGGACTCATCGGGTTTTCACTTCCAACGGAGTATTGAACGGTCTCTACATCTTCAATGTCCATAAAATATTTCTCTGCATCCGCTGCAAGATCTGCAACTTCCTCCTGTGTCTGCCCTGGTTCCGGTGAATACGTCACAATGACCATTTTCTCTTCATCACCAGGCAGGAAGCTGACTCCAATTTTTGGAACGAGCAGGAAACTTCCCGCAAGCAGCGCAATGGCCATGACAAACGTGATAATTTTATGATTCAATGTCCAGTTCAACACGAACTTATACCACGCAGCCAGTTTCCCCGGCTTCTCTTCATGCGTTTTCGCTTTCACACCTTTTTTAAACATGGTGTGTGCGAGCATGGGTACAATCGTCACTGCCACCAAAAGCGATGCCAAAAGGGCAAACACAACGGTCAATGCGAACGGCAGGAATAATTCACCGACCATGCCTTCCACTAAACCGAGCGGCAAGAACACAGCAATCGTCACAATGGTTGACGACATAATCGGCACAAACATTTCCTTCGTCGATTCACGGATCAATTCTTTCCCGCGTAATGTTTCTCCTTGCAGTGACAACCTGCGATAAATATTTTCTACAACAACAATCGAATCATCGATTACCCGGCCAATCGCTACTGTCATCGCACCAAGTGTCATCACATTCAGCGTAATGTCCATCTGTTTCAGCCAAATGAGCGCAATTAAAATGGACAGTGGAATCGAGATAACCGAAATGACTGTCGAACGCACATCACGCAAAAACAGCATAATGATCACGACTGCGAAAAGCGCGCCAAATAAGGCTTTGTTCAGCATCGTGTGAACCGATTCTTCAATTGGACCGCCCTGGTCAAACGTCGACGTGACCGTTAATCCTTCAAAATCCGCTTCAAACTCGGTTACTTTTTCCTTCACCGCGTTTACAACATCTACCGTGTTGGCGTCTGCTGATTTCACAATTTGCAGGCCGATTGATTCTTGTCCGTTCGTTCTTGAAATGGATTCTGCTTTTCCTTCCATTTGAATATCGGCAAGATCAGACAGTTTAGCCGGACCAATCTGCATATTTTTCAAGTCTTCCAGCGTTGAAATATTGCCATCGACCATCACGGATTTTTCCGTGTCGCCAAACGTGAACAATCCAAGCGGCGCATTCATGTTGGACGCCTGAATCATCTGTTTAACCGTTTCTTCATCCAATTGCAGCCGTGCTAACTGATCGTCTTTAAAGATGAGTGTTGCTTCTTCCACTTGCTGACCGGAAATTTGAACGGATGCGACACCGTCCAATCCTTCAATTTCCGGTAAAATCTCTTCTTCTACTGTTTTCGTAAGTTCTGCCAAGGTTACGTTTTCATCGGAAATACTAAGCGCCATAACCGGAAAGGCGTTAATACTTAAACGGGAAACATCCGGCTCCTGTACGTTTTCAGGAAAGTCCACATCCGCCAGCGCTTCTGCTGCTTCCTGCTCCGCTTTTTCCATATCGGTGGAAAACGTATATTCCACCTGCACAGACGAGGCGTTTTGATACGACGTCGAACTGACGACTTTTACGCCGTTTAAATTTTGGAGCTGCTTTTCAATCGGTTCCGACACGCTGTCCGCCACTTCCTCCGGCGTCGCGCCTGGATACACCGTCGTCACCGTTACGATCGGCGGCGTAATATTTGGAATCGTCTCAAGCTTCATCGAAAGCCCGGAATACAGACCTGCCGCCGTGATGATGATCGTCATCAGCCAAACGGCAAATTTGTTTTTCAAGACGAAATTAATTAAGCCATTCATGAACAATCTCCTTTTTGACCAATCGGTCACTTTTTCCATAAATATATATGACTAACCGGTCAGTCGTCAATAAAAAAATTGTTTCAAATAAGTGACCATTGGGTCATAATAGACATATGAGGTGACCATCATGAACGAAAAAGAAAAACTCATCATTGAACAAGCCATGAAATTATTTGCGGAAAAAGGCTTCAACGCGACGTCCATTCAAGAAATTGCAACCGCATGCGGCATTTCAAAAGGCGCTTTTTATTTGCATTTCAAGTCAAAAGAAGCCCTGCTGCTGGCGATTTTACACTATTATTTTCAGTTAATGTACGATCAATTGAGCCAAATTGAAGAGGAAGATCTGGAGCCTAGAGATAAATTTGTTCAGCAGATAGAATGTCAGGTACGCGAAATTCACCGGCATAAAGAATTTCTCATCATGCAGGCACGTGAAAATGCGATTCCTTTTAATGATGAAATTGAAGCGTTTATTTTCAAAATGCGGATGGAAACGCATCGATTTTTTCATAAACGGCTGATATCGATTTACGGGGATTCCATTAAACCGTATTTCTGGGACTTGTCGATTGCGCTGCAAGGCATTCAGCATTCGTTCCTTCATGTCATGATGATGGATAAAGTGGAAATTGACTACAACCGCTTTGCCCGATTTGTGCTGACCTGTGCAGACGATATGGAAGCAGGCTTTCGAAAACGGGCAGCTGCCCCGGTTATTGATCCGGCTGCTATGAATGATTTATTTAAAGAGCGGATCAATGATAAAACGATTTTGGATTGGCTCATCGAGTTGAAAAAAGAATGGAAAAAGGAAGACATCCGTATTACACTGGACGTCATCGAAAGTGAAATAAAAAGCGGGCAGCCCCGCATCCCGGTTCTGCGGGGTATGCTCGTTAATTTAGAAACGGAACCCGGACTACACGAGTTTATGCACATCATAAAAGAGTATTACAACATAAAATAGGCCGCGGTACGCGCGGCCTATTTTCTTGTGTCTATATTTCTATTTTGCGTGGGCATCCGGACTGGAACGCGGCCAAGTTTTATTTCGGCCGGAATCCTTCCTCCAGCAAATAGCGCTCCGCTTCTTTAAAGGATTCAAAGCTCTCTTCCAGATTTAATCCGGTGTACACATTCCAAAGTTCATCTTCGTTCGCTAAGAGCAGCGTTTGTCCTTCCCGGTTACGCCATTCTTCTTCCTTTGAAATAGGCTCCTGTTCGATGACTTCCTCTTCTGTTTTGTCCGAGAGGTAGCGAATCGAATCGGCAATAGCTGCCCGCAGTTCTGATTCTGATGCTTCGCGAATGTTGACGAGCCCTTTTTCATTCGCCTCGTAACCTGGCAGATCACCGACAAAAACAAAACCGTTTCCATTCGGATGAAGATGGTACACAACGACGGTTTTTTCGTAAAGACTGTCTTCAAAGTGATAATTGACGCGTTTCATGGACACATCTTTCGCGGTTAGCTGCGGAAATGTATCGATAATGGCTTTTTTTTCTTCAAATGTAAGCATGTTTTGCCTCTTTTCTTCATTATTCATCATTACGAAACAGTATACCACACAAGCCGCTTTTCTTCTCCAAAGGTTCTATTCTCCATTCCCGGGCTATGCTGTCTTAAAATGATGAACGCTGCTGTGAAGCTGTTCAGACATTTCACGGAGTTCCTGAATGCTTTCGCTCATGTCATTCATCCGCTCGCCTTGCGAGGCACATTTGTCCGCAATGTCTTCAATATGGTTTTTCGCTTCATGTGACGCGCCGGCAATGGTTTCAATCGCCGCATTTACTTCCTCGGTACCGGCGGATACTTCATCCGTCGCCTTTGTAATCGCCTGCAACCTGACCGCCATGCCATGAATTTCTTCCAGGACATTCATAAACGACTGTCCCGCTTCTTCTGTAATTTCTTTTCCTTTAGCCACGTATTCACTGCTTTCTGTCATCCTGCTCGATGACCGCTCCACTTCCTGCTGCATGCGTTCAATTAATCCTTGAATTTGTCCGGTTGCCTCGTTCGTCTGTTCCGCGAGCTTGCGTACTTCATCGGCGACAATCGAAAATCCGCGTCCATGTTCTCCTGCGCGGGCCGCTTCAATGGCCGCGTTCAACGCCAGTAAATTTGTCTGGTTCGAAATAGCGGAAATCGTGGATAAAAACGAACTGATTTCAACCGTATTGGATTGAATGACACCGATTGTTTCCGACAATGCCTGCACGGATTCGTCAATGGTCTGCATTTGACCCACCGCTTCCGTAATAACAGTATGACCTGTTTCCGCCGCTTCTTTCGTCCGCTCTGACTGTCCGAATAAATCGCCGGCCGCTTCGGCAATATGCTCAATATTACGGGCGAGATCAGCCGTCGTCTGCACGCAGTCATCGGTCATCGCCGTTTGCGTTGCCGCTCCTGATTCAATACGGCGCACCGAATCTGACACGAATTCCGTTTCATGAGCTGCCGCCTCGGTCAGAGCGGCTAATGAGACAGATGATTCCACAACTTGGGATGCCGTCTGCTTAACCTCAACAATGATATGTTGAATTTCAGATATCGTTTTATTAAAAGCGGACGCCAGCTTGCCGATTTCATCTTTGGCCGGCACCTGCAGACGCGCTGTTAAATCCCCTTCTCCATTGCTGATTTCTTCAAGCGATGACGTCATGACACCGAGCGGCTTCAATAACGTCCGCACAATAAAATATGTAATCAAAATAACGAGCAGTACGCTGATTAATGCCGCAGCTCCTGTATATATTTGAACCATTTCCATCACTTCATTGGAAAGTGCCGCGACCAGCATTTGACCGTTGGGTAACGATTTGGCAAAATACATGACATTTTCTCCGTTCACGGAGCCTTCCCATCGTTTTCCATCTGTAATATCCGATTCAGGCGGCACGCTTTCATCCGTTGAGGCAATGACATCCCCTGACTCATTTAAAACAGCGGCATATTTCACTTCTTCACTCAGCTCGCTTTTCAGCTTTTCCATCATCGGCGCAACACCGATTTTCTGATCCATCTCGACAAGCATCGACCCGTCACGGCCAACCTGTACGATCCTCTCATCATCCCAGCCGGTGACACCGACAAACTTATAAAACTTTCCATCGACAGAACGCTCCGCCGCTTTTTGCGTCACGACCGTCTCTTCACCGGAAATCAGCTTCATAAATTCATACGCCTGTCCATCTGGATCACTGCCGAAATTGAAATCAACGGACGATGCCATATTGGTAAGGACGGTGTTTCCCTCGCCATCCGTAATCCAGAACTCATCAAGCCCGGACTTCTCAGACAGCTGCACAAGCTCCTCGTAAGTCGTTCCTTTATCATATAAAAGAGCCGTCATCGCCGCCTGACCGACCATTTCTTTTTCTAAAATCGACTCCGCTGTCTCTCGTGACACAATGGAATCTTCCAAGCCGATCTGAATCGATGCAACAACCGCTTCTCCTTTTTGCGCCAAGGACTGTTCCATCTGATTCGTCAAAAAGAACGAAAACCCCGCAAAAACAAGAACAAGTGACGTAATAATAGGGAGCAAAATTTCCCACCTAATTGGGATATACATACGGCCACATTTCCTTTCTATGACAAATTATCCATTCTTTCGTCTATATTTTACATTATAAAGATAATTCTGCATATTCTGAATGTACTATCTTTACAAAGACAACATATTTGCTCCCGGTCAAAAAATGGATTTGCAGAGGGAAAATAAAAAAAACGTCCCGGCAGCGGGGCGTTTTTCCTTATCCTGGCGTGATCGTGACCAATCATTCCATCAATATATCTTTATTTCATTTAACGGATAAAAGCGCAGCTGCACTTCACCAATGACCGATTCTTCCCGAATAAAGCCAAACATGCGGCTGTCTTTACTCACCGTCCGGTTATCACCTAGCACAAATAAATACCCATCCGGGACGGTATCATGGGCCGTCACTTCCGCCAGTGTAAAATCACCGGTCAGCTTTTGCCCGACCAGCACACTCTTTTTATTTTCATCCAGATACGGTTCGTCCACCGCTTTTCCGTTAATATACAGCACATCATCTTTCATCTCCACTGTATCACCCGGCACGCCGATCACCCGTTTAATATAATTATTATCCGAATCCGGCGCACGAAAAACAATCTGGTCAAAACGCTCAATTTCACTCATTTTCGATACAATAACCTTGTCCTCATCTTTAAATGTCGGCGACATCGACTCCCCGTGCACAACAAGTCCTTCAAAGAAAAAATACTTTCCCGCTGCCGTCAGTACAACCGCCAGCACAATCGTCTTGATCCACGAAATCACTTCCGCCCTCAGCGCATCCTGCTCCATCCATGCACTCCCTTTCCATTTCCAATTTATTATATCACGCTCCGCCCGGCTTAAGAAAATGGAATTATCTCTCTCTATTATGGAACGAATAGCTAGTGCACACCCAATGATTTGAACGGAGGTTTCGTTTCCCTCTCCATCCCTTTTTTTGAAGCTCCTGTACCCTTTCAGGAATGCAGCGAATTTTTAAAGACAAAACTTACTCGCTCATACCCCATCTTTTCCTCATAAAAACGATGCGCGCCCTCCCGCTGCAATCCAGACGACAACGCCACCTGCCCATACCCGTTTTCATCCGCCCACTCCTGCACAAACTCCAGTAGCTTTTCTCCATAGCCTCTTGACCTGGCAGCCGCATCCGTTACCAAATCACACACCCATACAAACCGGCCGTAATACAATGTTATCATCGGCTTAAAGCCTGTCACCGCAACGATCTTCTCCCCATCTATTAACGCAAACAAGCGATAGCTGTCTTTTTCCATCGCCTCGTTGACAAGCTCCACATACATCTTTTCATCCAAATGCGTCCGCAGCTGGCTCATCACCGGAAAAGCCGATAAAATCTCTTTTTCTGTTTTAAGCTCCATTACATTCATCGATGACCCCCCGTCGATATTTACATGACTACGCCGCCAATAGAAAAATTAATAAAATATCGAGCGGCAGCAAACTCGTTCAAAACGTTTGAAAAGAAGTTTAAGTCATAAATAGCCGATACATTTGCTTTTAGTTTCACAACAGGACATCATTTTATAAAAACGTCCAAAACACACTAACAATAGTATGTCACAAAAGGGAATAACAGGTCAAATACCCATTTATAATCCAAATATATAAAAATGCAGCGTTTAACTATCTAGCCATCAAAAACGCATTATGAGGTTATGATGAAGCAGGTCCATTGTAATTATCTCA
Source organism: Domibacillus antri (assembly GCF_001936625.1). GTDB lineage: Bacteria > Bacillota > Bacilli > Bacillales > Domibacillaceae > Domibacillus > Domibacillus antri. Next base: position 59,668 of record NZ_MSDU01000022.1, on the reverse strand, counting down.
ATCCTCTTCCTCAATAAAGATAGAAGCATCTTGATGGTTTCCGTCATAAAAATCCAAATTTACCCTTCTAAAAATCGCCACAGCTCTCTTTTTCCAGTACAAATCAATTAAGGAAATTAAAAGGGATAATATTTGATCTATAGAATATATTATTATGTACACAAATGTATACAAAGGGGCGAACGCTTAATGGATGATTTCCGAAAAAAGACGTTTCGAGGGGCTAAGATTGAAGATATCATTTTGGAATTGGAAAAACTGAGCCGGCTTTGCGAAGAAAAAATAAATGAGAGTCAGCAGTTGGAACGGCAGCGATTTTACGAAGGAATGGCGGTTGCTTACACCACAATCGCCCTCAAGCTGAAAGGCGGTTTCGATTATATTGAGCCAGCTGTGATCGATGAACTGTACAGCTCAATGGAAAAAGTGCGTCCGGAACAGCCCCAGATGGATACTTGCTCCTTCTGCCGTCAGCCCAAAAAAGAAATGAACGAGCTCGTCGCCGGACCGGGCGTTTCGATCTGCGGCGACTGCCTTTCATTCGGAAAAGAAGTACTCGAATCTCAGCGGTCATAATTTCCAAGGGATGTCTCAAACGTTCATTGAGACTCCCCTTCTTCAAAAGGGAATCAGCAGGAGGTGTTTTTTTGAAAGAGACCATTTTAAAAACGCTCGAACAGATTGAAAAGGACCATCATGTGAAAGTGCTGTACGCCTGTGAATCCGGCAGCCGGGCATGGGGCGTTTCGTCAAAAGACAGCGATTATGATGTGCGGTTCATTTATGTTCATCCGCCCGACTCTTATTTAAGCATCGATCCGGTTGGTATCGGAAAAAAACGTGATGTGATCGAGCTGCCGGTCAACGTTTTGCTTGATGTGAGCGGCTGGGAGCTGACGAAAGCGCTGAAACTGTTTCGAAAATCAAATCCGCCTCTTTTCGAATGGCTTGGCTCGAACATTGTTTATTACGAGGCGTATTCCGCCATCGAGGAAATGAAAAAAATGAAGCAACGTCTTTTTTCCCCTTCTTCCTGTCTGTACCATTATTTGAACATGGCCAATCAAAATTTCGGTCAAATTTTGCGCGGCGGTCAAGTGACGCCGAAACATTATATCAATGTTTTGCGCCCTGTTCTGGCGGCGAAATGGATTGAGCAGCATCATACCTTTCCTCCGCTCGAATTGCAAACGCTGCTTGAACAAACTGTACCGGAAAAAGAAGTGAAAATGGAATTCGAGCGTCTTTTAAAACAAAAAATCGCCGGTGAAACGTTAAATACAGCAATGCGTTTTGACTTGATGAATGACTTTTTAACTGTTGAAATTGCCCGAATGGAATCTTATGCGAAAAAACTCCAGGTGAATAGGCCAGATCCAACCCGGAAGCTTGATTTGCTTTTTCAAAATACTCTTGAAGAAGCGTGGCATTAAATCAAAAAATGCCGCTATGAGAAAAGCTCAAACGTTTCTCTGTACGCTCCTTTTTTTCCTGAGGGTGATTTTTGCACCAACAAAAACAACCGGTGATTATTCAGCGGCTGTTTCTTGCTGATATATCATCCAGACTGCTTCTGTTCCATTAATTTGATTGGATACATCTATAATTTTATTCATGACACGTTCTTTTTCGGCTCCATCAAGTCGTTTCGGCTGGTAATTGTTCCGCTCCGTCAGCGATGAAATGGAGAATGGGACCGCATTGATGTCTTTTTGACCGGTCAGCTTGCCGTCCTCTAAATGGAACGTCTGCTGGAACACAAATGTATCTTTATCAGCCGGATTCCGGTTGCCGCCGAACATGAAATTGCCGAGACTGTACACGATAAATTTCCCGTTGTATTCTTCAATCCCCTGGATAACATGAGGATGGTGGCCGACAACAAGATCGGCTCCCGCATCCACTGTAAAGCGGGCCAGTGTCTTTTGAGATTCTTCCGGTACGTAGCTGCGTTCAATCCCCCAGTGGAAATGAACGATCACAATGCCGACACTGTCATTTCGCAGCTGCTGAATATCGGATTCTACCTGCTCTCGGATTTCTGCTGTATCATTCCAGCCTTCATAGCCGAGCACACCGACTTTTACGCCTTTTATTTCTGTCACATATTGATGATCGTAGCCAAAATACCCGATCTTTTCTTTTTCAAGACTCGCAATAGTATCATCATATCCCTGCTGCAAGTAATCATAAATGTGATTATTCGCCAGGTTAACGGCTTCAATGCCGCCATTCGTCAAAATTTGCGCATATTCCGGATCGCCTTTGAAACGAAACTTTTTCGCTGCTTTTTCCGTTGCTTCCGTCAATGTCGTTTCTAAATTGACCGTTGACAGGTCATCTTCTTCAAACACCCCGTCCAATTCCGTAGTAAAATGCGACAGTCCATTTTTTTCCGCTTCATGAGGAAATGAGCCTTCATATGTAAACGCTTCATCCGTTCCAAGCGTAAAGTCACCGGCTGCACTGACCGTAATGGTTTTTTTGTCCGGTTCTTTTTCCGTTTCGGTTTTTGTGGTATCGCTCACGTCATTTTCATCTGGAGTTGTCAATAAATTGACCAGCAGCGTGACAAAAATGAGCAAAAAAAGCGCTGCCAACGTTAACCGAACCCATCTTTTTAGCCGTCTCCTTTTTCGTCTTCCCCCACTTCTTTGTCCTGTCATGGAAAAAATAAGCCCCCTGCTTCTTTTTCGCTATTATACTACAATTCTACTGAAAATACAGACAATTTTATACATATGTTCCCCTGCCAGCCGCATATCCGCACACTTTCTTCTTCCAGAAAAAAACAAAATCCGGCTGAGTCCATTACTCAACCGGATTTCATCTTTTCGCACATAGGACTTTATTTTTCCCGCTGCTCTTCCCTTTTATTAACATCCGATCCGCGCGATTTATAAGCTTTTCCATTTGGGCTTCACCGTTATATTGTGCGCAGCCAATCGTCATCGTGACGGCAAGCGCTTCCCCTTCATACACCACTTGCTGTTTTTCAACGATCATTCGGAGCTGTTCAGCCCGCGCCACCCCTTCTTTTTCATCCGCGCCATTCAGTAAAATGAGAAACTCTTCCCCTCCCCATCTGGAAACGACATCTTCTTTTAATATCGCTTTACTGAGCAATTCACTGCACGTTTTGAGCACGATATCACCGCACTCGTGGCCATATGTATCATTAAATTTCTTGAAATTATCGACATCCATCAGCAAAATCGAAAAGGGTGTATGATCCTTCTTTTCCTTTTCCATTGCTTCATGGAGATGCCCATACATTGTACGCCTGTTCAAAAGACCTGTCAGCGGATCAGTGCCCGCCATTTTCGACAATTTTTTGTTTGAATCCGTCAATGTATATAGTCCTTTATCCACCGTGGCTCTGAACAAAGAAGCCATTATAAAGACAATAATAAACACCATCGACACATTTACATGATAAAACACACGGATCATTTGATCGCTGTATTCGTAATATGGAGCGAATTGAAAAAGAGTCAAGTGATACAGAGCAAGATATAAAGCCAGATTTCCAAGAACGGCCAGCATCTTGCACACATTTAAAATCGACGGCAAAAAGATCACAGCGTAGACGGCGGTAAATACAAAATAATGAAATCCTGCATCCCATTCGGTCAAAAAAGTGGATAGAGAAGGATTCACCATGATTTCCATCATCAATAAAATTGAATGAAGCCGGCACCGTCCGGCTTCAATAAGGAAAAACATGCCGGCGGTCAGCAGCAGACATGTCACAAAGTTGGCAGCTGCTAATATCCATGCATCCGTCAAGATAAAGATAATGCTCCAGACCGAATGCGCAATGATGGCAACGATTGTAGCGATCTTCCACAAATGCTGTGCTTGTTCTTCAACAGAAAATTCCTGTACACTTTTCACCGCCAATTCCCCCTCCAGCAGCAACCTGTAAAACACGATCCGTTTATAAATTGATCTTAGCACAATCAGATCGTATCCAGTAATATATACCTATTTTAAAAGAGGTGAATTGACGGAAATTGTGAAAAAAGTATGTTAATTTTAGTCATACTTCTATATACCTGATTACTTTCCCTGATATTTGCCGGCTGTTGAAGCGGACAATGCCGTCAGCACAAACAAAATACCGAATAAAACCGATGCGTAACTTAACCCGATTCGGATAAAATCATTCTCCACCGGCCATAAAAAACTGCTGCTGTATAATAAAACCGACAAGGCCATACACACAATTGCCGGTTTAAAATCATTCAACTCTTTCCCCTTTTTACGCATTCCCGTTATTAATAAAAACCATCCGAGGCCCATCAGCACGCTGAATGCAACGATCACCATAAATAGATGCTCCCTCCTTTTTTCGATATACAACCCGCTGTTCGGAAAACAAACATGCCTTTCTCTCCTGTTATATTTTTTCAAAAAGGCTTGTCCGTTATGTATGCGTCATTTGACTGAAGAAAAGACTGCTCACGCCTGAGACAGTCTTCAATCACCTCATGTTCGACATGCGCCAGAAACGGTTTGCTGCCGGGGGTGCGAGCCGCTCCAATCCGCGGCTTTTTGAAAGGTGCAGCGGCTGCCAGGAGTCTTCGCCTTGCTTTAGATATACTTCATGATGCGGGGCTTCATCGTGTTCGCCGCTCACATCAAACACGCCGTTTTTGTAAAATGTCATATACACTTCGTATACAATATCGGGCGCCGGCACGAGCGGGTTGCCAACAGAATGCGTCAGTAAAAACGATACTTTCTCCGCATCTTCCTGCACACCCTTTATTTCAATGCCTTCATCCGGTGCCCTGTCCTGTTTAATCAGCTGTTTGTTCCACGAATAGCCTCTCGATGCGCCGACATCCCGCGAAAGTGTTACGGAACCGCCTTTTATTTGCACATCAGCCCTCGTCCGATACCGGCTTGATCTAGGATGAAACCCGCGGTTATCCCCCTCGAAAAAGCGCATGTCCGACAAGAATACCGGATTTGGAATCCACTTGTCTTTCAAAAAGGTCGTATAACGGACGAAGAATTTTTCTTTCCCATCAGCTGGCTTATAGTTCAAATGCTGGGCGGGACGGCCGATGTCTTTATCAATAAAAAATGTTTCAACGAGCGCATCATCTTCGTTTTCAGTGATTTTGAAGAAGCCGATGATCCTCGAAATCAAAGAGGGCTCATCGTTTCCGTCTTCTTCAGCCGGCTCCATTACACGCGTCGCTTTAATCCGGTACGCGTATGATTCATCGTTTTTGAGGTCTTGATCGCGGAATCCCGCTTCCTTCACTGTCCCGGCATAATCGCCATTCCGGTAAATCTCGTATTCACCGGCCCCTTTTATCTCTTCCCACGCCATAGCCACTTCGCCGTCTTTCACAACCGTTGTGACAATCAGTTCCTGCAGTGGAATATCTTCATTTTTATCTTCCCGTTTCACCGCCGTAGCGGTCTGGATTTTAAGCGTCTCTTCGCCTTCTATCACATAAGAGTAGAGCGTACCCGGGATAAGCCCGGTGTCTGTAAATTCTCGGCCGGAACCGTTATATATTTCTCTCCCGTCTTTCCAAATCCGCTTCTCTGGTGACGGGTCGGTCCAGGTGAATGAAATGCTGTCCGGTGTCTGACTGACAGATGTGATGTTCATCACCATTCCCCCTTTCTTCCCGTCCTTTACCCTGTTTTGTGCGGATCAAAAACATGATAAGATGGAAATAAAAGGGTGATCCATATGTACTTTCCGACAAAAAAAGATCTCTGGATTTATCCTATATCCGCCATCGCTGCCTTTGTCTGCCTGATGCTTCCGTTTATCGAGAAGGACTATTTTATGCTGCTTTTCACCGCTCCGCCCGGTGTGTTTATGGTATGGAGCTGGTTCAAAACCGGCTATGAAATAGGCGGCGATGAGTTAACGATCTATTCCGGTCCGATCAAAAAACGGATACCTATTCACGAAATCCGCAAAACAAAAAGGATTCTTTCGTCGCCCGCATTATCCATGGACCGCCTGGAAATATCGTATAGCGTCCACTATCACATTGCGGTTATTTCCCCAATCCATCAGACTGAATTTGTCCGGCTTCCCGTCCAGAAAAATAGCGGCATCCAATTGGACGAACGGTTAAAATAAAGATCTTATAATAAAGGAACAGTCCTTCGTCCATCACAGCTGGCTTTCAGGACTGTTCTTTTCATTTTTTTCCGGCGCGCCCGATCAGAAGGACGAGTGCCAACAACGGAATCCCAAGCAGCAATCCGATTCCAATTGTATAGAAGGCTTCCAAAATCATCGTTTTTCATCCAGCTTCCGTTCAATCCGCTTAAGTTGTCTCGACCGATTTCTCCTGGCGCGGCTGCCAAAAAAGAGAAGCAATAATGAAACAGCGGGCATAAGCAGCTGAAAGATTAAATCCCCGGTATGAACACCCATCATCCGTAAAATCCAATGGCCTTCAGCAGCGCAGTGCCGGTGAATGTCACTGCAACCCCCGTACCAAGTGCCATTACGGTCACTTTTTTGTCTTTTACTTCATGATACGCGAGAAAGGCTGTCATCACGGACATAAGTAGCCCAAAGAAAATAGCAGCGGCGGGACTCGTCGGCGTAATAAAATCATATCCATGCAAGAAATCCATTGTGATTCCTCCATTCACCATATATATCCCTATTATACTATATTATGTAAATTTATCCAAACTGATCTGATAGAAAAAAATAAAACGGATGGTCCCATAAGTGTGAATGGCCGGATTCTGCTTCGTGAAGGCCGAATGACCAAACATCCGGCCTTCACAGCAAACATTCCGGCCCAAAATCAGAAAATCCGGCTGTAGAAATGAAAAAGGGTGTCTCAAACATTTATTAAGACACCCCCTTGCCGATTAACGGAATGGCACTTTTTCGACTCCCAGCGCTTCAAGTTCAGCTTCAGCCTCATCAAGTAATGCTTCTGCTTCCGCTTTCGTTTCATCATCCAGACCTTTCAAAATATCGCCTTCGCGGCCTCTCTTGCCTCCGCGTTCCAGACGCTCTACGCCAATAGCCGCCAGCTGCTCGTCTACTTCTTCATGCGTCAGGCTCCCCTCTCTATGCTGCTCCATAATGGCTTCCGCTTTTGCTTTTGTTTCGTCATCGAGATCCGCAAATGGATCAACGCGTTCCGGAAGGGTGACGCCAATGGCTTCAAGCTGTGCCGCCGCTTCTTCCTCCGTTATGGTGCCCTCTCTCTTCTGTTCTAAAATCGCTTCCGCTTTTGCCTTTGTTTCCTCATCTAAGCCGGCAAGAAAATCCCCTTTGCCGCCATGATTTCGATGTCCACCTCGTTCCGGAAGCTCCAAGCCAAGGGCAGCAAGCTGTTCTTTTCCTTCATCATGCGTTATCGTTCCGTTATGAAGGTTTTCCATAATGGCTTCCGCTTTTGCTTTTGTCTCTTCATCCAAATTCGCAAATAAATCGCCTTTCTCTTTTTTTTCGGGCAAGTCTACACCGATGTCTGCGAGTTTTGTGCGAAGGGTATCCATGACGGTTTGCACTTTTTTCTTTGTTTCACTGTCAAGTGCTGTTTCGCTGGCGGCAGCCAGCGCCGGCAAGCTTGCTGTTCCTAACACTCCCAGTGATAGGGCACCTGTCATGATGTAATGAACCCATTTGTTTTTCTTCATTTTGTTTTCCTCCTAAATATGATCTTGGCATGGTACAATGCTTACTTTAACCAGCCTTGGTGAAAGTTCAGTGAAAATTACCGGCTTTGTGCAGATAATGTTAACGAAACCGTTTTTTTCTTGCCGTCCCGATAAAATTTGATGACCACTTTATCACCAATTTCCGCTTCATTATATAAATATTTTCGGAAATCAGCGGTGCTGCCTACTGTCGTATCATTTACCGCCACAATCACATCGCCCGCTTCAAACCCTGCTTTATCCGCCGGTGATCCTGTTTCCACCTGAGAAATTACCGTTCCTGCTGTCACGGTTTCCGGAAGGCCGATCTGCTGCAGCGCATGAGTCGGCAGCGCACTGACATCTTCAAGACCGACGCCGAGATATGGCCGCTGCACTTCGCCTTTTTCCATCAATTCCTCAATGACCGGAATCGCATCTTCCGACGGGATGGCAAAACCGAGTCCTTCGACGCCGCTTTCGGCAATTTTCAAGCTGTTAATGCCAACGACCTGACCGGCGCTGTTAATAAGTGCGCCGCCGCTGTTGCCCGGGTTAATGGCCGCATCCGTTTGAATGACATTAAGCTCCCACTCGCCCGCAGATGTCGTGACCGGTACGCTCCGATCGACGCCGCTCACGATTCCTTCGGTCACGGTGCTCGATAAATCAAGGCCGAGCGGATTTCCAATTGCCGCCACCTGTTCGCCCAATTTCAAGGCGCTTGAATCCCCAAACTCCGCCACTTCCGTTACATGGGCACTGGAAATTTCAAGAACAGCCAAATCGGTCAGCGCATCTGCTCCGACCAGTTTTGCCTCGACACGTTCACCGCCGGCAAGTGCCACTTCGACGGTGTCCGCCCCTTCCACAACGTGATTGTTTGTTACGATGTAGCTTGTTTTTTCACCTTTTTTGAAAATAACCCCTGATCCGGTTCCCGCTTCCTGTTCCTTTTCTGTATCCGATGTTTCCACCGCCGGTCCGCCAAATAGGTTCAGCTGCTGCGCCTGCAAATTCACGACCCCGACAACTGCTTCGTCAACCGCATCAATCGCGCTGACCAGATCCTTTGATGAAGCAGCCATTGAGGCTGGCTGAACAGTAATGTTCCCTGCTGCGTCACTGACAGACGGTGCCGTCATATCCGTGATCGCCGGTGATAAGTAAAACATCATCGTTCCGCCCGCAAGGACACCCGTAAATGAAGCAGCGGCCATTTTCATAAACCCTTTTTCTTTTTTTTGCGGTGCCGAATATCTTTCTTCCGTTTCCATCTATCATCTCTCCTTTTTATTTCTATCATTTGATCTGACTTGATTGTAAAAAAGAAAAGTGAAAAGACGGTGAAAAGAGGAAAGAACATTTCTAATTTTCTTCATGCTCATCATCCGCTGCCCACATAAAAAAACGGCCTCAACGGCGAATTATTTTTTCGCTGTGGAGGCCGTTTGGTTCAACGGTATATAGACTGTAAATGTACTTCCTTTTTCAGGTTCACTTTCCACACGGATCGATCCATTGTGAATACCGGCGATCCATTTCGCAATGGAGAGGCCCAGGCCGTGACCGCCGAGTGCGCGCGTCCGTGATTTATCAGACCGGTAAAAGCGGTCAAAGATGCGGGGCAGGTCATCCCGATGAATGCCGATGCCTTCATCTTTGACCGACATCGTCCACTCCTTTTCCCCTTTTTCCAGCGTCAACGTGACATGGCCGCCATCCGGTGAATACTTCACCGCATTATCCAGCAAAATGTAAAGCAGCTGCTTTAACCGTTCGCGGTCACCCATTACGTTCATTTCATCAGGGGCATGTAAATGCAGCGAGATTTGATTCGCTTCCGCATGCGGCGTCAGCGATTCAATGACATTTTCCGCCTCTATATTCAAATCAAACCGTTCATACGACCGTTCGACACCCCCTGAATCGGCCCGTGCCAGTACAAGCAAGTCGCTGACAAGAGCGGTCATCCGCTTCACTTCCAGCTTCATATTCCGCAGCAATTTTTGTGCAAATGGATCTTCTTCCACACCGTCGGTCATTTCCATCGCATCAATTGATGAGAGCATGACACTTAACGGCGTGCGCAGTTCATGAGACGCATCCCCGACAAATTCCTTCTGCCGGTTAAAGGCGTTTGAAATCGGCCCCATCGCTTTTTTCGACATCATATAACTCAAGAAAACCGCCACACCGGCAAATAATACCATCAAGCCCGCCAGCACAATGAGCAGCCAGTTAAACAGCTGATACGCAAATGAAATATCTTTTCCGATATAAATCATCCCGATAAACTGATTGTTGTAAAAAATGGGGCTCCCGTCAATCATGAGCCGGACCTTATCTGAACCGGATGGCCGCTCGACTTCTTCCCCGCCAATTCTTCTTTCCGGAAACGTCACTGTGAGCGTTTCTTCCCGAATTTGATTCCGCTCCGGCACCCAGCCTGCAACAAGTGTAAGCAGTTCGTTCCGCAAATGGGGGATCGTTTCACTGCCCATCACCAGATTGCCTTGTGCATCGACTACATAATAGAAAAACTGATCGACACCGGCAAGAACGAGTTCCTGACTGCCGAGCCCCCGCAGTTCATTTCGGGCACTTTCCGCTAAATAATTGCTGATAATACGCGTTTCCTGCCGGGTTAACTTTTCTAATTCACGCTCCTGGTCACGTAAAATAACCATATATAAAAGCGTATACACGATGATGATAAACAAGACGAGAAACAGCATGAGCAGGCCGCTGTACTGCATCGTCAGTCTCGTTTGCGTTCCTTTAAACAGATCGCGTTCGCCGCGTTTCCAAAACTTACTCTTCAACTTTATACCCGACCCCTCTGATGCTTTGAATGATGTCCTGGCGGCCGAATACATCGAGTTTTTTCCGCAAAAGTTTCACGGTGGCATCAATCGTTTTCGTCGTGACATCCGCGTCATAGCCCCAGATGCGGTCTAAAATGAGATCACGCGTCAGCACCTGCCCTTTATTTTGCACGAGCAGATCGAGCAGCTGAAATTCACGCGGACTTAATTGAAGCGATTCCCCGCCAAGGTGAATCGTCTGGCTGTTCCGGTTCAAATCAATCCCTTGAATCGAAACCGTTTCTTCGACGATCGGCGCATAATTGCGGCGTGTCAGGGCACGAAGACGGGCAAGCAGTTCATCGATCTCAAACGGTTTGACGAGATAATCATCCGCACCGGAATCGAGCCCGGCAACCCGGTCTTCCACCGCATCTTTCGCCGTCAGCATTAAAATCGCACCTGAATACCCGTCACGGCGCAAATCGCGGCACACATCAATCCCATCGCCATTCGGCATCATCCAGTCCAAAACGAGTACATCATAATGAGAAGCGGAGGCATAATCATACGCATCTTCCCCTTCTGTCACCCAGTCCACGTTATATCCGCCTTTCTTTTTCAGCATAAAACGGACTAATTCGCCAAGCTGCAAATCGTCTTCCGCCAGCAGAATATTCATCCGGTCCACTTCCTTTCTTCTCTATTTTATACTACAAGCTGATGAAAAAAGAGTGAAAAAAAGCTTGAAGAGACTCATTCTCTCCAAGCTCGATTGTAACGGGCAGCTGCTTGTCCGTTTTGAAACGCCCTTTTAGTGACCTGAGGCACGCCGTCAATTTTCTCCAATAGGCAGGCGGATCGTAAAGGCCGTGCCGGCATTTACCTCCGAATGAACATCAATCTTCCCGCCGTACTGCTCCACAATGTTGAAGCAAACCATCAGTCCAAGTCCGGTGCCATCCTCTTTCGTTGAGTAAAACGGTTCACCGAGTCTTTCAAGCACGCTTTCCTGTATCCCTTTTCCCTCATCCTCAATGCAAATCACAATAAATTGATCCTTTATTTGAGCGGATGCGCGGATGACCCCGCCGTCATTCATGGCTTCAATGGCATTTTTAATAATATTAATGAACACTTGCTTCATCTGTCCCGCATTGCAAAAAACCGGACACCCATCATTTACATCCTCGTACTTTATGTCAATCCGCTTCATAACGGCCTGTGGCTGCAAAAGCATGCAGACGTCGCGCAGCATTTTACCCGCATCACACATTTTCATGTCAATCGAAAGAGGTTTCCCGAGTACTAACAATTCACTCGCAATCGTTTCAATCCGGTCAATTTCATCTTCAATGATATTGTAATGGTCCGAATTGATTGATCCTTCTTTAGCGAGTTTCACAAAACCTTTAATGGACGTAAGCGGGTTGCGTACTTCATGGGCAATGCTTGCGGCAAGCTGCCCGGCAATGCTTAACTTTTCCGTTTTAATTGTCAGCTGCTGATGCTCTTTCCGCTCTTTAATACTGCGGATAATGGAGATATCTGTAAACTGACTCGGATCATGAAAGACAAAGGGAAAACTGACAACTTCCACGTCAATGATACTGCCTTTGAATGTTTTCACCTGCATTTCCGCCAGCGGCAGCTTTTCACCGATGGTCAGCTGATAAAAACGGCCGCGAATGGCCTCGTGAAATTCCGGCTGAAAAATGGCCCAAATCGATTTGCCCGGAAATGCGTCCATTTCACATTCAAAGAGCTGTGCAGCCGCTCGGTTGCCATATATAATCCGGAAGTTTTCTGTTATCAATACAGGCTCCGGCATTTCTGCAATTAAATTTCTATAATGGGAATTGATCATTTGAAACTCTTCATTGAGATGATGAATTTTTTCTTCCAGCTGCTCTTCCATAAATAATGAAGGAGCGTGATTATGTTTTCGATAAAATAATGAGGGGGTCAATTCCGTATCCGTCATGACATACTGGTGGCTTTTCATTAATTCCATATGAATATTGGCCGGAATTTCAGCACCGTTATACGAGCAAACCGTAAAAATTCGAACCGATTCAATGTCTTGATCGGCCTGCAATTCATAAATGGGCAGATTTTCAAGCACGCAGCAGTGCCCCTCTCCCCACCGTACTTTGCTCCATGTTCTGACCGGAATATCATTCTCTGTATACGGCTTGATCACATCAGCAAACGTCTTCAACACTGCCGAAATATTAAACGACTGATGCGCTCCGTAAAACTCATCATTGTCCGCGAATATAATCGTATCCAGCTGCTTCTGGCTGAACCCCTTTGAAGCAAGACGGTCGATCACCTTTTCATACATGGACCGGTGTTCGATCAGAACAGCACCATGTCCAAATTCAAGGCCGGCGGCAAGAAACGATACTGCATTTTCAATATATTTTTCATGATCGGAATAGACATATAAAAGATGCGCTCCACTCGTCAGCTCCATATTTTTTGTCAAAGCTACTCTTGGATGCAGTATGTTTTTAGCGCTTTCCACGTTCGCTCCCTCATTCACACAACCATTTTTTTCTTAATTTTAACACGCCCGTCTTTTTCCGTATATAGTTAACTGTGGCTCGCTTTATCTGTACAATTTTTCACAAATCCGCTACGATAGAATGAAAGGACGTGATCATTTGACTGCATCGAAATTCCGGGTCCTGTTCCGGACGGTACTCATTATTTTCGCGCTTGTTTATGGGGTTGCGGCTTATCCGGATGGATGGAGCCGGTTCGCCATTTTAGTGGCTGTGATCGCCATTTTCATGACGTTTGAAGATGTGGCGATGAAAAAAGCCTCAAAACAGCAGCGGCTCCTTTTCGTTGCCGTATTCGCCATTACTTTTTTTGCCGCATTTTACTACGCCTTTCTTGCATGAAAAAACCGCCGGATCATCCATCCAGGCGGTTTTTTTGCATTATCGATCTTGACCTAAATAGTTATGCAGATGTTTGAATAAGATGTGCAATCCTCCGCTGGCAACCGCAATCACAATGATAAACGTGATAAACATGAAAAGAAAAAAATTCATGCTCCCTGCGCCCCTTTCGCGTTTCTTGAGGCAAGTATAACCGGCTCCGGTTACATGCGGATGTCAGCCGGATTAAATCACATTACGATTTGATTAAAGCGTGTAATATAGCGCGGTGCCGATCACAAGGAAGAAAATAACTAAAACGGCCGCTCCGAGTACAATATATTTCATTAGGCAGCATCCCTCCGAAATGATTATACCAAAAACGAAAAACAGGGAAGCATGACAGCCGTTCAGCTTCCCTGTTTTCATTCCTTTCTCTCCTCTATTCCAGTTCAACCTGTTTCGTTTCCCGTCCAAGCACCGCGAGAACGACGACGCCGATGACAATACTGGCGCAAAACAAGCCAAAAATAAAGCCGATGGACTGGCCGGATGCGATGAGCGAACCGACTAAAAGCGGACCTAAAATACCGCCGACTCGTCCGACTGATGCCGCCATTCCGGCACCCGTTGCGCGGATAACGGCCGGATATTGCTCAGGGGTGTACGCATACAAAGCCCCCCATGCGCCGAGATTAAAGAACGACAATAAAATACCGGAACCGATCAAAACAGCCGTCGTTTCCGCATTCCCGAATACGAGTGCAGAAGCTGCCGTCCCGAGTAAGTAGGTGATAAGCACAAATTTTCGTCCGGCTCGTTCAATGAGCCATGCCGCCGTAAAATAACCCGGCAGTTGCGCTAATGTCATAATCAGTACATATTCAAAGCTTTGAATCATGTCGAACCCTTTCATGACCATTACACTCGGCAGCCAGAGAAACATGCCGTAATACGAAAAAACGACCGTAAACCAGACGACCCACAATACGAGGGTCGAACGGGAATACTTTTTTGACCAGACATCGCGCATATTTTGCGCGATCGACCTTTTTTCCGCTTTCTTCGGAGAAAAAGCCGGTGAATCCGGCAGCTTCAACCGCAAATAGAGCGCATAAAATGCCGGCAATGCTCCGATGATCAGTGCTGCCTCCCATCCGTAAGAAGGGATGACAAAGTAGGAAATCACTGCTGCTAACAGCCAGCCGAACGCCCAAAAGCTTTCAAGCAGCACTACCACTCTGCCGCGGTCTTTCGCCGGTACACTTTCTGATACAAGTGTGGATGCAACCGGCAGCTCTCCGCCAAGCCCCATTCCGACAAAAAAACGTAAAAATAAAAAGGCCGCTAACGTTGTCGTGAAGGCGGATAATCCGCTTGCAAGTGAAAACATGAGCAATGTAATAATGAAAATATTCTTCCGGCCGACACGATCCGCAAATAAACCGAACACGAGCGCGCCGACTGCCATGCCGATTGAATTGACACTGCCGATCCAGCCCATCTGTTCAGGCGTTAAATCCCATTCTGCTTTCAGTGCCGCGATGATAAACGACAGCATCCCGACATCCATCGCATCGAACATCCAGCCAAGACCGGCCACACCGAGCAGCTTTTTCTGTGAAATTGTCTTTTCTGCCATAACCTTAACTCCTGTCTTTACAGTTGTTTTTACTATATAACTATAGACGGGCTATTCTGAAAAAACAAGTTCTTTTTTTGATCAATCTGACGAAATTTTTTTAAAACCCATTGGAGAAGCCGCATACTCAGCTCTCCCTGATCATTTCGGCAGTCTTCCTTCCGCGGCAAGATCTGCCGCAATATCGTTAAATCGCCTGAATCGTACATAGGATACACTTTTTTCATCTAAAATATCCGGCAATGCCCCTGTCGCATACGTCCGGTCCGCCAATTCGGCCGGATGGGAATCAGGCTCGCTGTCTCCTGCAAAATACACAATGTCATATTCTTCTTTCAGCCGCCTGATCACCGCTGCCTTATCAATGCCGTACCGTTCTGAGTAGCTCCAGTGATTCGGATCGATTTCAAGCTGAATGTTTTGATCGCGGAAGACGCCTTTATTTGAAAAAACCGTTACTTGTTCCAGGCCGAGGTAATTGACAATTGGGCGGATGTAATAGTCCGTACCAGCACTTAAAATGTAAAAGTCTCCTCCCGCCTGCTGAACGCGGCGCACGAAATCTGGTACATCTTCATCAACAGGAATCGATAAAATATCTTCCGTAATCTGCTCTTCTTTCCGGTTAATAGACGCAAAGACTTTTGCCAGAAAATCAATGTCATTCCACTCGCCGTTTTTCCACTTTGTATATAGTTCGCGTCCTTCTGGAAAATAGTTATCAATGACCTGCCAGTAAAAATCCTTTTTCGAAATCGTTCCGTCAAAATCAGATACAAACGCCCATTTTTCCACCTTTATTCCTCCTGTTGGTCTGTATTTGATCATGTACATGAAAAAGCGGCAGCCCGCCGCTAGAAAAATAAGAGGCTCGTCCCCGATGCAAGGGACCGCCTCTTTCGATTAAAAATGAAGAATTTCACCGCTTGCCGCATGAACCGCCGCTTTTGAATCAATTTGCCCGTATAGCCGATACGTTTGTCCATCGTATACATACACCGGCTTCAATTCCAGATGCGGTTTGATTTTCTCAAACGCTTCTTCTTTCAAGAGTACCGGCTTTTCCGCTTGTTCATACTCCGCTGCCTGATCGAGCATCCAGCTGCTGTCGATGTAGCTGATTACTTCATATGAATCTTTATGCAGCAAAAGCTTCCACGTACGCGGAACGACCGAAACATCCTTTATATTGGTCAGCCTCGCTTCGATCAGGCCGCGCGAACGTTTGACATGCGACAACGACCACTCTCCGCTTTCTTTCGGTACATAACTTTGCAGAAATTCAATGCTTGCTTCCCTTATTTTCTTACAGCCTTTTTTGGTGATCGGTTTTGTGTCAGGGTGAGGCGGGAAATCGAAAATCAGGTTTTCGTCGAGTTCATCCGGCGCCATCTGCACAAGCTTCCGCTTCACTTTCTTATTTTTCATTGTCTTCCACGTGAGAAGATCCCGGTCTTCCTGTACAGGTTTGGCCGTTTCATTATCGATCAATTGTTCATCCATCATGTAAACCGGGAGCCATTTTTCCTCTTCTGCTGACGGGTATTCGACAAACACAAGCCGGTCTTTTGCCAGCGGCTCAATCGATTCCATCGTTAATTGAAAGTCAGCTTCTATTGCCTGTTCCGGCACTAAGCCATGGACCGTGAAAAAGATCAGCCTTTTCTCGCCATCGAGTGACACATCAATGAACCCTTCCGGAACAACAGGCGTCCCTTTATAGGCGGTCTTGAAAGAAAATGTATGATCTGATTTGAAATCAATAAACTGATCGCCGTACGTCCAGCCCGTTTCCTGCTCGACCCAGCGAATGACTTCTTCTTTCGAACCGTTTGAAAAAGCGAATCCGTTTTCCGGCGCTTTTCTGCCAACAAAAATAATGCTGTTCAGCCGGCCCGTTTTCACATCGATTTCAATGACCGCCGTGCCTTTCGGATTAGACTCATCCTCTTTGCGGCTTGTATACCCAGGAGGCAGCCATTCGGTCGTAAACCGGTAATCTGTTTCGTTCCATTCATTTTTTTCATAGGACGTCACTGTTTCGAAGCAGGTGTAGCCGGCAAGTCCGAACTTTTCCTGAATCATTTCCGTCCATACTGTCAGTTGATCATGCCTGCTCATGTCTGTAAAAATCCTTTTGATCGAACAA
Source organism: Domibacillus antri (assembly GCF_001936625.1). Classification (GTDB taxonomy): domain Bacteria; phylum Bacillota; class Bacilli; order Bacillales; family Domibacillaceae; genus Domibacillus; species Domibacillus antri. The sequence goes on along the minus strand of NZ_MSDU01000022.1, from coordinate 42,526 downwards.
AGTCACGCATATACGCGCGGCGCGGTTCGGATAAATAGTCAGCCATTCCTTCCGTCCAGCCCGCGGCTTTATTGTTGGATGAACGGCTGGCATAATATTGACGCATCGTTTCATCATAGTCGTCCAGAAGCGTTTCGTATTTTGTTTCATCGTATTCATTCGTATGTAAAATAGCTTCCACCGGCAGGCGCGGCTTCACTTCATTTGTCTGCGCCGGCACGCCGAATGTCAACCCGAACAAAGGAATCACATGATCCGGAAGCCCAAGCAGCCGGCTGATCGGCTCCGGATTATTGCGCACGCCGCCAATGTAGCAAATGCCGTATCCTTGTGACTCCGCCGCCACAACAAAATTTTGCGCAAGCAGCGCTGTGTCAATGACCGCCACCATAAAATTCTCTGTAGTGCCCGCTTCAACGGTTTTCCCATGCTTTGCCGCCGCATAATCAAGACGCTTCAAGTCCGCGCAAAAAACAAGCGCGCGGGCAGCTCCTTTTATTTGAACCGGATTTTTCGACAGCTCCGCCAGTTGGTCTCTTTTGTCCGGGTCCGTGACATCGACAATGGAATAGGCCTGCACAAAATGTGACGATGCCGCCGCTTGAGCCGCCGCGATAAGTTCGTGAAGCGTTTCATCTGAAACCGGTTCATCTTTATATTTACGCACAGACACATGTGATTTAAGCAACTTTAACATATGATATCATCCTTCCGTTTTTTGTAAGAAAAAATCAAATCCCAGCATAGTCCCGATGCCGAAAATGAGCGTCCAAAGCCCGATGCTGATGGCGAGCCAGATCGTCGTCCATTGTTTACTCGCACCGAACGACAAGCCGATAAAAGCGGCGATATGCGTACCGATAAAAACCGGTCCAAGCAAAGCCAGCCCGGGCAACCCGTATTTATTCATAATGGTTCTTGCCCGTTCTGTCTGCTTCAGCTGCGTTTTCCCCGTTTTATCAAGCTGCTTCTTTACCCATTCTTCCACCTTTTGATAGCCGACAATAAGCATAAGCACCGTCAGCATATTGCCTGTAAAGCCAAGAAACATCACCCAAAATGGCGACAGACCGCGCACAATACCAACAGGAATGACGAGCGCAATCTCCATCCACGGAATCGCCGCCGCAATAAATACAAGCGCATACTCCATTAACTGCATCAAATTTCCTCCAATATGTACTACTTTTACTTTAAAGCACCGAGACAGTCAGCGCAACCATGAGCATTTGGCTGAAAAGAACGCTTTGTGCCGGCGAATCCGGTCTGTTTAGTCAGTATGCAAAGAGGCTGTCCCATCAGTAAAGGGGAAGGCCGGATTCTGAGCCATTTAGGCTGATTTATGGATAGAAAAGCCGGATTTTGTCTCGTTTAGGCCGAATTAATGGGAATTCGGCCTAAATGATAAGGAAACCGGCTCAAAATCAGAAATACCGGCCCAAAGAGCAAGAAATTCGGCCATAGAAACGAAGAAGAGGCTGTCTCCATGACCTTTTGAGACAGCCCCGTACTATTGTGTATATAAATCGGCCAATCTCCGCGCTTCATCCCGCACCATATCTACCAATTCTCTCGGTGCGACGATTTTCGCTTTCGATCCCCATGTTAAAATCCAGCCGATCAGTCCGGCACTTACTTTTGCTTTCGTCGTCAGCAAAATCCGGTCCTCTTCCGCATGACGGATATCCGCTTCCATCCCAAAACGATCGTATACAGCATTCAAAAGCCCGATGTCAAATTCAATTTTCACCAGCATATCTTCCCCGGAAAACATATTGAATGTCTTGTCGACATACGCTTTTAAATCAATCGATGCCCGGCGGAATTTGTTTTCTGTCACTTCAATGCTGCGCATGCGGTCAATTCGATAATGACGAATCGTATTTTCGGGAACAAACCGACCGATCAAATAGTAAAAATCATTTTGCCAGATGAGCGCATACGGCTCCACCTCATAAAAATCACCGTTACGCCGAAACGCAAACTGCTTGTCGACATTATAATGGCCGTTAGGTATCAACCAGATGGCCAACCCGCACCTCCGAAAATAGAACATGATCTTTCTACATGAATGAACAATTATTTTCGAACTGCGCGAACCGCTGTACCGGTCGCCACACACATTAACATTCCTGTGCCAAGCGTTTCAAAATCGAACGCAACCCCGATGATGGCATCCGCACCGAGCGACTCCGCCTTCTCCTTCAGCTCTTTTACCGCGATTTCACGCGCTTCAGTCAGCTTCTCTTCATACGCCTGACTCCGGCCGCCTACCACGTCTCGGACATTGGCAAATACATTCCGAACAATATGATCGCTTCTGCGCTGATCACGTCCAGATAATGTTCAATTTCATATCCTTGCAATGTAGAAGTTGTCGTCATAATCATAAAAGAGCCCCCTTTTTTATTCAGTATATCAGGAAACCCACCATATCCTGTAAATTCACAAACAATAAGCGTTATATTTCGTCAGAATGAGCACTCTTAAGGTATAATAATTATAAATTTTCAGAAAAAGGAGGATGATCTTTTTGGATGCAAAACAGACAGTGATGGTCAATACCTTTACAAATGGAATTTTAGATCCGGCAGAAGACATGCTTGGACCGGTAAAAGATGGCGGGCATATTCTGGCCAATACAGCGCCGGGCTGCTGGGGACCCATGATTACCCCTTGCCTTCGGGGCGGGCATGAAGTAACAAAACCGGTGTATGTGGAAGGAGCGGAACCGGGTGATGCAATTGCCGTCACCATTCATTCCATTCAGGTCACCTCCATTGCCACTTCTTCCGGCAACGATCTTCCGGTAGACGGCCGTTTTCTCGGTGATCCTTTTATCGCCGTTCACTGTCCGGGCTGTGGCACGATGTATCCAGACACCGTCATTCAAGGAATTGGACCCGAAGCGATTCGATGTGCCAATTGCGGTGAAGATGTAGCGCCTTTTATTTTTACAAATGGCTACACAATGGCCTTCAGCGAAGAAGACCAGATTGGGATCACGCTTCCAAAAGAACAAGCGGAAACCGTCGCAAAAGATGGAAAATCATACATGAATACGCCCGAAAATTCGGTTCAGAATCCGATTGTCACTTTTGCACCGCACGACTTAGTCGGTGTGATTTCCAGAATGCGTCCTTTTTTAGGACAGCTCGGCACGACACCGTCAAAAGCGACACCTGACTCTCATAATGCAGGGGACTTCGGTTCATTTCTCGTCGGCGCTCCTCATGATTACGCAGTGACACAGGAAGAACTCCATGAACATCGCACGGATGGCCATATGGACATCAGCCGTGTCCGCGCGGGAGCCACTCTGATTTGTCCGGTAAAAGTGCCAGGCGGGGGTATTTATCTCGGGGATATGCACGCGATGCAGGGCGATGGTGAAATTGCCGGCCATACAGCTGATGTTGCCGGAATCGTTCATCTTCAAGTCCACGTTTTAAAAGGAGTAACACTTAAAGGGCCTGTCCTTTTGCCAAATGAGGAAGACCTGCCGTATACCGCCCGCCCTCTTTCTGAAAAAGAAAAAGCCGCAGCGAAACGGCTGGCGGAAAAATGGAGCGTCCGTGAGCCGGAAACATCATTGCCTGTTTCTTTTATCGGAACGGGTCCTACTTTAAACGATGCTACAAACAGTGGACTTGAACGTGCGGCCCGATTCTTCCAAGTTTCCGTTCCTGAAATTATGAACCGGGCTACCATTACAGGCTCGATTGAAATCGGCCGCCATCCGGGCGTTGTGACGGTAACATTCCTGGCACCTGAAAGATATTTAAAGAAAACAGGCTTGTATGAACAGGCCGTCAAGCAATATCCAAATGCATGAATAAAAACATACTAAGATCAGCTGTGGATGTCTCAAAAGCTCAATGAGACATCCCTTTTTCATTTTATAGCCGGATTTCTTTCACTTTGGGCCGGTTTCCTTGTAATTTGGGCCGAATCCCCATAAATTCGGCCTTCATGAGGCAGAATCCGGCTGTAATATCGTTAAATCGGCCGAAACGGCTCAGAATCCGGCCTTCCCCCATACTTGCGGGACAGACTCCGCTGTTTTTGACAGCCGAGACATCTCCTTCTTACTTAAATGACCGAAATTTCCGATTTTGGACCTGATATTTTCTTCTTAGGCCGAATTTCCTTTGAATCCCGCCGTCCATTCAACACTTATGTAACATTCCCCTAATTCATTGTTTGATCCTTCAGCCGGTACATCATCTAGTGGTCTGCAAGCAAATGAATAGCGGGAACATACAACTGGTGGTATGCTAGTAAAAGATTTGAATTTGAGGAGGAGAAAATATGCCACAATCTTTAGCAGGAAAAAACGCGATTATTACGGGAGCAAGCCGCGGAATTGGCCGCGCCGTTGCACGTGCACTTGCGTCTGAAGGCGTTAATGTCGGGTTGATTGCCCGTTCCGAGGAAAATTTGAAACAAGCTGCGGAAGAATTAAAAGACGTAAAAGTTGCTTACGCAGCAGCTGATGTTTCAAATAGTGAAGAAGTAAACAAGGCAGTTGATATGTTGAAAAGCGAATTGGGCAGCATTGATATTTTGATCAACAACGCCGGCATTGCTAAATTCGGCGGTTTCCTTGAACTTGATGCAGACGAGTGGAAAAACATCATCGACGTTAATTTAATGGGCGTTTATAACGTCACCCGCGCCGTTTTACCGGGCTTAATTGAACAAAAATCAGGGGATATTATTAACATTTCATCCACAGCCGGCCAAAAAGGAGCACCTGTTACAAGCGCGTACAGCGCATCAAAATTCGCTGTCCTTGGCCTGACAGAATCACTCGCACTTGAAGTGAGAAAGCACAACATCCGCGTCAGCGCGTTAACACCGAGCACCGTTGCGACTGATTTAGCTTATGAAAATAAATTGACGGACGGCAACCCTGAAAAAGTAATGCAGCCGGAAGATCTCGCTGAATTCATTGTAGCTCAGCTTAAATTAAACAGCCGCACTTTCATCAAAACAGCCGGCCTCTGGTCTACAAATCCTTAATGACCGAAAGGGGATGTCTCAAAAGTTCATTGAGCCATCCCCTTTCTCATTTCTATAGCCGGATGTTCAGTGATTCCGGCCTTCCACCGCCCTGATTGGACAGCGCTTTCTTAATGATTATTGGCATGGAAGTTTAATATAAAAACATGTTCCTTTCCCTTCCTCGCTTGTTACATTGATTTCGCCCTTCATGCTCTGAATGATACTAAAGGAAACCATCATTCCCAGCCCTGTTCCCTGCTTTTTGGTTGTGAAATACGGCTCTCCCAGCCGGTTCAGCTGCTCTTGTGTCATGCCGCTTCCTTCATCGCAAATATGAATATGTATACTGTGATGCTGATAACCAAGACTAATATGTAAATGACCGCCATTCGGCATTGATTCAATTCCATTTTTCAATATGTTAATGAAAGACTGCTCCAATTTTTTTCGTTCACCTAAAGCAAAACCTTTTTCTTCATTCGGTAACGATAAATGTACTTGTACGCCGTTCATTTTCGCTAACGGAATGACAACATTCACAACATGCTGAATCTCTTCATATATACTTATCTTTTCTTCTTTTTCAAAGGCCGGTTTGGCAAACATTAAATAATCATTAATGATGTCGGCCGCACGATCCAGTTCGTGTATGGCCGTATTCAAATATCCTTTTCTGACCGCGGGGTCTACCTTCTCATCGCAGGAAAGCTGGATAAACCCTTTGCTGACAGTGAGAGGATTCCGCACTTCGTGAGAAATGCTGGCAGCAAGGTGGCTGACAATCTCTAACTTTTCAGCCTTCATTATTTTTTGCAGCACATCCATGTTATTTCTGATAATTTCCAAGAGAGCCGTCGTAATCAATATACTGATGACATTAATCACTGTATAAGGTATCCAAAAATCTTCATTTATTGGGTAACCAAACATATTCAGAGAAATAAGGGAAATGATGATCGAAAAAACGGTGAGCGATACACTGACCAGTAATTTTGTCTTTAACGTCATTTTTAAATAATGTGAAGACAAAAAAGCGATCAAAACAGCCAGGATCATATGCGTGTAAAGGGATATATAAAACCCGTCTCCACCCATAGGGTAACGAATCACGATAATTAACGCCAATAAAAAAAAGACTAATTTATATCCGCCATATAAAGCGCCTAAAATAAATGGAATTCTGCGAAGATCCCATATGAATTGATCATTCACTGAAACAGGAAACAGCATGCATAACATAATCGATACAATCGGAAATATCGAAAATATCCACTCTTTTACCTTTTTAAAGCGGTATGCGTAGTTTAACTGATATAACATCTGCACGAAGAATAACGGAAGAAGAATAAATAAAAAATTGATAAGTAAATCCTTGGTCAAAAGATCCATGCCTGCACCGAACTTTCAAAAAATGATGTTTTATATCTATACTACCTGATCTATCCTGTTTTTTCTATATTTTCCGGAATCTTTTGTTCCTTACAAAAGCAGATAGCCCCCGGATAAAGAGCGTTTAATCGTCTCCTTTAACCGGGGGCTTTTGAGTAATCAAGTTAATTTAAAACAGCGGTCAGTAAATGCGCCTGATCCGGAATCCGGCTGACGACTTCTTTACCGATTTCAATAGAAGCCGTCGCAGCAGGGGATGGTGCATTGCACACATGAACTGTTTTTTTGCCCATAATAATATGGAAGTCATCCACCATGTTCCCATCATCACGAAGCGCCTGTGCGCGGACGCCGGCTGGAGCTGGAATTAAGTCATCTTCCTGATTTTCCGGAATTAATTCCTGAAGGCTTTTCGTAAACTGGGCTTTACTGAACGAGCGGACATATTCATCAAGCCCTTCCCTCATGAACTTGCTTGCCAGTTTCCAGAAGCCGCCATAGCTGAGTACTTTTGCGAGATCCTTCGCATTAAAATCCGTCTTTTTATAGCCTTCCCGTTTGAAACTTAATACCGCATTCGGCCCCGCATCGACTTCGCCGCCAATCATTCGTGTAAAATGAACACCAAGGAACGGAAATTTTGGATTTGGCACCGGATAGATTAAGTGCTTAACTAAGTATCTCTTTTCAGGCTTCAGGTTGAAATATTCGCCGCGGAACGGTACGATTTTCATATCCGTCTTATAACCGGCCGCAGCCGCAACGCGGTCACTATGAAGCCCCGCACAGTTAATCACCATCCTCGCTTTTAACGTACCCCGGCTTGTTTCAATGATTACTCCGTCTGCCTCTTCATGGATCTTTTCCACTTTCGTTCCCAGCTGGATTTCTCCGCCATTTTCACGGATGATGTCCGCGAATTTTTCACTCACCTGCCGATAATTGACGATTCCAGCCATCGGAACCCGAATCGCGCCAAGCCCGTTTACATGTGGTTCAATTTCTTTCAACTCTTCAGCTCCCATGACTCGTTTTAAACGCTGGACAATCTCATTTGTTACCATGTATGACACCTTCTTTTAAGAGATGCTGCTCAACTTAATAAAAACGCTGTCTTTTTTCTTCGAAATAAAAATCACACTTCTTAATTTGTATTACAAGTATACAATAGGGCGTTTTTTTCATAGGGGGATTTTTCTTATGGAAATGAATTCATGGAATTCTGAGGACGGATGAGGGAAAAATGTTGCACAATAATTGGAAAGATGGAATAAATTCATGTGATGTGGAGATGTTATTCGTTGTACGTCATTATAAAAACAAAGGAGGAATGAGGATGGCACGTAAGACTCCAAAGCCGGATGACCGGTCAGATAATGTGGAAAAACTGCAGGATATGGTGCAAAATACGATTGGAAATATGGAAGCGGCAGAAGAAACGATGGCTTTTGCTGAAGGAAAAGAACGGGCAGCCATTAAAGCGAAAAACGCCCGCCGTGAAGAAAGCATTGCAGGCATGCGCAGTGAAATTCAAGATGAAGCTTCCGCACGCAAAAAAAGGGTATTCTCAGGATTAATACGGAATAGCGATGTTCCGTCGGCGCAATTTACCTGACATAGGGGGATTGCGCCGATTTACCATTACAACCAAGTCGTTTTTTCTTCAAATGATGTTCTTGCCGCGGGCTTCATTTTCTCCAAGGAACCTTGATCCGGGTATCCGATAAATCAATTTGATTTGGGGTCCATGTCATGATGACGCCATGAAACTCGTGTTCATATATGTAGCATCCGTCGTCAAGATGAACATAAGGCTCAAGACTTTCCTTCAGATGTTCCTGAAGTACATGCGGCGATAATAGTTTACTTGCGCTTTTCTCAAGCAGTTCTTCAAAAGAAGCAAATCGATATGTCTTCTTTAAAGGAATCATCCTGCAGTCTGCATAAATACCTAACTCGTATAATAGATTCAGCAAATGAATATAATCTCTGCGCGGCCGTTTTAATTCGTACTGATATTTTTGATGAAGATACAAATAATGCGGCTGTATCGGTCCTGTCGTCATCCCCAAAATAACACGCCTTTTTGCATGTTGATTCATCAGCCGAAGCGCTTGTTTGATTTCGTACATTCGATAAAAACAATTCATTCCGAAAATAACGTCATAGCTCTTCTCACTTGAAAATCCCTCCCATTTCCCATGAATCATCTGGAGGTTTTTCACCTTTTTGTCTTCAGCCGCTGTTTGCAGAAACGTCAAGACTGCATCTGAACTATCGACAACGGTTAATGATTCAGCCTGTTTCGCTAAAGAAAACGTATAATTTCCCGAACCCGGACCGATTTCAAGCACATGGTCTTTTTCATGAATAAAAGGAGCAATCTCTTTCATTATTTCCAGCGCATAAGCATCGGGCTTTGCGTCTCCTTTTCGTTCTATAAAATGCCTCCAAAAAAGTTCTTCACACGCATCATCCGCCCTCCGCTCCGGCATGTTCCCATTCCAGTCTTTCATCCCCTCCTGCCATTGCTCTTCTAAATCGGATCGCTTCTATATATCCGTCTTCACCGTCCCGCCCTCCTGTTCTGGAAACACAAAAAAACCCTTCCCGGAGAAGAAGAGTTTATGTCAACGACAAATAAAATAAAGGGCTTATATGTCATTTCAACACCTCTTCTCCCCGGAGATTTGAAACTGGACATTCTGGCAGGTCTCCTGACTCATGCTTCTTCCTACTTTGACCCTTCCCGCATCATGGCGGCTCTTAAAGAGCGGCTGTGCGATGCAGTGGTTTTGTCATTTCGTCCACATTTACAGTTGCGGGGGCAGTCTTGGTTTTTCACCAAGTTCCCTTTTCAGTCTTATAAAAGACACCAGAATAGCGATTATGTTTTTATAGGATTCTACTTGTCATTATATACAGCCGGATTCACTTATTCCAACTTTTTTATTTTGAGCCGGAAACATCCTTTGTTTTAAAATGGCTGTTCAGCCAGCCGGCCATTTTCTCAAGACCCTCTTCATGGAGCGGCCGCTTCAACACTTCTTTAAAGATTTTTTTCATCTTCAGCATGCTTCTTTCCTCATCCTGAACGCGCAGCCCGTGCTCCATGTTATGAATAATGTGGTATTCACTTTTCCCCTGCACCAATTCATCCAGTTCCTCCAGCACACGACTTTCCACTAACGGATCTTTATCACCGTGAAGTGCAAACACCAGGCAGGTAACCTTTTTTAATGCCGCTCTTGTGTCATAATCGCTGTGCTCGCGAAACCATTTCGCCGGCTGTTTGAAAAAGAACTGGATTTTAATGATGTCCTCATCCGATTTCTTCATTTTTTCTAACAACTTTTCGGTCTTCTTTTCATTTTTCACATCGACTTTTAACGTTCGGTTGATCCATCCTTTGAAGCCGGGCAGTTCAAATAGTTCTTTATACGCAAGCTGGCGCTGATGATGAAGGGCTTGCATTAAATTGTCGACACCGCCGGAGAGAAGCATGCAGCCGGCCGGATTCATCGTTTCCGCCAAAATCGTCGCGATGATCGTCCTTTCACTGTGTCCGCAGACAATAACGTTTTCTTGATCCACATTCGGATGAGCACGTAAAAATTTCATCGCACTTTTTGCGTCTGACGTTAAATCCGAAAGCCCGGCCGCCATCCAGTCTCCGCCTCTTTTTCCGGTGCCCCGCTTATCAAAACGCAATACCGCAAACCCTAAACCGGTCATGAAATGGGCAAGGTCTTTATACAAGTTCGTCTGATACTTTCCTTTCCGGTCATTTCCGTCACGGTCAACCGGACCTGAACCGGGCAAGAGAAGCAAAGCGGGATACGTGACGTCCTCTTCCGGAAACGTCAATGTGCCGAAAATCGGGTCATTGCCTTGAATCATGATTTCTTTTTCAATCATCGTGAATCCCTCCTATTCTGGTATGACAATAGTGGCGATATTTTTCACCTTTCGTTCAGGTGACGGCTCGTTTAACATTGCCTTTTGAATCACCTTTCCGATCTCTCGAATAAGCTCTGAGTATTCCTCATCTGTCACATGCACATTGGCGATCCGGTAGCCGGCACCATCTTTCACAAGATCAGCATCGCCTTTATTCAAGTACTGTTCGTACAGCCCCATAAGCTGCGCGGTAAACGTGAAAAACAATTCCACATGATCTTCTTTTGATAAATTCAAAAATTCTTCCTGCGATTGAATACTCTGCTCTTTTAAGGCAAATACTTTTTCCACGGTTCCCCGAATTTGATTTTCCTGTACAACCTCAATCAAATTTGCTTCTAAAAGGGTGTTAATATGCCGATACAACGTCGCCTGCGGTACATCTTTAATCCATTCTGCTAGCTGCTGCACCGTTAATTTACGTCCATTCGCAAGAGACTGAATAATTTTCATTCGCACCGGGTGTAAAATAAGTTTTGTTTTTTTCAAATGAACCACCTTTCCAGTTTATTATTATCATTTTTGATAATAATATATAAAATGATAATAATCAACCTTTTGCCAAAAAAGCCGTTAAAAAAGGCAGATCTTGATCTTATTCGTTAAAATAGTGAAAAAGGAACACAAGTTATCAACTCAGGATGGAAAAAATGGACGGAGACGTAAGTATACAAAGGGGGCAGATTGCATGAAAAAAAAAGCCTATATGTTAGGCGTCGATCTCGGGACGACGAGTACGAAAGCGGTATTGTTTACAAGAGAAGGCGCGATCATCGCCCACCATACAATTGAATATCCGCTTCTCACACCGACACCATCCACCGCGGAACAAAATCCAAATGAAATTTTTGAGGCGGTGCTTGAAACCATTAAAGAAACAGTCCGGAACATTAATCCGGAAAATTTGCTTTGCATCTCCTTCAGCTCGGCGATGCACAGTGTTATTGCTGTGGATGAATCCGGCACACCGCTCACGAACAGCATTACATGGGCGGACAACCGGAGCACTTTATGGGCAGAAAAAATAAAAAACGAATGGAATGGACATAACATTTATTTACGTACCGGCACGCCTATTCATCCGATGTCTCCATTATGCAAGATACGCTGGATAAAGGAAGAAATGCCGGATGTTTTTATTAAAACAGTGAAATTTATTTCCGTAAAAGAATATATCTTTTACCGGTTATTTCATGAATTTATCATCGACCATTCCATTGCTTCAGCGACAGGGCTGCTTAACTTACAGGAGCTTGACTGGGATAAGGAAGCGCTCAATGCGGCTGGCATTACACCGGATTACTTATCGACGCTCGTGCCGACCACTCATTCTATTCAAGGTCTGCCGCAGGATACAGCTGTCCGGCTTGGTATTCTCGCTTCTACTCCGTTCGTCATCGGCGCCAATGATGGCGTGCTTTCCAATCTCGGTGTCAATGCGATTGAACCGGGCGCTGTGGCCGTTACCATCGGCACAAGCGGCGCAATCCGAACAGTGACTGACAAACCCGTGACCGATCCAAAAGGGCGGACATTCTGCTATGCATTAACTGAAAATCATTGGGTTATCGGAGGGCCGGTCAATAACGGCGGCATGACTTTCCGCTGGGTCCGCGATGTAATCGCTTCGGCGGAAGCAGAAACAGCCAAAAGACTGGGAATCGATCCGTACGAAGTGTTAACGAGAATAGCCGAACGCGTATCACCCGGCGCTGACGGACTATTGTTTCATCCTTATTTAGCCGGTGAACGAGCCCCGTTATGGAATCCGAATGCACGCGGATCCTTTTTCGGATTAACACTGCATCATAAAAAAGAGCACATGATCCGCGCTGTGCTCGAAGGTGTTATGTTTAATTTATACAGCGTATTGCTCGCACTAAAAGAACAAATCGGTGTCCCGAAAAAAGTGCAGGCGACCGGCGGATTTGCCCGCTCTGCCTTATGGCGGCAAATGATGGCCGACATTTTTGACCAGGAAGTTGCGGTGCCAAAAAGCATCGAAAGCTCGTGCCTGGGCGCCGCGATCCTTGGTTTGTATGCCTTAAATGAAATTGATTCATTGAACGTTGTTTCCGAAATGATCGGCGCGGCACACAAACATACACCTATTCAAGAAAACGTTGCAATTTATCGTGAACTGGTGCCGATCTACTTGCGCATTTCCCGAAAACTAGATGAAGAATATAATGCTATTGCTGATTTTCAGCGAAAAACGCTAGGATAAGGCTCAGAATTTCTTATTTCGACGGCTGGATTTTTTGATCTTGGGCCGGTTTTTTTAAATTCAGGCCGGATTCTGAACTCTTTAGGCCGATTTATCAATGGGAAAGCCGGATTTTGCCTCATAAAGGCCGAATTGATGGGAATTCGGCCCAAACGGCAACAAATCCGGCCATAGAAACGAAAAAGACTGTCTCCAGGATCTTTTGCCCCTTTCTTCGCAGAATCGGCCATTTCCCCGCCCTCGTCACCTTATAATAACAAAACGGATTTTTGTTCCAAATAAGCGATAAAGGATTCTAATTCGCTATCATCTGAAACAAAAAAAATCCGGCCGCCGTTCATATCGCCTTTTTCTTTTAAATGAGTGATTCGGACATACCCTTTCTCACGATTCGACACATAGCCGGTCACATATTCCGGATCGTCCGACCAGCAAAGTTCAGCCACAAGAAAAGGAGCATGCGCCACCTTGGTTGCCAGAACGAGCGCTTCCGCTATACGCGGGGAGGCGAGTTCCGGATACATGGCGGACCAGCGGACATACCCTTCCCGGCTCCATCCCATCCGGGTTGCCCTCACGCCGCGCATTCCACGGTGGTCAAGACGCTCTCCGCTCCGGGCATTTAGTACGACAGCTCCGCGTAAATTGGAAGAGCTCTGCAGCAGGTTCATTCCGATTGCAATCGCTTTTTCGGACACACCGAAACGCTGCAAATATTCACCTGCCTGAAGACGGCCTTCTTCCACGCTTTTTACCGCAACTGTGGAAACCGCTAAGGGAGCCAGCCGCAGCAGCTCCTCTTCTGCTACTTTTTCGATCGTCAATTGAATAAAATCAGCGTCGCCGCGGCTGTGCTTCAACGCTTTTTGAATGAGGGTCCTGGCCGTTTCTTCCAACAACGCCTTCGGGACCAGTGTTTCGCCGCCGGAAATGTGAAATCCCCCCTGCTCGTGCGGCCCTCCTTCCGCTGCTCTCATGCGGACACTATACATTTCTTCGCGCAAGCGTAACACCCCGTTCCTTTTTCACTCGGACGAGCATTCGATACAGCGGATAAACGGTTATGGCGGTAAACACCATACCCGGCAGCGCTTGCAAAACAAGCGGCCAGAACGGGACACCGAGCGTGATGGACAACACCCATCTCGCGGCCGCGGTACCGATTGGACCAGCCAGCATCAAAATCGGCAGCGAGGGGCCAAGCAGCGCAACAATTCCGCCCGCCACAATTCTAAAAACCATGGATATTTCAACATTAAACAGGTTATGTACCCCAAGAATCATTAACAGAAGACTTGCCATAACCCCTGCCGTTATATACCGCCAAAACCCAAAGACAGCAGCGATTGCGACCGCCAAAGGAGCAGACAACTGAAACTCAGCGCCTGGAAATCCGGCCGGAATTTTAAAAGAACCGATAATGGCAATCATCGCAGCTAATAATGATACTTCGGTGATTGTATGAACGTTGATTTTCATGTTTAACCATCCTTCTCTTTTCCATCATCATGTGATACGAAGCTGATCCCATTGAACCGTCTTTCTGATGGCCGCTGACACTTTTTCCCGTGAATCAGACTCATCCAGCCACGGGATGACGCCCAAAACCGGAATTCCGCTATACGATTCAATTAATTCAGGATTGGTTTTTTCAGATATCCCGGCCATTTCCTCCCGGTAACCGGATATAATCACTCCCGCAACCTGTATCCCCCTCTTTATCGCATAGTGAATCGTCAACAGCGTATGATTGACAGTACCGAGATTCGGCCTTGCCACGATAATCATGGGAAGCTCAAACATCTTAGCTGCATCCACTACCAGACCATCCTCTACGTAAGGAACGGCAAGACCGCCGGCTCCTTCGACAATCATGCACTTATGCTTCTCTTTTAATCTCACATATCCGTTTTGAAGATCCTCCAGTGTCACCCGTTGTCCGGCTCTTTTCAGTGCCAAAACCGGAGCCAGTGGTTCCTCGATGGCATATGGACAAATAAGCTCCACCGGGTCCTCTACACCGGAAAGCCGTTTAAGTCTTGCTGCATCCCCTTCCGGATGATGGACAAGGTGCCCGCTTTGAACCGGTTTATAAACGCCGCAATCATAGCCCTTTTCCCGTAAAACACCGGCTAATCCTCCGGCGATAATGGTCTTCCCGATGCCGGTATCTGTCCCCGTAATAAAAAAACCTTTCATTCTATTTCATCCCCTTTTTAGCGCCGGAGCCATTTTCTTAAACACATCAATGACATGATGAATCTGATCGTCCTGGTGAGTGGCCATAACCGTCAATCGTATGCGTGAAGTCCTGTCCGGCACTGTCGGCGGCCGAATGGCAGGAGCGAATATGCCATTTTCGCGTAAAGCATCAGCCAGCATCAGCGCTTCTTTCGGTTCTCCGCAAATAATGGCTAGAATCGGTGTTTCTCCACCCCAGACGGTGTATCCAAGAGAGGTCAGCTCCTTGTATAGACGCTGGCTTAATCCACTTAATCGAAATCTCCGTTCGCGCTCTGCCGGAATAATCTCAATGGCGGTAAGGGCACTTGCCATGACACCGGGCGGCAAGGAAGTCGAGAAAATAAACGGTCTTGCCTGATTGACAAGATAATCAATTAATGACCGGCTTCCCGCAATGTATGCGCCTTCTGCTCCAACAGCTTTGGAAAGTGTCCCCATCTGGATTTCGACTCTGCCCTTCAGCCCGAAATGCTCTACCGTTCCCCTTCCGTTTTTACCCAGTACACCAGTTGCGTGAGCGTCATCGACCATGACAACAGCATTATACCGTTCCGCCAGTTCGACAATCCCCGGGAGCGGCGCAATATCCCCGTCCATGGAAAACACGCCATCCGTGACAATGAGCCTTTTTTGGTATCGGGCTGTTTGCTGCAGCTTCAATTCCAGGTCACGCAGATCAGCATGGCGATATATGGTTGTTTGTGCACGCGATAAGCGGCAGCCGTCAATAATACTGGCATGGTTCATTTCATCCGATAAAATGACATCATCCTTGCCGGCAAGCGTTGTCAACGCGGCGATATTCGCCATATACCCCGTATTAAATACAACGGCGGCTTCCGTTTGCTTAAATTTGGCCAGCTTTTTTTCCAGTTCTTCGTGGAGCAAAGAATTGCCGGTCGTTAATCTGGATCCGGTTGAGCCTGCCCCAAGACGCTGTACTGCCTCAATAGAAGCCTGGATTAATCGTTTATCACGGGCAAGCCCTAAATAATTATTGGATGAGAACATCAGCATTTTTTGTCCGTTCACCATCGCATATCCTTGATCTTCCATCATTTCCACGGAGTTCAGCTGCCGGTAAAGTCCCTTTTCTTTGAGATGCTGCAGCTCCTGATCCCAGGTCACGATTCAGTAACCTCCTGAATCGATTGATACAAAATATCAAGCATAGACTCCAGTTCCTCCGTTGTGGAAGCAAGCGGCGGCATGAACACGACTACGTTTCCAAGCGGGCGGATCAGCATCCCTAAATCCTTCGCGCGCCGGCACACCTGAACCCCTATCCGCTCAGACCATTCGTAAGCTTCCTTTGTGTCACGATCGACGACAAGTTCAAGTCCGATCATAAACCCTTTCTGCCGGATATCCCCCACATGAGACAGCTGACGGAATTTCTGCAATCGATTCGCCATATAGATGGACTTTTGTTCTACATCGTGAACGAGATTCTTTTTTTCCATCAAATCTAAGTTTGCAATTGCTACAGCACACCCCAGCTGATTTCCTGTGTAGCTATGACCGTGGAAAAAGGTCTTTTGTTCTTCATAGTCACCGAGAAACGCTTCATAAATGTCGTCTGTCGTCACTGTGATGGCAACCGGAAGATAGCCGCCCGTAAGACCTTTCCCAGCCGTCAAAATATCCGGTGTGACCTTTTCATGATTGCAGGCAAATAAGCGGCCGGTACGTCCAAACCCTGTTGCGACTTCATCGGCGATCATTAATACATTGTATTTGGAACAAAGCTCGCGGACACCTTTTAAATATCCTTCCGGCATGACAATAATGCCGCTGGCTCCTTGAACGATCGGTTCGATAATTAATGCCGCTGTTTCATGATGATGAGCCTGCAGTGTTTTTTCCAGTTCAGCTAAGAAAAAGGTTGTCTGCTCCTGTTCATCCCCTTCCACCGGAGAACGATAAACATATGGATAAGGAACATGGATCGGGCTGAAAAGCAAATTCGAATATGTATGACGGTAAATATCAATGGCCCCAACTGAAACGGCGCCAATCGTGTCTCCATGATAGGCATCCTTCATCGTAATAAAACGCTGTTTTTGAGGCTGTCCTTTATGCTGCCAGTACTGAAACGCCATTTTAATCGCAATCTCGACGGAGGTTGCACCAGAATCCGAGTAAAATACTTTCGCCAAACCCGGCGGCATTAATTGAATCAGTTTTTCTGCCAGAAGGATGGCCGGTACATTCGCCATTCCAAGTAATGTCGAATGGGCGATTTTATCCAATTGATCCCGTATTGCCTGATCGAGTTCAGGCACACGATGACCGTGAACATTCAGCCAGATGGATGAAACCCCATCCCAGTATTCATTGCCCCGGACATCGCGAAGCTTCCGTCCATCCCCGCTGTCAATAATGACAGGATCATCCTCTATGTATTCTTTCATCTGCGTAAACGGATGCCACACATACCGCTTATTTTTTTCCGCCAATTCAGCATAATTTAGCAATGGTTCCTCACTCCTTTTCTTTTTGTTAACCTAAATAAATATTAGGTTAACATTAAAAAGATGATAACATGAATAAATCAAATTTCCAATACTATTCCTACGATCTCTTCCATCCTTTGCTGACAGACAGTGAACAGCCGAATTCTGATCTATTTCGGCCGATTTATTTTCAGGAAGGCCGGATTGTGGTCCATTTTGGTCGAATTAATTGCAGAAAGGCCGGATTCAAGGAAAATCCGGCCCAAGCTTTGGGATTCCGGCCCAAATTCAAAAAATCCGGCCTATATCCCGAAATTCCGGCCACTAAAAGAAGAAGGGGGATGCCTCGATAAACGTTTGACATCCCACTTCTTATCTGTCTGTATACATTTCTTTTCCACAGCCTCTATTTGATCCAATTTAAGTCAAAAACCGATTGGACGTCGAAAGGCTGATCAATCAATTTCAATTTATAATTGGCATCTGCAAGTTGTTGATAGAAGTTAAAATCTTCATCGGAAAAGGCGGCTTCATACTGCTGATTCGCTAAGGCTTTTTCCATCACCTCTGCCGGTGTCCATGTTTTTCCTGCTGCTTCGATTTCCGGCACCTTAAAGGCCTTTGCTAAAGCAGCAGCCGATTCTTTTTGATTTTCATGAATATAATCAATGGAAGCGAGATGCCCCTTCATAAATTTCTCCACTACTTCTCCGTGTTCTTTTGCAAAGTCATTCCGGGCAACGACAACGACGGCAGGATCGGGAAGCTTTTTAACAACCTTCAATCCGCGTAATTCAGCATATGTAATGAACGGTTCCCCTGTAAAAGCAGCATCCACCGCGCCATTCATAATCGCTTGCTCCATGATAGGCATTTTCATTTCCAGTAAATTTACAGATGATTCATCCAGCTGTGCTTCCGGCAGTCAAAATCCGCGGACAAGAATATCCGATCCGGTGCCTTTCCCTAAAAAACCGACCTTCTTTCCTTTTAAATCCAATGGCCCCGTAATCTCAGCATCTCCTTTTGTCAAAAGGCCAAATTCTCCCTCTCCTACTTTGGCAATGACGGAAATATCCGCGCCTCTTGAAGCCCAGTTCACGACGACGGGTATGCCGGTATAGGCGACATCTAACTTGCCGGAAGACAACGCTTTGTTTAAATCCGGTCCATTTGCAAATTGATAAAATTCCGCGTGCAGCCCTTGCTCTTCCATCAGTTTTTGCTTTTCTGCAATAATCGCGGGTGCCATAGATAAAATATTCGGATAACCGATTTTGATTGTTTGCTGTGCTTGATCCGCTGCTGCCGGCTCGGGGGCTGCTTGATTAGAGCTGCATCCCCCCATCATTAAAACGGCCGCTGCAACAGCTGCTAATTTTTTCTTCGTAAATGTCAACATGGTTGTTTCTCTCCTTATCTGCCGGATCTATCATGATTTTTGAATCAGTATTCTTATTCATTGCTTTTTTACAGAAACATCATAATTGATAATGATTATCGATGTCAATTTAATAAAATTCTAAATGTAAAATAAGGAGTTCACAATACGCCTTTTTTTTCAAATACTTACAGACAAATAAACACCGTTCATAACAAGCGAACGGTGTTTAAACATGTTTTTATTAATTTGTTTTGTTAAAGACGCACAATGACTCTTCCGCGCATTTTTCCTTTTAAAATCATCGGAAGAATTTCCGGTAATTCTTCAAGTGCGGCTTCCTGCTGTACAAACGCTGAAAGATCTTCCGGTTTTAAATCCGATGCCATACGATTCCAAATAGCTTTTCTCTTCTCCATCGGGCAGTAAACGGAATCAATACCGAGTAAATTCACACCCCGGAGAATGAACGGAAAGACGGTCGTCGGGACGTTTCCTCCCCCTGTTAAACCGCTTACCGCCACGGAACCCGTATAGCTTATTTTACTTAAAATAGACGCAAGGCTTTCGCCGCCGACCGGGTCGACTGCACCGGCCCATATCTCTTTATCTAACGCTTTAATCTTCCCGTTATACACATCATCCCGGGATACAATTTCTGCTGCGCCCAGTTTCGTCAAATAGTCTTTCTCTGATTCTTTTCCCGTACTTGCCACAACGTCGTAGCCGCGTTTTGCCAGCATCGAAACGGCAATGCCTCCAACGCCGCCAGTCGCCCCTGTTACAAGCACCTTTCCTTTATCCGGCGACAATCCATTTTCCTCTAATCGCTGAACAGACAAAGCGGCGGTAAACCCTGCTGTTCCGTAAATCATCGCTTCTTTCAATGTCAAGCCCGCTGGTAAAGGAACAATCCAGTCTGCGGGGATTCTGGCATACTCACTGTATCCCCCAAAATGAGAAACACCAATTTCATAGCTTGTTGCAATGACTTCATCCCCTTCCTTAAAGCGGGGATCTTCAGAGGAAACAACGACACCAGCTAAATCAATGCCCGGAATGAAAGGATACGATCGGACAATTTTTCCATCCGGGATGCTCGCCAATCCGTCTTTATAGTTAATACCGGAATACAACACTTTAATGAGCACGTCCCCCTGCGGCAGCTCTTCAAGCGTCATTTCTTTGACCTTAACGGAGAAATCATTTTCCGTTTTATCGACCACTAATGCGTTAAACTGTTCGTTCATTTTTCTCCACTCCCCTTTGCGTTCTATCATGATTAGAACAAATTATTCTGACTGGTCAGAATAATTTTATCGAATCTTTCATTTGTTGTATACTCAATTATATAAATAACCGGGGGTTTTTTTATGAAAAAGAAAGCGGAAGAGCGTAAAGAGCAAGTGTTAAAAGCGGCTTTTCAAGCGGTAGCCAGCCATGGATATGATTCTGTGACGCTGCAGGATATTGCCGACCATGCCGGCGTCAGCAAAGGGGTGGTACACTATTATTTTCATAACAAAGAAAGCATCCTGTCAGAGCTGCTGCAATCCATTACCGCTCAAATTTATGAAGTGGAGTATAGAGCCATCTCCGGCAAGCATACAGCGATGGAAAAATTAAACGCCTACATGGACTGCGTCTTTGTATCGCCAGAAAAAAACAAAAAATTTTATCGTGTGTATGTTAATTTTTTAGCACAGGCAAGCCGAAATCCAGTCTATCAAAAAATCAATCTTGCTTTTTACGAAAACTGCTGGAACATCGGACGTGAGATTATTACGCTCGGGAAAAAAGAAGGGGTCTTTCCCATTGACCTTGATGTCGATACTACCGCCAAAATGATGCGGGCAATGATTGACGGCTGCCTGACGCAATGGTTAATGTGCGGCCGGGATGATCTTCATGATTTTTATAAAAAAGCTTGTTTGAAAAGTATTTCTACATTATTACAGACCTCATAACTGTTAAAAAGAGAAGATTTATTGATCCTAGAGAATCTTGTGATACCTTCTGTCTTCTAGCTAGAACTGATCTATTTACATCCGGCCGTTCCACTTAAAATAAGAGCGGTCTCAAACAGCTTTTGAGACCGCTCTTAATAAATATGTTTTAACGAATTATTCAGAATCTTAGCCTTCCCATCCTCCATATCCATAACCGTATCCGTGTCCATATCCGGGGTAATGGGGGTAGTATGGATAGTACGGTGGATAAGGATAATAAGGAAAGAATAGCGGTCTTGGGCGCGGCCGCGGATAAGGATGGTGTGAATAAGGCGGTCTTGGTCTTGGGTAATGGTACGGCTGCTGCGTTTCCACCGCGTATTCGGCAAAATCATCATAGTCCTGTTCGTTTGGCAGCTCGAACTCTTCGTCAGAAATTACATGTTGATCGTTCAAAATAAGAGCCTCCCTAACATTTTTGACTTCTCCCATAACATATTCAAGCGCCGTTAAGAGGGTGTACATCCGTCCCATTTTTTATTACTATTTCAAACTAAAAAAACAGAACCAGCACGCTGTTATGCGATCCGGTCCTGCCTTTTTCTCTTACATAAAAACACTTTTTTCAATCTGCTTCATCTCATAAAAATAGCCTTTCTTCTCCATCAATTCATCAAAAGTACCTGATTCCACAATCATTCCCTGTTCCATGACGATAATTTGATCCATCTTCTCAAGCCCTGTCAATCGGTGGCTGACGAGAATAAGTGTGTCATTTTTTGCTATTTCGAATAGATGATCATACAGTCCCTTTTCCGTCAAGGCATCAAGGGAAGAGGTCGGTTCATCAAGCAGCCAGACAGGCGCCCGCTTCAGCATGGCCCGGGCCATCGCCAGCCGCTGCTTCTCACCCCCGGACAGATTTTCGCCTTTTTCAAATACCGGATCATCCAGCGAAAACGAGTCCAGCTTCACGTTCGAAAGCACTGTGGCCAATTCTTCGTCTGTCAGTCCATCCTTTGCCAGCATCAAATTGTCCCGAATGGTGCCGAAGAAAAAGTGATTTTCCTGGAGCACGACATTCGTCTTTTTCCATATCATTTCCTGATCTAGTGCCTCCATTGGCATTCCATCCAACAACACTTTCCCGCTGTCCGCTTCATATACCTTTAGCATAAGCTGAAGCAGCGTAGATTTCCCTGAACCGCTCGGCCCGACAATCGCCGTTTTCGAACCGGAAGGTATTGTCAGATGAATATTTTTCAATGCGAGCCTGTTCTCTCCTGGAAATGTAAAGGTCACATCGTCCATTTCAATGGAAAAGGCTTTTTGACCATCCAGCTGCCCAGCCAATTCCTTCTTCATTTCTCCAAATTCCCCTCCAACAAAAGAAAATAGCCGCTTTGCTGCGTGCCTGCTGTCTTCCAAATGGGCCGGGAAAACCGCCATCGGTGCTGCATTTTCAAATACATTCAGTGAAATCATGACAAGCATCGCCAAAAACAGTCCATCTAGCTGGCCATCCGTGACAAGAAACGCGCCAAGAGCCAGCACACACCAGGAAACCATGAGCGCCGCCAACGTATTGACTGACTGATTGAATACTGCATTAACACCTTCCCGCTCCTGCCCGTTCACATAAAAATCGGCGGATTGAATTAATTGCTTTTCCTTCTCGTCAAGCTTCTGGTAAATTTTCAAATCCCGAAAGCCATGCAAAAGCTCTGTGACCTCTGTTGACAGTGAGCCCCTGTCCTCACGGCGGCTGTCAATCTTCCGCTGGCGCAGCGCAAACAGTGCCGGCACAATAAAACTGGTCAATAATAACCCGGCAAGCAGCAAAAGCGCCACATAAACGGAATAAAACATCGTAAAGAAAATGGTGCTTAAAAAAACAATGACAAGCACAATCGGCGGATAAAAAACGCGCAAGAAGAAATTTTGCAGGCTTTCCACATCGCCGACAATTCGCGCTAATAAATCCCCGCTTCGGTACTTTCCGAAAATACCGGGTGCAAGCGGTTCGAGTTTTTCATAAAATGATACGCGCAAATTACTTAAAATCGTAAACGTCGCCCGGTGTGAAAAATACCGTTCCGCATAGCGGCTGATGGATTTCGCTGATCCAAACAGCTTCAGCAGCGCGGTCATGATCGTAATGATATACAGCGGAGGCGAGAGTGCTGATTTCGAAATCATATACCCGCTCAGGGCGAACAGCGCAACAGCTGTCAAACCAGCCACAGCTCCGAAAAAGACCGACAGTACAACGTCACGCTTCTCTTGAATCATCAGCTTGATCACCACCATCAAGTCCTTCATTCAACCGCACCTCCTTGCTGCACCGATACCATATGACGATATTCAGGCACCGATTCGAGAAGCTCCGAATGTGTGCCGGCCGCCACAAGTTCTCCTTTTTCCAAAAACAGGATGACGTCCGCCTGTTTGATTGTATGCAGACGGTGTGCAACGGTGATCACCGTCGCTGTTTTCGATAATTCGTTCATCGACTGCTGTAAAATGCGTTCAGTCTTTAAATCAAGACCGGTTGTCGGTTCATCAAATAAAATGACGGACGGCTTTTTCAAAAAGGCGCGTGCGAGCGCAATCCGCTGTTTTTCCCCTCCGGAAAGGCCGCGGCCCGCTTCGCCAATCGGCGTATCATATCCGTTTTCAAGCGACTCAATTAACGATGAAATACCGGCTTTTTTGGCAGCTTCTTCAATTTCTGCGCGCGCTGCTCCGTCTCTTCCGCCGACCGCAATATTTTCCGCAATCGTGCCCGAAAATAAATAGGGATGCTGCGAAATATAGCTCAGCTGATCGAACCATGATTTTTCACTGTAATTCGAACGGGGCCGCCCATTTACCATGATCTCTCCTTCTACCGGATCAAACAGCCCGGCGATTAAATGCAGCAATGTTGTTTTACCCGAACCGCTGCGTCCTACGATAGCTGCTTGTGTGTTCGGCGGAATAACCGCATCGATTTTCCGCAAGGCGAATCCATCTCCATATTGAAAACCGGCATTCCGAAGTTCAATGGAAGGCATCACAGCTTCCTCTGTGCCCCATTTCACCGGCTGCTCTGTTTCTTCAAGCTCGTCCATCACTTTTTTCGCCGCTCCCATACTGCCCCGCCCCGTATGAAAAGCACTGCCAAGTTCTTTCAAAGACAAATAATATTCAGGGGCGAGTACGAGAACGAAAAAGGCTGTGGAGAAGGCAATGCTTTCGAAGACGACAAGCCGAAGACCGACTTCAAGCGCAATGATGCCGATGCTGAGCGTCGAAATGAATTCAAGCATCAATGTCGAAATGAACGCGATTTTCAAAATCGTCATCGTCGCATCCCGAAAATCAAGACTGCTCTGCTCAATTAATTCCCGCTGTTTGGCGGCCCGTCCGAATAATTTCAGCGTTGTAAGCCCCTGCAGTGTATCGAGAAAACGGCCTGAAAATGCCGCTAATTTATCGAGCTGTTCTTCTGACTTTGCCTTCGTTTTGATGCCAATAATGATAAAGAACAGTGGAATAAACGGAGCGGTGATCATCATAATCAGACCGCTGTACACATGCTCATACAACACAACCGCAAGGATCAATAGCGGCACAATCGACGTTTGAATCACCTGCGGAATGTATTTGCTGTAATAGCTGTCCATTTCATCGACGGCATCCATCATGACACTCACTTTGCCGCCCGACTGCCCGTGTATCGCCGCCTGAACCGGATTTTTTGTATATTTTTCAAGAAGCATTCTCCGTACGTTCCGCTTCACATTGGACGCCATTTTCACGCCGGTCCGTCCATTCAAATAGGTGAGAGCCGTCCGAATCGCCATAACCGCCAGCAGACCGCCTAAAAACGGCAGGATTTCTCCAAATGACGCCCCTTTCAAAAAAATCCGGTCGACAATTGTGACAAAAAAATGCGCCTGTCCGACGATTGCAGCGCCGGTCATCACCGATGAAACAATCAAAAACACCATCATCGTCTTCTGTTCAAATGCCCACTTTCGAAGCGTGTCCATATATATACATGCTCCCCACCTTATCTATTTTAAAAATAGTGAAAAACTTCACAATGTTTGTTTTTATTATAATGGATTTATGAAAGAAATGCTTGTCCCGCGATTGACTGTTTTATGACTTTTCTTTAACAACTTCATTATATGCACTATTTCTTTATACTATCAGCCTTCAAAGAAGAAGGTCAACGAGTGGCGCACTTGATTGTTGTGACGCTGGAAAAGACATAAAGAAAACACCCTCCACATTCATCGGCTTAGTCAAAAACTAAAACGAGACAGGGGTGTTTTGCTGCAAAAGAAAAGAGATATTCATTATGACATTAAAATGTGCGCTGTTTTGTCAATAACGCCTTGCAGCTTTTGACTGTTTTTTTCATACATTTGTTTCGCCTCTTCAGCTTTTGTACTAAGCGCAAAAAGTTCCAAATCTGCCTGGCATTTTTTCATGGCGGCTAACAATAAAGGCATTTCCTGAGGAGACGGAACTTCAAGAGTATCATCAAAAAGATCCACCGTCACTTGTCCGTTTGAATCCACCTGTCCAAGAAAGACATTTTCAACCGTCACGCCCAGTTTATCGAGTTCGGTGTGGAGCCAATTCCTGCTTCTCCCTATTGTCGCCAATGGTTCATCCAATATCTTTCCATCTATAATGACTGTTTGTGGTTCTTTAATGGGTGCAACAAGCATATTTAAATCTTTTGGCGTTAATGCCTGATTTTCTTTTTTCAGCAGTACACTTAACTCACCTGTTTCCTCTAATACCGCAAACTCTACATCCGCCACTTGAAAGACATCCTTTTGTCGAAGCAGCGCCAATAAATCATCTGTTGTGTATCGCTCTTTTTTTAAGTTATCTTCCATTACTTTTCCATCCTTAATGAAAATAACTCCTTTTCCTTCTATAATATCCCGAAACTTCTTACTTTTTAGCGAAATCAGACCGGCTAAAAAAGGAACCGCTGTAAATACAACAATGCCCAAAATTCCATGCATAATGTTTCGTTCCAGCCCTGTTACCACTTCCGCTCCTATGCTGCCGATGGTAATCCCCGTTACATATTCAAAAAACGAAAGCTGGGACAGTTGTTTTTTCCCGAGCCACTTCGTAATGAGGAAAAGGACCATTAAGAGCAATAAGCCCCGTAATATGATTTCTAACCACTCAGGCACTTGCTGCACACCTCCTGAAAAACAGGTTTATTTTAAAAGCCTTCGTACTGCCGTTCTTCCCGTTCCAGCTCACCGATCCGTTTTTTTAAATTTTCCACGATTTCGTTCACTTCCATCATCGATTCATGCAGCACACGTTTCGAGTTATGATCTTGCGTCAATATCGCCAGACTCGATAAATCGGCTTCAATGCCTTTGAGGCTGGCGAGACATTGTTTTACATCCGATGCAACCGTCATTTTGTGTCATCCTCTCCATATTCAATAGATACCGCATGAGCGATGCAGGGAATCGTCTCACCTTGCTGAAAACTGAGCGGTGACAATAAAGCGCCCGTTGCTGCCACCAACATTCGTTTAAATTCCCCTTTTCTCATCCGGTTTAATAAATGGCCATAGACAACCGTTGCGGAACAGCCTGCACCGCTTGCTCCTGAAAGAACCGGCTGCCCTTCCCGGTAAATCATCAGGCCGCAATCCTGATACTGCTCTTCCTGTATAGGCGTTCCATGTTTTTTAAATAAATCAAGAGAAACGTCACGGCCAATCTTTCCAAGATCGCCCGTCACGATTAAATCATAATAAGAAGGATCAATGTTGCGGTCGGTAAAATGCGCTTCAATGGTATCAACTGCCGCCGGCGCCATTGCTCCTCCCATATTAAATGGATCAGTCATGCCCATATCAACAACACGGCCAATCGTTGCCGATGTAACACGCGGTCCTTCCCCCTGATCGCTTAACAAAGCAGCACCCGCTCCTGTCACTGTCCATTGAGCTGTCGGCGGTTTTTGACCTCCATATTCAGTCGGATAACGAAATTGTTTTTCAACCGCAGCGTTATGGCTCGATGCCCCGGTCAATAAATAGTCCGCGCCTTTTCCATTCACAATAAACGCGCCCAACGCCAGTCCTTCCATTGAAGTCGAACAGGCTCCAAACAAACCGAGATAAGGGGCACCCAGTGTCCGGCAGGCAAAACTTGTCGGTGTAATCTGATTGATTAAGTCTCCTCCAAGAAGAAACTGAACATGATCTTTTTGAATGCCGCCTTTTTCCATTGCTTTTTGACAGGCTTCTTCAAAAAGCACCTTATGAGCATCCTCATAAGAATCCTGGGCTAACCATAAATCCGCATGAAGGAGATCAAAATCTTCTGACAGCATCCCGTTCGCCTCAAACGGTCCGCCTACTGTTCCAGTGGACACAATGACAGGCTTCCGGTCAAATACCCACGTACGATGACCCGCCAGCATTACAATCCACCCCATTGTGTAAGCAGGGTCTTAATCATGGCGACAATGAAAGCGGAAAAAACACCGAATAAAATAACGGAACCGGCTAACTTAAATATATTGCCGCCTACCCCTAACACGAACCCTTCCGTTCTATGCTCAATCGCTGCTGAGATGACAGCGTTTCCGAATCCGGTAAGGGGAACGGCTGATCCGGCCCCGCCAAACTGCGCAAGACGATCATAAACGCCAAATCCTGTTAAAAGCATCGCGATGAAAATCATCGTGCCAGCCGTTGGATTTCCTGTTGTTTGTTCCGTAAAATTAAAAAAGAAAATATAAAAGTATTGAATAGCCTGCCCGATTACGCAAATGATTCCCCCAACCAGAAACGCTTTTAGGCAGTTCTTTACAACCGGTCTTTTTGGCTCCCATTTTTTTTGAAGCGCCTGATATTCCTGCTGAACCGGCGTTAATTCTTTCTTTTGATTACTGGACATAACCGTATCACTTCCTTTTGGATATCAAGTAATGAGAAAAAGGAAGAAAAGGCTGGTGAGAATAACCAACCTTTTCAAATAATTACTGCTGTTGATATTGAGGCTCTTCTTGCAGAATTTGCTCAATACGGGGAGAAAAGTTGTCAATAATTGTTTGTGTCTGCCGGGCAGCATCCTCGTAAAGCTTTTTCGCTTGTTGATTTTCGGTGCTTAGCGCAAACGTTTCAAAGCTCGCCTGAACGGTTTTAAGGCCCGCCATTGTTTGCTTCACATCACTAATTACTGTCATCATCCATTCCTCCTTTGTTTTAAGAACAATTTTAGAATGAGACGAAAAAAGCGTTTTTATGTTTTTTAAATGAAACCATATTATGAAAAAATTGGAGGAGAGGAAATAAAACACAGAATAATGTATGGCGGTTTTCACATAATAAAGACGTTTTTCAATACAGCAAAAAGGGAGGAGAATGTTCATGAAAAATCGAAACGGCATCATGTCTTCATTATTTACTCTTGGTGCAATCGGCGCGGCGATTTTTGGAATGACAAAAGGATTTCGAAACGGAACGTTCCAGCCGTTACTGAAGTCCATCATGGGAACGGCAGCTCCGCAAATGGCCCAGCCGATACAGGGCATGATGGCCAATCAAGGATCACAGTCAGCCAAAAAATGAGCAATATGAATACCTCGAAATAAACCCTTTTAGATGAATCTTAACAAAGAATGAGACGGCTTCTGCAAAGAGCCGTCTCATTCGCATTTTTCGTAAGATTAAACAGACATTATTCCATTTTTGATTTTTCCCCAATAATCCAGCAGCTTGACAGATGTAATTGAACCTCCACATCATGCTCGTTTATTAACGGATGCATCTTCTCGATGACTTGCTGAATGACATTTGCGGCGTCCAAATGCTCCATTCTTTCCACGTAAGGGTTTGCAAAAACCTGATAGTCTTGAATAATTTTTTCTGATCGATCCAATTCCGCTAAAGCTTGTGTTAAAAAGTCTTTCTGCTTCTCTTCCGGCCAATCCCCTTCACTCAACAATTGTATTAACCCTCTCGAAATCGTGATCGGCTGTCTGACTTCATGCCTGAAAGCAGCTGCTAAATGATATAGCGCTTCCACCTTTATTCGTTTTTCACGAATCAGGATCGACGCGGTTCCTAATTCGATTAAATATAAGGAGGCAGCCACCAATAGCGTTTGAAAAAAAAGAGGGAATAACGTGACAGACGGAGATAAAACGAAAAGAAAGATGGAAAATGCAGCGGATAAGCAAGTACTATACATAATCCTTTTCTTTATCTTCCAATGAGGAAAGCGCCTGTATAAAAAAGATAAAGAAAAATCTGTGCGAAGAGCATCACTATGGCTAGCTTTGCGGCAAAAAAAGTGAGAATAAAACTGTTAAACATGACAAACATGCTAATACCCAATTTCATTTACAGGCTTCGGTATTCCTAAATAATAACCTTGTCCCCAACCGCAGCCGTGATCTTTTAAAAACTGTAATTGTTCCTCTGTTTCAATTCCTTCCGCAATAGCTAAGATCTCTAATG
Organism: Domibacillus antri; assembly: GCF_001936625.1. Taxonomy (GTDB): domain Bacteria; phylum Bacillota; class Bacilli; order Bacillales; family Domibacillaceae; genus Domibacillus; species Domibacillus antri. Next base: position 13,404 of record NZ_MSDU01000022.1, on the reverse strand, counting down.
AATGAGCCAAACTGATAACAGCCTTGGCAATTTTTTGATTGACATCATTATCTAAATTCAATGTGAAACTCCGATCAAGCTTTAGACAGTCAATCGGAAATTGACTTAAGTACGATAGAGAAGAATATCCTTTTCCAAAATCATCAACGACGATATGGATCCCCATTCTCTTCAATGCTTTAATCACCGTTAACGCATACTCAACATCATTGATCAGCATACCTTCCGTTAATTCTAACTTTAAGAAAGCAGGGTCATATCCGGTTTCCTCAAGAATGAGACGAATTTGCTCTGCTAATTGTGTATTTTCAAATTGTCTTGGTGAAAGATTGACCGATAAGCAAATCGGAGCAATTCCTTGTTTTTCCCAGACCATTCCTTGTTTACAAACACTTCTCAACACCCATTCCCCTATTTTTTCGATTAATCCGCTCTCTTCGGCAATCGGAATAAATTCGTTCGGTGAAATCACTCCCCATTCCGGATGATTCCATCTAAGCAGCGCTTCCATTCCCACTAACTTATTTTGCTGCAAATCATACTGCGGCTGATAATAGACTTCAAACTCTTCTTTTTTTAATGCTTTTCGCATTGCATTTTCAAGTTTGTAATATCTGGAATCCGAATCGTTAATACCCTGCTGATAAAACTGAACATTGTTTCTTCCTCTTTTTTTCGCCGCATACATAGAAACATCTGCCTGTTTCAGCAAAGTTTCCATGTCTTGTCCATCTTTCGGATAGCAGCTTACCCCAATACTGGCAGAGATCACAAACTCTTCTCCCTCCATCTGGATCTGCTCGGAAGAAAGCGTATGTAAAATACGTTCAGCCAGTTCCTTTATGTCATGGTATTCAGTCGTATATTCAGGTACTAAAATAACAAACTCATCTCCACCCAGCCGGGCCACGATGCTGTTTGAAGGGCTGCTGTTTTTGAAAATAGCCGATGCTCTGTTCAATACATCATCACCCATAGCATGACCGAACGTATCATTTATCCGTTTAAAGTGGTCCAGATCAATATATAAAACGCCCATATTGCTGCTTGCTTCAATATCTTTATAGTGAAAATACTCTTTTATAAAATGACGATTATAGAGCCCTGTCAGAGAATCCCGAATGAGTCTTTTTTCCATTATGATCGTTTGCGAAAGAAGGGACGCCAGCACCTTTATTTGTTTCACTTCCATCACATCAAATTCATACGGCTTTGAATCAAGCGCACATAACGTGCCAAATATTTCTCTATTTTCCGTGTAAACAGGCACGCCGAGGAACCCCCCATTACCGAGCTGCCGGGTAACAGGATGATCCTTCGTTAAAGGATGTTTCTTTAGATCAGGTATCACAAGGGGGCCCGGAGCATTTTCGATGACAAGATGACAAAGCGCATCCTTATAATTCTTATTATCGCCTTCATTAGATAAAACAGCCTGCCGATTATAAGACTTAAAAATATAATTAGTTTGATGATCCGTACCCGAAAAAAAGATCGTGTTTACCTGTATCATTTCACTTAACAATTCTAATACATCTATCGCAATGGAATCTAAATTTTTATAGTAATGTATATCTTGATAGTCCATTTTGCCGGAGCACTTCCTTATTCCAGTATCTTTATCATCTATTATTCGTTTAATTGCTGAATTTTCTCATGAACTTCTTTGATTTTCAGCTTCGAAATATGAGCATGTTTTGAAAATCCCAGAAAATAAGCCAAATATGTTTCGTTTTTCGGTTTAATATAGAAAATATTGTTGAGGTTTATAATATTTGAACGGTGCGACAAATAAAAGGAGTCATCAAGCAGTTCAAACAAATCACTTATTTTTTCGTACGTTTCAAACGTCTTTTCTTTCGTATAAACGAAACATTTTTTTCCTAATTTCTCTATAAACAAAATGTCATTAAACGGTACGTAATACAGAGCGCCATTAAATTTAAGCGGCAGCTTTTTTTTGCCGTGTTTTTGGCAGAATAATTTCTTTTCATTTCGGAGAACTGCCCATTTGGCTTTTTCAAGTGCAGCATAAAACCTCGATTTCTCAAGCGGCTTCACAACGTAATCAACCGCTGAAATATTAAAAGCCTCCACCGCAAAATCACCATATCCCGAGACAAAAAAAAACTTTAAGTCCGGGTGAAATTGCATGCATTTTTTTATCGCGTCAACGCCATTTAATTTAGGCATTTTTATATCGGTAATGACTATATCCGGTTTGTACACCGCAGCTTGTTCAACCAATTCTTCCCCGTTTCTGCAAGTAGACACGACTTCAAATTCAGGGTGTTTAGCTGCCAAATTTTCTAACGTCTTCAATGAATCTTCATGATCATCTGCCAGCAATATTTTAAGCGGAATCACATTCCACAGCTCCTCTCTATATAAAGAACACTTATTTCATTTTACTATGGAAGAGTCTATGGCTATTTATGTAATTTTTAGTACTGAATCAATATTTTTCACGTTTATATGGGATAACATGAACATTTCCTTCAGCTTCATTTATATAGTGTCCTTTCCAAATACAAAAAACATTTTATAAATCGTAAGTCATACACGTTTTTACGTCTATTCTTCATCGTCATTTCACTACCACCATCTGGACATTTAACACTGAAAAAGGGACATTTCATATAATGTTCTAAGGCTGTTCAGATGAAAACAATAGAGGGAAACAAATAATAGTCAAAAATTCGTTTCTCCTTGTCTGCCATACTATAACGAATGGCTCTATTATGGTTTTCGAGCATTTTTAAAGTGAAATGAATTGATCCTTATTTAAATGAAAAGACGACCAAATCAGGTCGTCTTTTTTCCTATACTATGAGTCGAATCCGATTTCCAGACGGATCGGCTGTTTCGTAAACATTATGTTCTTTTTTAACAGAAGCACCCATTTGCTGCAGGTTGCCGACCGCATTTTCCCGTGATACATCATCCGGAAATACAAGTGTAAACCAGTTGAGTCCGACGCTGTTTTCTTTTGGAGCCGGGACACCGGCGCCCTGCCACGTATTCAACGCAATGTGGTGATGATATCCTCCTGTTGACGTAAAAATCGCCTGCGGATAAAGACTGACAACCTTGAAACCAAGTCCCTCAGTATAAAATTCTTCTGCTTTTTGAAGGTCCGATACGTGTAAATGAATATGCCCCATAACTGTTTCAGCCGGCAAGCCGTTCCATTCCGCATCACTTTCCGCCAGCAGACTGTCGCCGTCCAGCGGTTCCGTTGCCATAGCAACTTTATCATTTGACCATGTCCATTCAGATGACGGACGATCACGGTATACCTCGATGCCATTCCCATCCGGATCATTAATATAGAGCGCTTCGCTCACGTAATGATCGGACGCGCCGAACCGGTAACCCGTTTGCAGCAAATGGTGTAAAAAGGCCGATAAATCACTTCGTGCCGGCAGCAGCAACGCAAAATGGTACAGCCCGGATGTGCGTTCTTCTTTCGGCGTGACCCCAGCGGGCTGCTCAATCGTTAACAGCGGTGTTTTTCCATCGATTGTCAGTACGGCCTTTCGTTCTGTCTGCTCCAGCACTTGAAAACCGATAACGCTTTTGTAAAATTCGATCGATCTGTTTAAATCGGTTACGTAAATATTCACTTCTCCGACAAATGTATTTGGTTTCTCATGAAAACGCTCCATGTCATATCCCCTTTTTAAATTACGTTTTTATAGTTAGTTACTTTATGTAACCTATTATAGGTATGAATAATAGGTTATGTCAAGTAACTTATTTTTTCCTCCGCCGCCTAAAAAGCCAAATTGGTCAACCTCTCAATACCCGGCATCTGTTAAACCTCTTTTAGCACATGAAAAAAGCCTGTACCGGCTTCGGTATAGGCTTCTCTCATTCCCTGCTTACGGGACATTGTGGAGAAGATCTGCTTATCATATCCAGCAGTCTCACTCTGCCATTTCAGACAGCCACCGCCAAATATACCGATCGACGAATAACACTTCGTCGTATTCGCAAATCGTTCATCCTGTACAGTCATCCAATATTGAAATGATCACTCATTTCTCTTTTTGTATGTCTGTACTTATCATTTACCCGCTGCTCAAGAAATAAAACCACTTTTTTTCAAAAAATTTAACTATTTTTCCGACGAGATGTTTATAAGCCATTAAGCCGATAAAATCGATAGAGGACAGCCAGCCGAGTGAAAAAAGAACAGGCTGCTTGTTCTTTTGATCGGTTCCCTCCATTAGGAATTGAAAAAGCAGGAAGTGAACCCAGCACCGTGCAAATCGATTCTATCTGATTCTTATTTCAGACGCCGCATCAAAGAAATGCGCTTTATTCATACTGGGATATTCATCGTTTTGCTCACGCTTGTCCGGATTTGCCCATAGTTAAATATAAAGAATGGGCCGCCTCAAGTTGAGGACAGCCTTTATTTCGTTACGCCCACCACATCTCGCCCGCTGACTCACGTATTAAGACGTCGTTTAAACTTTTCACGGCGCGGCCGAAGCCTTCGTCGATCGACATCAGTGCATCTTCATGTTCAATGCTGACGACGTAGTCATAGTTGTATGTACGGAGTGCACTCATCATATCCGACCATTCCTGCAGGCTGTGGCCGCACCCCACACTCCGGAAAGTCCAGGCACGTGACTGCACATTGCCGTACGGCTGCATATCCGTCAGTCCAAACATGTTGACATTATCCTGATCAATGTACGTGTCTTTCGCATGAAAATGATGGATGGCATCGGCTTTACCAAGAATTTTAATGGCCGCGACTGGATCAATGCCCTGCCACCACATATGGCTTGGATCGAGGTTCGCGCCGATCGCTTCACACGTTTCTTCCCGTAATTTCAAGATGGTATACGGGGTATGAACAAGGAAACCACCATGCAGTTCAAGGCCGATCTTCACGTTATGCTGCTGTGCCAGTTCGCCGATCTCTTTCCAATACGGGATAAGTTTGTTTTCCCATTGCCAGGTTAACATATCGCCGTATTCAAGCGGCCATGGAACGACCGGCCAGTTTGGCTGTTTTGCTTCGTCAGAATCGCCTGCTGTACCTGAGAAGGTATTCACAACCGGAACGCCGAGAAGCGATGCCAGTTTAATGGTTTTCCGTAAAACAGAATCGGACTCTTCCGCAATTGCTTTGTCCGGTGTAAGCGGATTTCCGTGGCAGCTGAAAGCGCTGATCATTAACCCCTCGAAGTGACTGCTTCCAAATAGTCTTTGCGTTTCTGTTCGTCCTCCAGCAATTCATCAATCGGACAGTGAGCATTGCCCGGATAGCCGCCTGTGCCGATTTCCACTGCATCAAGCCCGTCTGCTTTTACGTGATCCAGCATGTCTTCAAATGATTTATTTGCAAATAATACAGTAAATACGCCAAGCTTCAATTTGACCCGCTCCTTCTAACGCTTTATTTGAACGCTACTTCCCGTTTTTGCACTTTCATAAATAGATTCTATGATGCTTGAAACAAACATCGACTCATACGGGTTTACCAGCGGTACACTTTCACCCCGGCAGCACTGGACAAAATGCTCCGCCTGCAGCAACTCAAATGACTTTTCTTCCGGTATCCACGTTACATCCGAGTTGAAAAGCATGCCGTGCTCCGATTTGTTTATCCGGAGCGGAAACACCTCAAGTCCGCCTTTTGTCCCGGAAATGCTGATCGCTCCCTCGTCTTCGGGAATGTTCGCCGCCCATGATGTTTCGAGCATCACGACCGCGCCGCTTTCAAGGCGTATAAAAGCCGCCGCATGGTCTTCTACTTCAAATGTGGCCGGGTTAATGGTGCCCCATTCATTGACTTGTTCCTTTTGCATACTCAAATGATTATACGTCGTGCCGCTGACTTCAGTCGGCTTTGAACTGCCGGTAAGCCAAAGCGCCAGATCAAGCAAGTGGCAGCCGTAGTCAATTAATGCACCGCCGCCCTGCAAATCACGGCTAGTAAATACACCCCAGCCCGGCACTTTCCGGCGGCGCATCGCCTTCACCCGAATAACGAGCGGCTCGCCAATTTCTCCGCTGTCCATGATTCGTTTCGCCGCGCGGGCTTCTTTCATAAACCGATAGTGATAGGCAATCGTGAGCATTTTACCGGATTTCTCAGCTGCCGTAATCATGTCTTCACATTCTTTTGTATTCAGCGCCATCGGTTTTTCACACATGACATGAACACCGGCATTTAACGCCTGAATCGCAGCCGGCGCATGAAATTTATTCGGTGTTGTAATAAGCAGTGCATCAATCTTTCCGAGCATATCATCCAGATTTGTGCATACGTGCCCGATGCCGAATTTGTGCGCCACTTCGCGGGCACGATCCTCGTTCACATCCATTACGGCTGTGAACGATGCTTCTTCCACTTGCTGAAATGCCGGAATATGCCGGCCGGTCGCGATTCCTCCGGCTCCTAAAATGCCGATTTTCAATTTGGTCATGTTTTTCACCTCTGGTTAAATACGAACAATTTGTTTTTTCTCACTGGATTCAAGCGCCGCTAAAATGACGGCCAATGATTTTTTCCCTTCTTCGCCGTTCACCGGCGGCTCGCTGTTTTCCAAAATACTGTGAATGAACTGTTCAATCACATGCGTATTCGTCTGCTTTCCTTCTTCATTCGACTGAATCGCACCGAGGCTGTGGCGCTCGTTATTGCCATTTTTATAATGAATGATCAACGAATAGTCCGGGTCATCTTCAAGACGCATCATCCCGTTTTCCGCATAAAAGACTGTGGAGTTGTCTTCTCCTCCGTTGTATGCCCAGCTTGCGGCCAGCGTACCAATGATGCCGCTTTCCGATTTCAAAATGCAGACAGCGCTGTCATCCACGGTGGAGTATTGTTTGGCAGATTCTTCCACAAATGCTGCCGCTTCCACAAATTCTTCATCGATCAAAAAGCGCAGCAAGTCCGTTTTATGAACGCCAAGATCCCCCATCGCGCCGATAAATGCACGCTCTTTATCAAAAAACCAGCTTTTTTCACCGTCCGCACTCCACTTTTCCGGGCCGCCGTGGCCAAAAGCTGTGCGGAAGCTGTAAATTTTGCCGAGCGTGCCGCTTTCAATGATGCTGCGCGCTTTTGCATGTGAGGAAACAAAACGCTGATTGTGGGCGATCATCAGCTTTTTACCATTTGCTTTTGCAGCTGAGATCATCGCATCCGCTTCTTCAGCGGATGTCGCCATCGGTTTTTCGCATAGTACATGCTTTCCCGATTCCAGAGCCGCGATGGAAACCGGCGCATGAAGATAGTTCGGCGTGCACACGCTGACGGCATCGATCTCTGCATCTTTCAGCAGTTCTTTGTAATCAGCGTACGCTTTTGCGTTATGCTGATCCGCAAATCCCTGCGCCCTCTCTTTCACAACATCACAAAACGCGGCGATTTCCACATTTTCATTCATTGCATATTCCGGAATGTGGCGATGCTTGGCAATGCTTCCGCACCCAATAACGCCTACTTTAATGTTTGTCATGCTTCATTCTCCTTTTAACGTTTCAAGTGGTTTTGCATATCCATAAACAGGACGTTTCCGCTTTACAGGCGCTGCCCATTTCACTGCGTTTTGAATCACTTTTTGTACGTTCACGTTATAATAAGTAGGGTGCGTTTCATGCCCCGGCCGAAAATAAAAGATTTTGCCGATTCCGCGCTTATACGTCACGCCGCTTCTAAACACTTCGCCGCCTTCAAACCAGCTCATGAAAATCAATTCATCCGGTGCCGGAATATTAAAGTGCTCCCCGTACATTTCTTCCTGCTCAAGTTCAAAGTATTCACCGATGCCTTCTGCAATAGGATGCGCCGGATCAACGACCCATAGACGTTCTTTTTCTCCCGCTTCACGCCATTTTAAATCACATGATGTGCCCATTAACGTTTTGAAGATTTTTGAAAAATGACCGGAATGGAGCACAATCAGACCCATCCCATCCAGCACGCGCTGCTGCACTTTGGCGGTGATTTCATCGCCTACTTCATCGTGCGCAACATGCCCCCACCAGATTAATACATCTGTGTTATTCAGCACGTCATCTGGCAGCCCGTGTTCTGCTTCATCCAATGTCGCTGTTTTTACATATACACCTTCACTTTTTAAAAAGCCAGCAATCACTTGATGAATCCCATCCGGATATATGTCAGCGGCAACCGGATTTTTCTGTTCATGCCGATATTCATTCCAAACTGTAATATTCATAGCAGCAGCTCCTTCTTTACCGTATTAATATACTGTATTCCCGATCATGAAGGAGATCACTCATCCTTTTTACGCCTGCGGAAAAAATGAAGCATAAAGCACACAAACGGAATATTATTCCATTACTACATAAATTGTTACGCCATTACCCCTCTTGTACAATTATTTTACCGCGCCATCCGGAACACCTTTAATTTTTTGCTTCTGTGCAATGAAATACACGATAATATCCATATTTGAAGTAGTAAGCCCCGCAAAACCAAGATACACAAAGATCCACCCGTAAAAGTTGAGCATTTCTGCTTTTCCGGATTTTACGAAATAATGTGCAAATGACTGCGCAGGATTCACAATGATTTTCTCAGCTAAAATTGACGGAGGAAATAAAGGTCCATTATAGTGAATGTATGTCTTGAGAGGAGTGATTTTGTTGAAAGGTCAAGCAACGCCTTATTTAACATTTGACGGCAATGCCCAAGAAGCCCTTGACTTCTACGCGAAAGCGTTTGGGGCTGAGATTCAAGAAGTAAAAAAATTTGGAGAAGCCGATTTTCCAACGCCTCCCGAAGCAGCAGACCGTATTATGCACGCCCGTTTCAGCAAAGGCGACTTTTTGATTATGGTGTCAGATTCGTTTTTAGGTCAGCCTGTGAATATCGGAAATAACGTCTCACTTGCCGTTACATTTGAAAGTGACGATGAAATTCAAGCTGTCTATGATGTATTGAAAGAAGGCGGCACCACTCATATGGAACTGCAGGATACGTTCTGGAATTCAAAATATGCGAAGGTGCAGGACAAATTCGGCGTCATCTGGAATCTTGATTTTCCAAAAGGATAAAAACAACACGCCGGCTGCGGAATAGGCCGGCGTGTTGTTCACACTCATATTGATTTCGTCACTCTGACAGCATTTTGCACAATCTTCCCCCAACTCCATCAAAACTGCTGCTCAATATCCTCCACTTACTCACAGATTTGCCGCGTAAAACAAAAAACCCGCACAGATGGCGGGTTACGAATGATCGGATGAAAACATATAGTGACGTTCATTAAATGTAATGGAAAAAATGAGCGCAAGTGCGAACATATTTCCCATAAGCGAACTGCCTCCGTAGCTGATAAACGGCAGCGGAATACCTGTAATCGGCAGCAGACCGATCGTCATGCCGATATTTTGAAACGCATGAAAAGTAATCATGGCGATCACACCGGCACACATATACGAATAATACGGAATTTTTGTCGTTAGAGCGAGCTTCGTAATATGGTAAATGAGCACGAAAAATAAGCTGACAACGATGGAAGCGCCGATGAACCCGTATTCTTCGCCGATGATACTGAAAATAAAATCAGTATGACTTTCCGGCAAATACACTTCACGGAAACCGAACCCTTTTCCCATCGTCTGACCGGAACCGATGGCAAGAAGTGACCTCGTTAAATGGAAACCGGTCGAGTTTTCATAGTTGTACGGATCAAGCCATGAATAAATACGCCCGAACTGATACTGCTTTACACCGAGGTATTTTTCCAGAATCGCCGGATGCCAGAGCACCATATAAAAAATGAGTGTAATCAATGCCGCTGCGCTGCCAAAGAGAGGCAATAAAATGCGCCATGTAATGCCGGATACAAAAATCATTCCGAGCAAAATCGAAATGAGAACAAGTGACGTCCCGAGATCAGGCTGCTGCATAATCAGAAGAAGCGGTACAGCTGTTGTCGCACCGAGCTTCACGAGCAGTATAAAATCACTCTGAATCGTTTTAATCGGATTTTTCACATGATGGTTGACCATAATACGCGACAGCGTTAAGATGAGAAACACTTTAAAGAACTCTGATGGCTGAATCTGCCCGATGCCTGGGAATCGATACCAGCTTTTCGCCCCGTTAATAGTCGGCGCAATGGACGACGGCGCAATAATTAAAAAGACCAGCAGGAAAATCCCAATGCCATATAAATACCATGACAAGCTGTGAAATTGATCTGAATCGAAGCGGATAAATAGCGCAATAATTCCAATACCGACTACATACCAGACAATTTGCCGGATGACAAAGTTTGTATTATATTGTCCAGTCGTCTGTGCGCTGTAAATGGCCGCGCAGCTGACCACGAATAACATAAGCAATATTAAAATCAACCCGTAATCAATTCGGCTTGACTGTTGTTGAGAATTCATGTAAATTCCTCTTTCTACTAGAAATAGACCAACTATTATTATAACGTTATTGCGGGGATGTACAACAGTCAAACGGTTCAAAAGCAAAAAACTGCCTAGAATCGACACCGGCATGCTACAATAATCATAATGCATAATAGAAAGGAAGTTTTTCAGATGGAAGCCATTAAAACAAACGAACAATTTGAAGAAATTATTGCAAGCAGCGAACCGGTCATTATTAAATTTTTTGCCGGCTGGTGCCCGGACTGCACGCGTATGGATATGTTTATTGACGACATTATCGCGGACTACGGACAATACAAATGGTTTGAGATCAACCGCGACGATTTCCCGGAGATTGCAGATAAATACAGCGTGATGGGTATTCCAAGCCTATTGTTGTTCCAGGACGGCGAAAAGCTGGCTCATTTGCACAGTGCCAATGCGAAATCACCGGAAGAAGTGCGCGACTACTTACAAAGCCTTCCTGCATAATAGGAACAAGCCGGCCGCCAAATGCGGTCCGGCTCGTTTTCTGTACCGCTTCCACGGTTCTATGCCACGTTAAAAAATTTTCCCGTCCAGACGCTCAAGCCCTTTCAGCAGCTGTTCTGTATCAAGTTCGTCGCCAATCAGCACGACGACTGCGGGCCTTTTCAGCGGATGCGGCTGGAAAAAGGGAACGCCGTACGCGTATTGAAACAATTCCGGACGCTCCCCGGAGTCTTCAAATTTCACAAACCCTTTCATTCGCAAAACCGAATCCGGCAGGCTCCCCACCCACTTTATAAATTCAGCTCGCGGAACATGATTCGTAAATTCATAAGCAAATGTCCGCACATGTAAATGATGATGAACATGGTGCCCGCCTTCTGACCGGCTCCCGCCTCCAAACATAATATCCACGTCCACTTTTCCAAAGACCATTTCCTGCAGGATCACTTTTTCATTTAATGACCAAATTTCTTCTTTTACTTGCGTGAGCGCTTCGCTTGATACCAAGTCTGTTTTTGTCAAAGCGGTCACATCACTCCAGCGCGCTTGATCTTCCATTAATTTGCGGTGGGCAATCGGCAGCCGGTTCCGTTCCATCCAGCGCGCGCAGTCTACAAGGGTGATAATGCCTTTTACATCAAGCTGCATTGCGATGACCGGCGAAGTGCATGCATCAAGCACCTCCATCGGATGGGCCGCGCCGGTCGTTTCAATGTAGATCACATCCGGGCGATGTTCTTTATAAAGTGTCAGTAATTCCACTTCAATTTCATCTTTTATCGTACAGCAAATACACCCGTTCAGCATATCACGCACCGCTGTATCGTCACCGAGCAGCGCAGAATCAACGGACAAAGAACCGGCTTCATTCATTAAAACGGCCGCTTTCCTCCCTGCCTGTTTTTCTTTTTCAAGTAATTGCAGTAAAAGCGTTGTTTTCCCGCTTCCAAGAAAACCGCCGATAATATATAATTCCGTCTTCATTTCAATACAACCTCCAAAATCGAAATAATTACGATTTAAATCTCTTGTTCTTTCTTTATTTTACCGTAAACATCCTGCCATCGGAACAAAATAAAAAGCAGGAGAGACACTCCCGCTTTATTCCGGTTTTATGACCGGTGTTAATTTTTCGGTAATTAAGTTCAGTAAACCTGAAAGATCCGTATCTTGCTGTTCGCCTTGTGTGCACGCTTCCTGTTCCCGGGACATAAGAATTCTCCTTTACTTTTCTATTACATGTCCCATTCCCGCGGGAGTACTTGCTCAAACGAGACGAAAGACTTAATTTTATTGTGCGTGTTCCCCGACTTCCAGCCAATCGTGGGCCCAATGCTCAATTGCACCAATAACAGACTGCAGTGCACGGCCTTTTTCCGTCAATGTATATTCCACCCGAACCGGCACTTCCGCATACACTTTGCGCGTCACAATTCCTTCATCTTCCAGTTCTTTTAATCGTTCAGTCAAAAGTTTTCCGCTGATTGGAAATCCGGCTTTAATTTCGGAAAAACGCTGCGGTCCGTCAAGAAGCTGTTTTACAACGAGGCCTGTCCATCGTTTGCCGAGCAGCTGCATCGCTTTTTCTACTTTTGGACAAAGATTCATCTCCGCTTCACCTCTTTTACTGCTTTTATTATACATGATTTTACCCACAAATGATATCTTTTCACTTTTTTAAATAAAGTTACTTGACTTTATAATGTAATTTTTTTATATTAAGTTACGAAAGGTAACAAAATACAAAAAATCGAAAGAAGGTACATATCGTTATGTCTAACATCTCAACAAAAGCCGATTTCTACACAGCTGTTGAAAACCGCCGTTCTCATTATGTGATTTCAAAAGATTTTGTTGCATCCGATGAAAAAATTCAAGAAATTGTAGAGTTCGCTGTTAAGCATATTCCAACTGCATTCAACTCACAAACAGGCCGCGTTGTGATTCTTCTTGGTGAACAGCACGATAAACTATGGGATTTAACAACAGAGACACTTCGCGCTGTTGTACCGGCTGACAGCTTTGCTTCTACTCAGGAAAAAATGGATTTGTTTAAAGCAGGTTACGGCACTGTGCTGTTCTTTGAAGATCAATCCATCGTCCGCGGCTTGCAGGAGCAATTCGCTTTGTATGCGGACAATTTCCCTGTCTGGTCTGAGCAAGCGTCAGGTATTCTTCAGTTCACTGTATGGACAGCTCTTGAGGCAGAAGGCTTTGGCGCAACACTTCAGCACTACAACCCATTAATCGACGAAAAAGTGGCATCCGAATGGAACGTACCGGGTGATTGGAAACTAATCGCGCAAATGCCGTTTGGCAAACCTGTTGCACCGGCAGGGGACAAAGAATTTTCACCACTTGAAAACCGGGTAAAAGTATATAAATAAGAGGATGAACCCTTGCTCAATAAAAGCAAGGGTTTTTTGTGAGGAGAGCTTTGTTTAAACCGGCATTTACGTCTAAAATGCCGCAGATCTGAAACCGATCTGCGGCATGCTTTTATTTTGTGTTCTTTGAAAACCC
>NZ_MSDU01000021.1 GCF_001936625.1 Domibacillus antri | reverse complement strand
TCAGGGGTCTGGACACCGTTCACCTCGATTTCGGCCTCGCCGCCATGGCCCACAATTTCCTGCAACCGGCGCAGGTGACCCGCCAGTTGCAGGGGCAAAACGGCGGCAAATGAAAAAATCCGGCGGGTCCTTTTCAAGAACCCGCCGGATTTTCTTCATTAAGAGGCTTTTGAGACAGCCCCTTTTTTGCTTCATTCTTCTGTTTCTTCCTCAGAATCGAGCGCTTCTTCATCTTCTTTTTCCACTTTTGCCACGGTAGCAACCGTTTCATTATCACCGAGGCGAATAAGCTTAACTCCCTGCGTATTGCGTCCGGTAATGGAAATGCTGCCAATATCCATCCGGATCAGGACGCCACCCATTGTAATTAACATGAGGTCCTCTTCGCCAGTGACAGTTTTTACCGCAATCATTGTTCCATTCTTTTCCGTAATGTTGCATGTTATGAGGCCTTTACCCCCACGTGTTTGAATACGGTATTCGGACTCCGGCGTTAATTTCCCATAACCATTTTCTGTGACGATTAAAATATAATCGTTTTCTTTAACAAGTTCCATTCCTACCGCATAATCATCTTCCGACAGTGTAATGCCTTTTACACCTGTTGAAGTTCGGCCCATGGAACGGACGTTATCTTCAGGGAAGCGGATGAGCATCCCTTGTTTTGTTCCAATCACAATATGCTGCTGTCCATCTGTCAATTTAACAGATATGAGTTCGTCTTCTTCACGAATATTGAGTGCAATTAAGCCGTTCGTACGAATATTGGCATAATCCATAAGCGGTGTGCGCTTCACAATGCCTTGTTTTGTTGCGAAGAATAAAAATGCATCTTCAGTAAATTCTTCAACGAAGAGCATGGAATTTACCCACTCATCCTGTTCAACACCAAGCAGGTTAACAAGCGGAATGCCTTTAGCAGTACGGCTGAATTCCGGAATTTGATACCCTTTTAGGCGATACACTTTCCCTTTGTTTGTGAAAAAGAGAATCGTATCATGCGTGGATGTTGTAAGCAGCTGCTCCACAAAGTCATTTTCATTCGTGCCCATGCCTTGAATGCCGCGTCCTCCGCGTCTTTGACTGCGATATGTCGATACAGGGAGGCGTTTAATATATCCTTTATGTGTGAGCGTTACGATGATTTTTTCAACCGGGATCAAATCTTCGTCCATTAAATCTCCAGGAGCACCGTCTGTAATTTCTGTGCGGCGCTTATCATTGAACCTCTCTTTAATTTCAGTCAATTCTTCGCGGATGATTTCAAGAATTTTTTCTTCGTCTGCTAAAATGGCTTTTAATTCGGCAATTACCGCAAGCAGATTCTGATATTCTTCTTCGATTTTTTCGCGTTCCAGTCCTGTTAAACGCTGAAGACGCATATCCAAAATCGCCTGAGCCTGCTTTTCAGATAAACCGAACTGTTCCATCAACCCCTCGCGTGCAATATCCGTTGTTTGAGAACCCCGGATCAAGGCGATGATGCGGTCGATATGATCAAGCGCAATACGAAGTCCTTCTAAAATGTGTGCACGCGCTTCCGCTTTATTTAAGTCAAACTGCGTGCGGCGGCGAATAATTTCCTGCTGGTGAGCAAGATAATGCGTTAAGCATTCTTTTAAGCTGAGTACTTTCGGATGCCCGTCGACAAGCGCCAGCATATTAATGCCAAAGCTTGTTTGCATCGCCGTATATTTATACAAATTATTTAATACAACACTGGCATTTGCGTCACGGCGGATTTCCATCACAATCCGCATGCCTTCCCGGTCTGATTCATCGCGAAGATCGGTGATGCCATCAATTTTTTTATCACGGACAAGTTCCGCAATCCGTTCAATTAATTTCGCTTTATTCACTTGATACGGGATTTCTGTAACGATGATCGTTTCTTTCCCATTTGCTTTTTCTTCAATTTCTGTGCGTGCACGCAATGTAATAGATCCGCGTCCTGTCTCATATGCACGGCGAATCCCGCTTCGTCCCATTAAAATACCGGCAGTCGGGAAATCAGGTCCCGGTATGTACTCCATTAAATCAAGCACAGACAAATCCGGATTTTTACTTACAGCTAGGAGTCCATCAATGACTTCTCCAAGCTGATGAGGCGGAATATTCGTCGCCATGCCGACAGCAATACCGGATGCTCCGTTGACAAGCAGGTTTGGAAAGCGCGCCGGCAATACGACCGGTTCCCGTTCAGAGCCATCATAGTTGTCTTTATAGTCAATCGTATCTTTATTCAAGTCGCGTGTTATTTCCATTGCAATTTTTGACATACGGGCTTCTGTATACCGCATTGCGGCCGCAGCATCGCCGTCGACCGAACCGAAATTGCCGTGGCCGTCAACAAGCATGTAGCGATAGTTGAAGTCCTGCGCCATCCGTACCATCGTTTCATACACAGCAGAGTCACCGTGCGGGTGATACTTACCAATAACGTCACCGACGATCCGTGCAGACTTTTTATAGGCTTTGTCCGCTGTCATGCCAAGGTCATTCATTGCATAAAGAATACGCCGATGAACCGGCTTTAAGCCATCACGCACGTCCGGAAGTGCACGGGAAACGATAACGCTCATCGCATAATCTAGAAATGATGAACGCATTTCCTGGCTTATATTAATCTCTTTCACGTTGGAGCTTGGCGTATCAGCCATGAAAAAATCCTCCCTTTTAAAAAAGTGGGAGCGCCCGCATTCACGGGCGCCATTTCAGTTTATATATCGAGATTTTTAACGTAGCTTGCATTATCTTCAATAAATTTACGGCGCGGTTCCACCTTATCGCCCATTAAAATTTCAAAGGTTTCATCCGCTTCCATTGCATCTTTCAATGTCACCTGCAAAAGGGTACGCGTGGAAGGGTCCATTGTCGTTTCCCACAGCTGTGCAGGATTCATCTCACCCAAACCTTTATAACGCTGCAATGCCGGCTTTGCGTTTCCAGGGAGCGCAGCCATAATTTCATTTAACTCATGATCATTATATGCATAGCTAATTTGCTTCCCTTGCTGCACTTTATATAATGGCGGCTGGGCAATATACACATAGCCTGCTTCAACGAGCGGTCGCATATAGCGGAAAAAGAACGTTAACAAAAGGGTGCGGATATGCGCGCCGTCAACATCGGCATCGGTCATGATGACCAATTTGTGATAACGTGCTTTTGAAAGATCAAAATCTTCGCTGATTCCTGTACCGAGTGCAGTAATCATCGCGCGCACTTCGTTATTCGATAAAATTTTATCCAACCGCGCTTTTTCAACGTTCAAAATTTTCCCGCGCAGCGGAAGGATCGCCTGGAAGTGCCGGTCGCGGCCCTGCTTTGCTGATCCGCCGGCAGAATCTCCTTCGACGATGTACAGTTCGCTGATTTTCGGGTCGCGCGATGAACAGTCCGCGAGTTTCCCCGGCAGGCTTGAGACCTCAAGTGCACTCTTGCGGCGTGTCAGTTCGCGTGCTTTTTTAGCAGCTAGGCGGGCCCGGGCTGCCATCATCCCTTTTTCGACAATTTTTCGCGCTATTGTTGGATTTTCAAGCAAAAATGTTTCAAAGCGGCCGGCAAAAACGGAGTCTGTTACCGTGCGTGCTTCGGAGTTTCCAAGCTTTGTTTTTGTCTGTCCTTCAAACTGCGGATCCGGATGCTTCACTGAAATAATGGCGGTCAATCCTTCACGTACATCTTCACCGGACAAATTTGTATCAATCTCTTTCACAAGTCCATTTTTACGGGCATAGTCATTAATGACACGCGTCAATGCCGTTTTAAAGCCGGATTCATGTGTTCCGCCTTCATGCGTGCTGATGTTGTTCGCAAATGAATAAATATTGCCGACATAGCCATCGTTGTATTGCAGGGCTACTTCAACATGAATGCCTTCTCGCTCACCTTCCATGAAGATGGCTTCTTCATGCAGCACTTCTTTTGTGCGGTTCAAATGTTCCACATATGATTTAATTCCGCCTTCATAGTGGTATTCGTTTTGTTTTCCTTCACCGCGCTTATCTTCCAGCGTAATTTTAATTCCGCGGTTTAAGAAAGCAAGCTCACGCAGGCGCTGCGCCAGTGTATCGTAATCGTATACAAGCGTTTCCGTGAAAATTTCTCCATCCGGGCAGAAATGAATATGTGTACCCGTAATATCCGTCTCACCGACTATTTTTAAATCTTCCTGGGGAACACCGCGTTTAAAAGACTGATAATGAATTTTCCCATCGCGGTGTACATATACTTCAAGCATCGTTGAGAGCGCATTTACAACGGAAGCGCCAACGCCATGAAGACCGCCGGATACTTTATAGCCGCCGCCGCCAAATTTACCTCCGGCGTGAAGAACAGTCAAAATGACTTCAACAGCAGGGCGGCCCATTTTTTCATGAATGCCGACCGGGATACCGCGTCCATTATCTTTAACGGTAATGCTGTTATCTTCTTCAATGATGACGTTGATTTCTGTACAAAAGCCGGCAAGCGCCTCATCAATACTGTTATCGACAATTTCCCAAACGAGGTGATGAAGACCTCTTGCGCTCGTCGAACCGATATACATACCGGGACGTTTTCGGACAGCCTCAAGTCCTTCAAGCACCTGTATTTGATTTTCATCATAGGAAGGTGTCGTATTTTGTTGTTCCATTGTCAAATCCAGTCACCTTCTCTTTCGGTAAAATGATATTACTTTATTTGTTGAATAGCTCCGCTTGTTACACTGTAAGCGGAAGCAGCATTTAATGTGTCGTGTTCAATGCCATCCGTGTTCGTTGTGGTCACAAACGTCTGCACTTTCCCATGAATCGTATTCAGTAAATGGGATTGACGGTAATCATCCAGTTCGGATAAAACATCATCAAGAAGTAAAATCGGGTATTCCCCGATTTCAGATTGAATCAATTCAATCTCCGCAAGTTTTACCGCCAGCGCTGTCGTCCGCTGCTGCCCCTGCGATCCGAATGTTTGAATGTTTTTGCCGTTTACATAAAAAAGAAGATCGTCACGATGCGGTCCTGTCAGTGTAACACCGCGGTCCACTTCTCTTGTCCGGCCTTTTTGAAACGATTCGGTCAAAATAGACCGAATCTGCTCTTCACTGTGTTCCTCACGAATACCTGCGGCAGGTTCATATAAAATATTAAGTGATTCAATGCCTCTGGAGATCCCTGAATGCAGCGGTCCTGCCCATCTTTGAAGCATTCGGATAAATTCAAACCGCTTTATCATCACTTTCACAGCCAGATCAATCAACTGTTCTGTCAGTACATCAAGCATGGTGTAGTCTGATGCACGTTTCGTCTGCAGCTGCTTTAAATAATGGTTCCGCTGCTGCAACACTTTATGATAAAGACTTAAATCGTGTAAATAAACAGGCGATACCTGTCCAATTTCCATGTCAATAAAACGCCTTCTAACCTGTGGGCTTCCTTTGACAAGCGTCAAATCTTCCGGCGCAAACATGACCACGTTCATATTGCCGATGTATCGGCTCAGACGCGTTTGCTCAAGATGATTGACCTTCGCTTTTTTTCCTTTTTTGGAAATCAGCAGTTCAAGCGGGAGTGACTGATGCTTTTTTTGCACTCGCCCTTTTATTTTAGCATATTCCGCTTCCCAGCGAATTAAATCTTTATCATTTGATGTCCGGTGCGATTTGGCCATCGCCAGCACGTAAATGGATTCAATGATATTTGTTTTTCCCTGCGCATTTTCACCGATGACGACATTGACGGTATTGTCGAATTGAACAAGAAGAGATTCGTAATTGCGATAATTTTCAAGGGCCATTTGTTCAATGTGCATATAATCAAAACACCTTTCGCGGGCAGTTAATCGCTCTCTTCCTCTGATCCGAATCCAACTTCATATATACCATCACCTGGAATTTCCACTTCATCGCCTTCATACAGTTTCCGTCCTCTGCGATTATCTTTTTCGCCATTTACATATACATCGTGCTCGCTTAAAAACCATTTAGCCATGCCGCCCGTCTGAATAACGCCGGCAAGTTTTAAAAATTGACCGAGCGTGATGAATTCTTCATCGTTCCCTGTTTTTTGAGTCGTCATATAGTCGTTTCCTCCGTTAAAAAACCTAATACTTTATTTTACTAAATAATTGGCTTGAATACAAAAAAAGCGGAGCTGTTACGCCCCGCTTTTCGCATGGGTGGATCAATATGTGCGGACAGGTAAAATTAATTGCAAGGTTGAGTCATCATGAAGCGGGCGAATAACGAACGGACGCATCGCACCTGTAAACTGTATATCAATTTCTGCCCCTTCAATGGCTTTGAGTGCATCCATCATATATTTCGCGCTGAACGAGATTTTCAGTTCCTCCCCTTCTGCTGAAATGCTGTTAACCTGCTCGGTTACTTTTCCGATCTCAGGAGAGTTGGATGAAATTTCAATCGTACCGGAATCCCCGCTGCTCATTTTCACTACATTGTTTCGGCCTTCACGGGCTAAAAGTGAAGCGCGGTCAACCGCCTGCAAATATTCTTTCGTGTTCAGTTCAATTTTCGTTTTGTAATCATCCGGAATAAGACGGCTCGTATCCGGATAATTCCCTTCAAGCAGACGTGAGAAAAATAACACATGTTTTGAACGGAAAAGAACCTGGTTTTCCGTCATGACAATTTCCACCGGTTCATTCGAGTCATCTAAAATTTTACTAAGCTCGGTCAAGCTTTTCCCTGGAATGACCACATTATATTCGCCGTCCGGGAGCCCTTCCGCTGTTGTTTTTCGCAAAGCAAGGCGGTGGCTGTCTGTTGCTGTACAAATAAGTGTTCCTTGTTCGATTTTCCAGTTGACGCCAGTTAAAATGGGACGGGTTTCAGATGTTGATACGGCAAATACAGTTTGCCGTATTAATGTTTTAACAAGATCAGCAGGCAATTTGAACACATTTTCATCATCGATTTGCGGCAAATGAGGATATTCATCTGCATCTTGCCCATTCAAGCTGAATTCCGCATGTCCTGAACGAATCATTGTTTGAAACGATGATGATGTTTCAAATTCAATAGTAGAGGCCGGCAGCTTACGGACAATTTCATTAAAAAAACGGGCATTCAAGACAACTCCGCCTGTTTTTTCAATCACCGCAACCGGTGTTTCCCCTTCTTCTTTCGGTATAAATGATTCGATCGAAATATCAGAGTCGCTTCCCGTCAATGTAATGCCATCATCTGATGCGTGAATTTTAATACCGGTCAAAATAGGAATTGTCGTTCTGGAACTTACTGCTTTTAAAACATCTTGTACACTTCCGACAAGCCGGTCTTTTTGAATGGAAAATTTCATACTGTGTCCCTCCGTTATTATATTAGAATAGCAACCTCCTTAAAGGTTGGTTCTGTATTTTTATATTAAAAAAATAATAGTCGTAGTAGTAGGGCTTGTTGATTTGTGGATAAGTGCAAAAAAACGAAATAAATACAGTCTATCCACATGTGGACAGACTGTTGATACTCGCCCTGGTTTATTCACAAGCTATTAAGCTTTTAAAATGGTGATAATTTCTTTCACTTTTTGTTGAACAGCAGGATCTGTGTCCAGCAGCTTTGATATTTTTTCGTGCGCGTGGATGACCGTTGTATGATCACGCCCGCCAAACTCCTCCCCGATTTTGGGAAGTGAAAAATCCGTCAGTTCACGGGATAAATACATGGCAACCTGACGCGGAAATGCAACTGATTTTGTCCGTTTTTTCGCTTTGAAATCTTCGAGGCGGATATCATATTGCTCACCAACGACCCGTTGAATATCCGGAATCGTAATGACTTTTGGCCGTGCCCCTGGAATAATGTCTTTCAGCGCGTCTGCAGCCACGTTTGCGTTCACTTCCTTGTTAATTAAAGAAGAATAGGCAACAACACGGATGAGCGCTCCTTCTAACTCACGGATGTTTGTGTCGATTTGATTGGCGATGTACAGCATGACTTCATTTGGCACGTCCAAATTTTCAGCCCGGGCTTTTTTGCGCAGGATTGCAATTCTTGTTTCCAGATCCGGTGGTGTAATATCGGTAATCAATCCCCACTCGAACCGTGAACGGAGCCGGTCTTCAAGCGTCGGGATTTCTTTTGGAGGCCGGTCACTGGATATGATGATTTGTTTGCTTTCCTCGTGCAGCGTATTAAATGTATGAAAGAACTCTTCCTGTGTTTGTTCTTTGCCCGCCAAAAATTGAATATCATCAATGAGCAGAACGTCCACATTACGGTATTTGTTCCGAAACTCCACCGCTTTATTATCACGGATGGAGTTAATAAACTCGTTCGTGAATTTTTCCGACGACAAATAAACCACTTTTGCTCCTGGATTGTGTTCAAGAACGTAATGTCCGATCGCGTGCATTAAATGTGTTTTTCCGAGACCCACGCCCCCATAGATAAAAAGTGGATTATACGCTTTTGCGGGAGCTTCTGCCACAGCAAGTGAAGCCGCGTGGGCAAAACGGTTGCCCGAACCGATTACAAATGTGTCAAACGTGTATTTTGGATTCAGCATGCTTTGAATGGTATCCTGTCCGTTCGTTTTTTGATTGGCCGCCTCTTGTTCTTGCTGGTGTTTTGGAGGTACGTATGTCTCGAAATCATGGACGTCCGGAGAAATAAAGTAAACATCCAGCTTTTCTCCGGTTAAATCATTAATAATTTCCGACATAAGGTGCGTGTAGTGCCCTTCAAGCCAATCGCGGTTAAAAAAGTTGGGGGCAGCAACAACAATTGCGTCTCCATGAAGAGAATGAGCCTTCGTTGATTTTACCCACGTATCATAACTCGGTTTGCTTATTCTTGTTTGAATATTCTCAAGAACCTTGTTCCAGAGATCATCAATGTTTTCCATATGGCACCTTCTTTCTTGCTCCAGGCATACTATGTTCAATGTTTGTACAACATAAACAAGGGGAGAATTTATAATTATGCATGACAATGATTGTGAATAAATATATAATAAGATGAAAGTAGTTTTTC
This sequence comes from Domibacillus antri, assembly GCF_001936625.1. Taxonomy (GTDB): domain Bacteria; phylum Bacillota; class Bacilli; order Bacillales; family Domibacillaceae; genus Domibacillus; species Domibacillus antri. The sequence goes on along the minus strand of NZ_MSDU01000021.1, from coordinate 51,032 downwards.
GACAATTTCTACAGTGTGTGGACAAAAATAAAAACAGTCTGTTTATAGCTTTTCCACAAACTATCCACAGTTGTGGATAGTTTTTTTCTGGAAATGAGTTATCCAGAGTGAAAACAAAATAATAATAGCAGAAATATAGAGCAGTTGCAATGGTTGAAATCAATTATCCACAGGGTAAAAACCAATGTTTGAAACGTTGTCCACAGTGTGAGGACTTGTGAAGAACAAGAGTAAGAGGTTGTGGATAATCAAAAAGTGCCGTCGAATGCTGTCCACAATGTGTATTTGTTCAACAAATTATGTGTTGTGTATAAATAAATTCCGCTGAGAAAAGACAGTAAAATAAAGTCGATCCAATCCGTTTTTAAAATGCAGTTGACAGGATTGACACTCGTCTTTATAATTAACAAAGACTGTTTTGAAAATATGAATTTGAAAACCTCAGGGAGGTGTTTTAATATGAAAAGAACGTATCAGCCTAATAAACGTAAAAGAAGCAAAGTTCATGGTTTCCGTGCACGTATGAGTTCTAAAAACGGCCGCCGTGTTTTAGCAAGCCGCCGTGCAAAAGGCAGAAAAGTATTATCTGCATAAGACCACTGACCATTTCAGTGGTCTTTTTTTCTAAAGATCGCTGTGCGAATGAAAGAACCAGCAGGTGTCATGATGAAAAAATCATTCCGAATTAAAAAAAATGACGATTTTCAAACGGTTTTCAGTAAAGGGAAATCGTTCGCGAATCGGCAGTTTGTTGTTTATATGTATAAAAAAGAACAAAATGTACCGTTCCGGATCGGCTTGTCGGTCAGTAAAAAAATCGGCAATGCTGTTGTGCGCAACCGAATAAAGCGATACATAAGACAGTGCTTTATAGAATTAAAGATGGATGTTTGTCCCGGCTATGATTTCATTATCATTGCAAGAAAGCCGGCCGCGGATATGTCATGTACGGAAGTGAAAGGCAGTCTTATGCATGTGCTGAAGCTGGCGAGGGCGCTGCAGGGAAAACAATCGAATAAACCAAATAAAGAGTAAGCAAATGATAGGGGGCGTAATAGTTTGAATAAAAGAACGCTTTCATTTCTGATTCTGGCTCTTTTTTCTGTATTGCTTGCCGGCTGTACAGAAGTCAATCAGGAAATTACAGCAGATAGTGAAGGGTTTTGGAATGAATATGTCATTTACCCGCTTTCGCAATTTATTACAGCTACATCCAATTTAGTAGGCGGCTATGGCCTGGGGATCGTTGTGGTGACGATTATTATCCGAATTATCATATTGCCGCTTATGATTAAACAGACAAAAAGTGCAAAAGCGATGCAGCTGCTGCAGCCTGAAATTAAAAAAATTCAGGAAAAATATAAATCAAAAGATGCACAGACACAGCAAAAATTACAGCAGGAAACGATGGCACTTTTTCAAAAGCATGGTGTAAACCCGCTTGCCGGCTGTTTCCCGATTTTAGTTCAAATGCCGATCATCATCGGTCTTTATCAGGCAATTATGCGTACGGAAGAAATTAAACACCATACATTTTTATGGTTTGATCTTGGTTCACCGGATATTATTTTGTCGGTTCTTGCCGGTGTGTTTACATTCTTCCAGCAAAAATTGATGATGGCCGGAACAGTCAATCAAAATCCGCAGATGGCGATGATGCTTTGGCTTATGCCGGTTATGATTATTGTCTTCGGGATTACACTCCCGGCGGCGCTATCGCTATATTGGGTTGTCGGCAGTATTTTTATGATTGTCCAGACACTCATTATTAATGGACCGAACAAAGCACAGGATCCATCTATTATGTAAAAATAAAAGGACATTGTCTCTTCAGACAATGTCTTTTTATTTATTAAAAAAAGGAAATTAAAACCTTTTTTAAAATAAAAGTTATTATGGAGTTATCAACATGTGGAGAATTCATTATCTTTTTTTCATTGACGGGCTGTGGTATCCTATTTATTTAGGGAATGAAAAAGAAGCCATTGGCTGCTATAGATAAAATGAAAATGCGAAAGAGGTGGAAAAGATGGAATTTGACACAATTGCCGCGATTTCAACACCGCCTGGTGAAGGAGCGATTGCGATCGTCCGGTTAAGTGGTGATGAAGCTATTTCCATTGCGGATAAAGTATTCCGCGCGCCGGGGAGCAAAACGTTATCCACAGTACCGAGTCATACGATACATTACGGGCACTTAATAGATCCATCCACAGGACGTACGGCGGAAGAAGTAATGGTGTCTTTAATGAAGGGACCGAAAACCTTCACGCGGGAAGACGTCGTGGAAATTAACTGCCACGGAGGAATAACGGCGGTTAATCGTGTTTTGCAGATTGTTTTAAATGAAGGAGCGCGTCTTGCAGAACCGGGAGAATTCACGAAGCGTGCTTTTTTAAACGGCCGAATTGACCTGTCACAGGCAGAAGCAGTCATGGATTTAATTCGCGCCAAAACGGATAAAGCGATGAACGTCGCTTTGAATCAAGTGGAAGGCCGTCTGTCAAAGCTTATTCAAAAACTGCGCCAGGAAATTTTAGAAACGCTTGCCCACGTGGAAGTGAATATTGACTATCCGGAATATGACGATGTGGAAGAAATGACGCATCGCGTATTACTTGAAAAATCACAATTTGTGCAGTCTGAAATTGACCGGCTGCTCCGGACAGCGGAACAAGGGAAAATTTTGCGTGAAGGATTATCCACTGTCATTGTCGGCCGGCCGAACGTCGGAAAATCATCGCTCCTAAATGCACTCGTTCAGGAAAATAAAGCAATTGTTACGGATATTCCCGGAACGACGCGTGATGTCATTGAAGAATATGTGAATGTACGCGGTGTTCCGCTTCGTCTTGTCGATACAGCGGGTATTCGCGAAACGGAGGATATTGTTGAACGGATCGGTGTCGAACGGTCAAGAAAAGTACTGAAGGAAGCCGATTTAATACTACTTGTGTTAAACTATTCGGATGAACTGTCGCAGGAAGATGAAAACTTGTTTGAGGCCGTTGATGGTATGGATGTTATTGTTATTGTGAATAAAACAGATCTTCCGCCGAAAATAAATATGGAGCGCGTGCGGGAATTGGCCAAAGACAACAGGCTTGTGACAACATCGCTTCTGGAAGAGCAGGGAATTGATGAACTGGAAGAAGCGGTTGCGTCGCTCTTTTTCTCAGGAGCAGTCGGCGCTCAGGATATGACATACGTCTCTAACTCCCGGCATATTGCGCTTTTAAATCAGGCAAATCGATCCATTACCGATGCGATTAACGGCGTAGAGTCCGGTGTACCGATTGATATTGTCCAAATTGATTTGACGAGAACGTGGGAATTACTCGGTGAAATAATCGGAGAAAGCGTTCATGAAAGTTTGATTGATCAGCTGTTTTCACAATTTTGCCTAGGGAAATAATCATTAGAAAGGAAAACGAAGCATGAATTATTATGAAGCAGGCGAATTTGATGTTGTCGTCATTGGAGCAGGGCACGCGGGCGTAGAAGCAGGTCTTGCTTCCGCCCGGGTTGGTGCTAAAACGTTAATGATTACGATTAACCTCGACATGATTGCCTACATGCCATGCAACCCGTCAGTGGGCGGACCGGCAAAAGGAATTGTTGTGCGGGAAATTGACGCGCTTGGCGGCGAGATGGCGAAAAATATAGATAAAACACACATTCAAATGAGAATGTTGAATACAAGAAAAGGGCCGGCTGTCCGCGCGCTGCGTGCGCAGGCCGATAAAGTCTTGTATCAGCAGGAAATGAAGAAAACGATTGAAAATGAACCGAACTTGACACTCATTCAAGGGATGGCGGAACGATTAATTATTGAAGACGGTGAATGCCGCGGAATCATTACACAAACAGGTGCCATGTATCGCTCAAAAGCAGTTGTTATTACGAGCGGAACGTTTTTACGCGGGGAAATTATTCTCGGTGATTTGAAATATTCAAGCGGCCCGAATAACCAGCAGCCGTCTCTAAAGTTATCCGAACACCTCGAAGAACTCGGCCTGGAACTTGTCCGCTTCAAAACAGGTACACCACCGCGCGTGAACAGCCGGACAATTGACTATTCAAAAACGGAAATTCAACCGGGTGATGATGTGCCGCGTGCGTTCAGTTACGAAACGAAGGAATATATTACGGATCAGCTTCCATGCTGGCTCACGTACACGAATGAAGAAACGCATCATATCATTGGCGAAAATCTGCATCGTTCTCCGATGTATTCTGGCGTCATTAAAGGGCGTGGCCCGCGCTACTGTCCGTCAATTGAAGACAAAGTCGTCCGTTTCAACGACAAACCGCGACATCAAATTTTTCTTGAGCCGGAGGGCCGTAATACAGAAGAAGTATATGTGCAGGGATTTTCGACAAGCTTGCCGGAAGACGTGCAGTACCGCATGCTCCGGACTATTCCGGGTCTTGAAAAAGCTCAGCTGATGCGAGCAGGTTATGCAATTGAGTACGATGCAGTGGTGCCGACGCAACTGTGGCCGACTCTGGAAACAAAAAGAGTAAAAAACTTATACACAGCGGGACAAATTAATGGTACATCCGGTTACGAGGAAGCGGCCGGACAAGGACTCATGGCCGGAATTAATGCAGCTTGCCGTGTTCTCGGCAAAGAAGAAGTTGTCTTAAGCCGCTCAGATGCCTATATCGGCGTTATGATCGATGACCTTGTCACAAAAGGAACAAGTGAGCCGTATCGACTGTTAACATCACGGGCGGAATACCGTTTATTGCTCCGTCATGACAATGCGGATCTTCGTTTAACCGAAATCGGCTATAAACTTGGTATGATTTCAGAAGAACGCTATGCTGCCTTTACAGCGAAAAAAGCGGCGATTGCCGAGGAAATAGACCGGTTAAAATCAACGATTATTAAACCGGATGAAAAAACGCAGGCTATTATTCGTGAAGCAGGCGGAAGTGAGTTGAAAGACGGTATTCGCGGTGCGGATTTACTCCGCCGTCCGGAAATGACATATGAAGCGATCAAACAGCTTATACCGGCGGATCGTCAGTTGGACGAAGAAGTGGAAGAGCAGGTAGAAATTCAGAGTAAATATGAAGGCTATATTGAAAAATCGCTTCAGCAGGTAGAACGAATGAAAAAGATGGAAAACAAAAAAATTCCGGCTGACATTGATTATGATGCGATCAGCGGCATTGCCAACGAAGCACGGACAAACTTGAAAGAAGTACGGCCGCTCTCGATTGCGCAGGCGTCACGTATTTCCGGGGTCAATCCGGCTGATATTTCCATTTTACTGATCTATATCGAGCAGGGCCGTGTTGCGCGGACCGGCAGCGAATAAGGAAGGTCTCTCAATGAAAATCGATCAATTTCAAATGGCTCTTGCTGAAAAAGGCATTGTGCTTTCAGATAAGCAAATGAATCAATTTCACCGCTATTATGAGCTGCTCGTTGAATGGAATGAAAAAATGAACTTAACGGCCATTACCAAACAGGAAGATGTGTACGTTAAACATTTTTTTGACTCGCTGACAGCGGCCATGTATACCGATTTAACGAAGCCATTCCGTATTTGTGATGTCGGAGCGGGGGCAGGGTTTCCAAGTATTCCACTAAAAATCGCGTTTCCGCAGCTCGACGTGACAATTATTGATTCATTAAATAAACGAATTACATTTCTGAACCATCTTGCGTCTGAATTGAAGCTGGAAAATGTTCATTTTGTACATGGAAGAGCAGAAGAAATGGGCCGGAAACCGGAACATCGCGAGCAGTATGATATTGTGACTGCCCGTGCCGTTGCCCGCATGTCCGTACTTTCAGAGCTATGCCTGCCTTTTGCCAAAACGGGCGGTATTTTCGTCGCAATGAAAGCAGCGAGCGCAGCCGATGAAATGGCAGCAGCGGCGAAAGCTATTCACGTGCTGGGCGGAAAAACAGAAAATGTTTTTTCGTTCCGTCTTCCTGTGGAAGAAAGTGAACGGACCATTATCGTGATCCGCAAAGAAAAAGATACACCGAAAAAATACCCGCGCAAGCCGGGAACACCAAATAAAACACCAATTGAATAATGATAGCAGGAACAGGGCGCCTCATGGCGAATAGTAACAGGTGGAGAAAAGAGAAGGTGGTGTAGTCATGAAGCGTCCTTTTTCCCGTTTATTTGGAGGGAAAAGTGAACAGTCATCCGATGTCGCAATCATGCTGCCGGCAGACGAAGTAAAAGAAATTTCCGTTCAATGCATTCAGCCAAATCGATTTCAGCCGCGCATTGTCTTTCAAGAAGAAAAAATTCAAGAGCTGGCGTCAACGATTGCTGTACACGGCATTATTCAGCCGATTGTCGTAAGAGAGATAGAAGAGGACCGTTATGAAATCATTGCCGGTGAAAGACGGTACAGAGCGGCACTAAGCCTCGGACATACGGCTGTTCCGGTCATCATCCGTTCGTTTACCGATGAACAGACAGCGTCCGCCGCTTTAATTGAAAATGTACAGCGGGAAGAATTATCGCCGGTTGAAGAAGCAGCCGCGTACAAAAGACTGCTCGATTTACATGAGATGACACAGCAGTCACTCGCTGTCATGGTCGGAAAAAGCCAGTCGTTTATTGCGAATAAACTTCGCCTTTTAAAACTGCCGGAAGATGTGCAGCAAGCTGTGGCGGAAAAGCACATTACAGAACGGCATGCACGTGCTCTTCTGCCGCTGAAAAAGCCGCAGCTGCAAAGTGAGCTGCTTCAAATTATGCTGGCAAAACAGTTGAATGTAAAACAGACAGAAGACCGGGTTATAAAAATGCTTGAAAAAGAGCAGCCAAAGCCGCGTAAAAAAGCGGTCAGCCGGGACATTCGCATCGCGGTAAATACGATTCGGCAGTCATTGTCACTTGTTCAGGAAAGCGGTATTCAAGTGGAGCAGTCAGAGGAAGAAAGTGACGATTTCTATCGGATTACGATTCAAATACCGAAAAAACCGAAACAATGACGACTGAAAAGCCGTTTTTACTCAATTGAGTTAAAAAACGGCTTTTTTGCATGGAAAAAAGCAAAAAATCGTTTATTTTGTTAAAATAAGAGACAGACAACACGGACAGAAGAAAGCAGGTGTCTTCCATTGGGGAAAGTAATTACGATTGCCAATCAAAAAGGCGGTGTAGGAAAAACGACCACATCCGTTAATCTAGGGGCTTCTCTCGCCTCGCTTCAAAAAAAAGTACTGCTTCTTGATATTGATCCACAAGGTAATGCAACAAGCGGGGCCGGCATTGAAAAAAGCACGGTGGAACAATGCATCTATGATGTCCTTGTGGATGACGTAGAGCTTGTAGATGTCATTAAACCGACAGCTGCGGAATGCATGTATGCAGCCCCCGCCACGATTGCACTGGCGGGAGCGGAAATTGAGCTTGTATCTGCCATTTCACGCGAACTGCGGCTTAAAAAAGCATTGGAGCCGCTCAGGGAAAGCTTTGATTATATTATCATTGATTGTCCCCCTTCACTTGGACTGTTAACGGTTAATGCATTAACAGCAGCCGATTCTGTTTTAATTCCGGTGCAGTGTGAGTATTATGCACTCGAAGGACTCAATCAATTGTTAAATACAGTGCGCCTCGTTCAAACGCATTTAAATAAAGATTTATATATAGAAGGTGTACTGCTTACAATGTTTGACGCTCGGACCAATTTGAGTATTCAAGTGGTGGAAGAAGTGAAAAAATATTTTCATGATAAAGTGTATCAAACCGTTATTCCGCGCAATGTGCGTTTAAGTGAAGCGCCAAGCCATGGGAAACCGGTAATGCTTTACGATGCCCGTTCACGCGGTGCAGAAGTGTATCTTGACTTTGCGAAAGAGGTGGCAGCACATGGCTAAAGGACTTGGCAAAGGCCTTGATGCGCTTTTTAAGGATTTAAGACCTGAAAATAATAGTACTGTTGAAGACATATCCGTAAAAGAAATACGTCCAAACCCGCATCAGCCGCGAAAGATTTTTAACGAGGAAGCGATTGATGAATTAAAGCAGTCGATTGAATCACACGGCATTTTGCAGCCAATCGTGCTTCGCAAAAGTATTAAAGGCTATGAAATTGTTGCTGGAGAGCGCCGCTTTCGTGCTGCACAAGCAGCCGGATTGAAAGAAGTGCCGGCTATCGTAAAAGAGTTGACAGAAGAGCAGATGATGGAACTTGCGCTTCTCGAAAACCTGCAGCGTGAAGATTTAACGGTGATGGAAGAAGCGGCTGCCTATCAGCTCATCATGGATAAACTAAAGATTACACAGGCAGAGCTCGCCGCCCGGATCGGAAAAAGCCGTCCGCATATCGCCAACTATGTCCGTCTGCTTGGACTTCCGGCAGAAATCCAAACCTTTATCGCCGAAGAAAAACTGTCAATGGGACACGCCCGTGCGCTGCTCGGCTTGAAACATAAGAAACAGCAAAATGAAGCGGCGATAAAAGCGGTGGCGGAAGGATGGACGGTTCGCCAGATGGAAGTCTGGATCCGCAAATTAAATGACAATGTTTCACGTGAAACAAAACCGGTAAAAAAAGATGTATTTATCATAGATCGAGAGGAAGCACTGCGCGCAAAGTTCGGTACCTCCGTTCAAATCCGCCAATCGAAAAACGGCAAAAAAGGGAAAATTGAGATTGAATATATGTCAGCTGACGATTTAAACCGGATTTTGGAAATGCTCGATCAAGAATAGCAGAGGGTATTAGGATGTTTTTAATCGGTTCACTCGTAAATGGGCTGGCGATTGCGGCTGGCGCTTTGCTTGGAAAGATGCTGACCCGCATCCCGGAAGGAATCAAAGGGACAGTTATGCATGCCATTGGACTTGCCGTCAGCGTTCTCGGGCTGCAGATGGCGTTAAAAAGCGAGAATTTTTTGCTTGTGATTATCAGTCTTGTAACGGGTGCACTTGCCGGTGAACTGCTGAGACTGGACGAGCGTTTAAACAGCCTGGGAGAGTGGCTGGAACGAAAGGTTGGCTCAAGCGGCACCGGAAGCATTTCGCAAGGATTTGTGACTGCGACGTTAATTTTTGTCATTGGGGCGATGGGTGTGATCGGTGCACTGGACAGCGGCATTCGAGGTAATCACGAAGTTTTATTTACAAAATCGCTGATCGATGGAATTACGGCTCTTATTTTAACCACAACACTCGGTATAGGTGTTTTATTTTCCGCGGTGCCTGTATTTCTGTATCAAGGAACCATTGCGCTGCTTGCCACACAGATTGACCGATTTGTGCCGCAGGCGTGGATGGATGCTTTTATTTTGGAAATGACGGCAGCGGGAGGAATCATGATTTTGGCCATCGGGCTGAATCTACTCGGAATGACAAACATCCGCGTGGCAAATTTGCTGCCGGCTATTGTATCCGTTGGCATCCTTGTTTCGTTTTAAAAAACCGCTCTACTGTAAATGAAGCTGGTTTCCTGTTAAAATGAGGACGTTTCATGAAACAGTAAGGAGGGCTTCTTTTGGAAGAACAATCATTATCGACGTACCAGCGCGCCCTTGAAAAACTGTGGGCAAGATTTACAAATGAAGAGACGTGGCTTGCATTTGGGGAAGGCACTATTAAAATTATTTTGACCATTTTTGCTGCTATGCTCATTGTGAAAGTAGGCAAACTGGCGATTCGCAACTTTTTCGCGATTCGCTCAAAAGCACCGCTTACCTTTTCAGAGCGGCGTGAAAATACACTGTTAAAATTAATTGAAAATGTGCTGGCATACGTTGTGTACTTTATTGCACTCGTCAATGTTTTGGCTGTTTTGTCATTTGATGTAAAAGGGCTGATTGCCGGTGCCGGTGTCCTTGGTCTTGCCATTGGTTTTGGTGCGCAAAACCTTGTTCGTGATGTCATCACCGGGTTTTTCATTATTTTTGAAGATCAATTTTCCGTCGGTGATTTTGTCCGGATCGGCCAATTTGAAGGAACGGTGGAAGAAATCGGACTCCGTACAACAAAAATTAAACAGTGGACCGGTGAACTGCATATTTTACCAAATGGAAGCATTGTGGAAGTGACTAATTTTTCTCTTCATAACAGTGTTGCAGTCGTCGACGTCGGCATCGCTTATGAGGAAAATATTTCTGAAGCGGAACGGATTATTAATGAATTGCTTGAAACACTTCAGGATAAGTATCCTGAAATTGTGGCAACGCCGAAGCTGCTGGGCATTCAAATGCTGGCGGCATCGGATGTGACGCTGCGTATTACAGCAGAAACGACACCGATGAATCATTGGTATATCGCGCGGATGATGAGAAAAGAAATTAAAGAATGCCTGGATGAACATGGTATTGAAATTCCGTATCCGCGTATGGTGATGTATTCAAAAACAGAAGAACTCGGAGCAGAAAAGCGGAAAGATGGGGGAACAGCATGATGGAAGAAAAACAATTTGAGTTAAATGATGTTGTTGAAATGAAAAAACCCCACCCATGCGGCACGAATCGCTGGAAAATCATCCGGCTTGGCATGGACATTCGAATTAAGTGCGAAGGCTGCGGCCACAGCGTTATGCTGCCGCGCCGTGAATTTGCGAAAAAAATGAAGAAAGTACTGACAGAGAGCGGCGAATAAGCCGTTCTTTTTTCATTGTGAAATTGCCTTTTTGTTCTTCAGTCCATATAATGGGGAAAGGTTTAGAAAACAATGTACGTTTGAGAGAAAACAAGGAGTGAATAAATATGGCATTAACAGCAGGCATTGTTGGACTTCCGAATGTCGGAAAATCCACATTATTTAACGCGATTACAAAAGCGGGAGCGGAATCGGCAAACTATCCGTTCTGTACCATTGACCCGAACGTGGGTATCGTTGAAGTGCCGGATGAGCGTCTTGCGAAATTAACGGAAATGGTCACACCGAAGAAAACGATTCCGACGGCGTTTGAATTTACCGATATTGCGGGTATCGTAAAAGGCGCCAGTAAAGGGGAAGGTCTTGGAAACAAGTTTTTGTCCCACATTCGTGAAGTAGATGCGATCTGCCAGGTTGTCCGCTGCTTTGACGATGAAAACATTACACATGTATCCGGGAAAGTCGATCCGATTGATGACATCGAAGTCATTAACCTTGAACTGATTCTTGCGGACCTTGAATCTGTGGACAAACGTCTTGCGCGTGTGGCGAAACTTGCGAAGCAAAAAGACAAAGACGCGGTGGCGGAACATGATGTGCTTGTGATTGTAAAAGAAGCGCTGGAAGCGGACAAGCCGGCCCGCTCGATTGAATTTTCAGATGAGCAGCAAAAAATCGTGAAGCAATGGCACTTATTAACAGCGAAGCCGATGCTGTATGTCGCCAATGTAAGCGAAGAGGAAATTTCTGATCCGTCGGGCAATGAGCATGTTCAAAAAGTACGGGATTATGCAGCTGGGGAAGGATCGGAAGTGATCGTCATCTGCGCGAAAGTGGAAGAAGAAATTGCGGAACTTGATGACGATGAAAAAGCGATGTTTTTAGAAGAGCTTGGCATCGAACAATCCGGCCTTGATCAATTGATTAAAGCGGCGTATTCATTGCTCGGCCTTGCGACTTACTTTACGGCAGGCGTTCAGGAAGTGCGTGCGTGGACATTCCGCCAAGGCATGAAAGCACCCCAATGCGCCGGCATTATTCACTCGGACTTTGAACGCGGCTTTATCCGCGCCGAAACGGTTTCCTATGATGACCTTGTGGCAAACGGCTCAATGACCGCAGCAAAAGAAGCGGGTAAAGTGCGCCTGGAAGGGAAAGAATACGTGATGAAAGATGGCGACGTTGTCCATTTCCGGTTTAATGTATAATTGATCATAAAAGGGACAGCCGAATAAAGAAAAGTCTCTTTCTTCCGGTGCGTCAGACAGAAAATGCTGCGTAATATAAAAACGAAGCGGCGCGATTTAACTATTATTAGGCAGTATGACGCCGTTTTGATGCGAAAATCAAGGAGAGGCTGTCCTGCATGTCATCACTGACTGGCTTGCGGGACAGTTTCTTTTTTCGTCATGGAGGTGATTCTTTGAAAGACATAAGCTCCGGCTCGCTGCTCGCTGCTTTTTTATTTATGACGGTGCCGCTCTGGCTTTCGTATAAACAGCAGCTCGGCATTTCAAAAGACATCGTTATTGCGTCCATCCGGGCGTTCGTTCAATTAATGGGCATCGGCTATCTTATTACACTTGTGTTTTCAATAAAATCACCAGTCGTCTTTACGCTGCTCATTTTGTTAATGATTATCATTGCAGCCAGGACCTGTGCAAGGCGAGGCGGTGTGTTTCATCACTCGTTCAGGATTGCTTTTTTTGCAATTATCACAGCAGAAATAGTGTCTGTCATCATCTGGATATTGTTCGATATTGTGAGTTATGAAGCGCAATATATTCTGCCTATGAGCGGGATGATTATCGGCAGCTCAATGGTCGCAGTCAGCTTAACGTTTGACCGGTTGAAGAGAGAATTTGATTCAACAAAAGAGATGATTATGGGGAAACTTGCGCTCGGTGCAACAAACCGGCAGGCATCACAGGACTTGATTGAAGCAGAAGTTAAAGCGTCGCTTATTCCGAATGTGGGAGCAATGAAAGTAATCGGCCTTGTTCAATTGCCGGGTATGATGACCGGGGCGATCATAGCCGGCGCTTCCCCGGTCATTGCTGTGAAATATCAGCTTGTTATCTTATTAACGATATTCGGCAATGCGGCCATTACCTCCATTATGGTCAGCTTTTTAACGTATCCAGCTTTTTTTTAAACAGCGTATGTTTTAATACTTGTATAAAACAAACTTATGTTCTGTATCGAAAATACCTCTAAAATTGCTGTCATGAGTACGTTCCAGTGAGCCGGATTGTTAAACAATGTTGCGCTGTTGAGAGATTCATGTTATAATTTCAACTTGTGAGTAATGAAAACTTACTCCTTGCCCTTTGGGAATCGAAGGGCCGCATAGTCCACGAGGAGGTGAACGAAGATGAGAAAGTACGAATTCATGTACATTATCCGCCCGAACATTGAAGATGAGGCGAAAAAAGCACTAGTTGAGCGTTTTGACGGTATCCTTACTTCAAACGGCGCGGAGATCATCGAGTCAAAAGATTGGGGTAAACGCCGTTTAGCGTACGAAATCAATGATTTCCGTGAAGGCTTCTACCAGCTTATTCATGCTAAAGCTGAAAACGCAGCTGCAGTTAATGAGTTTGACCGTCTTGCGAAAATCAGCGATGACATTATCCGTCATATCGTTGTTAAAGAAGAAGAGAAATAATCGTAACGTAATAAATACACATCTTTTTCAACATGTTTCCTGACAAAATATGTTAAAAGAAAAGGAGTTGATTCTGATGATAAACCGGGTGGTTTTAGTCGGTCGTTTAACGAAAGATCCAGAACTTCGCTATACGCCAAATGGAGTTGCGGTTGCGACATTTACGCTTGCGGTCAACCGCACGTACACAAACCAGCAGGGTGACCGGGAAGCGGATTTCATTAACTGCGTCATCTGGCGACGTCCAGCTGAAAACGTTGCAAACTTCTTGAAAAAAGGAAGTCTTGCCGGCGTTGAAGGGCGTATCCAGACACGTAATTATGAAGGCCAGGATGGAAAGCGCGTTTACGTGACAGAAGTTCAGGCAGATAGTGTCCAATTTCTTGAACCACGCTCAGGCAGCGGGGGCGGAAGCTACAGCGATGCACCTCAGCAGCAGGGCGGCGCTTACTTTGGCGGACAACAGCGGAATAACAATCAGGACTTTCCGTTTGGCCAGCAACAGCAGAATCAACAGCGCGGCAATAATGATGCCGGTTATTCTAAAATGAACGAAGATCCGTTTGCAGATAACGGTCAGCCGATCGATATTTCAGACGACGATCTTCCATTCTAATAATTTAAGAGGGAGGGAAACTCATGGCAGGACGCAGAGGTGGACGTAAGCGTAAAAAGGTTTGTTATTTCACATCTAACGGTATTACACATATCGACTACAAAGATGTTGATTTGCTTAAAAAGTTCGTATCTGAACGTGGAAAAATTCTTCCACGCCGCGTAACTGGAACAAGCGCTAAATACCAACGCCGTTTGACAATCGCAATCAAACGTGCGCGTCAAGTAGCACTTCTTCCATTCGTTGGAGAAGAAAGATAAGAATTAAAACAGGCGCAATGCTGATTCATTCAGCGTTGCGCTTTTTTGTGTCTAAAAAAATAGAAACACCCCATTTTGATACAGAATACAGCTGAAATTGTAGTGCTTTTTTTGAAACAATCATCATAATGTCCCATAGGTATAGACGGAAGAACGGGTTCTACTTGCTGAAGGCCGAATTCATAGAAAATCCGGCTATTGAAATGAAGAAAGAGATGTTTAAATGAATTTCTGTGACACCCCTATTTTACAAAAAATTTACAATGGCTCAACAATATATTAGGTATATAACACTATAATGGAAGGCGGAGATAGGGAGAAAGGTGTAGGTATACAAATGAAATCCATTCGTATGAAATTGATTGTTCCGATTACGATCGTGCTGATTTGTGCGTTTGCCTTTATTATTTTTTTTACGGGCTGGAAAACGGAACAAAAAATAGCCGAAGATGCCACGGCACAAACACAGGGATTCGTAAAAGAGCTGAATAATTCAGCAGCAGTCTTTTTGCAAAAATATGAAGAAAGCGTTCAATTGCTCTCGGAATCCAATCAAGTCATTCAATATGCCAATACATATCGTTCTACCACTCAGCCTAATAATGAAGCGGAAAGACAGGTTCAATCAGTGTTTAACCGCTATACGGAAATATATAAAGATGCGCTGAGCGTTTATTATGCATCTGAAAACGGTGTCTTTAAAATGACACCGGCAACCGCACTGTCTGCTGATTTTAATCCGGTGGAAGAGGCATGGTACAAAGAGGCTGCTGAATCAAAAGATCCGGTGTGGAGCGAGCCGTACGAAAGCGAGTCAGGGGATTATGTCATTACGGTTTCTAAAGCGATTATGAGCGGTGAAGATGTACTAGGGGTCATCGGAACGGATATTAATTTAACAAGCATGACCAATCGGATGAATGAACTGAATATTGGCTACAACGGTTATCCGGTCATTTTATCAAACGAAGGAAAAGCGATTATCCACCCGACAGAAAAAGGACAGGATGTGTCAAAAGATCCGGTGATGGCAGCTATTATTAAAGGCGATCAAAACGGTGTTATTGAAACGGACAGCGGGTTAGTCGTGTATGATACCGTCGGCAAAACAGGCTGGAAAATTGGCGCTGTTTATGAAAAACAGCATTTATTCGACGTGTCGAATGAAATGAAGAAACTCCTTGCGATTACTGCCTTTTCGGTTTTATTATTAGTTATTTTCGTCATTTCAATGTTATCTTCTAACATTACGAAGCCGATCAAAAAACTGAATGAGTCTGTACGGCGTGTGGCAGAGGGGGATCTGCAGACATCCGTTCGTACAACAGGAAAAGATGAAGTGGCGCAACTTGGAAATAATTTTAACGGCATGGTGGGAAAAATGCGTGGCATTGTGGAAGTAACCAATGATGCGGCAGCCAATGTGCGTGAAGCGATCCATCATTTAAATGCGGCTGTGCAGGAAATTAATGAATCGGGTACAATGGCCTTTTCAGCACTTGAGGAATTAACAGACGGGACGGAACGAGCGGCGCACGGGTCAAAAAAAGCAGCTGACCGTTCCAGTGAACTCGGTCATTTAATCAGTTCGATTTCAGAGGAAGCATCCGCTATGTCTGAACTCGCACAGCAGGCGGCAGAAGCGGCTGGAAAAGGAACAGCGCATGTTACGGCTGTCGCGTCTTCGATGGATGCATCAGCTGGACGGATGGATGCGGCCATGACAGCGATCCGCACACTGGCTGAAGACATTACCCGCATTGAAAGCATTGTCCATGTCATTGAAGATATTTCCGCGCAGACGAATTTGCTTGCATTAAATGCCTCGATTGAAGCGGCACGTGCCGGCGAGCATGGAAAAGGGTTTGCGGTTGTCGCACAGGAAGTGAGAAAGCTGGCCGAACAGACGAATACAGCCGCTGGAGAAATTCATAAAAAGATTGCGGCTGTCCAAAACGGTTCTGAACATGCCATCGATACAATGGGGCAGGCGGGTGATCATATCATGACACAGACAGACGCAGTGCGCGAAACGGAAAGTGTCTTTGCGAATCAAGGTGAATTGATGAATAAAATGGAAGAAGCCATTTCAGAAATGGCTGACAGTATCCGGACAGCCAATCATGAAAAAGATATCGTTGTGCAAACTGTCGGCCATTTAGCAGAAGAAGCCCGCTTTTCCGCTGCATCCTGTGAAGAAGTGCAGGATCGGACAAAAAACCAGCTTACAGCGATTGAGGGAGTTGCGGCGGCATCTGAGCAGCTTGCTTCATTAAATGAGGAGTTGATTACGGCAATCCGGCAATTCCACATATAAAACCATGAATGGAAACAGTCCGATCTTTTGTTCGGGCTGTTTTGCTTTTAAAGTTGAATGGACAAAGAAAGGAATGTAGAATAAAGAAGGAGAATGCCGGATTGTACGGCGTATGAACGGAGTGTTGAAGTGGGAAGAACGAAAGTGATAACAGAAGGGGCACTCATGCTGGCGCTTTTTACGGTGCTGCTTCTTATTTCAGTGTATGTACCGATTTTGTCGGTTGTCGGCGTCATCTTTTTGCTGCTGCCTTTTTTTATTTACAGTGCGAAATATGGGCTCGGTCCGGCATTGATGATGTTTGTTGGTTCGGTGGCGGTTACCTTTATCATTGCCGGTCCGGTTGCGCTGCCGGTTGTGTTCATGTACGGAATCACCGGTGTTGTGATAGGGACAATGGTGCGCAGGAAATATGATAATTGGATGATTTATATGGCGGGGAGCTTAACCTTTCTTCTGAACATCATTATCCAGTACATTGCTACTATCCAGCTGCTGGGTTTGTCTGTTGTCGATCAATTAGGAGATTTAGTTAAACAATCGATGAATGACACGAGCGCTATGTTAGAAAGTGCACCTGTCTATACACCTGAACAAATAGATGCAGCCATTCAATATATTAATGATATACTGCCGGCATTATTTGTCGTGACGGCATTTTTCATCGTATTTCTATTAATGCTTATTAACTATCCGATCGCGAAAAGGCTCGGAATTCAAACAAAGCCCTTAAATCCATTTCGGACGGTAAGGCTTCCGCGTTCTATTTTATGGTACTATCTTTTTTTTATGATCGGGGCGCTGCTCGTCAAACCGGAAGAGGGGACATTGTGGTATGACATCTATATAAATGTGATGTTTATTTTGCAGGCCTGCTTATATATACAGGGATTGTCGTTCGTCTTCTTTTTTGCCCACCGCAAAAAATGGCCGAAAGCTATTCCTGTTATTATTGCGATTTTATCGATTCCGGTCATTCCAGTCCTTTATCTTATCCGATTATTAGGTATAATTGACTTAGGATTTGATTTAAGACAGCGAATGCAGAAAAAGCCGTAATATGCTTTTTAAAATCGGCTCCATTAAAGGCGTTTAATGGAGTTTTACAATTAGGAGCTGAAGCTATGCTTTCGTATTATAACAGGCGAATCATTCAATCGCTGCTGATCGTTATCGGTCTTGTGCTGACTGCCGCATCAATCTGGATGCTGACGTTTCATAACCTGGCAGGTATTGTGATGACCGCGGTTACGATTTTCCTTCTCCTGTTTTTGTATATGGCAGAAAAAAAGCTTCATCAAGAAGTGGAACAATATGTGTCCACACTGTCTTACAGGCTGGAAAAGGCAGGCGATGAAACGCTTCAAGAGCTGCCGATTGGAATACTTCTTTACAACAAGGAATATGAAGTTGAATGGGCGAATGCCTTTTTGACGTCGTATTTTAAAGAAGAGACGCTTGTGGGCGCATCTCTTTATGAAATTGCGGAGCAGATTCCCGCCGTCATTAAAGGAGAAAAGGAAACGGTTATTTCGCTTCAAGACAGCCTTTTTCGTGTCATTTCTAAGCCGGAAGAGCGGCTTGTGTATTTTTTTGATGTCACAAAACAGGAAAAAACCGCACAGCGTTTTGAAGAGGAGAAAACGGCATTAAGCATTATTTTTCTCGATAACTATGACGATTTGACGCAGGGAATGGATGATCAGACGCGCAGCAGCTTAAACAGCCTTGTGACGTCTATGCTTAATAACTGGGCGAAAGAAAACGGCATGTATTTAAAGCGGATTTCTTCCGATCGATTTTTTGCTGTGTTAAATGAACGTATTTTACGCACGCTCGAGGAGACTAAATTTTCGATCTTAGATGAAGTGCGGGAAGAGACAGCAAAGCATCACGCTCCGCTGACACTTAGTATCGGAATTGGACAGGGACTGCTGCCGCTTCCTGAACTGGGTGATGTTGCACAGTCCAGCCTTGATTTGGCGCTTGGCCGCGGAGGGGACCAGGCAGCCATTAAACAAAGTGACGGGAAAGTAAAGTTTTACGGCGGAAAAACAAACCCGACGGAAAAACGGACACGTGTAAGAGCACGGGTAATTTCCCACGCGCTTTGTGACATTGTTGTTGACAGCGATAAAGTGATTGTGATGGGACATAAATATCCCGATATGGACGCAGTCGGCGCTTCCATGGGGATTCGCTATGTCGCCGAACTGAACGGCCGTGAAGGATATATTGTCATTGATTTTTCTCAAATTGACACGGCTGTGAAGCGGCTGCTGAAAGAATTAAAAGAGCAAAATCCGGATCTTTATTCCCGTGTGATTACACCGGAAGAAGCATTGGAAATTGCGACGAATAAAACGCTGCTTGTGGTTGTCGACACACACAAGCCATCATTGGTCATTGAAGAAAAGCTGCTCTCAAAAGCAGAGCGGGTTGTCGTGATTGACCATCACCGGCGCGGAGAAGAATTTATTAAAAATCCGCTTCTCGTTTATATGGAGCCGTATGCGTCATCGACAGCCGAGCTTGTGACAGAGCTGCTTGAGTATCAGCCGAAAACGAAAAAAATATCGATGCTTGAAGCGACAGCGCTTCTATCCGGTATTATTGTCGATACGAAAAGTTTTTCACTCCGCACCGGTGCCCGGACATTTGATGCGGCTGCTTACTTGCGCACACATGGAGCGGATACCATTCTCGTCCAAAAGTTTTTAAAAGAAGATCTTGGCACCTATATTCAACGCGGCCAGCTTATCGAAACCGTCTATTTTTATAAGGATGGTCTGGCCATTGCGAAAGGCGATGACGATTACGTATACGATTCTGTATTGATTGCTCAGGCAGCCGATACGCTGCTTACGATGAATGGTGTGCAGGCATCGTTTGTCATTGCAAGAAGAGGAGAGGAAACCGTTGGAATAAGCGCCCGTTCGCTTGGGGATGTGAATGTGCAGATCATCATGGAGCAAATGAACGGCGGCGGTCACTTAACAAATGCAGCGACGCAGATTAAAGATGTATCGGTAGAAGATGCGGAAATGGAGCTATGCCGCGTCATTGACGAATTGACTGAAGGAGGAACAGCAGAATGAAAGTCATTTTTTTGAAAGATGTCAAAGGAAAAGGAAAAAAAGGTGAAGTGAAAAACGTGGCGGATGGCTACGCGCATAACTTTTTAATAAAAAACGGCTATGCAGTCGAAGCAACGTCGGGTAATCAGCATACACTTGATGCCCAGAAGAAAAAGCAGGCGGCCATTGCCGCACAGGAGCTGGAAGAGGCGAAACAATTAAAAGAAACCGTTGAAAAATTAACGGTGGAATTACACGCGAAAACAGGTGAAGGCGGCCGTCTCTTCGGTTCTGTTACGGCAAAGCAAGTCGCGGACGAATTGAATAAAACGCACAAAATTAAACTAGATAAGCGGAAAATGGATCTGCCGGACGGTATCCGCGGCCTTGGCTATACAAACGTGCCGGTGAAATTACACAACGAAGTAACAGCTGTTTTGAAAGTGCACGTAACAGAAGAAAAATAATAAAAAATGTGATCGGATTTTTCTGGTCACATTTTTTGCGCAAGGAGGGTGAATATGAGCGATGTATTAACGGACCGCGTACCGCCGCAAAATATTGAAGCAGAGCAGGCCGTACTGGGAGCGATCTTTTTAGAACCTTCCGCGTTAACGGTCGCATCTGAAATATTAATCCCGGAAGATTTTTACCGGAGTGCCCACCAGCAAATTTACTTAACCATGCTGAAGCTCGGCGATCATGGGAAAGCGGTAGACGTTGTGACGGTAACGGAAGATCTTGCCGCCGCAAAACACATTGAAGATGTCGGCGGTATTTCGTATTTAAGTGAACTGGCGGCCTCTGTACCGACCGCCGCCAATATTGAATATTACGCCCGCATTGTGGAGGAAAAATCACTTCTGCGCCGTCTGATCCGGACGGCAACAACGATTGCCCAGGAAGGCTATGAGCGGGAAGATGAAGTGGAAGGGCTCTTAAGCGAAGCCGAAAAAAGCATTATGGAAGTGGCGCAGCGAAAAAATGCCGGTGCGTTTCATAATATAAAAGATGTGCTTGTCCGAACGTATGACAATATCGAACTGCTTCACAACCGGAAAGGCGATGTGACCGGAATTCCAACCGGATTTGCGGAGCTGGACCGAATGACAGCGGGATTTCAGCGGAATGATCTCATTATCGTCGCAGCCCGTCCATCTGTCGGTAAGACCGCGTTTGCCCTCAATATCGCGCAAAACGTGGCGACAAATACAGATGAGACCGTTGCGATTTTTAGCCTTGAGATGGGTGCGGAACAGCTTGTCATGCGGATGCTGTGTGCGGAAGGGAATATTAATGCACAAAATTTGCGGACCGGTTCCTTATCAGATGAAGACTGGCGTAAATTGACGATGGCGATGGGAAGCTTGTCCAATTCCGGTATTTACATCGATGATACGCCGGGTGTCCGTATCGGTGAAATCCGGTCCAAGTGCCGCCGTTTGAAGCAGGAACAGGGGCTTGGCATGATTTTAATTGACTACCTGCAGCTCATTCAAGGAAATGGCCGCTCTGGTGAAAACCGTCAGCAGGAAGTATCGGAAATCTCCCGTTCATTAAAGGCTCTCGCCCGTGAACTTGAAGTGCCGGTTATTGCGCTTTCCCAGCTGTCCCGCGGCGTGGAGCAGCGGCAGGATAAGCGGCCGATGATGTCGGATATCCGTGAGTCGGGTTCAATCGAGCAGGATGCCGACATTGTCGCGTTTTTGTATCGTGATGACTATTACGATAAAGAATCGGAAAATAAAAATATGATCGAGATCATTATTGCCAAGCAGCGGAACGGTCCGACCGGAACAGTCGAGCTTGCTTTCGTAAAAGAATATAATAAATTTGTGAATGTAGAGCGGCGACTGGATGACATGTCCGCGCCGCCCGGAG
Source organism: Domibacillus antri (assembly GCF_001936625.1). Classification (GTDB taxonomy): domain Bacteria; phylum Bacillota; class Bacilli; order Bacillales; family Domibacillaceae; genus Domibacillus; species Domibacillus antri. The sequence continues at coordinate 29,615 of NZ_MSDU01000021.1, read as the reverse complement.
CATAAAAAAGTCAGCGAATTGCTAGCTTTTTTTATGCAAAAGCGAATGAATTTTTAGAAATAATATAAAAATGTTCGTCTTTTCTGTTTGACGAACCATGTTTTTTACTGGTAAAATAATTGTGTTTGAGAAAACGTTTTTCATGAACCTTCGGAGGTGCAAAAAATGTCATCAGTAGTAGTAGTAGGAACACAGTGGGGCGATGAAGGAAAAGGGAAAGTCACGGATTTTCTTTCTGAAAACGCAGAAGTCGTTGCCCGTTATCAAGGCGGCAACAATGCAGGCCATACTATTAAATTCAACGGTGTTACATACAAACTTCATTTAATCCCATCCGGTATTTTTTATTCGGATAAAATTTGTGTGATCGGCAACGGGATGGTTGTAGATCCAAAAGCGCTTGTTAAAGAACTTGAATATTTGCACGGCCACGGTGTATCAACCGATAATCTCCGTATTTCAAACCGTGCACACGTTATTCTCCCTTATCATTTGAAAATTGATGAAGTGGAAGAAGAGCGTAAAGGCGCCAATAAAATCGGCACGACAAAAAAAGGAATCGGCCCTGCCTACATGGATAAAGCAGCGCGTATGGGTATCCGCATGGCTGACCTTTTGGACCGTGAAACATTTGAAGAAAAATTAACGCATAATATTGCGGAAAAGAACCGTCTTTTAGAGCGTTTCTATGAAACGGAAGGATTTAAAGTAGAAGATATTCTTGATGAATATTACGAGTACGGACAGCAAATCAAACACCTTGTCTGCGACACATCTGTTGTGTTGAACGACGCGCTTGACGAAGGCCGCCGCGTACTATTTGAAGGTGCTCAGGGCGTAATGCTTGATATCGATCAGGGAACATATCCGTTTGTTACATCATCGAACCCTGTTGCAGGAGGCGTGACAATCGGTTCTGGTGTCGGCCCATCGAAAATCACGCATGTTGTCGGCGTATCAAAAGCGTACACAACACGTGTTGGCGACGGTCCATTCCCGACTGAATTAAACAATGAAATCGGCGATCGGATCCGTGAAGTAGGCCGCGAATATGGTACAACAACTGGCCGTCCGCGCCGTGTCGGCTGGTTTGACAGTGTTGTCGTCCGCCATGCACGCCGCGTCAGTGGATTGACGGATCTTTCATTGAACTCAATCGATGTATTGACGGGCATTGAAACGTTGAAAATCTGTACTGCTTATCGTTACAAAGGAGAGCTTATTACCGAGTATCCGGCTAACCTGCGTACACTCGCAGAATGTGAGCCTGTATATGAAGAGCTCCCTGGCTGGACAGAAGACATTACAGGGGTAAAAGACTTGAACGAGCTGCCTGCAAACGCACGTCACTATATCGAGCGCGTATCACAGCTGACAGGTATCCCGCTTTCTGTGTTCTCTGTAGGACCGGACCGCAACCAGACAAACGTTGTTCGCAGCGTCTGGAGCTAATTTTTATGAAAACCGATTCCTTTTCCGGAGTCGGTTCTTTATTTGGTTAAGAAAAAAGAAAAATGGTTACAATAATAGGAACTTAGTCACGCTCACGTTAAAACGAATTTTACCCATATATCCTGTTGTTTTCATTAAATACCGCATAAAATGACGATATTTGGCTTGGAATGTTTGGAAATAGACGCAAAATTGTCAAAATTTCATCGTTTTATTCGTTTATTATGACAAATTTTTTAAAAATGTATTGTCACCCCTGTAGGCATGTGATACTATTAACAACGTTGCTGGTAAACAATATTAGGGCCTGCTGAGCAGGTCACAAAAGCGTTGCGGCAGGACGCCGTGAAGTTAGCTTTTGATCATATCATTAAATTGGTCCGGTAGTTCAGTTGGTTAGAATGCCTGCCTGTCACGCAGGAGGTCGCGGGTTCGAGTCCCGTCCGGACCGCCATTTTTACTTTAACCTAACGTTATGTCTTGATGGCGGCCGTCCGCACCTATGAAATGTCCTTCACGATCACGGCCGCTATGTTTTTTTAAAAAATCGCTTGTACGGCCCAGCAGCTCCAATTTATGAATTTTTCATTAGATATCGGCTCAGTAGCTCAGTTGGTAGAGCAAAGGACTGAAAATCCTTGTGTCGGCGGTTCGATTCCGTCCTGAGCCATAAAAAAAAGCATCGCGGTGATTTCGCTCCCGTGGTGCTTTTTGTTATTTTACAAAATCTTTACTGGCCGGAAGCCGGATGTCACGGAACTGCTGTTCATGATAAAGTTAAGAAAAGCGAAAGTAGCGCAAATATGATAAAATATAATATTTGAAGCCATCTTTTACTACTCATCGAAAAGAAGTGAGGGATATAGATTATGCAAAAGAAGATATTGGTTGTAGATGATGAAAGGCCAATTGCAGATATTTTGCAGTTTAATTTGAAAAAAGAAGGATACGACGTGCAATGTGCGTATGACGGCGACCAGGCTGTCGAGATGGTGGAAGAAATGCAGCCGGATCTCGTTTTGCTTGATATTATGCTTCCGGGACGTGATGGCATGGAGGTGTGCCGGGAAGTGCGCAAAAAATATGAAATGCCGATCATTATGCTGACGGCCAAAGACTCGGAGATTGATAAGGTGCTCGGTCTTGAACTCGGAGCGGATGACTATGTGACAAAGCCGTTTTCAACGCGTGAGTTGATTGCCCGCGTAAAAGCGAATCTGCGCCGTCATCAGGCAGTGCCTGTACAGGAAGAGGAACAGGTAGATACGAATGAAATTATGGTCGGCGCGCTGACGATTCATCCGGATGCTTATATCGTCTCCAAACGGGGCGAAACGATCGAATTGACGCACCGTGAATTTGAATTGCTTCATTATTTGGCGAAACATATCGGCCAGGTGATGACGCGTGAACATTTACTGCAGACGGTGTGGGGCTACGATTACTACGGAGATGTCCGGACGGTGGATGTGACTGTGCGCCGATTGCGTGAAAAGATTGAAGATAATCCGAGCCACCCGTCATGGATCGTGACGCGAAGAGGAGTAGGCTACTACTTGCGTAATCCAGAGCAGGAGTAACTTAAATGAAACGGGTAGGTTTTTTTCGTTCGATTCAGATGAAATTTGTGCTTATATACGTGCTGCTTATTTTGTTTGCGATGCAAATTATCAGTGTGTATTTTGTCAACTCGCTTGAAGAAAAATTTGTGACTAACTTTAAAAGCTCTCTGCAGGAACGCGTTAATTTACTCGAGTACAATTTACGTGAAGAAATGCTGAAAGAGCGTGATGAAGAGTCCAATACGCTGGAGCAGGACATTCGGCGTATTTTGGAGGATTTTTCCGCCAGTGATATTAAAGAAGTGCGTGTTATTGATGAACGGAGCCGGATTATCGGCACATCGGATGTGAGCAACCAGGGGGTTGTCGGGCAAAGGATGACCGAAATTGCCGTGAAAAGGTCACTCTCCGCCGGTGCAGCGGAAGACAATATGTTTATTGATGAGCGGACCGGCCAGCGTGTCTGGGTATATACGTCGCCTATTTCATCCAACAGTGAAGTCATTGGCGCGGTTTATTTAATCGGCAATGTCGAAACGGTATTCAGCCAGCTGGAAGACATTAATGAAATTTTATTTTCTGCGGCAATTCTGGCATTGGCCATTACGGCTGTGCTTGGCATTACACTGGCCAGAACCATTACGCGGCCGATTACGGATATGAGACGCCAGGCGGTTGCTCTTGGAAAAGGAAACTTCTCCCGTAAGGTAAAGGTGTACGGACAGGATGAAATCGGCGAGCTGGCCGTGACGTTCAATAACTTGACGAAGCGGCTTCAGGAAGCGCAGGCGACGACAGAAGGCGAGCGCCGCAAGCTGTCATCGGTCCTTTCCTATATGACAGATGGGGTTATTGCCACAGACCGCCGCGGACGCGTTATTTTAATTAACGAACCGGCTTCGAAAATGCTGAATGTTTCACGTGAAACAGTTATTTCACAGCCGATTGTATCTCTGTTAAATTTGGAAGAAGATTATTCATTTGATGATTTACTGAATGAACAGGACTCGGTTATTCTCGATTACAGCACGCATGATCGTCCGTACATTTTGCGGGCCAATTTTTCCGTTATTCAAAAAGAAACCGGATTTGTAAATGGCCTTATTACCGTCCTGCATGATATTACCGAGCAGGAAAAAATTGAAATGGAGCGGCGTGAATTCGTTACAAACGTTTCGCATGAACTGCGGACGCCGCTGACAACGATGCGCAGCTATTTAGAAGCGCTCGCTGACGGCGCCTGGCAGGACCCGGATATTGCGCCGAATTTTCTGGATGTCACACAAACAGAAACAGAGCGGATGATCCGGCTCGTCAATGACTTGCTCCAGCTATCGAAGTTTGACAGCCATGAATACAATTTAACCAAAAAAGATACGGACTTTATTGAATTTTTCAATAAGATTATCGACCGGTTCGAAATGACGAAATCACAGGAAGTCACATTCCGCCGCAAGCTGCCGCGCTACCCGATTTATGTGACAATCGATCAGGATAAATTAACGCAGGTTATTGATAATATTATCTCCAATGCGTTGAAATATTCACCTGAAGGCGGGCTTGTTTCATTTAAAGTGGAAGAGCACGGCAGCACCATTCAGGTCAGCATCAGCGATCAGGGAATGGGGATTCCGAAAAAAAGCCTTGATCGCATTTTCGAACGTTTTTATCGTGTAGACCGTGCCCGCTCCCGTAAAATGGGCGGCACGGGTCTTGGTTTAGCCATTGCAAAAGAACTCATTACCGCTCACGGCGGCCACATCTGGGCAACAAGTATTGAAGGAAAAGGAACGACTATTTTCTTTACACTGCCGGCGGATCTTTCCGAAGAGGATGATTGGGAATGAATTATGAAAAAATCAAATCCGTTGCCCTCGCATTACTCGTACTTATAAGTCTGGCATTCACATGGGGCATCTGGAACTACCAGCCTTCTTATGAAACGATAACAGATGGTTCAAATGAAATCGTTACTGAAGTGGAGATCGGACAGCAGCAAAAGGTTTCTGAGCTGTTGAAACCATCTAAAATTGTCGCTCATTTGCAAAACGATCATTATGGAACAGTCGCGGAGGAAGAACTGACGTGGGTGATGGAGCAAATGGCCGAGTGGACGTTTTATGAGCCGGAAAATATTTCAGGTACATTGAACGAGCAGCAGTTTAAGGAGCTGCTCACCGGTAATTCACGGGTGGAGCTGTTTTTTACATCATCCATTCCGTTCAACACAATTAAAAATATGTTGATGTTTAATGAGTCGGCCGTGCCAAATGCCGTATTTAACCGGATTGTTATTGCCGGAACGGAAGGACAGAGTGACAGCGCGTCTGTTTACTTCGTTTCTGTAGAGGAACGGCTTGTATTTAAAAGCCGGGTCGAATCGCCGTCACTACCTGCCTTTAAAACACGGTTTTTAAAAAAATCAGATCGTTTGGAGCGGTACATCGCCCATCAAATTCCAAATGGATCGCTCTTGTTTATAAGAGAGCAGCCGCCAGTATTGTCTGTGCAAAAATATTTACCGGAACAAATTGATGCCGACACGTTTAAAAAAGCATTATTTAATGATCCGAGTTATGTTCGGCGAGGTTCACGGACAGGAAGCGATGAATATACGGACGGTTCAAGTTTAATGCGGGTCAATCACAGTACCGGTGTCATCCGGTACGTGAATCCGGCGCAGGAAGCGGAAATCGGTCAGGCGATGGCACTCGATCAGCTTATCGATAAAAGTATCAGCTTTGTCAATGACCATAACGGCTGGGTGGATGAGTACCGGCTGTTCAGAGCAGAACCGGGTTCCTCTCTCATCAGCTACCGGTTATTTTCCGGGGATTTCCCGGTTTTTAACGCACAGGGCATGTCAGAACTGAATCAAATTTGGGGGCGTGATCGCATTTACCAATATGAACGGCCATCCTCTACGATTCAGCTGGATAATCCGCTTCCCGAAACAGGAGCCCCGGTTGAGCTCGACAGCGGAGAAGAGGCGCTGGGTAAAGTGCTCAACCAAGATATTGATCCGACCCTTTTGACGGATATGCGCATCGGCTATGATATGACAGTGGAGCGTGAATCGCCCAAAATTTTAGCACTGGAGCCTTCCTGGTACTATGAATATAACGGCGCGTGGCTTCGGCTAGAGACGGATGAAGGAGGAGCGGCCGATGGACTGGAGTAAAACGAAAACCATTTTTATTGCCGTTTTTCTTGTGCTCGATCTGTTTCTAGCTGTCATGTTTTTTAACAAATATGGGGCCGGCCGGTTCGAAGTAATCAAAGAGGCCTCCATTGAAGAAAAGCTGCGTTCCGATAGGATTGAGTACGAGAAGCTGCCGGTGGATGCTGGTGAATTATCCATTGTGACAGCCAAGCCGAAAACTTTTTCAAAAAAAGAATTTCTTTTCTATACGAATCAAACGATCAACATACAAAACGGTGAAACGGAAATTGTCAGTGAACTGGACAAACCGTATGATACAGACGGCGCGGCGCGTGAAAAAATCGTCTCATTTGTAAAAAATAATGTGCTTCATGGCGAGCATTATTCATACTGGAAGCGGGACCGCGATGCACAAACGGTTATTTTTTATCAGCAGTTTGATGATAAAAAGCTTTTTGAAAATATAAGCGGCCTGCTAACAGTACAGCTGGATGAGAATGAAAATATTATCGGCTACAAGCAGACGATGCTGTCAGACATCGATGAAAATCGGGATGAAGAAGCGATTTTGCCTGCATTTCAAGCCATTGATGCGCTGTATAAAAACGGACTTATCCAGCCTGACAGCGAAATTGCCAATGCGGAACTCGGCTATTACACCCTTGTGCAGCTGACGGAATCGCAAGTGCTGTCGCCGACGTGGTATTTTCAGCTGAGAAAAGACGATGAAACGGAAGAAATTTACGTAAACGCCTATGACGGATCGATTTATCAGACGAAAAAAGAGTCGTAATTAACTGGAGTGGAATACATGACGATGCAATTTAGCGTGCTTGCAAGCGGAAGCACCGGCAATGCGGTCTTTGTCGAATCAGACGGCCATTCATTTCTTGTGGATGCGGGACTGAGCGGTAAAAAAATGGAAGAGCTGTTTCGTTCCATCGGCAAACAAATTGCGGACCTGTCCGGCATTCTTGTTACACATGAACATAGTGATCACATTAAAGGACTTGGTGTGCTGGCAAGAAAGTATAAATTGCCGGTGTATGCCAATTCAAAAACGTGGCGGGCAATGGACCGGCTGACGGGTACAATTGATGACAGCCAGAAGTTCATTTTTGAAACAGAAACGGTGAAAACATTCGGCGCGCTTGATATTGAGTCGTTCGGCGTGTCACATGATGCCGCCGAGCCGATGTTTTACATTTTTCATCAAGGGAAGAAAAAGCTTGTGATCATTACGGACACAGGCTACGTAAGCGATCGGATGAAAGGCTTGATTGCCAATGCGGACGCGTACGTATTTGAAAGCAATCATGATGTCGGCATGCTGCGCATGGGCCGCTACCCATGGAGCATTAAACAACGTATTTTGAGCGATGTCGGCCACGTGTCAAATGAAGATGCCGCGCTTGCGATGAATGATGTCATTGGCCCGAATACAAAACGCATTTACCTGGCGCATTTAAGCGCTGATAACAACATGAAAGAACTGGCGAAAATGAGTGTCACGCAGACACTGCAAATGAAAGATGCCGGTGTCGGCGAACAGTTTAACCTGTACGACACCGATCCGAAAATACCAACACCTCTCGCGATGGTTTAAAAAAGCGGCTGCAGGGAATCATTCTCTGTGGCCGTTTTTTTAGAGAAAAATAAGACAAAATAATGGACGAACAATCAGCTGACACTGTAAGATAATTTTTACACGTGAAAATACACGATGGGGTTTACACAAAAGGAGGCATTTTTAATGACAAATTCAACCGTTCTATTCACAGATGTGACACTCGGCACGACACGTTTAGAAAATCGTACCGGTGTGGCGCCAATGACGCGCACAAGCGCCACACAAGAAGGATTGGCAACAGAGCAAATGGTATCATACTATGAAAAATTTGCCCGCGGCGGTTTTGGTTTCATCGTGACAGAAGGCATTTATCCTGATGATCAATACAGCCAGGGCTATTTGGGTCAGCCGGGCATCATCAATGATGAACAAATGCAGGCGTGGAAAAAAGTTGTGGAAGCTGTTCATCAGCAAGGCAGCAAAATTATTGCGCAGCTTATGCATGCGGGAGCCCTGTCACAAGGAAATCGTTTCGTAAAAGAAACAATGGGTCCATCTGCTGTTGAACCAAAAGGGGAACAATTAGGCATTTATGGCGGAGAAGGTTCATTCCCGACACCAAGAGAGGCGACAAAACAGGATATAGCGGATGTTATTGCCGGTTTTACGGAAGCGGCGAAACGGGCGAAAGAGGCCGGATTTGACGGCGTTGAAATTCATGGAGCCAATGGGTACATTTTGGACCAATTTTTGACGGATTACACGAACCAGCGCACCGATGAATATGGCGGCTCCACCGAAAACCGTGTTCGCTTGTCAGTAGAAGTAGTAAAAGCAGTCCGCGCGGCAGTTGGTCCTGACTTTACAGTAGGCATTCGCATTTCGCAGGGAAAGGTAAACGACCACACACACAAATGGGCAGGTAAAGAAAAAGATGCGGAAATTATTTTTGGACAGCTTGGACGTTCCGGGGTCGATTTCATTCATGTGACAGAATATGAAGCCTGGCAGCCTGCTTTCCCTGAAGGGCAGGGAGCGAGTCTTGCCGCGCTGGCTAAACAGTTTGGCCGAGTACCGGTCATTGCAAACGGGCATCTTGAAGATCCTGAACAGGCAAGAGCAATCCTTGAAAAAGGCGAGGCGGATGCGGTAACAATCGGCCGTGGCGCCCTTGCGAATGGAGACTGGGCAAATAAAGTGAAAAACGGTGAAAAACTGGAAGAATTCGAACCGGAAAAAATATTAAGTCCGGATGCCAAAATTAAAGACTTTGAAGCGTAAATAATATAGAACCGTCTTAAAAGCATTTCTTTTGAGGCGGTTTTTTTAATATAAGCAGCTTGCATATCGTTTGCACTTTTTTTTTGCAAAGGCGTATAATTTTTTCAGAATAGACAGGATGAAAAGTGAGACAATAACGTGGTGGAAAGGATGAGGCATATATGGGTTATTATGATGAAGGGCGTACTGAACGTCATAAACGCGGCGGGAAAAGCGGCTACTTTTTATCGGGACTGGCCGGAGTTGTCATCGGAGCGGGTGTGGTCATCGCGGCGCTGCCATCCATTGTTGATTATCAAAATGATGAGCAGTCGATCGTCGACCATCAGCCATCCGGCAATCGCGGCACAGAGCAGGTTTCGCTTGATGTGACCACTGACATCACAAAAGCGGTGGACAGAGCGAAAGATACCGTCGTCGGTATTACAAATATTCAAGAATCAATGAATTTCTTCGGAGCTGAACCGACAACACAGGAAGCGGGTACAGGAAGCGGCGTTATTTATAAAAAAGAAGGCGGTACAGCCTTTATCGTCACAAATTATCACGTTATTGAAGGCGCACAGCAGCTTGAGGTGACGCTTGCGGACGGTACAAAAGAACCGGCAGAGCTCATTGGCGGTGATGTCTGGACCGACTTGGCTGTTTTATCGATCAGAGGCGTAAATGTCGAGAAAACAGCTGAATTTGGCGATTCGGAAGCATTGAAAATCGGTGAACCCGTTATCGCCATCGGGAATCCGCTCGGTCTTGAATTTTCCGGTTCAGTCACACAGGGGGTTGTATCAGGTCTAGAACGTGCGATTCCAGTGGACTTAAATGGCGATACGATCAATGACTGGCAGGCGGAAGTATTACAGACGGACGCGGCGATCAACCCGGGAAACAGCGGCGGGGCGCTCGTCAATATTGCGGGGCAGGTTGTCGGCATTAACTCAATGAAAATTGCCCAAAGCGCCGTTGAAGGAATCGGGCTGTCCATACCAATTGATGCGGCCCTTCCGATTATTAAAGACCTCGAATCATTCGGTGAAGTAAGACGGCCGGCAATGGGTGTCACGCTTCAAAACTTGAGCGAGCTGCCATCCTACCATCAGCAGCAAACATTAAAGCTGCCTGAAGCTGTCAAGGAAGGCGTCATCATCGAGCAGGTTCTCACTAACTCACCGGCAGCCAAAGCCGGACTGCGGGAATATGACGTTATCACCGCGCTTGATGGCGAACCGGTGCAGGATGTTATTGCGCTGCGCAAATATATGTATAACAATAAACAAGACGGCGACACCGTAAACGTCACCTATTATCGTGACGGGAAACAGCGGGAAACAGAGCTGACGCTTGTGGCTGAAAGTGATTTATAATGGAGGAAAAAGATGTATTGCTGCTTAGAGCACGTTGAACTGGCACTGGATATTGCGGTTGACGAGCAGGAAACCGCACCCGTGCTGGAAAAAACAAACGAAGCGGATTCATGTGAATTTTGCGAAAACCAGGCCATATATGTTGTGGGAAACTAACATTCGGCCACAAAATGTGGATGAAACCTGTGGGTATGTGGATAAAAACTGAAAATCCCGGTTGTCAGCAGGGGGCAGCCGGGATTTTCATGTGTATTTTTTACAAAGTAAGGAAAAATAGATTAACTGAATGTTAAAAATGATCAGAAAGATAGAATCGTGTATGGTAAAATAGAAAGAAATGAAGATGTTGATATGTGGATAACTTCTGTGGAAAACTTGTTTATAAAATGTTTGTAAAGTGGGGTCGAATTGTGAATATCTCTATTATAACAGTGGGTAAGTTAAAGGAAAAGTACTTAAAACAAGGCATTGATGAATATGTCAAACGTCTGTCGGCATACGCAAAAATCGACATCATCGAAGTACCCGACGAAAAAGCCCCGGAAGTCCTAAGCGACGCCGAAATGATCCAAGTCAAAGAAAAAGAGGGAAAACGAATCCTAGCAAAAGTCGGACAAGATACATACGTGATCGCCCTCGCCATTAACGGAAAAATGAAATCCTCCGAGCAAATGGCAGCCGACCTCGATAAACTCGCCACATACGGCAAAAGCAAACTCGCCTTCATCATCGGCGGATCGCTCGGATTAAGTGATGCCGTCCTGAAGCGCGCAGATGAAAAGCTCTCCTTTTCCAACATGACCTTCCCGCACCAGCTCATGCGGCTGATTCTGGTGGAGCAGGTGTATCGGAGTTTTCGGATTAATCGGGGTGAACCGTATCACAAATAAAGGTTAGCTTACCGAATAGTTCAAACTGAGGGGAAAAGAAAGGTTGAACGTGAGGTCTCTTTTAGACGAGAGTTACCCATCTCTTTTTTCACCACCTTTCAAATAACTCATAATTATCATATAATAGGAGATAGTTTCATCTATAAATCATTGTAATGCAGTATGGTATAATTATAATTGAGACAGAAAAGGTGTGTGACTAGGATGCGCCTTGGCTTGGTGTGACGCTAAGCAGGAGCGCCTGCATCCTTTCTGCGAATTTTAGGGGGATAAGGAGGGTAAAAATGAGCAATAGAGAAACGAAAACAGACGTTATCTTAATTGGCGCAGGCATCATGAGTGCGACTTTGGGGACACTTCTGAAAGAATTAGTACCGGACTGGAAAATGACAGTATTTGAAAAGCTCTCAAAAGCAGGAGAGGAAAGCTCTAACGAATGGAATAACGCGGGAACGGGGCATGCGGCACTGTGCGAGCTTAACTACACGGCCGAAAAACCGGATGGATCTGTCGATATTAGTAAAGCGATCAACATTAATGAACAGTTTCAGGTTTCCATGCAGTTTTGGTCTTATCTTGTAAAAAGCAAGCTGATACATAATCCACATGACTTTATTATGCCATTGCCTCATATGAGTTTAGTACAAGGGGAACAAAATGTAACGTTTTTAAAGAAACGTTTTGAAGCGCTTTCAAACAATCCCCTATTCCAAGGGATGGAATTTTCCGATGATCCGGAAAAACTGATGGAATGGATTCCGCTTATTATGCAAGACCGCACATCGAATGAACCGATAGCGGCAACAAAAATCGACTCTGGAACGGACGTCAACTTTGGCGCTTTAACGCGCATGTTGTTTGACCACTTAGAGAGTAAAAATGTCGATATAAACTACAAACATCGTGTTCATGACATTAAACGTACCAGCGATGGCTTGTGGGAATTGAAAGTGCGGAATCTCGATAGCGGTACGGTCGAACGCCATACTGCAAAATTCGTCTTTATCGGGGGCGGGGGAGGAAGCCTGCATTTACTGCAAAAATCCGGTATTCCTGAAGGAAAACATATTGGAGGATTCCCGGTAAGCGGAATTTTTATGGTGTGCAAAAATCCGGATGTTGTCGCGCAGCATCATGCAAAAGTATACGGCAAAGCGAAGGTCGGTGCGCCGCCAATGTCTGTTCCGCATCTTGATACACGATTTATCGATAATAAAAAATCGCTGCTGTTTGGACCGTTTGCCGGCTTCTCGCCAAAGTTTTTGAAAACCGGGTCAATGCTTGATCTAGTCACGTCCGTAAAACCGGATAACCTCTTAACCATGCTGTCGGCAGGGGCTAAAAATATGCCGTTGACAAACTACCTGGTCCGTCAAGTGATGCTATCAAAAGAACAGCACATGGAAGAGCTGCGCGAGTTTATCCCGAACGCCAAAAGCGAGGATTGGGATTTTGTCGTAGCGGGCCAGCGTGTGCAAGTGATCAAAGATACGGAAGCTGGCGGCAAAGGAACGCTTCAATTTGGTACGGAAGTGGTAAGTGCCGCTGATGGTTCGATCGCCGCATTGCTCGGCGCTTCTCCGGGCGCTTCCACCGCCGTTCACGTTATGCTTGAAGTATTGACAAAATGCTTCCCTGAACAGATAAAAGAGTGGGAACCGAAAATTAAAGAAATGATTCCTTCTTATGGCGTGTCACTAATGGAAAACCCAGAGCTTCTGCACGAAATTCATACTTCAACAGCGCAGACGCTTGGTCTAAGCGAAAAAAAACAGGTTTTTAGTTAATTCTTTGGATGCAGAAACAAAGGTATTAAATGAAAACGTTTAAGCAGCATTTATCATGAATGGACAATCGTTTCTATGATGAAGAGATTGAAAAGGCAATGATTCCGCTGAAAGCCGCTGCTGCAAAATGGTGGCTTTTTCAGTGCTGCTATAGGGTTTATAAAGGAACAAAGCATTGGGAAAAGATGCCCAATGCTCATTTTTTTTGCTTCTTAAATTACCACGGTGAACAGTACCATAAATAAACGAACTTTTTAGAGGAACCAAAATGTGATGTTTTCAGGTGTCCTATCTTCATTTCAGCTTTCTTGATGGGTTATATTAGGTTTTCAAAAAGGTGTACTCAGTCGTAATGGCTAATTCTTTAAGATAAGTAATCAATTCATCTCGAAGATCCTCATGCAAAAGTGCAAACTCAATTGTCGTTTTGACAAACCCAATTTTCTCTCCAACATCATATCTTTTTCCTTCAAAATCATATGCGAATACACTTTGGATTTGGTTTAATTTCTGAATCGCATCGGTTAACTGAATTTCTCCTCCTGCTCCAATTTCTTGCTCGTTTAAAAACATGAAAATTTCAGGTGTCAGAATATAGCGTCCGATTATGGCAAGATTGGAAGGTGCTGTTCCTGGAGTTGGTTTTTCAACAAGGGTGTGCACCCGGTATTGTTTTCCATCTTGTGATGCCGGGTCAATGATGCCGTATCGGTGTGTTTCTTTATTCGGAACTGCTTGAACCCCGATAACAGATGAATGCGTTTCTTCATATACACGAATAAGCTGTCTTAAACACGGTGTTTCGCTTTGAACGATATCATCACCCAGCAGAACGGCAAATGGTTCATCACCGATAAAATGACGTGCACACCAAACAGCATGCCCGAGTCCCTTTGGCTCTTTTTGACGAATATAGTGAATATCGGCAAGGTTTGCAGCGTAACGAACCTTGTCTAATAAGTCGACTTTTCCTTTTTTTAATAGGTTTTGCTCAAGGTCAGGAACAAAATCAAAATGGTCTTCAATGGCGCGTTTTCCTTTTCCAGTAATGATGATAATTTCCTCAATTCCGGATGCGATTGCTTCTTCAACGATATATTGGATGGATGGTCGGCTTATCGACGATCGGCAGCATTTCTTTTGGCTGCGCTTTTGTGGCTGGTAAAAATCGAGTCCCAAATCCAGCTGCGGGAATGATCGCTTTTTTTATTTTCACAAATATTCCTCCAATTATAAGTAATGAGTACGGTTAGTCATGAAAAGCATTTTAAGCTGTATGTCTGCCCCTTAACCTCCATATTTGCAATAACATTCCGAAAGATGTGTAAATGGTTAAGTAAGTGAGTACTACCCAGCCCGTTTCTAAATAAGGCTTTACGGCCGTCTGTACCGTTTCACTCGTTAAAAAACTTCTCTGGTCAATGCAGCTGTACGTTCCTAATGCTATTAAAAGGATAATCGCCATGCCCCCTTCAGCCAGTTTGCTTCGTGTGTTGCCCCTCTCTGCGTTATACTGGGTTGTCCACCCGTCTTTTTTGTTAGCGGATAATTTTCCTAGCCATACATTGGCAAAGGTAATTAAATTAACCCATAAATAGATTTCAGGACTGATGAGCAATGCAGCTAAAATGACATCTATTGGCCTGTGCATGGGCGTTTTTAAGGCGAGGATCGTATTTAATATAGATGCGAGAGCAACAGGTATAAGCCATATCCAGGACCAATAAAACTGGTCTGTAGCTACAGCTAAAGCTAGAAGTAAAAGGAATAATACGCGTATCGTAAAATCGGTAAGTGTTTTTATTTGAGAACGCCAAATTTTCCCTCTATGTTTTGACTTCACGCCAATATTGCTATTTGTCAGCAATTCAACCGTTCCTGATTGCCATTTGTTTCGCTGCTGCCGGAAGGTGTGGTATGTTCTCATAGCGTCAACAAAACAACGAGCGGTGGGACTGATGAGTGTTTTCCACTTTTTCTGGATTTGCCAAGTTAACAGCATATCCTCTACGTCACTTTCATCCTGCCAAGGTCCGTCTAATTTATTTTCATCTATCACACTTTGTAATGCTTCTGGCCGAAACAATGTCGCTTGCCTGCCAAGCACATATGTACTCCCGCCGCTGTTCTGAAGATCCAGCAGCCAGCTTGCCATATCTTGCTTTTGCTGATGTGTCCACCAGCGTGCAACGGGACCCCCATATTCACCGGTTGCAATCTTTTCTTCGTAATGAACATCATCTTTCGAAATAAGACTTTTCTTTTTTGGCATCCTCATGGTGTACTTCGCCATTACGCCCCCAATATTTCGCGAGCTCATGAGTCCTTCCCACAATTGAAATAATGCATCTGGTGCAAGCCGGCTGTCTGCATCCATACCAAGTATTGCCTTGACTGAATCTTTGTAATACTCCTCAAATATGGTTAAATTTTTATTGTATAAGTCCAGCGGATCGCCATAAATACTTTTCCAAGCTGTGTTTAAAGCCCCTACTTTTCGCTGTTTATTCTTTTTTGTGGTGAGCACTTTCAATCTTAGGTTGAATTCTTTTCCTGCCTCTAATGCTATCTCTTCCGTCCGGTCTGTACAGTTATCAGCAACCACAATAACATCAAGCTCGACGTCTTTTGGCAAGGATTGATCTCCTAATCCAGCTAAACAGTCACGGATTGATTTCTCTTCATTATGGGCGGGAATAAATGCAACAATTCTTGGCTTCATATACGTATTCCTAACTTTTGATACTGTTGAATCATTAGGAATATTCAGAATGCTGGTTACTTCATTCCTTATCCTCCAGTTAACATAGATTGTTTCAATAGAGTGCTGATCCAACATTCGCTGCAGGTTCGTTTATACTCGGAAGAAACCGCTTTTATCACTCCCTCAGCCGATAAAAGAACCTAAACAGGACAATCAAGATAAACAGCTTGATATGCTAAATGTATTAATTCAAACGAAAGATAGAACTAAAAGATGCGGGTGCGCTAACTAGTTCCTAAGTTGTCTGAGATTTTTTTACAAAGTTCTCCTATAAGATGACAAGTCAAGTGGGGATCACCATTTTATAGTTTATGGAAATCCTTATTCAATGGTGGATAAGGTTTTTTTTCTGAGTAATCAGCTTCCTCATTTTATTGATGAAACTCAATACATAATAAAGCAGCCTGCAAATAAAATAAAATCATGAAAACGCCCATATTGACACAAACCGCCGTGTATGTTATTTAAATAGTGGTTAGCACTCTATTGATTAGAGTGCTAACCATGTAGGCTTGTCGCGTTCAATTCATTTTAATTCTCAAATCCATTTCTATAACCGAAAGGGGAATTTTTTATGGAAAAAAAGCAATTTAAAGCAGAATCCAAAAGGCTGTTACATATGATGATCAACTCCATTTATTCGCAGCGGGAAATCTTTTTAAGAGAGTTAATTTCTAATGCCAGCGATGCGATCGATAAAATATATTACAAAGCATTAACGGATGAATCGTTACGTTTTGACAAAGATCAATACTATATCAAAGTGGCCGCAGACAAAGAAAATCGGATATTAAAAATCTCGGATACAGGGATTGGAATGACGAAAGAAGAGCTGGAAAATAATCTTGGGGTCATTGCGAAGAGCGGTTCTTTAGCGTTTAAAAATGAAAACGAATTGAAAGACGGGCATGAAATCATCGGGCAATTCGGGGTCGGTTTTTATTCCGCCTTTATGGCTGCGGATCATGTAACGGTGATCAGCAAGGCGCTCGGACATAATGAAGCATATAAATGGGAATCGGAAGGTGCCGATGGGTATATGATTGAGCCGTGTGAAAAAGATGCAACAGGTACGGAGATTATGCTCAAAATAAAAGAGAACACCGAAGATGAAAATTATGATGAATTTCTCGAGGAGTACCGGTTAAAGGCGATCATCAAAAAACACTCTGACTTTATCCGCTATCCGATTAAAATGGACGTGACCGGAAGAAGACTGAAAGAAGGCAGCGAAAACGAATACGAGAATTATACGGAAGAACAGGTCATCAATAGCATGGTTCCGATCTGGAGAAAAAACAAAAAAGAGCTTACTGTTGAAGATTACGAAAAATTTTATGCGGAAAAACATTACGGATTTGATAAGCCAATTAAACATCTTCATATTAATGTCGATGGAACGATCAGATATAATGCCATTTTATATATCCCGGAAAACATCCCTTTTGACTACTATACAAAGGAATATGAAAAAGGGTTAGAGCTTTATTCCAACGGCGTGCTGATCATGGACAAATGCGGCGACTTGCTGCCGGATCATTTTAGCTTTGTCAAAGGAATGGTCGATTCTGAGGATTTGTCCCTCAATATATCAAGAGAGATGCTGCAGCATGACCGGCAGCTAAAGCTGATTGCAAAAAACATCAGCAAAAAAATAAAAAGTGAATTGCAAAGCTTATTGAAAAATGACCGGGATCAATACGCTGAATTTTTTAACACGTTTGGCAGACAGCTGAAATACGGGGTTTACAGTGACTTCGGCGCCCATAAAGAGGAATTGCAGGACTTGCTGATGTTTTATTCTTCAAAAGAGAAAAAGATGGTCACGCTGGATGAATATATATCAAGAATGCCTAAAGATCAAAAGTATATTTATTATGCTTCCGGTGAATCACATGAAAGAATTGAAAGACTGCCGCAGACGGAATTGGTTGCGGAAAAAGGCTATGAAATTTTATATTTCACAGATGATATCGATGAGTTTGCCATCCGAATGTTAATGACATACAAAGAGAAGGAATTCAAATCCGTATCAAGCGGGGATTTAGGCATTGAAACGGATGAAAAAGAGAAGGCGGAATCAACAGAAAACGAACATAAAGAGCTTTTCGACTATATGAAAAACGTCTTGTCAGACAAAGTAAAGGATGTCAAAGTGTCAAAACGGTTGAAGACACATCCGGTATGCTTGTCGTCTGATGGGGACTTAACGATCGAAATGGAAAAAATCCTGAATGCCATGCCTGACAGTCAAAATGTCAAAGCGGATAAAGTGCTGGAAATTAATACAAATCATGGTGTGTTTAAATCGTTAACAAATGCTTTCGAAAAAGATAAAGAAAAATTAGATCTCTATACGAATTTATTATACAACCAGGCACTGTTAATTGAAGGATTGCCGATTGAAGATCCGGTTGAATTTACTAACGATATGTGCAAAGTGATGATATAACTGTAAATTTGAGGATGGAGGCATTGTTCTCGAATATCCGTTTTTACTGACTTTTGCGTCAGTTTACGATGCAGTCCATATAATCACCAAAAAATCCCTTGAGCATATTCCTGAGATCAAGGGATTTTTTCTATATGGGCAGAGACTCTTATCGTTCTTATTTTTTCCACAATAAATATACAAAGTACGGTGCGCCGATTAGCGCGGCCATAATACCTGCTGGAATCCCGCTCGGTTCAAGGATATTGCGCCCTATAGTGTCTGCAAATAATAACAGCCAGCCGCCCAATAGGATGGCAATGGGGATAAATAATTGATTTCTGGGTCCAACCAAAGCTTTGGCCATATGCGGGGCCATCAGTCCGATAAAGGTAATTCCTCCTGTTACAGAAACAGCAGAAGCCGCCAGTGCAACAGCTGTTAAAAGCAATATCATCCGTTCTTTTTCAATGGAAACTCCTGCACCAATGGCTATGGATTCGCTTAATGCTAAGAGATTCAGCCGATTGGCTTTATACAAAGTAAATGGGATTAGAATCACTAACCAAGGAAGGATTGCCCAAATAAAAGGCCAATCAGTGCCCCATATATTTCCTGATAGCCACTTTGCAATGAAGTCGACTTTTGTGCGCTCGGCAGATGAAATAAGGACAATCATGGTGCCGGAAAGGGCCATAGAGAATCCGATCCCGATCAGCACTAAATTTACCGGCTGCAGGCCTGCATTTTTGGTATAGGATAAAAAATAAATGAAGCCGGCCGTTATAACCGCACCGCCAAAAGCAACTAGCGGAAGCATATAAACAAATGATCCTGCTTCAATCGGGAAAAATAAAAAGAAAACCACAATGGCCACGCCTGCACCGGAGTTAATCCCGATAATTCCGGGATCAGCTAGATCATTACGTGTGATTCCTTGTAAAATAGCTCCGGATAAAGCAAGTGCCATGCCTGCTAACAGTGTAATAATCATTCGCGGCAATCGGACAGAAAACAAAACAAATTCCTCTTTAAACGTACCTTGACCGAAAAGAGCCGGGATCAGCCTGTCATAAGATAGAGAGGAGTACCCCGTTCCCATTCCAATAATCATGGTAACCATAATGAGCAGGAGTGACATGCCTAAAATGATCCGCTGTTTTTTAATGATAACCGGATGTATCATGAGAATGCTTTTCCTCCTTTTCGTACAATGATCAGGAAGAAAGGCAGCCCGAGCATTGCCACAATGGCTGCTACCGGGGTTTCATATGGAGAATGGATGGTTCGGCCAAGTGTATCGGCAAACAGCATAAATGTGGCACCCGTAATAGCGGACATCGGTAAAATATAACGGTAATCCGTTCCAACCAAGACACGAACCATATGTGGAATCATGAGGCCGATGAAAGCCATATTCCCAGCCAGGGCAACGGATGCACCAGCAAGGATGATAGTAACGATAAAAAGAATGGCCTTGATTTGTGTAATCTTTTGGCCTAATCCGGCCGCAACTTCTTCATTCAAACTAAGAATAGTGATCTGCCTTGAGAGTATAAAGGAAATGAATATACCTGTCGCGATAAAAGGAACAATCACTTGCAGCTGACCCCAAGTCGTGCCAATCATTCCTCCTGCTGTCCACATCGAGACATCTTTTGAAATTTTAAAATAAAGACCAACCCCTTCGGCAGCTGCATATAGGAATGCGGAAACCGCTGCTCCGGCCAATACAATACGGAGAGGGGAGAAGCCGCCTTTTTTTATTGCACTTATACCAAAAACCATCATGGCGCCGGCTGCTGCTCCAATAAAACAAGCGGCCATGGTAGTGAAGTAATTTGCTGAGGGGATGAAGGCAATGGTAATGGCCAGTGCCGCATTAGCACCGGCAGATAATCCCAGCAGTCCTGGATCGGCAAGCGGGTTTCTTGTCATTCCTTGCATAATGGCACCGGAAACGGCAAGAGCGGCACCGACAAAAAGGGCTGCTATTTCGCGTGGTAAACGAATTTCACGGATAATCGTTATAGTATCACTGGAAGCAGTAGATGTAAGGGCTGACCATACCTCTTTAACCGTGATATCAGCTGCTCCGAAAACCATTGCGAAAAAAAACATGCACACAAATAAAAGGACTCCCGCAATGAGTTTGTATACGAATGGGATAGAAAGTAAAGTCTTTTTCATCATCACATCTTTTGTTTCCTTTACTGGAATAAGGGCTGTCTCATAAAGTTATGGAGACAGCCTTTTTTGTTTCTATGGCCGGATTTCTTGCAGTTTGGGCCGGTTTTCTTGGCGTTTGGGCCGAATTCCCGTCCATTCGGCCTTCATGAGGCAAAATCCGGCTGTCCTGTCGATAAATCGGCCTGAATCGTTCAGAATCCGGCCTTCCCCTTTCCTTATGGGAAAGCATTATAGAATTTTAGTTACTTTGAAGAAATGATTTCGTAAAAAATTCAAGTTGATTTTCCAATGTGACCGGGTCACTGAAGGAAGCACTATTCCCGTTTAGTTCAAATACTCGATTGTTTTTAACAGCGGGAATGTTTTGATAAGTTTCTGTTTCTTGGAAAGAAGTATCGGCATCAGAGTATTTACTTAAAATGATATAATCTCCCGCATATTCCGGCAGAACTTCTGCTGATAAAGTATAATAACCCGATTCCAATGCCACTTCCTTTACTTTTTCAGGCATTTTCAAGTTCATTGCTTGATATAATATTTCCGTTCCCCGCGCCCAGTTTTCACCAAAAACATAAAGATCCTTACCATAACTTTCAATGACAGACACGGTTGCATCTTCGCCAATTTTCGCTCGAATATCTTCCCCAGCAGCTTGTGCACGATTTTTAAAGTCATCAATCCAAGCCTGAGCTTCTTTTTCCTTGTTTAATAGTTTTCCAATTTCTAAGTGTTGAGTTAAATAATCCACCTTTCCCCATGTATACGTTACAGTGGGAGCAATTTCACTTAGTTTTTCAACGTTTTTAATATTGGATAATCCAATAATTAAATCCGGCTCCAGTTCAATAATTTTTTCTAAATTTTCATCGGATACTTCTTCCACATCTTTTAATTCTTTTGCAAAGGTCGGGTTATTTTTAGACCAAACATCTACCCCGACGACATTGACACCTAAACTTAACACATTGCCGGTAAAACCGGAGAGCAATATCACTCTTTGCGGATCAGCGGGAACATCAATGGGCCCCGTTTCAGATTGGTATGTAATGAATTCAGATTGTTTTTCTTTTGGGGCGGAGCTGCTATCTTTTACTGCTTCTTCGTTGCCGCAAGCACTAATAATCAGAACTAGCACTAGAATAAACGGGACTAAAAATTTTTTCATGCTCATTTTCTCCTTTGAATAAATTGTAAGTCATACACATCGGTTTATTGGTTCTCGGATCCCGGCCAATGACAGCATCGATTTGAAAGACTTGCCGGAGCACATCCGGGATGATGACTTCTTCACACGTTCCTGCTTTCACAATTTCTCCGTGCTTTAAGGCGATCATATAGTCAGCAAAACGGGCCGCTTGGTTTAAATCATGAAGAACCATGATAATCGTACGTTCTTGTTCGCGATTTAATTTTTGCAATAATTCTAAAACCTCCAGCTGGTGAGCCATATCTAAATAGGTCGTCGGCTCATCAAGGAAAATAATGTCCGTTTCTTGGGCAAGAGCCATGGCGATCCACACGCGCTGCCGCTGCCCTCCCGACAAGGTATCGACCGGACAATATTTAAAGTCGCTTGTGCCTGTAACGTCTAAGGCCCAGTCGATTACTTCAAAATCTTTTTTTGTTAATCTTCCAAGGCCATTTTGATAAGGAAAGCGGCCATAAGATACTAACTCCCCTGCGGTTAAACCGCTCGCACTTTCAGGAGATTGCGGCAGAATGGCCATCTTTTTAGCAAGGATTTTCGTATTTTCTTTTGAAATATCTTTTCCGTCCAAAAGGGCCGCTCCGGATTGATGGGAAATAATGCGGGTCATTGCTTTCAATAATGTTGATTTCCCGCAGCCATTCGAGCCTATGATAGTGGTTATTTTTTTATCTGGAATATTTACACTGAGATTTTTGACAATTAACCGTTCACCATAGCCAATGCTTAAGTCTTCTGTATGTAGGCGAACCACATTATGTACCTCCTATGAAAAGTGCATGTTATATTATAGTTGATAATAATTATCAATATCAATTATTTTTAATATAAGTCTCTCCATTTCGAATGTCAATCATAAAATATGTAATGCGTGCAAGGTGATTTTCTGTAGGCCGTCATGTGGTGACTCGCGGAACGGTCTCTTTTTAAGAGAAAGAATTAATGAAATATTTTGATAATTGGAGGATGGAGAAGTAAATGGTTGTATTTTGTCAGAAAAGGGAGCTATTGTACGCCTTAAACCTTGTAAGGCTCTTTCTTCTCCAATAGTCCTTTTATACCCGCATTGACGTTCATTTGTCATAATCGTTAAGATAAGTAAGGTAAGCAAATTGAAAGAAGGAGGATTGAGGTGATTGAATGACTGCCCAAACAACCGAATCTGATAAGGTGACGTCCTGCCGTTTTCGAAAACCCGCGAAAGAAGATGGAGCCGGCATTTGGGAATTAATTAAGAGCACCGGAACATTGGATGTAAATTCAGCCTATTCGTATTTAATGATCTGTGAATTTTTCCCTGATACATGTATCGTGGCAGAGAAAGATCAACAAATTATCGGCTTTGTGTCCGCTTTCCGTCCCCCTCAATCACGTGATACCATTTTTGTCTGGCAAGTGGCGGTTCACGAGTCTGAACGAGGAAAAGGCATGGGAAAAAAACTGTTACAAGAGCTGCTTAGCAGAAAGTCTTGTGAAAATGTTCACTATTTGGAAGCAACGGTTTCCCCATCTAACCTTCCATCCCGGTCTCTATTTACAAGTTTAGCTAAACAATTGAAGTGTTCATATACGGTTTCCGATTGCTTTTCTGAAGATATGTTTCCGGAACCCGGACATGAAGCCGAGCCTATTTACCGTATTGGTCCTTTTTGATCCTGCTGTCCATTAAATACATTTTCTTGTTAAAAAAAGATTGAATATTCCGAAAGGTTGTGTGTAAATGCCAGCGATAACAGAATTGAATTCGCAGCTCACTATATTTGAAGAATTGGAATCTGAAGTAAGAAGCTATATTCGCAGTTTTCCCGTTATGTTTGAAAAAGCAAAGGGGTATAAGCTATGGGATGCAAAGGGAAAGGAATATATTGATTTCTTTGCCGGTGCAGGGGCTTTAAATTATGGTCATAATCATCCGAAAATGAAGGAAAAACTTTTAAGTTACCTGGCGGATGATGGAATTACTCACAGTCTGGATATGGGAACGAAGGCAAAGGCTGCATTTCTGGAAAAGTTCGAAAATGTCATTCTCAAACCCCGTTCTCTTCAGTATAAAGTGATGTTTCCCGGCCCTACTGGAACGAACACGGTGGAAAGTGCATTAAAACTTGCAAGAAAAGTGACCGGCCGTGATTTAATTATCAGTTTCACAAATGGATTTCATGGGATGACTTTAGGGGCTTTATCGGTTACAGGAAATTCATTTAAGCGGCATGGGGCCGGAGTTCCACTGCATAACAGCATGGCTATGCCTTTTGACAGCTACTTGGGAGATGATGTTGATACGGTCGATTATTTAGAGCGTTTTCTTGAAGATAACGGCAGCGGTGTCGCTCTTCCGGCTGCGATTATTCTTGAAACTGTGCAGGGAGAAGGCGGTTTAAACACGGCCAAGGACGAGTGGCTGAAGCGTGTTGAAGAAATATGCCGCAGATGGGATATCCTGCTGATCGTGGACGATGTTCAAGTCGGCTGCGGACGTACAGGTCCATTTTTCAGCTTTGAACCGTCAGGAATAAAACCGGATATTGTCTGCTTGTCAAAATCGATTAGCGGATACGGCGTTCCAATGGCGCTGACGCTCATTAAACCTCAATATGACATTTGGGAGCCGGGTGAGCATAACGGGACATTCCGCGGCCATAATTTAGCTTTTGTTACAGCCGCAGAGGCGCTGTCCTTTTGGGAAACAAAAGATTTCAGCCGGGAAATTTTAGATAAAGGGGCCATGGCGGGGGAATTCCTGAATGACTTAACGGACAAGTACCCGGAATTGAAGGGTGAGGTTCGAGGACGAGGTTTAATGAGAGGAATTGCCTGCGGTGTTGACGGGTTAGCGGAGATGATTTGCGGGCGCGCTTTTGAAAAAGGATTAATAATGGAAACCTCGGGCCCGAATAGTGAGGTATTTAAAATTATGCCTCCTTTAACAATCGATCGTGAAGGGCTGAATCGCGGTTTTGCAATCATTGAAGCAAGTGTGAAGGAAAGTTTAAATAAATAAGGAAGAGGCGGAAAAATATGATTGTCAAATCGTTAGAAGATATTAAAGGGTCGCGTGATCATGTGGACGACAAGAATTGGGAAAGCCGCCGTTTTCTTTTAGAAAAAGATAGAATGGGTTTTTCTCTTCATGATACTGTTATTCGCGCCGGTACGGAGTCTGTTTTCTGGTATAAATATCATCAGGAAGCCGTTTACTGCATTGAAGGTGAAGGGGAAATAGAGGATTTGGCCAATGGGAAACGGTATGAAATAAAAGCAGGTACGATGTATGCACTTGATGGCCATGAAAAACATTGCCTGCGTGCCAAAACGGATATGAGAATGGTTTGTGTGTTTAACCCTCCTTGCACCGGAAGGGAAACGCATGACGAAGAAGGCGCTTACCCTCGGCCTTCAGAGGGAACGCGTGTATAAGAGGTTTCAGAAGGAGTGTGGAGAATGACAGATTTATACCCTTCGAGAAAAAGTGAACATCCAGCGATTACGGAACGAAAAGATCCGGTTGTTTATTCCTCAATGACAGAGCAGGGGCCGCTGCGTGCTGATCAGCTAACGTATTTTGAAGATCACGGGTATTTGTTTCTGGAAAAATTTTTTAATGAGTCAGATGTTTCAATGATGCGTGAGGAGCTTTCGCGTGTTTTAAACAACAGTAAAGTTTCAACGGACAAGCGGGTGATACGTGAGCCTGACAGTGATGATGTCCGCTCCGTTTTTGCTGTTCATGAACACGATGACTACTTCAAGTCGCTGTCTAAAGACCGGCGCCTTGTGGACATGCGGAATCAGCTGTTAGGAAGCGATGTTTATATTCATCAATCCCGAATAAACTTGAAGCCGGGCTTTAACGGGAAGGAGTTTTACTGGCATTCCGATTTTGAAACGTGGCATGTTGAAGATGGAATGCCCAGAATGCGCGCAGTGAGCTGCTCGATTACATTAACGGAAAATACGCCATTTAACGGACCGCTCATGCTCATTCCGGGTTCCCATCGATACTTTGTCTCTTGTGTCGGCAAGACGCCGGAAGCAAACTACGAAATGTCACTTCGGAAGCAGGAACTCGGTGTTCCTGATCATGATAGTCTGACAAAGCTTGCGGCACAAGGGGGTATTGCTGCGCCTACCGGTCCGGCCGGGTCTGTTCTTTTATTTGATTGCAATATTATGCACGGGTCGAATAGTAATATTTCTCCCGCTCCGAGAAGCAATGTATTCTTTGTTTACAATAGTGTAAAGAATACACTCGTTTCCCCATTCTCGGGCCAGAAGCCGAGACCTTCCTATATTGCGGCAAGAGAAAAAGTAACCGAGAATGGGAATGGTTAAATTCACTATTAAAATGCGCAAAGATTCGTCGGGTAATGGCGCAGCTCTTGCCGCTGCGTTTGGTGCGATGACATTAGATCGTTCGTACGGAAACTGAATAAAGAGGTTGTTCTAAAGGGACTGGCTCCCTCCGATGTATACAGCATACAGAAGTTTTGGTTGTTTTCAGAACGCTATGTTGTGTCGGAGGTGCCAGTCTTTTTTTACAGCATATACGGTAAATGGACGGGCATAAGTTCTTATATGAAGAGGCAATCAAAACACTGCCTTGTTTCATCAATCAATGTTCACACATACTAATAGTTAGGTATAATATACTAGTTTGTTTATTGACTTTCAAGCTTGAGTAGCTATAATCGAGTTATAGTTTGTTAAATACCGTTATTTTTTGCAAATGAAACAAAACAATTGTGGAAGCGATGAACAACCATTTGTATGTGGGCACTTGAATGGTTGGAAGCGAGTAGTGCAACCGACCCTATTATTTTTAATGGGTCGGTTTTTTCTGTTTTAGATAAAAGGACATTCACTTTTAGCTAAAATGTAATTGCATAGTGCAGAAAATGGAAATTAATACAATTTATTGTAAAGACAGCGGGGTGACATTACGTATCTTTCGAAATAATACAAAAGCTTGGAGCGGCTTCAATAAATCCATAGAACGAACAAAAACTGTATCATGTTCACATATGTTCCCGGGATAATTCGTAGAGCGAGGTCATGGACATGTTCTTTAAAGGTGCAAATCAAGTCAGATTGATTATAGGCATTGGTATTTTTTCGATTATTTTCACTGTATTTACCTCTTATCTAAATTTTAGAGATTACCAGCATACATTAAATACCGAAATCGATTATCAAAAAGCGCTGCTCGAAAGGCATATTATCCAAATCGTTGAAGATACGAACAACTACTATAAGCTATTAGAGAGCAGTCTGCAAAAGAAAATGGAAGAATATTCTCATGTTATGCTTAAAAAGTATGAGGAAAACCCGGATGTCTTGACTTGGGATCTGGAGAAGATGAAGAAAGAATTTGACGGCTTTGATATTTTTATTATTGATCAAAATCTTACCGTCGTGCACACTTCATTTGAGCCCGATCTTGGATTAAATTTTAAAACAAATCCGAGCTTAGCAGAGATGTTTGCGAATAGACTTCAAGGCAATTCGTTTTCAACAGACCGATTGGAGATGTCGATTAATACGAAAGAATTAAAAAAGTTTAGTTATATCCCGACTCCGGATCACAAATATTTATTAGAGCTCGGAATTAATATGAAAAACTATACAACTCAATTTCCGGGCATAGACTACGAGTCGGTTTATCATGAATTGACGGTAAAAAACCCATTCTTGCAGCAATTGCGGGTGTATAAGCTATCATACACGGGATATCCGGACCGGGTGATTGGCATCAATGATGAGCAGAACAATCCAATCTTCATGGAACAGGAAAATATCCCGAAAGCAAGAGAGGCCATTGTAAACAATGAGCCGAAGCAAGTGAACCGCAAGGACAGTGAAAACAAGAGCGAATTTGAATTTAAGTATATTCCGATCATTTCCTACACGGAAGATGAAAAGCCTGATTATTATAATTCACGCATTATTGAAATGGTATATAACAATACCATTCTTGAAGAGAAAATCAAACGGCAGCAGGTGCGCTTTATTTCCGCAATTGCATTAGTTTCGAGCGTACTCACCGTATTAATGATCATCATTTATCAATTTTTCCGAAGACTAGAAGAGGGTAGATTTCATTTAACAGAAGCCAATACGAAGCTGAATCAAGAACTGAATTTGCGGATCGAGACGGAGGATTCCCTTCGCGACAGTGAAACGAAATATCGACTGATCGCGGATCATACGTCCGATTTAATTTACCTGCTTGATAAGGAAGGGATTGTCAATTATTGTTCTCCTTCAGTGGTCAGTGTGCTTGGATATGCAGTTGACACATATCAAGGTGAAAATTGGTTTGACCGCATCCACCCGGAAGATGTCGAACGGGTAAGGGAACTGTATCGAGATCAGATGATTAACCCGGGCTCTTTACGGGAGGAATTAAGATATTGGCATAAAGAGGGCGTATGGATCATGCTTGAGATTAACGGAAAGCCCATTGTCAATTCGAACGGCAGGACCGAGCGGTTTGTGATTGTTGCCAGGGATATCACACAGCGAAAACAATCCGAAGAAACGGTCCGATACATGGCCTATCATGATGCTTTGACTAATCTTCCCAATCGCAGGCTGCTGGCGGAAAAACTGAACAGCGCTTTAGAAGAGTCCAGTCAGATTGGATCGTTAACAGCGGTTATTTATTTGGATTTGGATCGATTTAAAATCATTAATGATACGTTAGGGCATTCCTTTGGCGATTTAGTCTTGAAAAAAGCGGTTAAACGAATCATGACATGTATTGAAGATCCGATCACATTGGCCCGCATGGGAGGGGATGAGTTTGCCATTGTCCTTCCGCAGTTAACGCATGAGGAAGAGGCGGTAAAATTATCCCGAGATATTTTAGCTGTCCTAACGGAGCCATTTTTATTAAACAACCGAAAGTTTACGTTATCAGCCAGTATAGGCATTGCCTTCTATCCGTCAGATGGAGAGAATGTTGAAACGCTGCTTAAAAATGCTGATATTGCGATGTATGCAGTGAAAGACCAAGGGAAAAACAGCATTCTATGTTTTTCTGAGGTGGAAAAGCCGGTTGATGTGAGACGGCTTATGCTCGAAAGCGGGTTGAGAAAGGCGCTGGCGAATAACGAACTTTTTCTTGTCTACCAGCCTCAAATGGCTATTCAAAATGAAGACATGACTGGCATGGAAGCTTTATTGCGCTGGGAGCATCCGGAATTAGGTGTCATTTCACCGTACGAATTTATTCCTATTGCAGAGGAGTCGGGGCTGATTGTACCGATCGGTGAATGGATACTGCGAACTGCTTGCCTTCAAATGAAGCATTGGCATAAGCAGGGCTATCCGTCACTGCGAATGGCGGTCAACCTCTCTGTTCGGCAGCTATTGGAACCCCAATTGGTGGATATGGTTGCAAACGTTTTAAAAGATACTGATTTTGATCCTGCATTATTGGATTTAGAAATCACCGAGAGCATGAAGATTGAAGACATGGACCACATGTTTCATAAGCTGTTTGAATTGAAAAAACTTGGCGTTAATCTTGTTTTAGATGATTTTGGAACCGGCTATTCTTCTTTGAGTTATTTGCGTAAGCTGCCGGTTGATAAGTTAAAGGTTAACCAAACATTTATTAGAGAATTAACATTGAGCACGAATCATGCTCCGATTGTTCGATCGGTCATTTCGATGGCAAAAGATTTGGGAATAAGAACGGTGGCGGAAGGTATAGAAAGCAAAGAGCATCTGTCTATTTTACAGCAGTACCAATGTGATGAAATTCAAGGATACGTATATAGCCGTCCGTTATTGTCGAAAGATATGGAAACATTTATACATTCACATAAGCATAAAAAGCCGCACCATACGAAATGATGCCACTTCAAATGGGAACGAGGTGTCTTAAACGTTCTTTATATTTAGCCGGATTTTACAAAATCCGGCTATCTTATTTGTGTTCTTTGAAAACCCC
>NZ_MSDU01000020.1 GCF_001936625.1 Domibacillus antri | reverse complement strand
CTACCAAATTGCGGTCATTTCTGATGCGATTTTGGAATCTGCTGAAAAAGGTCAATGGGTGAACCTTACAAAACAAACAGCAGAAGTAAAATAAACGGAAAACGTTATAGAGGCTGTTCAAACGGCGGCCTCTATAAAATATCATGCATGACAGGGAGGAGAAAGAATGAAAAAAATAAAAGTGGGCATTATCGGTACCGGTTTTATCGGACCTACTCACATTGAAGCCATCAGAAGACTTGGATTTGTAGAAGTGGTTGGATTGGCCCAAAGCAATCAAGAGGCCGCTGAACAAAAAGCAGCTGAGCTTGGCATTACAAGAGCCTATGGGGATTATCGCGATATGTTACGTGACAGCGACATCCAAGTGGTGCATAACTGTACGCCTAACCATCTCCATTTTGAAATTAATAAAGAGATTATTTTAGCAGGTAAACATGTGTTATCTGAAAAACCTTTAGCTATGTCCAGTATGGAATCAGAAGCATTATTGTCATTAGCTAAAGAACATAAGGTTGTTCATGGTGTTAACTTTAATTACCGGCAATTCCCGATTGTCAAGCAGTTAGCAGCCATGATCAAAAACGAGAAATTAGGGAAAGTCAACTTAGTGCATGGAAGTTACTTGCAAGACTGGTTATTGTTTGAGACGGATTTTAATTGGCGTTTAGCTCCTGAAGCAGGAGGAAAATCCCGGGCAATCGCGGATATTGGCTCTCATTGGTGTGATACGGTTCAATACGTAACAGGGAAAAGAATTGTTGAGGTGTTTGCTGATTTAGCAACCGTTATTCCCGTTAGGAAAAAATCTGCGTCGAACACATCTACATTTTCCGAACAAAAAGGCCAGGAAGAAGCATATGAAGACGTACCGATTAATACGGAAGACTATGCATCTGTTCTTGTGCGCTTTGAAGATGGGACAAAAGGGGTATTTACTGTTTCTCAAGTAAGTGCCGGCCGGAAAAATAGATTGAGCTTTGAAATAAATGGAAGTCAACAATCTGCTTATTGGAATCAGGAAGAACCGGAGAAATTATGGATCGGGCATCGGGATCGGCCAAACGAGGTTCTTTTAGCGGATCCTGCTCTGTTTGCTTCAGAGGCAAGATCATCGATTCATCATCCGGGTGGTCATAATGAAGGATGGCCGGATGCGTTGAAAAACGGCATGTTAAATTTCTATACATTTATCCGGGAAGGGAAAGATCCTTTAAGCAGCCAAGTCAATTTTGCGACCTTTAAAGATGGTCATATATCCATGTGCATTACAGATGCCATTTTAGAAAGTCATGAACAGCAAAAATGGGTGAAAGTGAAATTAGACGTATAAAAAGACCCTGACCTATCGTCGTTTTTTCAAGATAAGTACAAGTACATATGAAGATAATGGACATCAACGATTGAATGATTTCTTCCTTCTGATGAAAAGGATCTATGAATACGAGAATGCACCATAAAAACAAAATTACGAAGTTTAGGTGATAAAAATGAATGCGATTTCAGGTAAGGAACGAAATTTCGCCGGCCTTCCCGCTGCAGTAATTTGGGGTTATGCCGCCACGTTGATCTTTATGGTCGGCGACGGTCTTGAGCATGGCTGGCTGTCGCCATATCTTATTGAACAGGGGTTAACTGTGCAGCAGTCCGCTACATTATTTACAGCATATGGAGCTGTATTAGCTGTCGCTTCTTATTTTTCTGGCGTCCTGACAGAAGCATGGGGGCCGAGAAAAGTAATGTTAGCCGGACTGCTCATCTGGTTGGTTGGCCAAATTCTATTCATTGAATTTGGCTTAAAGCAGCAAAACTATGGCTGGATGTTACCGACTTATGCAATTCGCGGATTCGGTTATCCGTTATTTTGTTATTCATTTTTAGTATGGGTGACATATCGGAGTCCTGAACGAATCATGGCTACAGCGGTAGGTCTGTTTTGGGCTGCTTGGAGCGGGGGACTTTATGTGGTTGGAAGTTATTTCCCAGCTTATATGCTCCCGAAAATAGGATATATAGGGCTTATGTGGAGTGCTGTTGTCTGGGTAGTGATTGGTGGAATAATAGGTCTTTTAGTTGTCAAAGACGAAGGAATTCAGCGTAAAGGCAATTCAAAAGAAAAATTGAAAAGTTTGCTGAGCGGTCTGACCATTTGCGTCGTAAAACCAAAAGTAGCTATAGGCGGAATCGTCCGTATTATTAATTCAACCGGCATAGGGGCACTTCCGATCTTTTTCCCTCTGTATTTGTCTTCCGAATATGGGTTTACGACAGAACAATGGCTGCAGGTTTGGGGAACAATGTGGGTGGCGAATATCGCCTTTAATCTTGTCATCCCATACATTAGTGACAGATGGCTTGGCTGGCGTAATACGATTATGTGGATTGGCAGTTTCGGCTGCGGGGTGATGACGCTGGTAATGCTTTATACTCCCCAAATTTTCGGCGGCAGTTTCCTTGCGATGACCCTGGTCGGAATCTTTTTCGGAATCGTCCTCTGTGGTTTTGTGCCTCTGACTGCTCTTGTGACGTCAATGGCACCGGATCAGAAAGGTTCTGCCATGGCAGTGGTAAGCTTTGGTGCAGGAATGTCTTACTTCATCGCGCCGGCAATCGTTGGAGCATTCATCGGAATGATCGGGGTTCATGGTGTCATGTGGATATTCGCCGGCTTGTATTTCCTTGGCGCTGTATTGATGAAATTTATGACATTGCCAGATGAAGAAAAGCAGAATGAAAACCGTTATTTTACTGAAAAACAAACAAGTTAAAAATGGATATCCTGCTATTGAAAAGAGGCGGATTAAAAAATGAAAAAAGGTGTCTCAAACGTTCATTGAGACACCCTTTTTCATTTCTATAGCCGGATTTTCTAATTTTGGGCCGGTTTTCTTGCTCTTTTGGCCGAATTTCCCATGAATCCGGCCTTTGATCCACACTTAGGGGACAGATCCTTGCTGTATTCCGGCTTTATCATTTTATAAAAAATATTCACCATTTTTTATAGGGCAAAAATTTCCCGTTTAACGTAACTAACACTCGATCTCCTTTTGGATCTTCTAATTTTTGAATATCCATTTCATAATCAATGGCAGACATAATACCATCTCCGAATTTTTCATGAATTAATTCTTTAATAGCTGGCCCGTAAACCAATAGAATTTCATAAAAGCGGTAAATTAATGGATCGGTAGGAGGCATTTGAACAGTAGTGCCGCGATATGGAACGACCGTCAACGATTCAACTGCCTCATTCGATAACTCTAATAATGTTCCTACTTTCTCTGCTTCTTCGGTTGAGAGGGTAGCCTGTCCCAGTAAGGCGGTAGCGGTCCATGATTCTGAACGTTCAATTGTTTGAGCAATATCCGTCCATTTTAAGTTTAATTTTCTTTTTGCTGATAAAATTTCGCTTGTCGTTTTGGTTTTCTCCATTTTCTCTCTCTCCTTATGATTAAACTAGTACGTTCTCATAGTAATCATTTTTTTCGAAAATGTCTGATAATTTGTCAGGAAATCTTACATTGAATTTTCTCTGCCGATGAAGCTTTGAAATAATTAACTCAAAGGGAAATAAATTTATACATTATTAAAAGTGAAGGCATAATAAAAACATTTTTCTTAACTATTTAAAATTTTTCAAAACCAGAAGGAATTTGCTGATGCGGGCGATGCAGTAGCGAGGAAATAATACTTTTTTGTGGCGTAAGAGATGTAGATATTGTCAGAAGAAATGATACTAATTGGAGGTTTGCCGCATGCAGACAGGCAGACCTCCAGAAGGTCTGCCTGTTTTTACTTTTTTATATTTGTTGGTGAATAATCGCTTCCACCTCAAAACCTTCCAGTGTTTCCTGCGTCATTAACGCTTCAACGAGCCTGTCAAATGCCTCCCGGTGTTCTTCTATCAGTGTTTCTGACCTTTCCAGTGCCAATTCAAACAGTTCGTTCATTTTCGTTTCTTTATCAGCCTGGCGGAATGTGAGAGAAAAGCGGTCCTGAAAAATGCCGGTATCAACCATTCGTTCTAAAATCTGCTTCGCCTGCTGTACGTCGCCGCTGACACCGATGGAATGTTCACCGAGGTAAAGTCGTTCGGCAACGCCGCCGGATAAAATCATGGCGACCTGATCGATTAGTTCGCTGGCCGTTGACAAATGGAGCTCTTTTGGAACCGGAGCCACATAACCGAGTGCTTGTCCACGCGGGATAATCGTCGCTTTCCGGACAGAGCCCGGCTTTGTGAGAGCGGCGACCAGGGCATGTCCAGCCTCATGTATCGCTACACGCCGCTTTGTGAGTGGATCCGCCAGCGGGCGTGTCATCGTACCGAGAATCGTCCGGTCCAGTGCATAGTCAATATCTTTCTTTTCAATCGTGTCGCGGCCGCTTCGGATCGCACTCCTGCTTGCGGTTTCAAATAAGGCTGAAAGTTCAGCACCGGAAAAACCGACAGTTGCCTCCGCTAAATCATGAAGCATCGCAGCGGCGTTATCTGTCATATTTTTGCCGCGTGCATGAATGTCGATAATTTCTTTTCGCCCTTTTGCATCCGGCAGCGTAACATGAAACGAAAAATCAATTCGTCCTGGACGAAGGAACGCTTCATCAAGCATATCTTTCCGGTTCGTTGCGGCAATAAAGAGCAAACCATCATTATCGTGACCGCCGTCAAGCTGTACGAGCAATTCGGTCAGCGTTTTTTCCGCTTCTTCGCCGCCGTGCGTTTTTCGCCGGCCGGCAAGTGCATCTACTTCATCAATAAAAATGACCGCAGGCTTTTGCTTTCGTGCTTCCTTGAATAAGCTGCGCACGCGTGATGCACCAACGCCGACAAATAATTCAGTAAAGGCGGAACCGCTTGACGAGAAAAACGAAGCACCAATTTCTCGGGCAATAGCCTGTGCGAGTAATGTCTTACCAGTGCCCGGCGGTCCGTATAATAAAATTCCACGCGGCGGTTCAATGCCAAGCCGCGTTGATAAATCTCTTTCCTTTAAAATCGAGAGTGTCTGCAGGATGTCTTCCTTCATCTCATCTGACAAACCGCCGACGTCCTGAAGGGTAATGTCCGGCAAGGGACGGGCATGGGATAAACTGTTTTTCATCGAATGGGCAACTCCGATTCCGCCTTTTTTTCGGTAAAAGTAAAACCCGATTCCCGCAATAGCGATAACCAGTGCAATGGCGATCCAGCTTTCGTACGGTTCCGCTTTTTTATATTCATAGCGGATATTGTACGTTTCATTTAATCTGTCTACCACCATACTGCCCGGTGAAATATAAGAAGTATATTCTCCATTTTGTGTGGAGATATGAAGCGTTCCATCGGGGTATTCTACCAGTCCGACTTCCTGTCCATCTTCTTTTTGTATAATATCTTCCACTGAAGAAAACGGAATAACCGTTGATTCATTTGCTTTCTGCACATACCAGAATACACCGGCTGCCAATAATATAAACACAACAGCCGCTTTCCAAAGCAATCCGGGACGTGTCATCATTTTTACCACACTCCCTTTCTAGAATACTTCTATTATAAGAAAAAAAAAGGGAACTTGAAAGCGGAAAACATTTCTTCAAATCACGCGAGTTTGAAATTGTGGGTCTGCATGGTATTATAGTAAAGATTAAAATTAAAGGAGCGATTATTTTGGCGAAAAAAGGGTATATCCAAATGAAAGACGGCGCGAAAATTGAATTTGACTTGTTCCCAGAAGCGGCACCGGGCACAGTTGAAAACTTTGAAAAATTAGCAAACGAAGGCTTCTACAACGGGGTTGTTTTCCACCGTGTTATTCCAGGATTCGTCAGCCAGGGCGGCGACCCGACAGGTACTGGTATGGGCGGTCCTGGTTACACAATTAAATGTGAAACAGAAGGAAACCCGCATACACATCAAGAAGGTTCTCTTTCAATGGCACATGCCGGCAAAGATACAGGCGGAAGCCAGTTCTTTATCGTTCATGAGCCGCAGCCGCATTTGAATGGCGTTCACACTGTTTTCGGACAAGTAACATCTGGAATGGATGCGGTAAAAGTAATGAAAAACGGCGACGTCATGGAAAAAGTTGAAGTATTTGAAGCGTAAAGTAATTGGACCGGCCGCGCGCCGGTCTTTTTTATGCTATAGTATTATGCATAAGCAGAGAGGTTCCTGAATCCCATTCGTCTGATCTGTTAAATGACAGCGCAGGGAAGTAGCAATCACTGATGACAACCCGGATCAGGCGCATTGCTGTTCCGGTTTTTTGTATAGGCTAAAGAAATCTGGTGTAATGAAATAATAAAGGGAGAGTTGAAAAAATGAACAATGAATTCGCGGCAGAACTGCTTGAGCGTGTTCGAAAATCAAAACCGCTTATACATAATTTAACGAATACAGTCGTCACTAATTTTACAGCAAACGGGCTGCTCTCAATCGGCGCATCGCCTGTTATGGCCGATGCGGTTGAAGAGGCGGCGGATATGGCAAAAATCGCTGGGGCAGTTGTCTTAAATATCGGTACGCTCACAGCGCCAAAAGTCGAAGCGATGATTTTAGCCGGCAAAGCGGCAAATGCTGCCGGTATTCCGGTCTTATTTGATCCTGTTGGTGCAGGGGCAACTCCTTACCGTACGGAAAGTGCAAAACGCATTTTATCAGAAGTTAATGTCGATATATTACGCGGGAACGCCGGTGAAATTGCCGTGCTTTGCGGGCAGTCGATACAAGTAAAAGGAGTGGATGGAGGAGGAAATGCCGATATGAGAGCTTTGGCAAAAGAAGCGTCTGAAACACTCGGTGTCACGTGTGTGATTACCGGTGCAGAAGATGTAGTCTTTGGAAAAGAATCCTTTTCTGTTCAAAACGGCGATCCGATTTTGACAACTGTTACGGGGACAGGATGCCTTCTCGGTTCGGTTATTGCGGCTTTTTGCGCAGTGGAAAAAAATTATGCCAAGGCAGCGGCCGCCGCTCTTGCTTTTTACGGTGTCGCAGCAGAACGTGCCGTTGAAAAGTCGGGACATAACCGTCCGGGTACATTTGCGGTGGAATTTTTGAATGAACTGTCCTTAACGGGAAAAGAGGCAATCATGAAAAAAGCCAAGATAGAGGAGCTGTAAAAATGACCATAAAAAAAGCGATGACAATTGCCGGCTCAGACAGCGGGGGCGGTGCAGGCATTCAAGCCGATTTAAAGACTTTCCAAGAGCTCGGTGTATTTGGTACATCTTCAATTACAGCCGTTACCGCTCAGAACACACTGGGTGTTCACGGCGTTTATCCAATGAGCGTTGACGCTGTGGAAAAACAAATCGATGCGGTTGCAAGCGATATTGGTCTCGATGCCTTGAAAACCGGCATGCTATTTTCAACAGAAATTATCGAAGCGGTGGCTGCGAAAATTCGGGAACATGGCTTTAAAAATGTAATCGTCGATCCCGTGATGATTGCCAAAGGCGGTGCTCCGCTTTTACAGGAAGAAGCAATGGAAGCATTAAAAACAAAATTATTGCCGCTTGCACTTGTGGTGACACCGAACATTCCGGAGGCTGAAGCCATTTCCGGCATGTCGATTCAATCCGTAGAAGACAAAAAAGAAGCAGCGAAAGCGATCGCGTCGCTTGGTGTAAAACATGTATTGATAAAAGGCGGCCATGATGAAGGAGAGATCACATATGATTTACTGTACGATGGTGAGTCTTTCCATACTTTCTCCGGTAAGCGAATTAATACAAAAGATACGCATGGAACAGGCTGCACGTTTTCAGCTGCCATGACCGCAGCGATCGCAAAAGGCGCTTCTGTACGGACAGCGGCTGAAACAGCGAAACAGTTTATTCAGGCTGCGATTGAAGATGGTATCCATATTGGCAGCGGTCACGGTCCGACGAATCACTGGGCATACCGGCAGCGGGGTGGGTGCTGATGGAAAAAGAACAGCTGGCTGTTTACTTTATCGCTGGAACACCAAACTGCCTCACAACGATTGAAGAAACACTTCAGGCGGCCATTGACGGCGGTATTGCGATGTTTCAATTTCGTGAAAAAGGCGAAGGGGCATTAACGGGTGAACGAAAAAAACAAATTGCCCTGCGCCTGCAGGCCAAGTGTAAACAGGCGGGTATTCCATTTATCATTAATGATGACATTGCACTTGCCATCGACATTGCCGCAGACGGTGTTCATATCGGACAGGAAGACGAGCCGGCGTCTGTTGTCCGTGAAAAAATAAAAGGCGGCATCGTCGGCGTTTCTGTTCATACGATGGATGAATTTGAAAAAGCGATTGCAGACGGAGCGGATTATGTCGGAACCGGTCCGATTTACGTGACGGCGACGAAAACCGATACACGTCCGGTTGCAGGTACGACACTCATCCGGAAAATGAAAGATAAATATCCTGACTTTCCGATCGTCGGCATTGGTGGTATTACCATTGAAAATGCAGAGGAAGTAATGAAAGCCGGAGCAGATGGTGTCTCTGTCATAACAGCGATAAGTCATGCAAAGAATCCAAAACAAGCAGCATCACAATTAAAAAACGTTTTTTCACGAACGCAATAAAGTAGAAGATGGAGTAAATCATATACTCCGGCTTCTATTTTATTATGATAGAATGGAAGAAAAAACATATGAATAGATAAACAGCGCCGCTGAGAAATGAGTGATGAGTATGTATCTTTTTATCGTCAATCCAACTTCCGGGAATGGAAGAGCCCATTCTTTATGGACGAAGGTGGAACAGCAGCTGCAAAAGAAACGAATACCGTATGACGTGCTTGTTGGCGGTTCAGAGGCTTCAGCACGGGAATTTGTACGGCAGAAAATGCAGGAAGAAAAGGTGAGGGCCGTGACTGTTATTGGCGGTGACGGAACGGTTAATGGCATTTTACAGGACGTTATTCATGGTGACACAGCTCTGGCTGTTTTACCTGCTGGTTCAGGAAACGACATTGCCCGCATTTTTGGTCTGACCAATCATCCAGGTCAATTTGTAAAGAAACTGCTATCCGGTGAAACAAAAGCGGTCGATGTATTAAAAATCAATACGAGCTATGGTTTAACCGTTGCCGGAGCAGGGCTTGACGCTGATATTGCGCAGCGTGTAAACCGGGCATTTTATAAAAAGTGGCTGAACAAAATAGGAGCCGGCACATTTACGTATGTGATCGGAACCGTTTTATCTGCGTTGTTATTTAAACCTTTTAAATGTACAATCACCATTGACGGGGACCGGTACGTAGCAGATACAACATGGCTTCTTGCATGCGGCAATACATCATCATATGGCGGAGGACTCGTTATTTGCCCGTACGCACATCCAGTGGACGGCGTGATGGATGTAACTATGCTTCATACGGTGAAACGGGGGAGGGTGTTGTTTCAGCTGTTTCCCATGTTAATGCGCGGAGAACCGATAATCACGCACGGGGTAACGTACAAAAAAGGGAAAAAGGTCACAGTAGATACAAACAGACCGATTTCCGTCATGGTCGATGGAGAACCGATCGGTACAACGCCCGTAGAAATAACTGTTCATGAAAAAGCACTTCAGCTTATTTTAACCAAATAAAAAAGACGCATTCAAAATGAAGCGTCTTTTTTATTTTACGACCTGGAATACAATTTGACGGTTCATGACCGGTTTCAGCTTAAAAAGAACGTGAGTCGTCACTTCTTTTTTCATGATGGCTGAAACGGCCGGGGTGAGGGCCAATGTCTGGATGAATAATAATGCGCGGCGTTCGATATAGCGGATAATCTGATCTTCATAAAACAATTCGCGTTTAGCGATTTTTTCCTCAATTTCTTTTGTAAGCTGCACAGCAAATTGTGTGACAGAATATTCGACTCCTCCGTAGAATTCAGCTACTGTCATAGCTCATTCACTCCTTCCTCCATTTCCTATTTGTCAATACTTCTATTTGTATCTTAACATAAAATTTACAAAAGGTTAATATTAAATTGATATTTCTTTACAATTCTTTTTATTTATATGCCATAAACGTATTTTCATGCATAAAAAAACACATTAAGTGAATTTATCCCACTAAAATACCATGTACACTTAAATAGAGACACTTGATCCTTTTTTTGACGTGTAGATTCATCTCAATGGGCACTGAATTTTCCGGAAATGGATCATTGTATTTTCATCTCTTCTGCGTTTCCTTTCTTAAGGATGAGCATGTTGCCCTTTCAGGCGGCGGCCGA
This sequence comes from Domibacillus antri, assembly GCF_001936625.1. Lineage (GTDB taxonomy): Bacteria > Bacillota > Bacilli > Bacillales > Domibacillaceae > Domibacillus > Domibacillus antri. The sequence continues at coordinate 58,882 of NZ_MSDU01000020.1, read as the reverse complement.
ATAAAAAGGTTGTCATCATTGTCATTTTCCTGTACATTTAACAAATAAGACAAATTAAAAAACTTATCAAGAGAAGCGGAGGGACTGGCCCGATGATGCTTCAGCAACCGGCCATGCGGCAAAGGTGCTAAATCCAGCGGACCGACACCGTCCGGGAGATGAGAAGAAGTGTAAAAACAAGCCTTCTTCCATGAAGGCTTGTTTTTTTTATTGAAAAGGAGCGATAGGGATGACAAATATTGAAACGAAATTAGCACAGATCGGCAATCGGACAAAGAACCCAACAGGAACCATCAACCCGCCGGTTTATTTTTCTACTGCATACCGCCACGAAGGTATCGGCATGTCAACAGGCTATGATTATGTGCGGACAGGTAACCCGACAAGGGAAGTCGTGGAAAAAGCGATAGCGGATCTTGAAGGGGCAGATGCCGGTTTTGCTTTTTCATCCGGCATGGCGGCTATTCATACGCTGCTTTCCTTGTTTGAGCCGGGCGATGAATTTCTCGTTTCCGCCGATTTGTACGGCGGCACGTATCGCTTGTTTGAAAAAGGCTGGAAAAAATTCGGGCTCGATTTTACATACGACAGTTTTGAGAATCTTGAAGAAACAAAAAAACGTGTATCCGATAAAACGAAAGCGATTTTTTTAGAAACACCGACAAATCCGTTAATGAAAGAAACAGATATTGCTTCTGTGGCAGCTTTTGCGAAAGAACACCATTTGATCTTGATCGTTGATAATACGTTCTATACACCGGTTTTGCAGCGCCCGATTGAACAAGGAGCCGATATCGTTCTTCACAGCGCAACAAAATACTTGGGCGGCCATAACGATGTGCTGGCGGGTCTTATTGCCGTAAAAGGGGAAGAATTGTCTGCGAAAGTTTTTGAATTCCAAAATGCGATTGGCGCCGTATTGTCACCGTTTGATTCCTGGCTGCTTGCCCGCGGCATGAAAACATTGAGTCTTCGTATGAAGCAGCATACGGAAAACGGTCAAAAAATCGCTGCGTTTTTAGAAACACATGACGATATTTTAGATGTGCTGTATCCGGGGCAGGGCGGCATGCTCTCATTCCGGTTAAAGTCGGAAAACTGGGTCAATCCATTTTTGCAAAATATGAAATTAATTTCATTTGCGGAAAGCCTTGGCGGTGTGGAAAGCTTTATTACGTATCCGGCAACGCAGACGCATATGGATATCCCGGAAGATGTGCGGATTGCAAACGGTGTCTGTAACAGGCTTTTGCGTTTCTCCATCGGCATTGAGCACGCAGACGATCTAATAGCCGATTTAACACAGGCATTTGAAAAAATGAAAGGATGATTGGATGAGCGGCTATACATTTCAAACAAAATTGCTCCACAATGAACATAAGTTTGACCCGAATACAGGGGCGGTCAGTGTACCCATTCAGCACGCGTCAACGTTTCATCAGTCTGATTTTGACTCTTTCGGCCAGTACGACTACAGCCGTTCAGGAAATCCGACACGGGAAACGCTTGAAGCGGCCATCGCGGAGCTTGAAGGCGGCGTCCGCGGATTTGCTTTTGCATCCGGAATGGCTGCGATTTCAACCGCGTTTCTTTTATTATCAAAAGGGGATCATGTTGTCGTAACAGAAGATGTATACGGCGGCACGTTCAGAATGGTAACAGCCGTATTGACACGCTTTGGCATTGAGCATACATTCGTTGATATGACGGACCTGAATGCGGTCGCAAAGGCGATTCAGCCTAATACGAAAGTGATTTATATGGAAACACCATCGAACCCGCTTTTAAAAGTGACGGACATCGAGGGCATTGTGAAGCTGGCAAGAGCGAATGATTGCCTGACATGCCTTGATAATACATTTTTGACGCCATTTTTACAGCGTCCAATCGAGCTCGGTGTCGATCTTGTCCTGCATAGCGCAACAAAGTTTCTATCCGGCCACAGTGACGTGTTAGCGGGTCTTGCGGTGGCGAAGGATGAAGAGCTGGCAGCCCGGCTTTATGCGCTTCAAAACTCATTTGGCGCTGTATTGGGTGTTCAGGATTGCTGGCTTGTCCTGCGGGGGCTGAAAACATTATCCGTCCGCATGGAGCAGTCTCAAAAAGGGGCAGCGGAAATCGCGCATTATTTAGCATCTCACCCGAAAGTAAAAAACGTGTACTATCCGGGGCTGGCATCACACCCTGGCCAGGCTATCCATTTCCGTCAGGCATCAGGCGGCGGCGCTGTATTATCCTTTGAGCTTGAAAGTGAAGACGCGGTGCGGCAGTTTAGTGCAAACGTCTATATTCCAGTTTTTGCTGTCAGCCTTGGCGCTGTTGAGTCGATTTTATCGTACCCGCCGAAAATGTCACACGCGGCAATGCCGGCAGAAGAGCGGAATAAACGCGGGATTACGGATGGATTACTTCGCCTATCTGTCGGTCTTGAATCACCGGATGATTTAATCCGTGATTTTGAGCAGGCTTTTCAGCAATTAACGCAATGAAAAAACGTCATCCCGAACACGGGATGACGTTTTTTTAACGTTATGCATGTCGCATTTTTTTAAGGATAAAGCTGACAATAGCAACAAGAATAACGGCACCGATTAATGCTGGAATAATGGCCATACCACCGATTTCCGGACCCATATCGCCAAGAAGCGCGCCGCCAATCCATGCACCGATAATACCTGCGATGATGTTGCCGATAATACCGCCTGGAATATCTTTACCTAGAATAAGTCCTGCCAGCCAGCCGATGACCCCGCCGACAATTAAGAAAATAAGAAAGCCCATGATGTTTTTCCTCCTAAAATTCATAATTTGTAATTCCTTGTTGGTTTATGTATTCCCGATCCAGCCGATATAAAACCAAAAAAGCCAATAAAAAATTTATTCGAAATATTTCGGTAATTTAGCGAACAAAGAAAGCGGCCGGCTGGCCGCTTTTCTAATATTTCCGGATGGAAAATTCGCATTCTCCTTCAAGCGCTTTAATGAGCGGGCAGAGGCCGCTCGCTTCGTCAATTACACGCTGGTCGAGCAATTCGTTAAATCGTCCCCCGTAAAATTTTACATGGAGAAGAACGTAAAGTTTATGACCGCCGCGCTCCGGATCCTTCATCACATCGACCTGGGCTGCAACATCGGCAAATGCTTCTTCCGCGTGGTCATCAATTCCGGCTGCCTGCTGTACGGCACTTTGATAACAAGCTGCAATGGATGCCCCGAACAATTCAAGATAATTAGTGCGCAGCTGTTCTTTGCCGCCTAAAATAGCCGGTGTTGTAAGGTCCAGCTGAAGCGGTCCTTCTTCTGTATAGACGCTGCCTTCACGTCCGCCTTTCGCATTGACGGTGACACTATAGACAGGTTCCATGATCAATCGCTCCTTCATTGTTTAAGTTTTGCTTTTCCTATTATTCCCCTGAACAGAAGCGGTCAAACAACTTAAATGAACATTCCAGCGATTGATGCGCTGAGAAGAGAAGCAAGAGCGCCGGCGAGAACGGATTTTAAACCGAGCCGGGCAATGTCATTCCGTCGATTTGGTGCTAAATTACCGAGTCCGCCCAGCAAAATAGCCAGTGATGAAATGTTCGCAAATCCGCATAAGGCAAAACTCAAAATAGCGACCGTTTTATCGGAAATATTAGGTATTTCCGGTGCGAAACTGGAATAAGCCACAAATTCATTGATCACCAGTTTCTGCCCAATGTAGTTTCCGGCCTGAATCGCTTCTTCCCAAGGTACGCCGATCGCAAATGCGAGCGGTGCAAACAGGAAGCCAAGAATGAGTTCGAGCGATAAGTTGTCCATTTGAAAGAGGCTTCCTATAAAGCCCAGCAATCCGTTTAACAGTGCGACAATGGCAATAAACGCCAAAAGCATTGCCCCGATATTGAGCGCCAGCTGCAACCCGACGGCTGCTCCTTTTGCGGCGGCATCAATCACGTTTGCCGCGTCCGCATCCGACTCCATTTTAAATTCTTCCGGCTCCGGTTCGTTTGTCGTTTCCGGAACAAATAATTTCGCCATGACAAGGCCGGCCGGTGCCGCCATAAAGCTTGCGGCAAGCAAGTATTCAAGCGGTACACCAAGAAGGGAGTAACCGACAAGAACAGATCCGGCTACTGAGGCCAGGCCGCCGGTCATAACAGCAAATAGTTCTGATTCCGTCATCCGATTAAGGTACGGCTTAATAACGAGTGGCGCTTCTGTCTGTCCGACAAAAATGTTTGCGGCCGCGGACATGGATTCCGCTTTACGCGTGGCGAGCAGCTTTGAGAGCATGCCCCCGATGATTTTAATAAAAAACTGCATAATTTTTAAATAATACAGCACCGAAATGAGCGCTGAGAAAAAAATGACGACCGGCAGTACATTTAAGGCGAACACAAAGGTAATATTTGCTTCCTCTGTGTACAATCCGCCGAATAAAAAATTAATTCCTTCATTGGCATATCCAATAATGGCATTGACAACTTCCGTTAATTTTATCAGCATTTTTTGGCCAAAGTCCCACTTTAACACAATAAAGGCGAAAGTGAGCTGAAAGGCAAGTCCGCCCAGCACTGTCCGCCAATTAATACGCTTTCTATCAGTTGAAAAAAGAAATCCGATACTGAGAACGACAGCAATGCCGATAAGTCCCCATATATAAGTCATCTTCATCACCCCGTCAATTTTATTTACACATAGGCATCTGTCTAGTTTATAATTAAGTCCGTCGGCTGCACAACTGTTTGAAAATAGACGTAAAATTAAAAAAACACTTACTATATATGTTATCTGAATCGACAGAATCTAAACGTGTAGGAATAGAAAGGAAGAAAGAGAATGACATCATTTAAAGAAGAGGTATTATCAAGACGAACATTCGCGATCATTTCCCATCCGGATGCCGGGAAAACGACGATGACTGAAAAATTGCTTTTATTCGGAGGCGCCATTCGTGATGCGGGAACGGTAAAAGGAAAGAAAACGGGGAAATTTGCAACATCGGATTGGATGGAAATTGAAAAGCAGCGTGGGATTTCCGTCACGTCTTCCGTTATGCAGTTTGCTTACAACGGCTTTAACGTTAATATTCTAGATACGCCGGGGCATCAGGACTTCAGTGAAGATACATACCGGACGCTTATGGCGGTGGATAGTGCAGTCATGATTGTCGATGCGGCAAAAGGGATCGAAGCACAGACGCTGAAACTATTTAAAGTGTGCCGTATGCGAGGGATTCCGATTTTTACTTTTATCAACAAGCTTGACCGTCAGGGAAAAACACCGCTGGAGCTGCTTGAAGAACTGGAAGACGTGCTTGGGATTCAATCCTATCCAATGAATTGGCCGATCGGTATGGGGAAAGAATTTTTTGGTATTTATGATCGATACAATAAACGGGTGGAACAGTTCCGGACAGAAGAAGGAGACCGTTTTTTACCGCTGGATGAAGAGGGTCATATTGCAGTGGATCACCCGATTAAACAGTCGTCTTTATATACGGAAGCAATGGAGGATATCCTGCTGCTTGAAGAAGCGGGCAATGACTTTTCACGTAAAAAAATCGATTCCGGTGAATTATCTCCTGTCTTTTTTGGAAGTGCATTAACGAATTTCGGTGTGCAGACATTTTTGGAAACGTATTTGCAATTTGCGCCGGCCCCGCAGCCGCGCACCTCAGATGCCGGTGAAATCGATCCGCTTAATGAACAATTTTCCGGCTTTATTTTCAAAATTCAGGCCAATATGAATCCGGCTCACCGTGACCGCATCGCGTTCCTGCGAATTTGTTCCGGTAAATTTGAACGGGGGATGGCGGTAACGCTTGCCCGGACAGGAAAAACGACAAAAGTGTCGCAGTCGACGCAATTTCTCGCGGATGACCGGAGTACGGTCAATGAAGCGGTGAGCGGTGATATTATCGGCTTATATGACACAGGCAACTATCAAATCGGCGATACGCTCACCGGCGGAAAACCGGTCTTTCAATATGAAAAACTGCCGCAGTTTACACCGGAGTTATTTGTCAAAGTTTCCGCGAAAAACGTTATGAAGCAAAAAAGTTTTCATAAAGGGATCGAGCAGCTCGTTCAGGAAGGCGCGATTCAATTGTACAAAACTGTCCGTACGGAAGAATATATTCTCGGGGCGGTCGGCCAGCTTCAGTTTGAAGTATTTGAGCACCGGATGATGGGTGAATACAATTCAGAAGTGCGGATGGAGCCGATCGGATCAAAAATAGCACGCTGGATTGAAAATGAGGAGGATATTAAAGATTCCATGTCCTCATCAAGAAGCACACTCGTCCGCGATCGTGCCGGCAAGCTTGTCTTTTTATTTGAGAATGACTTTGCGCTGCGCTGGTTCCAGGATAAACACGAAAACATCCGGCTTTACAATTTAATGGGCTAAACGTACTATTAAAGTGATGGAACGCTTACAAAGGCGGGTGTTGAATACGTGAAATATGAATGTGCGCACTGTGGGATTCCATTGCGTTTTTATGAGCCGGGCCGTCTTTTCTTGAAAAAAGATGGAGATGCGGCATGGTCCATGTTTGATTATGAGCATGTGGAAGAAGCGGATAAATGGTTAAAATCGTCCGATGCAAAGATGGCGGGGATCGGCAAAAAAGGAGCTGTCCTTCCTGAAAAGGCGGCTTCATTTGAAGAAATGGTTTATTTATTTGAACAGAAAGAAGCTGTTGAGTTAATTGAATCAGGTGAGTTGATCAGTTATCTGCAGCCGATCGTTGATTTGCGGGATGACAGCATTTATGGATATGAATCACTGCTGCGGACACCGGCAAATGACAAACAAATTTCCCCGGGTGTTTTATTTAGTACAGCGGCAAAAACGGGCCTTCACTCAAAGCTTGACCAGCGGGCCCGTGAAGCGGCTATTAGAGCACGGAAAGATCAGATTGCCGGAAATGTGAAAAGTTTTATTAACTTTTTGCCATCAACGATTTATAACCCTGAATTTTGTCTCCGGCATACTTTTCAAGTGGTGGAAAAATACGATATCGATCCGTCAAATCTGGTGTTTGAAGTAGTCGAAACGGAAAAAATTATCGATGTTCTCCACTTGAAAAAGGTGCTTGCCGTCTATCAGCGGGAAGGAATGAAAGTGGCGCTTGATGATGTCGGGGCTGGCTTTTCAACGCTCGATATGCTGAGCAGTCTGCGTCCGGATTATGTGAAACTTGACCGCTCTTACATATCTTACTGTGATCAAAACCAAGAAAATCAAACTTTTTTAAACGAAGCACTGCGCATTGCGGATTCACTCGGGATTACGCTGCTGGCTGAAGGCATCGAGCGGCAGGAAGAGCTTGATTATTGCCATGCATCCGGCATCCCGCTTGCGCAAGGGTATTTAATCGGCAAGCCTGCAGCGGAAGCCGCTATACCTGAAGGATTCAGCCTCTCTTAATAGAGAGGTTTTTTTGTGATCAGGTGCGTTCTTATTTGTTTTTTGAATGAGTCATTCTGTATAGTTAAAGAGCGGCAGTAAGGAAACCTCAGAGGGGGAAAGAAGTTGAAGATAAGTAAGTTTTCCATTGACCGGCCGGTATTTACGACGGTGGTTATGTTTTTAGTGATCATACTGGGAATTGTGTCGTTGATGCGCATCCCATTAAAGTTAATTCCGGATTTAAATCCGCCGATCGCTGTTGTTGTGACGACATATGAAGGAGCGGGCCCGGAAGAAGTGTCGGAAAAAATAACGAAGCCGCTGGAGGCCAATTTATCGACGCTGCCGGGAATTGATAATATCACGTCTACATCTCAGGAAGGCTCCAATTTTATTTTGCTTGAATTTTCATGGAGCACAAGGATTGATGATGTTCAAAATGATGTGCTGCAGCGGATCGGCCAGACGCCAATGCCGGAAGGAGCAGGCGAACCGCAGTTTTTTAAATTTGATCCTTCGCAGTTTCCGATCATTCAGCTGTCCCTGCAGTCAGAAGGCGAAAACGTCAATGTGGAGCAACTGTCAAAACAGCTTACGCAGGAATTGGCATCTGTAGAAGGTGTAGCAAATATTAGTGTTACGGGTATTACCGCTGTTGAAGTGGTTGTTGAGCTTCAAGAAGATAAAATGGAAGAGTACGGACTGACGCAGTCAGATATTGTCCAGTTAATTCAAGCAAACAATATTTCTTTGCCGGGCAGTACGGTGGAATCAGAGGGAAAGACGCTCACGACACGCGTTTTGAGCCAGCTCACTTCAATTGAGGACATTAGTGACTTGACGATTACGGTCAATCCGCTTACGGGAGATGAGGTAAGAATTAGTGAGGTCGCATCTGTTGAAATGAAGCCGCTTAATGAAAATACCATAACGCGCGCAGATGAAAAACCGGCAGTCCTGCTCAGTATTTTACAGGAATCTGATGCAAATACAGCCAATGTATCAGAGCAGTTTCAAGAAAAAATGAATGAGGCATTATCGAAAAATCAATATGAAGGCGTGAAAGCAGACATTTTATTTGATCAGGGAGATTATATACGCCTCGCAATCGGCAATATCGCGAATTCTCTTATTGTCGGCGGCGCACTTGCCATGGCGGTTCTTTTCTTCTTTTTGAAAAACATTAAAAGTACGCTGATTATCGGTGTAGCCATTCCATATTCCGTTATCATGACATTCGTGCTTATGTTTTTTGCTGGATTTGACTTGAATATTATGACGCTCGGAGCATTGGCGCTTGGAATCGGGATGCTGGTTGATAATGCGATTGTCGTCATCGAAAATATTTACCGGCATTTGTCGATGGGAAAACAACCAAAACGGGCCTCCTATGACGGAACAAAAGAAGTTGGTCTCGCGATTACGGCATCGACTATCACGACCGTTGTGGTTTTTTTGCCTGTCATCTTTATCTCCGGTATTCTTGGTCAAATATTTAAAGAGTTCGCATTGACTATTGCATTCAGTATGTTTGCATCACTTTTTGTTGCCTTGACTGTTATTCCAATGATGGCAAGCCACTGGCTCAAAGCCGTTCCAACCGATGTAGAGGCAAAACGTCAGAATTCACGCAGTTTACTGACTCTTGAAAAAGCGGTTAGGTGGTCACTCGGACATCGGATTATCGTGTTGTCGACTGCGTTTCTTTTACTGGTTGTTGGAATATTTGGTTTGACGAAAGTCGGCACACAATTTTTGCCGCCAACGGATGAAGGGTTTGTCAGCATTGAAATTGAAACGGAGAATGGGACTTCCCTGGAAGAGACAAACCGTGTTGTACAGGCTGTTGAAGATGTGTTTGCAGATGAACAAGATACAGAAGTGTATGTCAGTTTAATTGGTTCTACGCAGGAAGATTCGTTTCGTGGAATAGGAGAAGCAAATAAAGCAGAAATGTATGTGAAAATGACGGAGGAACGTGACCGCTCTATTTTTGAATTTGTTGATGATGTCAAGCCGAAAGCGGAAAAAGCGGCCCTCGAAGTAAATGAAACAGCGGAAGTGACATTCAACCTTCAATCCGCTTCTGGAACAGAGCCGCAGACACTCACATTCAGTGTGCGTGACGCAGATAACCAGCGACTCAATGAAGCCGTCGCAGAAATTGAGAATTCAATATCAACAATTGACAATGTAACCGAAGTATCGACTGATCTTGATGAAACGGTGAAAGAAATACAAATGACTGTTAATCGAGATGCAAGTTTGCAAGCGGGAATGGCACCTGCTCAAGTAGCGAAAATTGTAACCGATGCCACTCGCGGTGTTTTTTCAACGCAGATCCTTGATGGAAATACATCAGAGGTGAAAACAGTATATGTAAAGTATGATGAAGATGTAGTGAAAAATATTGAACAACTTCGTGCTATGCGTGTTAAAACACCAGCGGGCAACTTTACGACGCTTGAGGAACTCGCTGATATTGTCATACAGGATGGACCGGTCAAAGTTCGCAGAATCAGTGGCCAGGATGCTGTTCAGTTTAGGCTCACTTTTTCAGCAAACTCGAATCTGGGCGAAATATCGTCTGAAGTGGATGATAAAATAGCTGGCCTTAATCTGTCTGATGAAACAGAAATTTCCTATAGTGGAGAACAGGAGCTCCTTGATAATTCAAAAGGAGATATGATTCTGGCCATGGTACTGGCGATCGTGCTCGTTTATATCGTCATGGCAGCTCAATATGAGTCATTCATCTATCCGTTTGTCATCATGTTTACAGTGCCGCTCGCGATTATTGGTGTAACGATTTCGCTCATTGTGTCAAATTTACCGCTCAGTATACCGGCAATCATCGGCATATTGATTCTGATTGGTATTGTGGTAACGAATGCAATCCTCATGGTTGACTCTATTTTGCTGAGAAAACGTGCAGGCTACGTTGGGATGGAAGCCATTGTCCAATCCGTAAAAGATCGTGTGCGTCCAATTTTAATGACGGCTTTGACCGCAATTTTAGGGCTGGTACCGCTTGCTTCCGGTATAGGTGATGGAACCGAAATCAATCAGCCAATGAGTGTTGTTGTCATAGGCGGCCTTTTTTCGAGCACATTTTTGACACTTTTTGTCATTCCGGTTGTGTTCAGTTTCTTTGATCGACAAACGAGGAAAAAACAGTTTACAGAGGAAAAATAAACGGTTATAATGAAAAGGTAGAAAAACTGAATTTTCTTTTGACGTCAGTCGAAGGGGAGTAGCGTTAGGTGTAAACCTAAAACAAAGTCGTCAATTCATGGATCATTATCCATCGGCTTTGTTGGCATGAAGACGAGACATGCTCAGCGAGACCTTTGCCTATTTTTAGGCGAAGGTCTCGCTTTTTTTGTTTTTTCATGTACGTTTAGTGTCTGCGTAAACAGGTATACTATTACCGGAAGGAGAGAAAAAGTATGGATACGGCATTATTACTCGAATACGCCTGGGTGCTTGGCGTCCTTATTATTCTTGAGGGAATTTTAGCCGCTGATAACGCGGTTGTAATGGCGGTTATGGTTAAACATTTACCGAAAGATCAGCAGAAAAAAGCATTATTTTATGGATTATTAGGAGCGTTTGTTTTCCGTGTGCTTGCCTTGTTCCTCATTTCATTTCTCGTTAAAGTTTGGCAGGTTCAGGCGATTGGTGCCCTTTACTTATTCTTTATCTGCTTTAGCCACTTATATAAGAAATGGAAGGAAAAAGAGGAAAGTATTGAAGGACATGGGATTGAAGAACCGAAAAAAGGCTCTTCTTTCTGGATGACGGTCTTGAAAGTGGAGATTGCTGATATCGCCTTTGCGATCGACTCTATGCTTGCAGCGGTTGCACTGGCAGTCACGCTTCCGGAAACAGGATGGGGCCACATTGGCGGAATCGACTCAGGGCAGTTCCTTGTCATGTTCTTAGGCGGCTTCGTCGGCGTCGTCATTATGCGTTTTGCGGCGACATGGTTTGTCCGATTGCTGCAAAAATACCCGACACTTGAAACAGCCGCTTTCCTTATCGTCGGATGGGTAGGGGTTAAACTCGCTGTCTTTACACTGTCACATCCTTCGCTTGCCATACTTGATCAGCATTTCCCGGAATCGAAACCGTGGAAGATTGTATTCTGGGGTGTGCTGGTTGCCATTGCTGCGGGTGGCTACTTAGTTGCCCGGGCGAAAGGACCTCAGGACGAAATAAATCAACCGGGTGTTTAATAAGAAAAGCTCCGAACGTCACAGTTCGGAGCTTTTTTTTGGTTACGCTTTTTCTTGCAGCAATGGTACAAGTTCTTCTTTTAAGAAAAATAATGACGAACCATTTCCGGCCGGGTCAAACCAGGCAATGAGATAACCGTCTGAAGCAGCCCATTTCCCATCTTCTTTCATCATTTTCACCGGTTCAACCATGGTGTGCTTATATAATTCTTTTTCGTGAAGTCCGAGCGCGGCAAAATCGGCGCCGGCAATAGACGGATTTTCAATCAGCGCCCGGTAAACAGCTGACCGTGCCGTTTTGTCGAGACGATCGTCCCACCACGGCTTACGCGGACGGTAGCGCTGACTGTTTAAATAATCGAATTTCATAATACTTTCAATAAAATAATATTGGCCGGGATAGGTATCATTCAAAAAAGCGGCCAGGCGTTTAAATAAATCTTCGAGCTGATGCCCGATCCGTCCCCAGCCCTGCGCTTCCCAGTACGCGCCGAAGTCCTGGAAAAAGTCAAACGGCGTGCTGACTAAATGTTCCACAATGTATTCTATGGTTTCGTCCGTCCGGTGATCGTTCCAATATTTCTCCAGCACATCTTCCGTCTGCTTAATGCGGATGACGTCATCAAATGGCAAGACCCGGTTTGACAGCATTTCATATGGCGACTGGTCCATATATTCGTAGCCGTATTTCTCTGCGCTTAGACGAAGACCTGTGCCGCGCAGCAGTTTCAAGAAACCAAGCTGCAATTCTTCAGGACGAAGCGCAAAAACATCGTTAAACGTATTGCGGAATGAATCGTAGTTTTCTTCCGGCAATCCGGCGATTAAATCGAGATGCTGATCAATTTTCCCTCCGTTTTTCACCATCGTGACGGTTCGGACGAGCTTTTCCCAATTTTGTTTTCGCATGACCAGTTCATTAACATCATCATTTGTGGACTGGACGCCGATTTCAAAACGAAACAGCCCGGCCGGCGCGTTTTCATTTAAAAAGTCGATGACCTCCGGGCGCATAATATCACCGGTAATTTCAAATTGAAAGACGGTGCCTGGTACATGTTCATCAATAAGAAATTGAAACATTTCCATTGCGTAGCTGCGGCTGATGTTAAAGGTACGGTCCACAAATTTAATTATTTTCGCCCCGTTTTTCATCAAAAAGCGAATGTCATCTTTTACTTTTTCCCGGTCAAAATAACGGACGCCGGTTTCGATGGAGGAAAGACAAAATTGGCAGCGGAACGGACAGCCTCGGCTCGTTTCAATATAGGTAATCCGTTTTGAAAGAAACGGAAGGTCCTCTTCGAAATGAAATGGAGACGGGAGCTGTCTTAAATCAATTTTATTGGTCTGTGGGTGAATATGGTGCTTTCCATCCTGTTTATAGCCGATCCCGGCCACTTTTGAAAAATCCCGGCTGCCCGACAATTCATCAAGGAGGGTGCGGAATGTTTCTTCCCCTTCTCCGATGACGATAAAGTCTACATTATCTAATCGGTCAAGCCAGTAAGGAACATCGTACGTGACTTCCGGACCGCCAAATACAATGGTACAGTCGGGAAGTACTTTTTTGATCATGTCCGCGACACGAATGGTTTCTTCAATGTTCCAAATATAACAGCTGAAGCCAATGACATCCGGTTTTTTACTGTACAAGTCCGTGACGATATTCATCGCGGGATCTTTAATTATATATTCCGCAATATTAATATTGTAGGCATCTTCACAATAAGCTTTTAAATACCGGATGGCCAGGTTTGTATGAATATATTTAGCATTTAATGTACAAACAGTAATATTCAAGATTTTCATTCTCCTTTTTTCATTAGAAAGCCGGGCCGCTTTTGTTCAAGAAATGGACGGAACAAAGAGGCGGTCAGCGGTGATGAGAGCAGCAATGTCAGTCCTGCTGCAGTGAAAAATAACACGAACAGTGACGGCGGCAGCTCGAGCGTGTCCACCCGTCTCGATGATTGGACAAAAAAGCCATGCAGCAAGTATACATAAAGTGTATTTTGCCCCCATGCTGTGAAGAAAAATCGTTTTTGTGTCACCATGGATAAAATAAACGCGATCATGATGATATTTAACAGGTAAACGAGTGAACGCCATCCAATGCCGGGCAATGGGTCTGCTTCCAGAGCAGCGTATGATTGCGATCCGAACAGCCATTCAATTGGAAAGCCCGTGTTTTTATAAAAAGTCAGAAACAGGCTGAGGGCGGCAATAGAAAGCCCTGCACGCGCACGTACAGTGAAAAGCGGAGCGAACCAGTCCTTTTTTGCGTAGTAGCCGATTAAAAAGAATGGGAAAAAGACAAATGTACGACCGATACTAAGGATATTCAGCGGTTCATTTACCATGCCGATTGACAATCCTGCAATGAGCGCAATGAAAATAGCAGCAGCCGGTTTCAGCCATTTCACAGTGACGAGCAGCAGCACATGCCAAAAAAATAAGCTGAGCAGAAACCAGAGTGACCATTCTGGAATCAGCAGGCTGACCGACAGTGCTTCTTCATGTCCAATCCAGTAATAAAAAATGGAATAGATGATCTGGAAAAGAACAAGCGGCATCAGGAGCTTGCCGGCCACTTTCTTCAAATAGCCGGGCCGCATAATGCCTTTCGCAAAGAACCCGGATATAAGGATAAACGCCGGCATATGAAACAAATAAATGGTCATGTACAGGGCGTAAATAAGCGGATTTTCCGTCACATATGGACGCAGTAAATGACCGAATACGACAAAGAAAATGAGTATAAACCGGACATTATCAAAATAGTAATCACGTTTTTTCATAAGAAATCACCTGTATGGTAGGATAAACATATGACATCATTATACACGACAGAGAGAGGGATCACGATGAAATTTATGAAAATAGACAGCCTGATTGGCCCGCTGTCGATTATCCGGAATGAAAAGGGCATTTGTTCAATCGAATTTTGTCACGTGGCCGAATCAGCGGAATTTGAACATGATGCACAGGATGCACTGTTGAAACAGGCAGCAGAACAGCTTTTGCAATATTTCAAACGCGAACGTCAGTCATTTGATTTGCCTCTCGATTTGAAAGGGACATCTTTTCAAGAAGCGGTGTGGCAGGCCTTAGCTTCCATTCCTTTTGGCGAGACGAGAAGCTACCAGGATATTGCGATCGTATGCGGCAGTCCGAAAGCGGTAAGGGCAGTCGGCCAAGCCAATAAACGAAACCCGATGCCAATCCTTATTCCGTGCCATAGGGTGATCGGCAAAAATAAATCAATGACCGGCTATGCCGGACAAGAAATCGATAAAAAAGTACGCCTTCTTCAACTTGAAGGCGTACTGTAAGACCACTTAATCGGAAATGATATATGAACGCGTGTACCGGAGCCGAAATCACTGTCGATCCAGATCGTGCCGCCAAATGATTCGACAATGCGGCGGCAGACGACGAGGCCGAGACCGGTGCCGTGCTCTTTTGATGTGTAGAAGGGTTTAAATAACTGCTCCTTTTCTTCCGGTCTAATGCCACGGCCGGTATCGGATACCGTTAACAGGCAGCGCTGCGCATCCTGAATGACTGTCAATGTCAGCTGCCCTCCGCCGGGCATCGCTTCAAATGCATTTTTAGCTAAGTTTAAAATAACTTGTTTCATTTGATCTGCGTTTACCTCAACCGGCAATTCCGTTTCCGGCAGGGCCATTCTGTATTCAACCGAATGTAGATTGGCCTCCGAGTATATAAGAGGATTGACATCAAAAATAATATCACGAATATCCACAATAACCGGTTTTTGGGCAGTAGGTTTCCCTAAAATAAGGAACTCGCTGACAATTTGATTGATGCGGGCAATTTCCTTGTCAATGACAGAAAAATAGAGACGGTCCGTTTCATCGTCGTATTTCTCTGCAAGCAGCTGTACGAGACCTTTAATCCCTGTCAGCGGATTGCGTATTTCATGGGCGGTGCTGGCCGCAAGTGTCCCGATCAATTCAAGTTTTTGTGCTTCCTGCTGCATATAGTCAAGCCGTGTCTGCCGTTTTAGCATCGCATACTTTACAAGTAAAAAGACGACATGCAAAATAATAAATGCAATGACGGTGAACAATAGTATAAAAGGTGCGGATGTGCGGATCAGCGTATCCTGTTCATGAACAGACACAAACCAAGATACTTGCATAAGCGGTGTGCGGACAGACAGGTGATGTTCATTTTTTTCATCGAAACGCTGGTGATTAACGGTGAAAATCGGAATGCCGCTCACATTTTCAAACGAAATGGATTCATCCGGTGTTAAAAGGGCCATAATATTTGTCATATAGTCCAGACGGATATGGGCGACGAGAATCGATAACACTTGATCGTCCGAAATGACCGGTGTAGCGATGGCGACGACAGGCTGATTGTTGGCTAGAGTTTCCGCTTCATTTGCTACAGCCGTTGCTTTCGTCACCAGCGCTTCTTTTATATAAGGTTTATCGCGCAAATTGTACTGTTTCAATAAGTCATTCGTGCCGCTGATCACATTTGCCTGGGCATCAAGAAGATAAATACCGCCGTAACGCGGATCTTTTTCCGCTGTTTTTTCCAGCAGTTTATTCAGCTTGATCAGGTTATCCGGTTCTTCTTCAACACTTACTTCCAAAATGTCGAGACTTACTTTCGTTTCGCTGATAAATTGATCCATCTGAGTGCGGTGTATATTTGCTGTCCACTCAAGATGATCTTTGCGTTCATTCGCTGCCTGTTCCGTTAGCAGCTGGTAAAAGATAAAGGTGAAAATAAGAGCCGGAATGATCACAATTCCTATATAAATCAGCCGTTCATTACGTTTCATAGTTAGTTTACCTTTAATTTTTTTCATGAAAATAGTATAGCAGAATTTCGCTCATTTCTCTTGAAAAGATGAAATTAACCATCAAACCCTTTTAAATTATGTGAAAAATGTGTAACGTATAAAGGTAAGATATGATTAGACAGGCAGGGGATTCTAAATGGAAGACAGCAAGAAATCATTAAAATTATTTATCGTGCTTTCGCGAGCCTATAAAGTGGTAAACGAGCGGGTGAATGGCTACATTCAAAAAACAGGTCTCAATCCGACCGAGTTTGCAGTATTGGAGCTGCTTTATCATAAAGGTCCGCAGCCGCTGCAGCAAATCGGCGGGAAAATATTGCTTGCCAGCGGAAGCATTACATATGTCGTGGATAAATTAGAAAAGAAACAGCTGCTCAAGCGGGTGGCCTGTCCGGAAGACCGGCGTATTACGCATGCGGAGATTACACCGGATGGCATTGAATTGATTGAACGTGTTTTTCCGGAGCACGAACAAAATATTCATGATTTGATCCGTGTCTTATCTGAAGAAGAGATTGATGAGGCAACCAATATTTTACGAAAACTCGGGTTATCCGTGAAAGATTTATCTTAAAGCCTTTTTGCTCATCACGCTCCGGTATGGTAAAATGACGGCGGCAGGAATGAAAGGGGCTTTATTACGAATGACATTCATGAAAGACTGGCGGTTCATAGTCGGCATTGCGGCTGCACACGTCCTATTATTTGTGACATTTTCTGACCAGGACATTTTCTGGTATATTTACACAGCCGCCAATTTATTTTTTATTAGCATATCCATTATTAGTGAACCAATTGATGATCAACAAAAAACGAACAGCTTTATGGTGTACGGCATTACATCTGGCTTGATTCTTTATGCGTTATTTGCAGCCGCTTTTTGGCTGCTGAGTTTGATGCCGCTTTCTGTAACAACCCATGTTTCGGCCATTTATGCGCTGTTCAGTCCGGAATTTATCTGGCATTATATCGTTCTTGTCCTCGTTTTGATCCCGGGAGAAGAATTATTCTGGCGCGGTTTTATACAAAAACGTTTAGGTCAATATATGAATGAGTGGTTGGCTGTTTTGATCGCAGCCGCGTTATATGCCTCTGTATTTGTTTATTCCGGCCAATGGATTTGGATGATGGCCGCTTTTTGTGCGGGCCTCTTTTGGGGAGTGCTGTATGTATGGAAAAAAAGCATCCCGATGCTGATCATTTCTCATCTTATTTTTGACTTGCTGCTTATTATCTTTTTACCGCTTGGATGAAGTGTCTATCAATAGACGCTTCTTTTTTTGAGCAAAAAGCTTGAAAGTCAAAAAAGGTCAAAGTATACTGTTAATAGTCAAAGATAGTCAAAGTCAAAAACGATAAAAGGGGATGACAGGGATGAAGTGTCAAAAATGCAAGCAGCATGAAGCAAATGTGCAAATGAGTGTCCGTGTCAATGGACAAACAAACCAATATTTTTTATGTCATAACTGTTATCAAAAAGAAAAACAAGCTATTGGAGGAATGGACATGCATTTTCAATCGTTCGGATTTCCTTTTGATGAGTTTATGAAAGGGCTGAACATGCCGCAGCAAGGCCAAGACAATGGCATGAGCCGGCCTCAAAAAACATCCGGAAATCAAGGAGGCGGAGGCGGACTGCTTGATGAGTTTGGACGCAATCTTTCAGGAATGGCGCGCGCCGGTTTAATTGATCCGGTTATTGGCCGTGATCAAGAAGTGGCCCGCGTGATTGAAATTTTAAATAGAAGAAATAAAAATAATCCGGTGTTAATCGGTGAACCGGGTGTCGGGAAGACGGCGATTGCGGAAGGGCTGGCGCTCTATATAGCAGAAGGCCGTGTGCCGGCAAAATTAAAATCTAAAGAAGTGTATCTGCTCGACGTTGCGTCGCTTGTATCCGGGACAGGCATACGCGGTCAATTTGAAGAACGGATGAAGCAATTGATCGCAGAACTGCAGAAGAAAAAAAATGTACTGTTATTTATTGATGAAATTCACCAGCTTGTCGGCGCAGGTTCAGCAGAAGGCTCCATGGATGCAGGGAATATTTTAAAACCCGCGCTTGCAAGAGGCGAACTGCAGTTAATCGGAGCAACAACGCTGAAGGAATACCGTCAAATTGAAAAGGATGCGGCACTTGAACGTCGTTTTCAGCCGGTGCAGGTGGCAGAACCAAATGTAGAAGAAACGGTTCGTATTTTAAAAGGGCTTCAAAAACATTATGAAGATTTTCATCGTGTTTCTTATACAGAAGAGGCCATTCAAGCATGTGCAGCTCTTTCCCATCGCTACATTCAAGACCGTTTTTTGCCTGACAAAGCCATTGATCTTCTGGATGAAGCAGGTTCAAAATTGAATTTGACGATTGATGAAGCAGATACAGAGATGATTCAAGAGCAGCTTGCCTCCATTGCGAAGAAAAAGGATGAGGCTCTTAAGCGGGAAGCATATGAAGAAGCTGCGGCACTCCGCGATGAAGAAGCAATGCTTGAAAAGAAGCTGGCAAATGGCGGACAGCCGGCAGAATCCCTTATTGTAACAGTTGAGGATATTCAAACACTAATCGAAAATAAAACGGGAATTCCAGTCGGGAAATTACAGCAGGGTGAGCAAGAAAAGATGAAAAACCTGGAAGAGAATCTGGCGGGGAAAGTCATTGGACAGTACGCGGCCGTGAAAAAAGTGGCGAAAGCCGTACGACGCAGCCGTGCCGGATTGAAGGCGAAAAACCGCCCAATTGGTTCATTCTTGTTTGTTGGGCCAACCGGGGTCGGAAAAACAGAACTGACAAAAACACTTGCGGAAGAGTTGTTTGGCTCTAAAGATTCACTTATCCGTTTGGATATGAGTGAATTTATGGAAAAACACAGTGTGTCGAAGTTAATCGGTTCACCGCCGGGTTATGTCGGATTTGAAGAGGCGGGACAGCTGACAGAGAAAGTGCGCCGCAATCCTTACAGCATTATTTTGCTCGATGAAATCGAAAAAGCGCATCCGGATGTCCAGCATATGTTCCTGCAAATTATGGAAGATGGAAGACTGACAGACAGCCAAGGACGGACGGTCAGCTTTAAAGAATCCGTCATCATTATGACAAGTAATGCCGGCGTTGGCAGAAAAAATGTGACGGTCGGCTTTGAAAAGGAACATTCAGGAGGGACAGCATCGGTTCTTGAATCCCTTTCAGACTACTTTAAACCTGAATTTTTAAACCGGTTTGACTCTATTATTGAATTTAATGCTCTCGAAAAAAATGATTTGAAGAAAATTGTTGAGTTAATGATCGATGAATTGAATGAGATGCTCCGGGAGCAAAATGTAACGATTGATGTGTCCAGTGAAGTAAAAGAGAAACTGGCAGAACTCGGTTATAATCCTCAATTCGGAGCAAGACCGCTGCGCCGTGTTATTCAGGAGCAAATTGAAGACAGCATTGCCGACTTTATTCTGGATCATCCGGAAACAACTGATTTAAAAGCGGTACTTCAGGAAGACAGCATTCTCATTGTTTCAGCATAATATATAGAAAAGAGCGGATTCGAGAATCCGCTCTTTTTTTCATGCGTGCACGATGATATAATTTTTATGGTTGACGACTGTTTTTTCTTCCAGTTCGAGCTCAGTGAAATCTTCCATAATCGTTAAATCAACGATTACAGAGTTTTCATTCACTTTTTCGACAATCCCGCGAAGACCGTCTTTAAATTCGATAATGTTGCCGACTTCTGCTTTTGTCATCTATTTCGCTCCTTTTCGACAATTGACGATACCATTTTCCCTTCTTTTCTTTTATAATAAAGATAGACGGCGAAAAGGTATTTATGTAGAGTTTGCCTTATTTTTTGGAAATAGTAAAGGATTTTACACTTCGTTGTTACAATTTTTTGACTATTTTTATGAGGGGGGTGAATGCATGACGTTTGAACAAGCCGAAGAGTATATGAATGCACTTAGAAATAAAGAGTCCAATCTTATCCGTATTCAAAAAGAAGACTTTTTGATTTTCCGTCATGAATTAATGAAACAGCCGGATTTCAAGCATTTCCGGGGAATCGCCCGTCACGGTGGACATGTTGACTATGAATATATGGAAACACCCCGCAGTTAAAGGAGTGAAAGCTGTTGTTTAATGAAAAAACGGTCATTGTTACTGGTGGTGCGAATGGGATCGGGAAAGCGGCTGCCGCGGCATTTGCACGTGAAGGCGCCTATACGGTCATTTTGGATGTGAACGATGAAGCTGGCCGCCTTGCAGTGGAGGAATGGAACAGTACCGGCTGGAAAACCGCTTTTTACCGTGTTGACGCTGGAAATGAAGAAGACATAAAAAACGTCTTTCAGAAAATCGTTGAGCAGCGCGGGCAAATTGATATTTTAATCAATAATGCGGGGATCTCTTTTTTTTGGTCCATCTGGGACATAAAAAAGAAGGACTGGGACGAAATAATGACCACTAATGCGGCAAGCGTCTTTTTCTGTTCCCGGGAAGCGTCAAGGTATATGCCATCAGGTTCGGCCATCGTCAATATGTGCTCGACACGGCAAAGTATGTCCGAACCGAACACAGAGCTGTATGCGGCGTCAAAAGGGGCTATTTTTTCTTTAACACATTCGCTTGCTCTGACGCTTGGTGAAAAAGGCATTCGTGTAAACAGCATCAGCCCGGGCTGGATTGAAACAGGGGATAGGAGCGCACTGCGTCCGGAAGATCATCGTCAGCATCCAGCTGGCCGGGTTGGAAAGCCGGAAGATGTAGCGAAAGCGTGTTTATACCTCGCTGATCCGGATAATACGTTTATAACTGGTGAAAATATCGTCATTGATGGCGGTATGACAAGAAAAATGATTTATCTTCCTTGATTTCGCTGCTTTTTCAACTGCTCTTTCGTATACGTTTTTAATGCGGAAATAATTTGTTCCTTTAACGCATCACTGCCGTCGCTCTGAATGCCGTATTCAAAGGAAGCGCCAGCATTGCGCTTTCGGATCATTTGACCGGTAAAATGGATAAGAGTTCCTGACAGTTGAAAAGAAAAGATGAGAATGTAATCATCCCGCAATTCAATATTTGTTTTGGAAGCGGCTTTCATTCCATTTGGACTTAGATCCAGAATATACGCTTGAAACGACTGTACTTTTTCTTTAAAGCCGTTTGCCTGTTTATACACATTGCAAACAGCTGGAATCGATTCCTCAAAGGCGTAACGAAATGCTTCCTGTCTTTTAAAATACATGATGAAAATCCCCTTATTTTTTGACTATTTTTGTCTATTTTAAAAGATGTTCGCGGGAAGAGCAATGAGAGAAAGCTCGATAATTGAGTGGAAATAAAATTAATGCTATTCTCTATGAAGAATAATGATGAAGGAGAGACTTATTTATGTCTAAAAAAACATTTACTGTTACAGCAGATACAGGTATTCATGCACGTCCTGCAACACTTCTTGTACAAACAGCAAGCAAATTTTCAAGTGATATTAACTTAGAATTTAATGGGAAAACAGTGAACATGAAATCCATTATGGGTGTTATGTCCCTCGGAATCGGCAAAGGTGCGGAAATCGCCATTTCTGCAGACGGAAGTGATGAAACAGCTGCGCTTGAGGCCATTACTTCTTTATTAAAAACGGAAGGACTGGCAGGCTGATGACTGGAATTTTAAAAGGAATCGGCGCATCTGACGGAATTGCCTTTGCGAAAGCATACCGCTTAATGGAGCCGGATCTTACAGTCGAAAAACGGACTGAATTGGATACAGCAGCTGAAGTAGAGCGTTTCCGCGCTGCAATGAAAAAATCGGAATCAGAGCTTGAAGTCATTAAAGAGAAAGCACGGCGTGACCTCGGAGATGACAAAGCGGCTATTTTTGAAGCGCATTTGCTTGTGTTGAACGATCCCGAATTGACGGGGCCAATTGAGGATAAAATTAAGTCGGACTCTGTGAATGCGGAATATGCTTTACAGGAAACAGCCAATATGTTTATCGGTATGTTTGAAGCGATGGACAATGAATACATGAAAGAACGTGCGGCCGATATTAAAGATGTAACGAAACGTGTACTTGCCGCCCTTCTGGGTGTCGATCTACCGGCTCCTGCCCTTATTGCGGAAGAAGTTGTGGTTGTGGCAGAAGACTTAACCCCTTCTATGACAGCGCAATTAAACCGTGAATTTGTAAAAGGGTTCACGACAGATATTGGCGGACGTACGTCTCATTCAGCGATTATGGCCCGTTCACTGGAGATTCCGGCAGTGGTCGGAACAAAAAATGCCACAGCTGATATTCAAAACGGTGATTTAATTATCATTGACGGTTTGGAAGGCGAAGTGCACATTAACCCGACAGAAGAGGTGGCTGCTGAATATAAAAAACGCAGCGAAGCCTTTGCTAAACAAAAAGCGGAGTGGGCAAAGCTGGTCAACGAACAAACGGTGACAGCTGACGGCCATCATGTGGAGCTTGCAGCAAACATTGGGACACCTGATGATCTTGCCGGCGTTAAATCGAACGGCGGGGAAGGTGTTGGCCTGTACCGCACAGAATTTTTATACATGGGCCGCGACAACCTGCCGACAGAAGAAGAGCAGTTTGAGTCATACAAAGCGGTTCTTGAAGGAATGGAAGGCAAGCCGGTTGTTGTGCGTACACTTGATATTGGCGGCGACAAAGAGCTTCCGTACTTGAATCTGCCGCACGAAATGAATCCATTCCTCGGCTTCCGGGCAATTCGTCTCTGCCTGGAAGAACAGGATATTTTCCGTACACAGCTTCGCGCATTGCTTCGTGCAAGTGTATACGGAAACTTAAAAGTTATGTTCCCGATGATTGCAACAGTGAACGAATTCCGGGAAGCAAAAGCAATTCTTCTTGAAGAGCGGGCAAAACTTGAATCCGAAGGCACTGCTGTAGCGGAAAAAATTGAACTCGGTATCATGGTGGAAATTCCATCAACTGCCGTTATCGCGGATCTTTTTGCGAAGGAAGTGGATTTCTTCTCCATCGGTACAAATGACCTGATTCAGTATACAATGGCGGCTGACCGTATGAATGAACGCGTATCTTACTTGTATCAGCCATATAACCCATCCATTCTGCGCCTTGTGAAAATGGTGATTGAAGCAGCGCACAAAGAAGGTAAATGGGCGGGGATGTGCGGCGAAATGGCCGGCGATGAAACAGCGATTCCACTTCTTCTTGGCTTAGGTCTTGATGAGTTCTCGATGAGTGCGACGTCTATTTTAAAAGCGCGCGCGCAGTTGAAAAACTTGTCGAAAGAAGACATGGAAGCACTTGCGGCTAAAGCAGTGACGATGTCGACAGCTGAAGAAGTCGTTGAACTTGTACAGTCAATCGGCCAAAAATAATTTTTCAAAAATTAGTGTAAAAAAAGAAGAAAGGGGAATAATACTAGCGTAACCGGTTTTTCATTCTCCATTTCTCTCACTTTTGTCCGGGCGGATGCTGCCCGGACTTTTTTTGTGCAGAAATATCCGGATCTATGTGATAATGGAAAAGAATACATAATTGGGGGTGTTTAAATGGGGAAAGAAAAGGTTGGATTTATCGGTACAGGCGTGATGGGGAAGCACATGGCCTTACATTTGCGAAAAGCGGGATATCCATTGTACGTTTATACGCGTACGAAATCGAAAGCGGCTGATTTGCTTGAAAAAGGTGCAGCGTGGTGCGATACGCCGGCGGACTTAGCGTCAAAAACAGATGTGGTCTTTACAATCATCGGTGAGCCGAAAGATGTTGAGCAAGTGTATAAAGGGGAAAACGGCCTGTTTGAAGGGGGTCACGCGGGCCAGATATTCATAGATATGACAACATCGAAGCCCAGTCTTGCGAAAGAGCTTTACGTAAAAGGAAAAGAAATAGAAATTGATGTACTGGATGCTCCTGTTTCCGGGGGCGACGTATTCGCAAAATCAGGGAAGTTGTCCATCATGGTTGGCGGAGACGAAATGGTTTTTAACAAGATGAAACCTTTGTTTGACACATTCGGTGAAAATATAGTATATCAAGGCAGCGCGGGTGCAGGCCAGCATACAAAAATGTCGAATCAAATAGCCATTGCCTCCACCATGATTGGTGTTTGCGAAGCGATTACATATGCGAAAAAGGCCGGACTTGATCTGGAAACGGTATTGAAAAGCATCTCTTTAGGTGCCGCGGGCAGTTATGCATTGACTAATTTGGCACCGCGTATGATGAAAGGAGATTTTGAACCGGGCTTTTTTATTAAGCATTTTATTAAAGATATGAAAATTGCGCTTGAGGAAGCTGATCGGATGGACTTGAAATTGCCGGGATTATCTTTGGCAAAAGAAATGTATGAAGAACTGGCGGCGGCAGGGGAAGCGGAAAGCGGAACGCAGGCATTGATCAAACAGTATACGAAGTAAAAAAAGGAAAGGGGCTGTCTCAAACGTTCAATGAGACAGCCCTTTCTTCATTTCTATTCTATGTTATTTTTGCAAATAGAGAAGGTACTGTTCAATTCTTTCCAGTCCCTCGCGTATTTCTTCCATACTGCATGCGTAGGACATCCGGAACCATCCTTCACCGGACGAAGAAAAGGCGCTTCCCGGCACAACGGCCACTTTATATTCTTTCGCTAGCGTTACACAAAAATCAAATGAAGTGCCTTTATAGATTTCGGGCAATTTTACAAAGAAATAAAACGCCCCATCCGGCTTCACTGTTTTGAGTCCAAGCGACTGCAGCTTTTCATATGTGAAGTCGCGGCGGATTTTGTATTCGCCACGCATTGGAAGAGCATCATCCACACCTGCTGTAAGGGCTGCAATCGCAGCTTTTTGAGAAATGGATGATGCGCACGAAACATTATACTGGTGAACTTTTAACATATGACGGGCAATGTTTTCCGGCGCAAATAGGAGACCGATCCTCCATCCGGTCATCGCATGTGACTTTGACAGCCCATTAATAACGATCGTCTGCTCCGGAAGGAAAGACGCAATCGATATGTGAGGGCGTTCGTATACAATTTCACTGTAAATTTCATCTGCCAAAATAAATAATTCATGTTTTTTCGCCAGTTTTGCAATATCCATGAGTTCAGAATCGGTTAAGCTGACACCGGTTGGATTGGAGGGATACGGCAAGATGATGACTTTCGTCCGTTCTGACAGCGCTTGTTCAATTAAATCAGCCGTCATGCGAAAGTCATTTTCAGTGGTATTAACCATCACCGTTTTTGCTTCACATAAATGAATGATGGGTTCATATCCGGGATAAACCGGTCCAGGTACAACGACTTCATCACCTGGCTGTAAAATGGTCCGCAGCGCAATATCAATAGCCTGGCTCGCTCCAACTGTAACGATGACTTCTGATGCTGCTTTATACGATACACGATATTTCTTTTCATAAAATGCGGCCGCCGCCTTCTTTAATTCCGGAAGGCCGGCATTTGGTGTGTACACAGTCGCATTTTGCTGAATGGCTTCTATTCCCGCTGCCTTAACATGCTCCGGTGTGTGAAAGTCCGGCTGTCCAATGGTTAAAGAGATCATATTTTCCGTCGTGCCGACAAGGTTAAAAAATTTACGGATACCGGAGATTTCAATCTCTTTGACGCGTTCGTTTAATCGATGTTCCATTATGTATACCACCTTTATTCATTCTAACTGTTATTATAATGTAAAAGAATCTTTACGAATATTAAAGAAATCTAAACTTTTCTTTCCTCCACGTTCTTTTATTTCATGATATAGTAAAATAAAAACACAAGGGGACTAATGGCTTATGACAAACGATTACGGAATTCTACTTGAGTCTGGCACAAATGAACTGGAAATTGTCGAATTTGAAGTGCAGAACAATAAATATGGTATCAATGTCATGAAAGTAAAAGAAATTATTCAGCCGATGCCGATCACATTTATTCCTCATGCACATGATCATATCGAAGGGATCATTCAGCTCCGTGGTGAAGTGCTTCCAGTGATCGATATGGCAAAAGTACTCGGCATGCCTCCATCGGAAAACCAATCGTCAGATAAGTATATCGTGACGGAATTTAACCAGCAAAAAGTGGTGTTCCACGTTCAAAATGTAACCCGTATTCATCGCATCTCATGGAACGACATTGAAAAACCGTCCGAAATGTACCAGGGCGGAAACAATCAGATTATCGGTGTCATTAAAATTAACGGCACGATGATTTTATTAATTGACTTTGAAAAAATTGTCGTCGATATTAACCCGCATTCCGGTATCCACGTCGATCAAATTCGCAGCCTTGGGAAACGGGAACGCTCTGAAAAGCAAATTATCGTGGCGGAAGATTCTCCTCTTCTCCGCAAACTGATTCATGATACGCTGAATGAAGCGGGCTACGAGCGGGTTGAATTTTTTGAAAACGGCCAGCATGCCTATGACTTTCTTGAATCAACACTCGAACAGGAAAATACGTTTGAGAAAGTACAGCTCGTCGTGACAGACATCGAAATGCCTAAAATGGACGGCCATCACTTAACGAAACGCATTAAGGAGCATCCGCAATTGAAAAAGATGCCGGTTATTATTTTCTCGTCGCTGATTACGGATGAGCTTCGCCATAAAGGAACAGGGGTCGGCGCCGATGCGCAAGTAAGCAAACCTGAAATTGCGCGGCTTGTCGAGTATATTGACGAACTTGCACTTTAAAAAAGAAAAAGGACGCTTGCCGGGCGGCTGCGTCCTTTTTCATTCTAATAGGATTGCCCGAGCGGTTTAAAAACAGGTTTTGTATACTTTTTGCGGGCGGGCGGGCTTGGTTTTGACCGATCCTCCGTCATACCGGTATACGTTTCTAACAGCTCTTTTGCTTTTGACAAACTCATCGAACAGCGCGGATTGCGGATTTGTTCATTGAGGCGTCCAAGATGAGGAAGCTGGTTGAAGTCTTCTTTGCACGGCGGCATATGAAACGTGTATTGACCACAAGAGACAAGAACGTCTGACTGCTGCCGGCTGTTTTTTGGGTTTCTGGAAAAGTGAAGGCCTTTTTTCTCCGCTTTGCCTTCTTTAATCATTTTTAAGAGGGCTTTCTTTTTCAATGCATATAAATACTTCGGATTTGTGGCCGTCTTTGCATGGCGGTTAACCGTAAAGATCGCTTTGGCGAGGATGTCGTCAGATGAAGGTTCGGTGAAAGGTTCGGATAGTTTACTCACAATTGTGACTCCTTTCGCACTCATTTTTTCTTATTATATACTGTTTGCATCCAATTTGAAAGCATTCACAACGGGTTGCATGGTATATTTAAAAGGAAAACATGAATATAAAAAGAAAGCAGGAAAGCCGATGGAGCACAGCAGGACAGCCATAATTGATATCGGGTCAAATACAGTCCGCCTTGTTTTATACAAAGAACAGGGAACGGGAATTGAAGAATTTAGAAACGTCAAAGCGCCGCTCAGACTGCGCCGTTTTCTGGATGAAGACAGCAAAATGAGCGATGAAGGGGTACAGCTGTTGTTGGAAGCATTAAAGAACTTTCGTGAAGTGCTTGACTATTATGATGTGACAGAGGTGGAATGTACGGCGACGGCTGCCATCCGCCAGGCAAAGAACAGCAATGAAATTATTCAAAAGGTAAAGAAAGAAACCGGATTTCAAATCCGTCTCTTATCAGGTGCAGAAGAAGCATACTACGGATTATCCGCCGTGCTGAAAACGATGCCGGCTGATAATGGATTAACGATAGATATTGGCGGCGGCAGTACGGAAATTACATTGTTCGAAAACAGAAAATTGAAATATTCACATAGTTTTCCATTCGGAGTCGTTTCACTGAAAGAGCAGTTTATTGAAGAAGACAGGATGAAACCGAAAGAACAGAAGAAAATGGCCGAATACATTCAAAGTGAATTTGCCAAATTTTCGTGGCTGTCCAATGCGCCGGATGGTGTTATTGCAGCAATTGGAGGCAGTGCGCGGAACCTGGCAAGTGTGCAGCAGTTAAAAGAAAATTACCCGCCTCTCGGTGTCCATGGCTATGAATTAACGTTCGATGCGCTTGACAGCCTTCATAAGGAATTATCGATGTTATCATATGCCGAGTTTGAAAAAGTAGATGGCCTTTCGAATGAGCGGGCAGACTTAATTTTGCCGGCAATTGAAGTCTTTTATCAACTGGCTGTTTATACAAAAGCTGCCGGTCTGCTCGTCAGCTCACGCGGACTGCGCGACGGGATTATGCTTGAACGCATAAAAGGGGGTCGCTGGGAAACAGCATTGGATGTAAAGCGAAACGGGATAAAACGTCTTTTGAAAGTATATGGACACGATCCGGAGCACCATCATCA
The DNA here is from genome assembly GCF_001936625.1 of Domibacillus antri. Classification (GTDB taxonomy): domain Bacteria; phylum Bacillota; class Bacilli; order Bacillales; family Domibacillaceae; genus Domibacillus; species Domibacillus antri. The sequence continues at coordinate 30,076 of NZ_MSDU01000020.1, read as the reverse complement.
AATGATGGAACTGACCGAAAAGATGCTGAAAGGCTTTGAACAAGAGGGCGTACTGAATGTGTCAAAGAAGGAACGGTTCATGATTGAGCAGGCAGCGGTCCTTTTTTATCTGGGTGAATACATTTCATCGAGTTCAAAAAGCCGGCATACGTTTTATTTATTAATTAATTCATTGTTTGACGGATTTACGCACCGTGAAAAAGCATATCTTTCGTTAACGGCGTCTTTTACGAATAACTCGACGTTAAAGCAGTATATCGAAGAGTTTAACGGCTGGTTTTCCAAAGAAGAGATTCAGAAAATGCGTGAATATGGCGCCATGCTCAAGCTTTGCTTCAGCTTAAACAGTTCGAAGCGCAGCGTTGTGCAGAATCTGGATGTGAAAAAGAGAAACAACGCTCTTCTTATAACGGTTTACTGTGAAGGAAATGAATTAGCCGAGCGGTATCAAAGCGAAAAGCAAAAAAGACATCTTGAAAAAGCCTTACAAACCAAAATTGAACTGCATTTCGAACAAATGATGAAATAATGGAAATGGGGGATTCCGATGAATGGACAAACAGCCGCCGATTTAGCGAATCCGCAATATTATAATAATCGTGAGCTTAGCTGGCTAAATTTTAATCAACGTGTTTTACAGGAATCATCAGATTTGAACAATCCGCTTCTCGAACGCATGAAATTTCTGGCGATTTTCAGTTCAAATCTGGATGAGTTTTTTATGGTGCGGGTGGCTGGTTTAAAGGACTTGGTGAAGGCAGGTTTTAATAAACCGGAGAATAAAGCCGGCTTGACGCCAAAGCAGCAGCTGAAAGCGATCAGCGTAAAAGCGCATGAGCTTGTACATACGCAAAACCGTGTCTTGACAGAAGAAATTTTACCGGCACTTGAAGAAGAAGGCTTTCATCTTTTAAAACCGGATGTATTAAACGAGGAACAGAAAGCGTTCCTTCAGGAATATTTTGATAACGAAGTCTTCCCTGTATTAACGCCGATGGCCATCGATGCTTATCGTCCATTCCCAATGCTGTTGAACAAATCATTGAATTTAGTCGTCATGCTCGAAAATGATGAGCCGGAGGCGGAAATGGAGCGGGTGGCGATTGTGCAGGTGCCAAGTGTGCTTGACCGGGCCATTGAGGTGCCTTCTGATGCAAAAGGCGGTACATTTGTCCTTTTGGAAGACGTACTCGACTATTTTATTGACCGCATTTTTCAAGGCTACACGGTAAAAAATGTGAACATGTTCCGTATTACAAGGAATGCCGATATGGAGATTCATGAAGAAGGAGCACGTGATTTGCTTCTTGAAATTGAAAAAGAACTGAAAAAGCGCAAATGGGGTGCAGCTGTCCGTCTTGAAATTAAGTCGCAGGATCTTGACCGGCATGTGCTTGATTATTTGCTCGATGAACTTGAAATTCATTATAAAGACGTATATGAAATTGACGGACCGATTGACTTAACCTTTTTATTCCCTTTCACGAAAAAACTAAGTTTATTGCGGGAAGATTTAACGTATGAAACGTTCATTCCGCAGCTGCCGGAAGATTTATCCTCCCGTGAAGACTTGTTTGAAAAAACGCTGCAGCAGGATGTTCTTTTTTATCATCCGTATGAATCCTTTGAACCGGTTGTCGATTTTATTTCTCAGGCGGCAGATGATCCGTCTGTCCTGGCAATTAAAATGACTCTGTACCGCGTCAGCGGCGATTCACCTATTATTGAATCATTAAAGCGCGCAGCAGAAAAAGGGAAGCAAGTGACCGTTCTTGTTGAATTGAAAGCCCGCTTTGATGAAGAAAATAATGTGCAGTGGGCAAAAGAACTTGAAAAAGCAGGCTGCCATGTGATTTACGGCATGCATAATTTGAAAACGCACAGTAAAATTACACTTGTTGTCCGAAAGAGAGCCGGACAGATTGAGCGTTTCGTCCATCTCGGTACCGGAAACTACAACGATGCAACGGCAAAATTATATACAGATCACGGTTTAATTACTTCGAAAAAAGAGTTTGGCATCGATGCAACAAATTTCTTCAATTATTTGAGCGGCTACATGGAAAAACCGAAATACAATCATCTTGTCGTCGCACCCTTTGATATTCAGGATGCTTTCATTAAACTGATCGATGAAGAAATTGAACTTCATAAAAAACACGGCACCGGCCGTATTATTGCTAAAATGAACTCCCTGACAGATAAGCGGCTCATTATGAAATTGTATGAAGCATCGAACGCCGGCGTGAAAATCGACTGCATTATCCGCGGTATTTGCTGCATGAAGCCGGGCATTCCGGGTGTAAGTGAAAACATCCGCGTCATCAGCATTGTCGGCCGTTTCTTAGAACATAGCCGAATTTATTTCTTTCATCATAACGGCGATCACAAAATCTATTTATCATCAGCCGATCTGATGACGCGGAATATGATCAAACGGGTTGAGATTTTATTCCCGATTCTGGAGAATCATTTAAAAAACCGATTAATGAATTTTCTTCAATTACAGCTGTCCGATAATGCGAAAGCGCGGTATCAGGATAACGAAGGAAATTATCATTACGTCACACGCGGAAAAGGCGATATCTTTATTGACAGTCAGCTTGTGTCTTTGAATAATGCCTACCGCGTGCGGGAAGACGAAGAATGACCATCAAGGGGCTGTCTCAACCATTCAACGAGACAGCCCCTTCTTCATGAATGAAAGCCGTTTTTCTTGTACTCTGGGCCGTATTTTTTGATTGTAGGCCGGTTGCCTTATCATTTGGGCCGATTTTTGAGAAATTCGGCCTTCATGAGGCAGAATCCGTCCCTAATATCGATAAATCGGGCTAAAATCAGGCGTTACCTTCCTATTTGCGGGACCGCCTCTATTTTATGGTATAATAATGAGTGAATAATCATTCATTTTGCAAAGGGGATGGAAAAATGAAAGATAAAACAGTGATCGTAACAGGCGGTTCAAGCGGAATGGGGAAATATATGGCGAAGCGATTTTATGATGAAGGCGCGAATGTCGTCATTTGCGGACGGGATCAGGATCGGCTGGCTGAAGCGAAAAAAGAAATAGCGGCTGACAGTGAGCGGTTTTTGACCATATCAATGGATGTTCGCCAGCCGGAAGAAGCGGAGCGCCTTATAAAAGAAACAGATAAAACATTTGGCCGGATTGATTTTCTCGTCAATAACGCGGCCGGTAATTTTATCTGTCCGGCTGAAAAATTATCGCCCAATGGCTGGAAAGCGGTCATTGATATTGTTCTGAATGGTACATTTTATTGTTCTCATGCGGCGGGGACGTACTGGATTGAGCGCGGTATAAAAGGGTCGATCATTAACATGGCCGCCACATATGCATGGAATGCCGGTGCCGGTGTCGCGCACTCAGCAGCGGCAAAAGCAGGGGTGCTCTCATTGACGAGAACGCTTGCTGTCGAGTGGGGGCAGCAATACGGCATACGAGTCAATGCGATTGCGCCGGGACCGATTGAACGGACTGGCGGCGCGGACAAATTGTGGGAATCAGAAGAAGCGGCAAAGCGGACGATAAACAGCGTACCCCTTCACAGACTGGGAACGCCGGAAGAAATTGCCGGACTCGCTTTTTATTTATTTTCGGATGAAGCCGGTTATATTAACGGTGAATGCATTACAATGGATGGCGGTCAATGGCTTAACCGTTTTCCATTTTAATCAAAAAGCAGCGGATTCCGCTGCTTTTTTTGATGCAATCGCTTTCTATTCTGCTTGACATCCTGTATATACAGGTGGTAAAGTCTAATTAAAGATGTATATACAAGTTTAGGAGGGAAGCTGCAATGGGAGCGTATTCAAAACAAGCTAAAGATATTGTAGAAGCTGTCGGCGGCAAAGAAAATATTGAAGCAGCGACGCATTGTGTCACAAGACTCCGTTTTGCTTTAAAAGATGAAAGCAAAGTGGATGAAACAAAACTAGAAGAAATTGATGTTGTCAAAGGGTCTTTTTCAGCGAACGGTCAATATCAGGTTGTCATCGGGCAGGGAACGGTCAACAAAGTGTACCAGGATCTTGTGGATGAAACCGGAATTGGCGAAGCGTCTAAAGAAGATGTGAAAAAAGCATCAGAAGCAAACTTAAGTCCGCTCCAGCGGGCGATTAAGACATTGGCGGATATTTTTATTCCGATTTTACCGGCGATTGTCACAGCGGGTCTTCTTCTTGGCTTAAATAATATTTTAACGGGTCAAGGTATCTTTTTTGACGAATCAATTATTGAACGTTATCCGCAGTGGGCAGATATAGCTAGCATCATTAACCTAATTGCCAATACAGCGTTTACATTTTTACCGGCATTAATCGGCTGGTCCGCTGTGAAACGTTTTGGCGGCAGCCCGCTTTTAGGGATTGTCCTCGGATTGATTCTTGTACATCCGGATTTATTGAACGCATGGGCATATGGGGCTGCACAGGAAGCGGGGGAAATTCCGGCATGGAATATTCTCGGGTTAGAGATTGAAAAAATCGGCTACCAAGGCCAGGTTTTGCCGGTTCTGTTCGCGTCCTACCTGCTGGCTAAAATGGAGGTCTTTTTAACGAAGCGTGTTCCGGAAGGCATTCAGCTGCTAGTTGTTGCGCCAATCGCTTTATTGGTTACAGGATTTGCGGCATTTATTGTCATCGGTCCTGTCATGTTTACAGTCGGGAACGCCATTACGGATGCTGTTATTTTCGTATTTGATAAAGTTCCATTGATCGGCGGTCTCATTTATGGCGGATTTTACAGCCTTCTTGTTATTACGGGCATGCATCATACGTTTCTCGCGGTGGATTTACAGCTCGTTGGATCCCAATTAGGCGGCACGTTCTTATGGCCGATGCTCGCTTTGTCCAACATTGCACAAGGGGCTGCAGCTATGACCATCGGCTGGCTGTCAAAAGATGAAAAATTAAAAGGCTTGTCGTTTACATCGGCGATTTCCGCTTTTCTCGGTATTACAGAACCGGCGATGTTCGGGGTTAACTTGCGGTACCGCTATGCGTTTGCTGCAGCGATGATCAGTTCAGCTATTGCCGGTATGCTGATTTCAGTGAATGGCGTATTAGCAAGCACAATCGGGGTTGGCGGTATTCCGGGCTTCCTTGTTATCAGCGAAGGCATGTCCGCTTTCTTAATTGGAATGGTCATCGTCATCATGCTGCCAATTGTCTTAACATTTATCTTTTCAAAATTTGTGAAACAAAAATAAAGGGCGAAATCTGCCCTTTTTTTCTATTAGGAGGAAGCAGCAATGAGTGAACAATGGTGGAAAAAAAGCGTTGTGTATCAAATTTATCCAAAAAGTTTTAACGATACGACCGGAAACGGTGTGGGGGATATTCAAGGCATTATCGAAAAGCTGGATTATTTGCATGATCTCGGCGTGGATGTATTATGGCTGACGCCGATTTACGAATCGCCGCAAAAAGACAACGGTTATGATATAAGCGATTATTATAAAGTGAACCCGGATTATGGCACGATGGATGATGTAGAAAAACTTTTGGATGAAGCTCACAGCCGTAATATAAAAATCGTGATGGACCTTGTCGTCAATCATACATCAACGGAACATGCATGGTTTCAGCAGTCGCGCAACCCGGATTCACCGTACCGTGATTACTACATCTGGAAAGACGGGAAAGAGGGCGGTCCGCCGAATAACTGGCAGTCGAAGTTTGGGGGTTCTGCTTGGGCATATGATGAAGTGAGCGGACAATATTATTTGCATTTGTTCGACCGGACGCAGGCTGATTTAAACTGGGAAAACCCGAATGTGCGCCGGGATTTATACGAAATGATGCATTTTTGGCTGAAAAAAGGCATCGATGGCTTCCGGTTGGATGTCATCAATTTAATTTCCAAAAACCAGCAGTTTCCAGATGATTATGAAGGAGATGGACGGCGTTTTTATACAGACGGTCCGCGCATTCATGAATTTTTGCAGGAGATGAACAAAGAAGTATTTTCTCATTATGAGCTGCTTACGGTCGGCGAAATGTCTTCTACGTCGATAGATCATTGCATACGCTACTCACATCCTGACTCAAAAGAGCTTGCGATGACATTTAATTTTCATCATTTAAAAGCGGATTATCCGGATGGGGAAAAGTGGACAGCAGCTCCATTTGATTTTCAATGGCTGAAGCAGGTCATGTCAACGTGGCAGGTGGAAATGGATGAAGGAGGCGGCTGGAACGCATTGTTCTGGTGCAATCACGATCAGCCCCGGATTGTCAGCCGTTATGGAAACGACGATCCGAAATATCGGGAAAAGTCAGCGAAAATGCTGGCAAACGTTATTCATTTTATGAAAGGGACACCTTACATTTATCAAGGGGAAGAAATCGGGATGACGAATCCCAATTTTGAACGGATTGAACAGTACCGAGACGTGGAATCACTGAATATGTACAAAATTTTACTGGAACGCGGTTTGCCTGAAAACGAAGTCATGACCATTTTAAAGCAAAAGTCGCGTGATAACAGCCGAACGCCTGTGCAGTGGAGTGATGCTCCACATGCCGGCTTTACGAGCGGAACCCCGTGGATTGAAGAGGCGGCTAATTATAAAGAGATAAACGCTGACACTGTTCAAAAAGAGGAAGAATCCATTTTTCATCATTATAAACAACTCATTGCACTTCGCAAAACAGAGCCGGTTCTCCGCGAAGGCCGCTTTCAGCTGATTTTACCGGATCATCCGTATTTATTTGCGTATATTCGGGAAGGCATTACTGAGAAATGGATTGTTGTCAATAACTTCTTTGAAGAACAGGTGCCGTTTACAGTACCGGATGAATGGAAAGCGTATCGATCCGAGCGTATTATGACAAATGATCCGGATTCCCCTGTTCATTTGTCAGACTGGACCCTATCGCCATACGAAAGTACCGTATATCGTCTGTTTAAATAATGGATAGTATGCTATAGTTTGGATGAATGACATCGTGCAGGTGAGACAGGTGAAAAAAAACAAGTATAAATACATTTATGAAGAATTGGCGGATAAAATGAAAGACGGCACTTTTCAGCCGGGAGAATTAATTCCATCTGAAAATGAGCTCGCACAGCAGTATGAAACGTCACGGGAAACGATCAGAAAAGCGTTAACGCTTCTTTCGCAAAATGGCTATATTCAAAAGCTGCGGGGGAAAGGCTCCGTCGTACTCGATACGAACAGGGCCAGTTTTCCGATTTCCGGCCTTGTCAGCTTTAAAGAGCTGGCCGATCAAATGAAAGGGTCTATTAAAACAGAGGTGGAAGAATTTAATCTGATCAAACCGCCGCCGTTTTTACAGCACCAGCTGCAGTGTAGTGCAAAGGACGATGTTTGGAAAGTGATCCGGACACGTACATTTGATGAAGAACGGGTGATTCTCGATAAAGATTTCCTGCTGAAAAAATATATTCCGGATTTGACGGAAGAGATTTGCGGGCAGTCCATTTATGCGCATATTGAGCATGACCTTGGTCTTACGATCAGTTTTGCCAAAAAAGAAATTGTGGTGGAGACTTGCACAGAAGAGGATAAACGCTATCTTGACCTGAATGGTTTTTTACATGTCGTCGTGGTGAAAAACTATGTCTATCTTGATGATGCGAGTTTATTTCAATATACAGAATCCCGACACAGGCTTGATAAATTCCGATTTGTTGATTTTGCCCGCCGTCATATGAAGTAAGCCCGGATGCATTTTTGCACCGGGTTTTTTCCTCTGGAAGAGCATAATCGTTTAAAGTCATGTATAATTATAATCGATTTGACGGAAAAAGGGGGTCCTTCGATGGACGCACTGGAAATTATGAGTAATCTCGACCGGGTCGTTCCGTATTATCAGCCGATTTTCAGCGCTGATGAACATAAAATTATTGGCTATGAAGTGCTTGGCCGATATTTGGAAGAAGATACGGCGAACAGTCTCGGCGGTTTTTTTCACGATGAAGACATCCCTGAAGAGTACCGGCGCGAAGTGGAGGATGTCATTTTAAAAAAAGCGCTCGATGCCTTTTCTGCAGCAAAGCAGGAATCGATGCTATTTATTAACCGGCAGGCGTCAGGACTGCTGGAGGACTATGGTGAATCGTTTCTCGCAATCATTGAAAGTTATGCCGATAAAGGGGTCTCGCTTGATCAAATCGTGCTGGAGATCTCTGAAGCGGATTACAGTGCGGCACTTGACAATATTTTACGCTATTACAAAACGCTCGGCATCCGTCTTGCTGTTGATCATATCGGCGAGGTGAACGGAGATATTCGCCATTTTGCCGGATCATCACCGGATATTTTAAAAGTGAGTCTGCGGGCGCTCAGAAAAGATGCAAGCGATCAGACGTATAAAAACATTGTGTATTCCTTATCGATGTTTGCCCGGAAGATCGGGGCGTCGCTTCTATTTGAAACGGTGGAAGTAGAATACCAGCTTCAATATGCATGGAAAAACGGCGGACGCTATTATCAAGGGTTTTATCTTGCGGAGCCGTCTGCGGATTTTGCGGACCCGAACCAGCTGAAAGACATGCTGCGCGGGAAATGCAGCCGGTTTATTGCGTATGAAAAAGAAGCGCTCCGCAGCGTCTATACGCTGGCGGATAAAATTGAGACCGAACTTGATATCATTTTGTTGAAATTCAAGACGGCGCGAAAAGAAAAACTGCTTGAAGAAATTGGCCGGCATTTCAATGACATGTGTTTTCGTCTTTATATTTGTGATGAGAACGGCTTTGAATTGACACCAAATTATTTTAAAAAAGACGGAGAATGGATCTTTCAGCCGGAATATTTAGAAAAAAATTGGAGCTGGCGTCCATATTTTCTGGAAAATATTTTGCGTATGAGAAAAAATGGCGGGGGTCTTATATCAGATTTATACAGCGATATTGAAACAGGCGAAACGATCCGGACATTTTCTTATCCAGTGGGTGACAATGAGTATTTATTTTTTGACATATCCTATGATTTTTTATACGACCAGGAAGGCCTTTTGTATTAACGTATAAGAAAGAAGAGAAGTGGATAAAATGGCAGACATCACGAGTATAAAGTAGGTGGCTGCTATTACAATGTTTGCAGTTGTATCCATTCTGCTGCTTGCCGCTTCCATTTTTGCCACGATGATGGTGATGAGACGGGCTTCAGCCGGCAAAGAAAAAGATGAGCTGGGACAGCCTGTCCGCCGTCATCCATACGCTCTTAATCCAGTCATCTGGACGTATGTGGCAGCAGCGGTTGTTTTTCTAGGAATCATTATCATGGTTTGGATGAGGGGACGCTGATTTTTTGGCGTCTCTTTTTGATTGAATCCGATGAAAAAAGGGTACAAAAAAGTTGGATTATAAAATCGATGTATGGTATATTTCTTGTGCTTACTAAAAGGATTATGAATCGAAAGGGGTCGACAATATATGTCACAGTTAGTGGGAATTGTACAGCGTTTAAAGTCATTGCAGGAGGGCGGAGAACAGGGAGAAGTGCAGCAGCGCCTTTTTGAATTGAACGGAAAGACGCTTTGCCAGGTTAAATATTTCCCGAATAAAGATACATTTGAGCTCGAAGTGTACGATAAAGATGGAAAAGGAAGCAAATATCCATTTGACGATATCGATATGACAGCGATCGAAATTTTTGAACTGCTTCAGGAAGCAAAACAGCAGGAACAGGAATAAGTCGTTTGCCATTTGGGAGCCGACTCTTTTTAAATGGAAAAGAACGGCTCGTCTGCCTGGCACTTTGCTGTTCCAATTTGCTATAATAGAAGATGAATAAAGCGCTTACAAAATTGGAAAAGGAGTATCAGTATGATTTCCTTCAAAAACAAAGATGTACTGCAGACAAATATTATGGATTATATTATTCCAGGTGAGAAAGTAGCATTCGTTCAGCGGGGAAACAGTCTGGAACATGCCCTGCTCGTATTGACGAAGAGCGGTTATACAGCTGTGCCTGTACTGGATGCAAAGTACCGTCTGGAAGGGCTGATCAGCAATACGATGATTACAGAAGCCATCCTTGGGCTTGAGCGGGTGGAATTTGAGCGTCTTGAAGAGATGAAAGTAGAGGAAGTGATGGCGGTGGATAAACCGCGTTTAACCATTCACGACCATTTTCGAAAAGCGCTCGGTCAATTAATCAATCATCCATTTTTATGTGTCACGGATGAAGAAGGTTATTTTAAAGGGATTTTGACGAGACGGGTCATTTTAAAACAGCTGAATCAATATGTTGATCAGCTGATTTGATGAAGATCCGCCCATGCGGCGGGTCTTTTTACGTTTGAAAGAAGGTATGATGATGAGTGAAAGAAAGACAAATCGTCCCTTTGTCCTCGCAGCTGTCATGCTGGCGATGTTTATGGGTGCGATCGAAGCGACCATAGTGTCGACTGCGATGCCGGACATTGTAGCGGAACTTGGCGGGTTTTCATTATACAGCTGGGTATTTTCAGCCTACCTGCTGATGAATGCAGCAACGGTCTTAATATACGGAAAACTGTCCGATATTTTTGGGCGGCGTCCTGTTCTATTTATAGGGATCGGGATTTTTTTAATCGGATCTGTCCTGTGCGGGTTTGCGGTTTCCATGGAGCAGCTGATTGTATACCGTTTCATTCAAGGAATCGGAGCCGGAGCGGTTATGCCGGTTGCGACAACCATTGTCGGCGATATTTATACGAAAGAGGAAAGGGCAAAAGTGCAGGGGTATTTGGCGAGTGTGTGGGGGATTTCAGCAGTGTCCGGCCCTGCCCTAGGCGGAATGCTTGTTGAATTTGTTTCTTGGCGCTGGGTATTCTGGATCAATGTGCCGCTTGGTGTTGTTTCAGTCATGATGCTGTTTCTGTTTTTACATGAAAAGGTCGAGAAAAAGAAACCGGAAATTGATTACATAGGTACCATATTGTTTTTAATTGGTATTTCAGTATTCATGTATCTTCTTGTTGAGGCGGGAAAAACGGCGTACACGGTGCCCCTTCTTGCCGCTGGAATGTTAGCTCTCCTCTTCTTTGTCATTCATGAACGGCGGACGGCGGTCCCGATGATTCCATTTCATCTATGGAAAGCCCGTCCTATTTTGATTGCGAATGTCGTATCTTTGACGACCGGGATTATACTGATTGGCATTTCGACATTTTTGCCGATGTATGTTCAAGGCCTTATGGGAGAGAGCGCAACGGTTGCAGGATTCACACTGACGGCGATGTCAATCGGCTGGCCGATTGCTTCTTCCTTATCCGGAAAGCTCATGATGTCAGTCGGATACCGGACAACGACGTTAATAGGCGGTGCGGCGCTATTGGCCGGCGGGCTTATGTTTGCCTTTATGGATCCGTCATTCGGTCCTTTGTGGGCGGGCGCTTCTTCTTTTATTACCGGCGTCGGCATGGGGCTGACCTCCACCGCGTTTATTGTATCTATTCAAAACGCGGTAGAATGGCATGAAAGAGGAGCAGCAACCGCCTCGAACATGTTTATGCGCAATATCGGTAATACGATTGGGGCGGCATTACTTGGCGGTGTGCTGAACAGCCGCCTTGCCGCCTATTTACAGGCTAACCCTGAGGCCCCTGCAAGTTTGTCAGTGGATTCCATCAACGAGCTGCTTGGGGAGGGTGCCGCGATGACCCATTCTGCCCGGTTTATTTTAAATGAAGGGCTGACGGCATCTCTTCACGCCGTTTATTGGGTTGTATTTCTATTTGCGGTGGTTTCGTTCGCGCTGCTGCTGTTTTTAAAGAAAGGGGAGTAAAAAGATGTCCTTTTCAGAATTTCGCCTTTTGACCGTGCTGGCTGAAGAAATGAATATGAGAAAAGCGGCAGAGCGTCTTTTTGTCTCCCAACCGGCTTTATCCCAGAGGCTGCAGACGATTGAAAAGGAATGGGAAATGAAAATTTTCAACCGTTCCACAAAAGGGCTGTCGTTAACGCCCGCTGGTGAACTAATCGTTGAATATGCAAAAGAAACGCTTGAGAAAAAAGAACGGCTGCTGGAAGAATTGCAATCACTTGAACCGCAAGTTCATGGAACGTTAAAAATTGCCTGTGCGACAATCGTCGGGCAAAACTGGCTTCCGAAAGTGTTAAAGTTATTTGTTGAACGGTATCCTCATGCAAAGATTCAATTGATGACCGGCTGGAGCAGTGAAATTTTAAAAGCGCTGTACGAAGGAGACGTCCACATCGGTATTATTCGGGGAACACCTGAATGGAAAGGTCGGAAAATTCACTTGTTTGAAGATCCGCTTTATTTAGTGGATAAAGATATTCAAGATGTGGAAGAAGTGTTATCAACTGATAAGCCGTTCATTCAATTTAAAAGTGATTCCAATTACGACCAGGAAATTCAAGAATGGTGGCATAACCGTTTTCAAATGGCGCCAAAGCGGTCCATTGTCGTGGATCAAATCGAAACGTGCCGTCAGATGGCTTTCAATGGCCTTGGTTATGCAATATTGCCTGCGATCACGCTTTTAAATAAGGAAAATGACTTGTATAAAATACCGCTTCTTGACCGGGATGGGGAACCGATCCGGCGTGATACATGGATGCTTGGCTATGATGCGGCGTTTGAACTCCGTCAAGTGCAGGCTTTTGTCGAAACGGTAGAACGGTTTATGCAATATTCGGATGAATATCGCTTGTGAAAATATCTTCACTTTGATAAAGTAAAGGCAGAAAAATTCATTATGAGCAGTTTCAGGAGGAATACATAGTTATGAAAATGATGGACGCACATGAAATTATCGCTTTTATCGGCAACAGCACAAAATCAACACCGGTAAAGGTATACGTAAACGGAGACGTTGATGGCATTGACTTCGGCGCTTCTTCGAAAGTGTTCGGTGAAGGGAAATCCGCTGTTGTATTTGGTGAGTGGGCAGAAGTGTCTGAAGCATTGGAGCAAAACAAAGATAAAATTACGGATTATGTAGTCGAAAACGACCGCCGCAATTCCGCGATTCCGCTTCTTGACATGAAAAACATTAAAGCGCGTATCGAGCCGGGCGTTGTGATCCGAGATCAGGTTGAAATCGGCGATAATGCGGTAATCATGATGGGTGCTTCCATCAACATCGGCGCTGTGATCGGTGAAGGAACAATGATTGATATGAACGCGGTTCTGGGCGGACGCGCAACAGTTGGTAAAAACTGTCATGTTGGTGCAGGAGCAGTTCTTGCGGGCGTTATTGAGCCCCCGTCTGCATCACCGGTTGTGCTTGAGGATAACGTATTAATCGGCGCAAATGCAGTTGTGCTGGAAGGCTGCCGTATCGGGGAAGGTTCTGTTGTAGCAGCAGGAGCGATCGTGACGGAAGATATTCCTCCATTCTCGGTGGCTGTCGGTGCACCGGCACGCGTTATTAAACAAATTGATGACAAAACAAAATCAAAAACAGAAATTATGCAGGAACTCCGCAAGCTGTAAAAGCGGTGATGATGAACGCGTGGGCAGTTGCTCACGCGTTCTTTTTGAAAAGGGGGCTATACAATGAGTCGATTTGTCGAAATCCGCCGTGATCTTCATCAAATTCCGGAGCTCGGTTTTGAGGAAGTGAAGACACAGCAGTACTTATTAAATTACTTACGTACATTGCCGCAGGACCGCATGGAAATGAAAATATGGCGGACGGGTATTATTGTGAAAATCAGCGGAATAAAACCATCGAAAACCATTGGCTGGCGCACGGATATTGATGGCTTGCCGATCATAGAAAAAACAGGTCTTCCGTTTTCATCCACTCATGAAGGACGGATGCACGCATGCGGACATGATGTCCATATGAGCATTGCACTTGGCGTGGTGACACATTTTACCTCGAATCCGATCAATGATGACCTCGTTTTTATTTTTCAGCCGGCTGAAGAAGGTCCGGGAGGCGCTGAACCGATGATGGCTTCTGAGGAGCTGCGCGAATGGATGCCGGATGAAATCTATGCGCTGCATATAGCGCCGGAACACCCGGCGGGGACGATTGCGACAAAGCCGGGTCTGTTGTTCGCCAATACTTCGGAATTGTTTATTGATTTCAAAGGAAAAGGCGGTCATGCAGCCTATCCGCATGAAACAAAAGATATGGTCGTTGCGGCGTCTTATTTTGTCACACAGCTTCAGTCAATCGTATCTCGGAATGTTGATCCGCTTGACAGTGCTGTGGTGACAATCGGGAAAATGACGGCCGGTGCCGTTCAGAATGTGATAGCGGACCATGCGCGACTGGAGGGAACGATCCGTACGTTGTCACCGGAAGCGATGGATAAGGCAAAATCGCGCGTTCAGGCGCTATTAGAAGGAATTGAGTCATCGTTTGAATGCGAGTCGGAAATTGACTGCGGCAGCGGATACTATCAAGTCTATAACGATCCGGAAGTAACCGGGCGCTTCATTCAATTTGCAAAAGAGAAGAAGGACATACAGTTTGTGCTGTCACGCGAGGCGATGACAGGGGAAGACTTTGGATTTATGCTGAAAGAAATACCAGGCATGATGTTCTGGCTTGGCGTCGGGTCGGATTATGGACTCCATCATGCTATGCTGAACCCGGATGAATCAGCAATTGATAAAGCGATCTCGTTTATTACTCGTTATTTTACTAAGCTTGGACATGTATAAATTGTTTTCATCCTATTATTTGGCAGTACTGAAAGGCGGTTTAAAAATCGTCCATTTAGTCAAAAGATAAGCTCAACTTATATAAACGCGTATTATTTTGTTATTTCGACTAATTATGGTAAACTAAACTAGTGATTGAATAAGTATTTGTCGTTTTAAATAATCTTTTTTTATTTAAAATGATTACAATGAATAGTTGACACTTTATTTTTCAATAGTTATAATGATTTTGTGTAAAGAAAGCAAGTGATAATTCACCACTTCTTTCTCATTTAAAAACAAATTTTTTGGAGGTTTTTTATTCATGGCAGAACGTATGGTAGGTAAACAGGCTCCACGCTTTGAGATGGAAGCAGTACTGGCAAACAAAGAGTTCGGTAAAGTAAGTCTTGAAGAAAACATGAAAAACGACAAATGGACTGTTCTTTTCTTCTATCCAATGGATTTCACTTTCGTATGCCCGACAGAAATTACAGCTCTTTCTGACCGCTACGATGAATTCGAAGATCTTGATGCGCAAGTAATCGGCGTGTCTACAGATACAATCCATACTCACCTTGCATGGATCAACACTGACCGTAAAGATAACGGACTTGGCGATTTGAAATACCCGCTTGCAGCGGATACAAACCACACTGTATCACGCGACTTTGGCGTATTAATCGAAGAAGAAGGAATTGCGCTTCGCGGATTGTTCATCATCAATCCAGAAGGCGAACTTCAATACCAAGTTGTGAACCACAACAACATTGGCCGCGACGTAGATGAAACACTTCGTGTGCTTCAAGCGCTTCAAACAGGCGGTCTTTGCCCGGCGAACTGGAAACCAGGCCAAAAAACTCTTTAATACATGATTTTTTTATCGGGGCCTAACAATCTGTTAGGTCTCGATGTGTCTATACACATAAAAGGAGAGAACGATAGATGAAATTAAGAGAACCGATGCCGGAACTGAATGGCGCAACAGAGTGGCTGAATGGCGAATTATCTAAAAGTGATTTGATCGGTGAAAAGCCGACACTTCTTCATTTTTGGTCTGTCAGCTGCTATCTTTGCAAAGAAGCAATGCCGAGCGTGAACAAATTCCGTGATGATTATGCGGATAAATTAAACGTTGTGGCTGTTCATATGCCTCGTTCTGAAGAAGATTTGGATCTTGAACAAATCAAGTCTGTTGCGGCAGAGCATGGGATTACACAGCCGATTTTTGTGGACAGCGAACATAAATTAACAGAAGCGTTTGAAAATCAATATGTGCCTGCTTATTATGTATTTGATAAGGATGGCCAGCTTCGTCACTTCCAGGCGGGTGGAAGCGGCATGAAAATGCTTGAAAAACGTGTAAACCGCGTACTGGATGAAACAGAAAAAGCGGAATAAATAGAAAAAGCCGGCAGATGCCGGCTTTTTCTTCACAAATGTTTGTGAAATTTGTCACAAAATATTCATGAAGCATTCGTAGTAAAGTTCATCTATTCGGTTTACAATACGAGTAACGTGATAATATCACTTTAACTGAATGAACAGGGAGGGTGTACACATGGAACTGGATAGCGTCATGCTCAGCAGGATGCTGACGACAATGACATTAATGTTTCATATCATTTTTGCCACGATCGGGGTCGGTGTACCGATCATGATTGCCATCGCTGAATTTATCGGCATAAAGAAAAATGATCCTTATTATTTGCTTCTGGCGAGACGCTGGGCGCGCGGGTTCACCATTACCGTCGCAGTCGGTGTTGTAACGGGGACGGCCATTGGGCTGCAGCTGTCATTATTATGGCCAAGTTTTATGGAAGTGGCTGGACAGGTGATTGCCCTGCCGTTATTTATGGAAACATTCGCCTTTTTCTTTGAAGCGATCTTCCTCGGCATTTATTTGTATACATGGGACCGTTTTAAAGGAAAATGGACGCATTGGCTTTTAACGATCCCGGTTATGATCGGATCATCCGCCTCTGCTTTGTTTATTACGACCGTAAATGCGTTTATGAATACACCGCAAGGATTTGATTTAAAAAACGGCGAGATGATCAATATTGAACCGATCGCAGCGATGTTTAATCCAGCCACGCCGTCGAAGGTCATGCATGTTGTGATGACGTCTTATATGACCTCTGCCGCCATTTTAGCGGCGATCGCTGCGTTTGCCATTTTAAAAGGCCGGAAAGGGGCTTATGAGCGTAAGGCACTCCGTTTAACGGTTACTTGTACACTGATTTTTTCGATCATTGTATCTGTGACAGGAGATGTATCCGCGAAATTTCTGGCTGAAGTTCAGCCGGAAAAATTGGCTGCGGCTGAATGGCATTTTGAAACAGAAAAAGAAGCAGACCTTATCTTCTTTGGTACTTTGAATGAAAATGGCGAAATTGAAAACGAAATACGGATACCGAAATTTTTAAGTTTTCTCGCAGGAAATTCTTTTGATACAGAGGTCATTGGCCTGGAAGAGTTTCCTGAGGATGAGCGGCCGCCTCTTTGGATACATTATATGTTTGATATAATGGTTTCCATTGGAATGTTCGTATTGGCAGTATCCGCATTATATGTGATAGCTGGAAGAGTGAAGAAATGGAACGAATTAAATAAGCCGCTTCTTTGGGCTATTGTTGCCTCAGGACCGCTTTCCATGGTTGCCATTGAAGCAGGCTGGATATTAGCTGAAGTGGGGCGTCAGCCGTGGATTTTGCGGGGCTATTTAAAAGTGGCAGAAGCAGCAACGACAAGTAATAGTGTCGGTCTCACATTTGTCATGTTTGCGCTCCTTTATCTTGTGCTGGGCGTGATGACGGTGGTTGTCTTGATTAAGATGTTTAAAAATTCACCGGCGGAAGCAGAGCTTGAAAAACGCTTTCCAAATCGGGGATAAGGAAGGGAGATAATTATGAACCTGGAACTTCTCGGAATTACGGTTCTTTGGACGTTTTTATACGGATACTTAATTGTGGCGTCCATTGATTTCGGTGCCGGTTTTTTCGCTTACTATGCGAGGCTGAAGAAAAAAGACCATATCATCAATGATCTTATTTCCCGCTATTTATCACCTGTTTGGGAAGTAACGAATGTCTTCTTCGTGTTCTTTTTTGTCGGCATTGTCGGCTTTTTTCCGGCTACCGCTTATTATTATGGTACGGCGCTCCTCATACCGGGGAGTGTGGCGATTATTCTCATTGCGATCCGCGGTTCATTTTACGCCTTTAACAATTACGGATCGCGTGACAGCACCTTTTACTTGTTTTTATACGGTGCGACGGGTCTTTTAATTCCGGCTTCGTTATCAACGGCATTGACGATTTCGGAAGGCGGCTTCCTGTCCGTTACAGATGTTGAAGTCACGTTTCTCGCAAAAGAATTATTTACGAGCCCGTTTTCGTGGAGTGTCGTCTTTCTGTCGATCGTGTCGGTCTTGTTTATCAGTGCGACCTTTTTAACGTATTATGCGGACAGAGCGGATGACAGACAGGCGAGAAGGACTTTGCGGCAGTTTGCCCTGTTTTGGACAACGCCGACCATTGTCGCCAGCCTGCTTGTCTTTATGTCGCTGCAAATGCACAACCCTGTTCACTATGATAAAGCCGTCACCGAGTACTGGTGGATGTTTGGATTGTCACTTCTCTGCTTTTCGGTCGCTTCCTGGTTTATTTATATAGGGAAGCGATATGGAACAGCCTTTATCATGGTCATGCTGCAGTTTTTCTTTGCTTTTTTCGGCTATGGGGCATCCCACTTGCCGTACATTTTGTATCCATACATCACATTGCACGAAAATGTGACGAATGAAGCAATGGCAACGGCCCTTGTGACCGTGTTTATTCTCGGGCTGCTTCTCTTAATTCCTTCACTGATTCTGTTAATGAAACTGTTTCTTTTCGATGCGGATTATGTGAAAGGCAAAAAGAAATAAGAGAATTTTTAATATGTTCATGATAAACTGTCATAGCAAGCACCATTTTTTAGCTTTGACAGCGGAGGAATGATTATGAAAAAAGAATTTGTCGTCATTGGACTTGGCCGATTTGGGGGCAGTATTTGCAGAGAATTGAGCGAGCAGGGGATGGAAGTGATGGCGATCGATATAGATGAAGACCGCGTGAATGAATTCGCGTCGATTGCTTCCCATGCTGTTGTGGCCGATACGACAGACGAATCGGTATTGAAAAGCCTTGGAATCCGGAACTTTGACCATGTGATTGTGGCAATCGGTGATGACATTCAATCGAGCATTTTAACCACACTGATGTTAAAAGAAGTTGGTGTGAAAAAAGTGACGGCCAAGGCCCAAAATGATTATCATGAAAAAGTATTAATTAAAATTGGGGCCGATCAGGTTGTTCATCCGGAACGCGACATGGGCCGCCGTATTGCAAACAATATTGTTTCCAATAACGTACTGGATTATTTGGAGCTTTCGGATGAACATTCAATTGTGGAGATTGTAGCCAATGAGTCCCTTGCCGGCAATACACTGATTGATCTTGATATTCGTGCCCGCTATGGGATTAATATTGTGGCGATTAAGCGGGGAAAGGAAATTCTTGTTTCGCCGCAGGCTGCTGAACCGATCCTTTTAAAAGACATATTAATCGTTATTGGAGCCGATAAAGATATCGACCGCTTTGAAAAAAAGATGAATGATTAAGAGCCCTGCCATCAGAGCAGGGTTCTTTCATTCTGTTGAAAAATGATGTTGTCAACCGAAGCCTTTCTTAAAATCAAAACGTTTATTGACATTTTAGGTTTACAACGATCCACTGCAACTGACAAAGACATTAGCGAAAGAGTGAAATTTACACAAGTCCATTCAGAAAACGAGATGCGGCAGCGCTTAGCCGAAGAAAAGAATACGCGGCATTCACGGGGCTGCGCTTTCCAAGGGGCAGGCGCCTTTGTGGGGAGGAAGAACAGCCACTGTCTAATCAATTTGGTTTCTTTTCTACTTAAACAAACGATAAGCTGCTGCTTAATTGATGATCGTTGCTTTTCAATCCCACTTGGTGAAGCCTGCCGGACGGAGACTTCCGTGGGACGAGCGGACAGGCTGAAACGGACAGCGCGCAGCGGTGGCTGGTTCAGCGTTCGCCCCACAGAAAAGCGCAGTCCGGCGGGCTTCACCTATCGGCTCCTGTTCAAAAAAGACTGATCTTCCATTCAGCACTGATCATGTTCGAGTGAAAATCCCACTTGAAAAATGAATTTCTTCTTGACTCTTTTGTTTTTCAACACTCTGTTAAGAATCCTGTCTTAAGCGCAGGGTTCTTTTTGGCGTGATTAAAGCGAAACGAAGAACGGAGGCGTGCCTGCTGAACGCTGCCCGCTGAAATTTGCTGTCGCGTCGGGGGGCCCCGTTATCATGAAAAAATAAATAGATTTCGCCGTTTTCAATTTCATAGCCGGTCAGCACGACCCAGTGATACACATATAACGGTTTTTTGAAAAAGCGAAAGGTGAGGTATTTGTCAAACTTTGCCGCCACCGGATGGACGCTGTCCAGCTCATCTATCACTTCATGAATACGGTTTGAGGATTTGACGCTCCAATCCGGCCCAAGAATACGGCGCAGCCGGCGCACGAGCATAAAACGGAACAGACCGATTGGTGTGGTACCCAGCTTTTTGTACAAATCATTGGCATGGAGAGGATAAGCATTTTTAAACCAATAATTCATAATGACAGAAATAGTGACGGGCCCGCAGGCGGAAGCGCGGTATCGTTTTTTTATGTCGTCTGAATATTGTGACTGGCCACTCACTGAAATCACAGCTCTTCCTCCAATCATACAAAAGAGCTTTCCTGATAAAGGAAAGCTCTTTTGTTAAGTTATACTTCCATAATGATCGGTAAAATCATCGGACGTCGTTTCGTTCTTTCATAAAGAAACGGCGAAAGGGTATCGGTAATTTCGTTTTTAATATCGGACCATTGCGTGGTGTTGCTGTTTAACAGCTGTTTAATGTGACGGTTCAGCATAGACTGCGCTTCATAAATTAAGTCGCCTGACTCACGCATGTAAACGAAACCGCGTGAAATAATGTCAGGTCCGGCTTCAATCTTGCTTGTTTCCTTATTAATGCTGACAACGACGATTACGAGACCTTCTTCAGATAAAATTCGGCGGTCGCGTAAAACAATGTTGCCGATGTCACCGATGCCGCTTCCGTCAATATATACAGATCCGGACTGAATACGGCCGGCAACATAGGCTTCATCTTTGGACAAGGCAAGGACATCGCCGTTATCCATTATAAAGCAGTTTTCTTCCGGTACACCGCAGTCAATGGCGTGCTGGCAATGTGTTTTTTGCATCCGGTATTCACCGTGGATCGGCATGAAAAACTTCGGTTTAATTAAGCGAAGCATCAGCTTTTGCTCTTCCTGGCTGCCGTGGCCGGATGTATGAATGTCATTTAACGGACCGTGAATGACGTCAGCACCTGCCCGTGACAACGCATTGATAATCCGGTTCACGCTTACTGTGTTTCCTGGAATAGGCGATGATGAAAAGACAACGGTGTCGTTCGGCTGAATTTGAATTTGGCGGTGAGAGCCGTTGGCAATCCGTGAAAGAGCGGCCATCGGTTCACCCTGGCTGCCTGTACAAAGGATGGTTACTTTATTGGCAGGCAGTTTATTCAGCTGGTGTGTATCGACAAATGTATCTTTGGGGCATCGAATATAGCCGAGCTGCTGGCCGATGGTAATAGCGGACTCCATGCTTCGTCCGAATACGCCGACTTTCCGGCCTTCCTCCACCGCCGCTTCGACAACTTGCTGAAGGCGGTGAATGTTGGAAGCGAATGTTGCGAAAATAATGCGGCCTTCCACTTTCCGGAAGACGTTGCGGATGCTTTCACCGACTTTGCGTTCTGACATGGTGAAATTAGGCACTTCGCTGTTTGTGCTGTCAGATAGAAGGCACAGTACGCCTTCTTTGCCGATTTCAGCCATCTTTGTCAAGTTCGCAGGTTCTCCGACCGGTGTGAAATCAAATTTAAAGTCACCTGTATGAACGATGCTGCCTTGAGGTGTCTTGACAACAACACCATACGAATCAGGAATGCTGTGTGTTGTCCGGAAAAAAGAAACAGATGTTTTCCGGAACTTAATCACATCGTCTTCCGCAATTTCATGAAGGCGGGCGCGGCGTAAAAGTCCGTGTTCGTCGAGCTTGTTGCGCAGCAGTCCAAGTGCAAGTTTGCCTCCGTATACGGGTACGTTCACAACCCTCAGTAAATAGGGGATGCCGCCGATGTGATCTTCATGTCCATGTGTGATGAAAAGACCTTTAATTTTATCCGCATTTTTTTCAAGGTAAGAATAATCGGGAATAACATAGTCAATTCCGAGTAATTCATCTTCCGGAAACTTTATTCCGGCATCAATTAAGATGATTTCGTCCTGAAATTGGACAGCGTACGTATTTTTGCCGATTTCACCCAAACCGCCGAGGGCGAAAACAGCTGTTTGATCATTTTTTACAAATTTCATGTCTTACAGCTGCTCCACTTTAAAGTCCGGCGACTGTTTTTCATATTCGAGGTGAGACTCGTTTACGAGTTGAACGAATTCGATATTGTAAGGGCGGCTTTTTAATGCGTATCGAACAGCGCGTTCTGATTCCGCTTCTGCGTATAACGTTTTCGTTTTTTCGCGAACGGGTACTTCTGAACGATCTTCTTGATAGTACACTTTGTAAATCATGAATTTCTCTCCTTTTTCCGAAATGATATATACAAACCGCATATGAGCGGTTCTTCTCGGTGTTTTTGAATTGTTTTTATTATATAGAAAGAAAGATGTTTTGGCACGAAATGAACATCTTTTTTGTCTCTTACATAAAGACAGCCCTTCATGTAGGAAGGGCTTAACCATTCAGTGTTATGCAATTGATTTTCTTCTAAGCAGGTCTTTCCACTGTTTTACAAGCTTTTTTTTCAGCTTTTTTAACATTGTGGATCACTCCTTAAAATCATTTTATCATATGGGTGTCTTTATGAAAAGAAAAATGGCTACATGTATGATGCGCCGTTTCAACAAAATTCATACACGTTATCGTTCAATTGGCTGCGCATTTTCTTCAATGCGGAACGGATCTTTTTTATCGATGTAGTCATAAAACATAATCCCGTTTAAATGGTCAATTTCATGCTGAATGCAAATAGCAGGGAGTCCTTTTAGACGAAATTTTACATCTTCCCCTTCCAAAGTCGTTCCTTTAACAGTCACCCGTGCGTAACGGTGTACGTATCCAGGTACGTCCCGATCAACGGAAAGGCAGCCTTCCCCGCTCGTTAAAAAGGCTTTTTCCACCGAGTGGCTGACAATCTTCGGATTAAATAGCGCATAGCTGATTTGTTTGCCCTTTTCATCTTGTACATGAACAGCAATCATTCGCTTTGAAACACCGATTTGCGGGGCCGCAAGACCGATACCGGGGCGCAATCCATATTTTTCGGCAATGTCCGGATTCTGGCTGTTTTGTACATATTCCATTAAAGAAGCAAGGATGGCTTTATCTTCAGCTGAAGCGGGAAGGGGCACGTCGTTCGCTTTTTCGCGTAAAACGGGTGCACCTTCACGCACAATATCGTTCATTTTGATCATCGTTCTACCTTCCTTTTTTGCAATTGGTGTAATTATCTTACCAAAAAGTGCGCAAAATGTTAATGGAGCAAATCATGTGTTTCAGAGAGAGGATAACGGGAAAAGGGAGAAAGGCAGGTCGAAATATGTAATGTATAACAGAATGTAAAAACGCTTTCTTTTTATATTACAGATTAAAAAAAATACTAATACAGCTGTTATTTTTGAGGGGAAATGAAAGGGTTTGAAACGATAATTATTTTAAATTGACGGATTAAACGTGATGTTATACACTATTAACCGAAGCTTTATATTGTATTAGTGACTTTGTGAAAATAACTGGTACAGGGAATTATAAATGATAAAACAGCCGTGTAACCAATTAATGAAAGGATAGGTGACGATCATGAGTGCAAAGAAAACTGCTCAATTCGATCCGCAAAAAACACTCGAATCAATTGAAAACCAATTTGAAATGGTTCAAGTATTAAACGAAGAAGGAAAAATCGTAAATGAAGAGGCTGCGCCGAAGTTGTCGGATGAAGAGCTTCAAGAATTAATGACACGTATGGTATACACACGCGTTCTTGACCAGCGCTCTATTTCGCTGAACCGCCAAGGCCGTCTTGGTTTCTATGCGCCGACAGCCGGTCAGGAAGCGTCTCAAATCGCCTCTCACTATGCGCTTGAAAAAGAAGACTGGATTCTGCCCGGCTACCGTGACGTGCCGCAAATTGTATGGCATGGACTTCCATTATGGCAAGCCTTTTTATTCTCACGCGGACATTATGTCGGCAACCAGGCACCAGAAGGCGTGAATGTATTGTCACCTCAGATTATTATCGGTGCGCAATATGTACAAAATGCCGGTGTTGCTCTTGGACTCAAAAAACGCGGCAAAAAAGCAGTAGCTGTTACCTATACAGGTGACGGCGGTTCATCACAAGGTGATTTCTATGAAGGGATCAACTTTGCGGGTGCATTTAACGCGCCGGCTATTTTCATTGTACAAAACAACCAGTTTGCGATTTCTACGCCGCGCGAAAAGCAGACAGCAGCGAAAACAATTGCACAAAAAGGGATTGCAGCAGGTCTTCCTTCAGTTCTCGTTGACGGCATGGATCCGCTTGCTGTGTATGCAGTGGTAAAAGAAGCCCGCGAACGAGCGATTAACGGCGGCGGTCCGACATTGATCGAAACATTGTGTTACCGTTATGGTCCGCATACAATGGCCGGCGATGATCCAACACGTTACCGTACATCTGATCTTGATACAGAGTGGGAGAAAAAAGATCCGCTCGTCCGCTTCCGTAAATACCTTGAAGAAAAAGGTTTATGGAATGAAGAAAAAGAAACGGAAGTCATTGAACGCGCGAAAGAAGAAATTAAAGACGCGATCAAAAAAGCAGATGATACACCAAAACAAAAAGTAACGGATTTGATGGCAAACATGTACGAAGAAATGCCGGCTAATCTGAAAGAACAATATGAAATTTACACTGCAAAGGAGTCGAAGTAAGCCATGGCACAAATGACAATGATTCAAGCGATTACGGATGCCTTGCGCGTAGAACTTAAAAATGACGAAAACGTCCTTGTCTTCGGTGAAGATGTCGGCGTTAACGGCGGGGTGTTCCGTGCGACGGAAGGCCTTCAAAAAGAATTTGGAGAAGAGCGCGTTTTTGACACGCCGCTTGCGGAATCAGGAATCGGCGGTCTAGCTGTCGGTCTTGCTCTTGAAGGGTTCCGTCCGGTACCGGAAATTCAATTTTTTGGTTTCGTTTATGAAGTAATGGATTCTGTGAGCGGCCAGCTTGCACGTATGCGCTACCGCTCTGGCGGCGTTTACTCGGCTCCTGTAACCATCCGTTCCCCATTTGGCGGCGGCGTTCATACGCCGGAACTTCATGCGGACAGCTTAGAAGGCTTGATGGCACAACAGCCGGGTTTAAAGGTTGTCATTCCTTCATCTCCATACGATGCTAAAGGTCTTTTAATTTCTGCAATCCGCGATAACGATCCAGTTATTTTCTTGGAACATATGAAATTATACCGTTCTTTCCGTGAAGAGGTTCCTGAAGAAGAATACACCATTCCACTTGGCAAAGCAGCGGTTAAGCGTGAAGGAACAGATCTTTCTATTATCACATACGGCGCGATGGTTCACGAATCATTGAAAGCAGCAGAAACGCTTGAAAAAGAAGGATACTCTGCTGAAGTGATTGATTTGCGTACCGTTCAGCCGCTGGATATTGAAACCATTATTGCTTCTGTTGAAAAAACAGGACGTGCAATTGTTGTTCAGGAGGCACAAAAGCAAGCGGGTATCGCGGCCAATGTTGTCGCTGAAATTAATGACCGCGCGATCTTAAGCTTAGAAGCACCAGTCCTTCGCGTAGCAGCCCCTGACACGGTTTTCCCATTCTCTCAGGCAGAGGGCGTATGGCTTCCAAACCATAAAGATATTGTAGAAACAGCGAAAAAAGTACTTGAATTTTAATGAATAGATCACATTAGAAAAGGGTCCCCCGGGCTGCAGCGCCGGGCCCCTTTTCCAAATTTACATCATAGGAGGATGAATACATTGGCATTTGAATTTAAACTACCGGATATCGGCGAGGGAATTCATGAAGGCGAAATCGTCAAGTGGTTCGTAAAGCCGGGTGATAAAGTGCAGGAAGATGATGTACTTTGCGAAGTACAAAATGATAAAGCAGTGGTGGAAATTCCATCGCCGGTTGCCGGAACGGTTGAAGAAATTCTCGTGGAAGAAGGCGCAACAGCAATCGTTGGCGATACATTAATCAAATTTGATGCTCCAGGATATGAAGACTTAAAATTCAAAGGCGACGATCATGGAGATGAAGGCGCGGCGAAAACAGAGGAACAAGTGCAGGCAACAGCTGAAGCTGGTCAAAATGTTGAAAAAGCACCTGTTGAAGAAACAAAACAAGAAACTCCTGCAGCATCTACCGGCGCTGGCAGCCAGCCACAGGTTGAAGTGGATCCGGACCGCCGTATTATTGCGATGCCGTCTGTCCGCAAATATGCGCGTGAAAAAGATGTTAACATCGCTCTGGTAGCGGGAAGCGGAAAAAATGGCCGAATTGTCAAAGAAGACATTGATGCTTTCTTGAATGGTTCTCAAGCACAAGCTCCATCTGCACCAGCACCTGAAGCCCAGCAGGAAGCACCGGCAGCTCAGGAAGAATCAAAACCTGCAGCAGCTGTTCAAATTCCGGAAGGTGAATTCCCGGAAACACGCGAAAAAATGAGCGGTATCCGTAAAGCGATTGCCAAAGCAATGGTTAATTCAAAACAAACGGCACCGCACGTTACATTAATGGACGAAATCGAAGTAACAAAGTTGTGGGCACACCGCAAAAAATTCAAAGAAGTGGCAGCGGAAAAAGGCGTAAAGTTAACATTCCTTCCATACGTTGTCAAAGCTTTGACAAGCGCGCTTCGTGAATACCCTGCTTTGAATACGTCAATCGATGATGCGACGAGCGAGATTGTTCATAAGCATTACTACAATATCGGTATTGCAGCCGATACGGAAAAAGGATTGATGGTTCCGGTTGTGAAAAATGCAGACCGAAAATCCATGTTCACGATTTCAAACGAAATTAATGAACTTGCGGTGAAAGCGCGTGACGGTAAACTGGCACCGGCAGAAATGAAAGGTGCATCATGCACAATTACCAATATCGGATCAGCTGGCGGCCAATGGTTTACACCGGTCATCAATCATCCGGAAGTAGCGATCTTAGGAATCGGACGAATTTCTGAGAAAGCGATTGTAAAAAATGGTGAAATTATAGCCGCACCTGTGTTAGCATTATCATTGAGCTTTGATCATCGCATGATTGATGGAGCGACAGCACAAAATGCACTAAACCACATTAAACGGTTGTTGAACGACCCAGAACTTTTACTAATGGAGGCGTAACAAATGGTAGTAGGAGATTTCCCGATTGAAACAGACACTATAGTCATCGGTTCAGGTCCCGGCGGATACGTTGCCGCAATTCGTGCAGCACAGCTTGGACAAAAAGTGACCATCGTTGAGAAAGAAAACCTTGGAGGCGTCTGCTTGAATGTAGGATGTATTCCTTCAAAGGCCCTTTTAACAGCAGGCCACCGCTTCGAGCAGGCGAAACATTCTGATGATATCGGCATTATCGCTGAAAACGTGACAGTGAATTTTGAAAAAGTACAGCAATGGAAAGGCGGCGTTGTTAAGAAATTAACAGGCGGCGTTGAAGGATTGCTGAAAGGAAATAAAGTGGAAATTGTACGCGGTGAAGCCTATTTCAATGATGCGAATACACTACGCGTTATGAGCGAAGATTCTGCGCAGACGTACACATTCAAAAATGCGATCATTGCGACAGGATCACGTCCGATTGAAATTCCAAACTTCAAATTTTCCAAACGTGTTCTCGATTCAACGGGTGCTCTTGCACTTCAGGAAGTTCCGAAAAAGCTGGTTGTTATTGGCGGCGGATATATTGGAACAGAATTGTCAACAGCATTTGCAAACTTTGGTTCTGAAGTAACAATCCTTGAAGGCGCTCCTGAAATTCTTGGCGGTTTTGAAAAGCAAATGTCCGCCCTTGTTAAGCGCGGTTTGAAGAAAAAAGGCGTAACGATCGTGACAAAAGCGATGGCTAAGTCTTCGGAAGAAACAGAAAATGGGGTAAAAGTAACGTACGAAGCCGGCGGAAAAGAAGAAACAATTGAAGCGGATTACGTGCTTGTTACAGTAGGCCGCCGTCCGAATACGGATGAAATGGGTCTTGAAGGCGCCGGTGTTAAAATGACAGACCGCGGTGTCATCGAAGTGGATAAACAATGCCGTACAAGCGTTGATAACATTTTCGCAATCGGTGATATTGTTGCGGGACCGCCATTAGCCCATAAAGCATCTTACGAAGGCAAAATTGCGGCTGAAGCAATCAGCGGTGAAAAATCAGAAGTCGATTACCTGGCTATTCCAGCTGTCTGCTTCACAGAACCGGAACTGGCAACAGTCGGCTATACAGAAGCACAGGCAAAAGAAGAAAAGCTAGACGTGACAGCAGCGAAATTCCCATTTGCAGCGAACGGACGCGCTCTTGCGCTTAACAGTTCAGATGGATTCGTTAAAATCGTTTCACGCAAAGAAGATGGACTTGTCATCGGTGCTCAAATTGCCGGTGCAGGCGCATCAGATATGGTAGCTGAGCTTGGCCTTGCAATTGAAGCGGGTATGACACTTGAAGATATTGCGATGACAATTCATGCGCATCCAACGCTTGGAGAAATGGCGATGGAAGCAGCGGAAGTGGCTCTCGGAACACCGATTCACATTGTAAAATAATGAATAAATAATAAGAAACCCCCGATTTCCTTTATAAAGGAAATCGGGGGTTTTTTGTCCCGTTTTCAAATATGTTATACAATTTATGCTTGCAATCTGAAATGTGTTATATTATTATAAATTAAAGAAACATAAATCGCTTTCAAAACAAAAAATGGGAGGTAATAAAAAATGGGAACAATCGTCTGCAAATCTTGCCAATCAACAATCGAGCACTTTGAGGAGGAAAAGGTGACAGTTCTTTACTCTCATTGTGGATGCGATCAGAAAACAGAAATTGATGACTAACATACAAAAAGGGGCTGTCTCAAAAGCCTCTTAAATGAAGAAAATCCGGCGGGTTCTTGAAAAGGACCCGCCGGATTTTTTCGTTTGCCGCCGTTTTGCCCCTGAAACTGGCGGTTCACCTGCGCCTGTTTCAGGAAATTGTGGGCCATGGCGGTGATGCCGAATTCGATGTGCACCTTGTCCAGCCCCCTGAGGCTGAATCGGCGCTACGACCGATTGCCCTTGATATGACCGAACACGCTTTCTGGTTCGATCTTGCGTCGAGCATAGACAGCGGCTCCTTCGTCAGACCAAAGGCTTCGTCTTGCTTTTCCTTTCATTTCTTCGTACACCGTATTCACATGTACCTGCCGGTTCCCTTTTGCCTTGGTGCACTGGGGCTTCATCGGGCATTCTGTGCAGTCTTCGCATTCGTAAATCTTAAAGTCGCGCACCTGCCCATTTTGATCCGTGCGCCGGGAGTAACGCTTAAAGACGACCTTGCGGTTGTTTGCACAGATATAGAAATGGTCCTCGGCGCGATACGCCCAGTTCTGGACATGGCGGATATTCTTTTTAAAGGAGCGGGTCTGCTCCTTGTTCAGCACATTATAGGGAATGAGCGCTTCCGGCTGTTCTTCGAGCTCGTGCACGTAGACATAGTTGGACTCGCTTCCATACCCGCTGTCCGCCGTAATCCGTTTTGGAAATGGAAGAGATGTTGCGTGCAATTTTTCAAGATGCGGAATAAAGCAGGCGGTATCCCCCGGACGCTGGTGGATCGTGTAGAAAAGGATGAACGGGTTTTCTGTTGCCATCTGCACATTGTATCCCGGCTTGAGCTGCCCATTTTTCATATGGTCTTCCTTCATCCGCATGAACGTCGCATCATGATCGGTTTTGGAAAAGCTGTTTCGCTCCCCAAAAGTCTCCCGATAAGCTTCATACCTGGCCTGGCGGGGGAGATAGTCCGTTTCCACGTGCTTGTGCAGTTGGCGGATCAGGCGGAAGCGCTGCTTCTTTTCGTTTTTTCGTTCCGGGTCCTGTTCCTGCCCAGCCTGCTTTTCCGCTTCCTTCATATGAGCCTCAATCTCAAGGGCTGCGATGGACAGGTCTTCAGAAGAAATTGTACGGGCTGAAGAATCCGAATCCAACAGGATCTGGTGATCCAGTTCAATCTGTTCTTCAATGATCCGGAATGTCTCCTGGATTCTTTCCTGAAGCTGGCTTTCGT
>NZ_MSDU01000002.1 GCF_001936625.1 Domibacillus antri | reverse complement strand
GCCATGTGCAGCTCGCGTTCTGTGAAAGCGGGATGGACTTCCAGGCCGCTGAAAGACAGCGTCTAACCCGTTGTGTTTTCAGGGATCGCTTCTTTTTTCGGGCGCCTGCGCCCGAAGTGGTGCTTCGTGGTGGCAGACACAATCTGCCCCTGCACAGAGAAGCCTTTTTCCTGAATGAACCGGATGCTTTCCTGCATCGCGGTGTGGGCATCTCCTTATCGATCCTTATTGATGCAACCTTAGTAAGAATGATACTTGTTCCTTCCCTTATGAAAATGATGGGTAACTTAAATTGGTGGGCACCAAAATTCATGAGAAGAGATGACTTTAGTCACTAAGAAATCCAGAACTTTTTAAACACCTTAATTAGTATTAACCTTAAGGTGTTTTTTTATGATTAAGGAGAGGTTTCAACCGTCATTTGCCTTGCCCCCACATAATAAAAACATCTCAAGAACCGTATAATATCTTTATATAACTCATAATGGAAAAGGATTGTTGTTGGGTTAAAGAAAGCGGAGCAGTAACAAGGGCCGACTCACAAACAGGACAGTGACTTTTTTTGTTGCGGCACTGTCCTATTTCTTTATCGCGCAGACGGCGGCAGCATTTCTTCAATTTTTTTCATTTTATGCTCCCAGCATGCCGGACTCAAATCCACTGGATACTGTTCTGGATTGACAGGCCGCTTATATTCATCCCAGAATACAGACAGACTTTGTTCAACATAACGGCGAATGTCTTCAAGCTCCGGCAGTTTATAAAGCAATTTTCCACCTGCAAATATATCTTCGTGTAATTCCCGGGCGGTAAAATTCGTCACAAATTTACTGATGTACGTATGGACCGGGTGAAACATTTTCAGTTTTTCCTCCGCCTGCGGATTTTCGTCCTCAAGTGCGATGTAATCTCCTTCTGCTTTGCCATTAGCATTATTTATGATCCGGTATACTTTCTTTTTGCCCGGTGTTGTCACTTTCTCCGGATTTCCGGAAATTTTAATCGTGTCGACCATTTCCCCACGCTCATTTTCAATTGACACCAGCTTAAACACCGCTCCAAGTGCGGGCTGGTCGAACGCTGTAATCAGCTTCGTCCCGATGCCCCAGCTGTCAATTTTCGCCCCCTGAGCGTTTAAACTCATGATGGTTTCTTCATCCAAATCATTGGAGGCGATAATTTTAGCATCGGGGAATCCTTCTTCGTCCAGCATCCTACGTGCATTTTTTGACAAATAGGCAAGATCTCCGCTGTCGAGACGAATACCTTTAAAATTAATTTTATCGCCAAATTCTTTCGCGACGCGGATCGCATTTGGCACACCGGATCGCAGTGTGTCATACGTATCGACAAGAAATACACAATCTTTATGCGTTTCGGCATATTTGGAAAACGCCGTATATTCGTCTTGGTACGCCTGCACCATGGCATGTGCATGTGTACCGGAAATCGGAATGCCAAATAACTTTCCGGCGCGGACGTTGCTCGTGCCCGCAAAACCGGTTATATAAGCAGCACGGGCTCCCCAAATAGCTGCTTCTGTTTCATGAGCCCGCCGTGTTCCAAACTCGAACGCTGTCCCGCGGCCGGCAACCTGCACCATACGCGATGCTTTTGTCGCAATCAATGTTTGATAATTGATCACATTCAATAAAAGCGTTTCAAGCAGCTGCGCCTGAGCAAGAGGGGCTTCAATCCGCATTAACGGCTCGTTTCCAAAAACGATTTCCCCTTCACGCACGGAGCGGATTGTACCCGTAAAAGCCATGTTTTTTAGAAATGTAAGATAGTCTTCCTGATAACCTGTTTCACGTAAATAATTGATATCACTTTCGGTAAACCCGAATCGCTCCACTAGGGAGATGACCCGTTCCAAGCCGGCAAATACACCATAGCCATTTCCAAACGGCAATTTACGAAAATAAATATCGAATACTGCATTTCGCTCATGAATGTCATCTCGCCAGTACGTTTCCGCCATATTAATTTGATATAAATCAGTATGCAGCATAAAGCTGTCATCGCTATATTGATTCATTCCAGAGAGCCTCCTTTTTTCGCTCCCAGCGTATTTGAAAAGTGACCAAGCGCCCAATGATGGCCTGCTTCATTAAAAGAAGCTACCGCGTTTTCATGAATGACAATATCATAGCCTTTGTTATACGCATCGACGGCGGTATGCAAAATGCAGATATCTGTACAAACACCGGCGAGATGCACCTCTTTAATACCACGCACACGAAGTTTCATATCAAGATCCGTCCCGGCAAAAGCAGAATAGCGTGTTTTATCCATATAATACACATTGGCGCGGTCTTTATGCTGCTCATACACGCCCTGCAGCTTTCCGTACAAATCGCGTCCTTTTGTACCGCGAATATTATGCGGGGGAAATAGTTTCGTTTCCGGGTGAAATAGATCATTTTCATCATGTACATCAATCACAAACACCACGTACTCTCCATTTTCAATAAACTGCTCCGTCAGCCGGACAATTTCTCCTTCGAGCGCCTGCCCCGGCTCCCCGCACGTTAATTTCCCATCATCTGCGACAAAATCATATGTGTAGTCAATATTTAAAAGTGCTTTTTTCATATCGAAATCTACCCCTTTGTGTTGTTATCCGTAAATCGAATCCACAACGTCCTTTTCGGCGCTTTTACATAAAAACGAGTCAGATGCGATTTTCGGGTCATCTATAACCGTTAAGAGATCCGGCTGCAATTCGGATAATATAAATGCTGCTAATTATCAATTTTATAATGACTAAGCGTAAATAGAAATGTAAAAGTAAGCAAGTATAAATAAAAAAGCCGGCTTCACTCAGCCGGTGTGCAGCTATTATTATTTGTATTCCCTGTCGAAAAATTCGTCAAACGGCTCCATATCCACTTCTTCTCCGCTTGCTTTTAATGCCGCATCCGCAGCAAGCACTTCCACTGTACAAAGCAATAGCAGTACGAGAATTCCCAGCATTTATTGCCACCCCTTTAATCATTTTTTACAATGTAAAGTATGAAACGCATTTCAGAGCAAGCATTTTTTCAAAAATGAGGGATGAAGATGGGAAATATTCATGATATCGCCCGGATCGCCGGTGTATCTGCCGCAACGGTTTCTCGTGTATTAAATGACCATCCGTATGTAAGTGCGGAAAAAAGAAAGGCCGTATTAGATGCTGCCGAACAGCTTCACTATGAAAAAAATATTAACGCCGTTCATTTGGCACGCGGCAAAACAGACATTATTGGTGTTATTTTACCGTTTGCCAGTCACCCTTATTTCGGAAGCATTTTAAGCGGCATTGCATCTGCAGCTGAAAAAAATGGATTCAAATTAATGATTGCGCAGACGAATTATGATGTTAATCAAGAAATAGATGCACTGAATATGCTGAAATTAAAACAAGTAGACGGCCTGATCATCACGTCAAGGGAGTGTCCTATCGATGTCGTGAAGGATTACAGCACATTCGGAAATGTTGTCGTCTGTGAATCGTGGTCCGGTCATCAAATGTCCTCTGTTTTTGTTAATCAATATGAGGCATTTAAAGAAGCACTCCATTATTTTCTTCAAAAAGGACATGCTAAAATCGGCTACTCGGTTTTGCGAATGGATGGAAAAAGCAGTACAGCAAGAAGAAAAGCATATGAAGAGGTGTTTGGTTTCGTTCGGAAAGATTGGATTTTTGACCGCGCGCTGACAATCGAAGACGGTACCCGTCTTGCCGGAGAATGGGCAAATCTCGACGATCGCCCGACCGCCATGCTGATTACAAATGACTTTGTCGCCGCCGGCTTTATATTGGAATGCAGACGATTAGGCTTTACTGTCCCGGGCGATGTGTCCGTTATCGGATTCGACAACCATCCCATTTCCGCTCCGCTCGGCATCACGACCGTTGATCTTCCACTCCATGAGCTCGGCAAAATTGCCTTCGAACAGGCGATTGCAGCTGGAAACAGATCTCATCAAGAAGTGCCATTTACAATTGTGGAACGGGAAAGTGTGTGATTTTAAGTCAATCCGTTAAATGCGGACATCAGCTTGCAGACATGGCCATTTCCCATTAAACATAACAAAAACTGCCGGAACCCTTCCGGCAGCCTTTGTTATTTTCTATTAAATTCAGCAGGAACAGGACCCGTACGTTCGCCGCTGTCGAGTGCTGTAATTTGATCCATTTCTTCCTGAGTTAACTCAAAATCAAAAACATCGAAGTTTTCTTCAATGCGTGACGGTGTAACGGATTTCGGAATCACAATGGAGTCGTTTTGCAAATGCCAGCGAAGAATAACCTGCGCCGGTGTTTTGCCGTGCTTTTCAGCGATTGCTTTTACTACTGCATTTCCAAGGACGATTCCTCCGGACATAAGAGGGCTCCACGCTTCAATGTAAATATCGTGCTCTTTGCAAAATGCTTTCAATTCTTTTTGAACAAGATGCGGATGGCATTCAATCTGATTCAATACAGGTTTCACATCGCACTCATCTAATAAACGCTGCAAGTGATCGATGTCAAAATTACACACGCCGATCGCTTTTACACGCCCGTCCTCATACAGCTTTTCAAGCGCTTTGTACGTATCGACGTATAAATCGTCCGATGGAACAGGCCAATGAATTAAATACAAATCGACATATTCAAGGCCAAGCTTCTCTAAGCTTTCATCAAAAGCTTTTAACGTTTTGTCATAGCCTTGCTCGCTGTTCCACACTTTGGTCGTTATGAAAAGTTCTTCACGCGGAATGCCGCTTTCTTTAATCGCTTTGCCGACACCGCGCTCGTTGCCGTAAACGGCAGCCGTATCAATGGAGCGATAGCCTGTTTGAAGAGCTTTTAACACTGCCGGCGCCGCTTCCTCATCCTTTACCTGCCAGACACCAAAACCAAGCTGAGGCATTTCAAGTCCATTATTTAACGTCACAAATTGCATACTCCCGCTTCCCTTCCAATGTTTAGTTCACGTGGAAAGTATAGCATAGGACCCATTTTCATTTCCTTTATGACGACTTACAAACTTATCCATGAACCCCAAAACCCTGCAGCACATGTGACGAGCACATAAAAAATGGCTTTTTTTCTTTCCATCCTATCCGCTTCCATCATCCATGTTGAAAAAGTGGTAAACGCGCCGAGAAAGCCCGTCCCGCATAAAAGCAGCCAGTCCCCTTCTATTCCATATCCGATCAGCAGCCCGAGTAAAAACGCCCCCATCACATTCACACACAATGTTCCAAATGGAAATGCTGTTTTATTTAATTGATTTCCAATCCAAAATCGGGCCACCGCGCCAAAAAAACCGCCAATTGCCACAAAGATCATTGCCCGCGCCGCCTTTCACTGCCAAGCCGCACAAAGACCATCCCGCCTGTAATACTTAAAAAAACATAAAGAAATGCTTCGAATGCAGCACCAGATTCAAACAGAGTCATCGTTTCCACACTAAAAGCAGAAAACGTGGTAAAGGAGCCAATCACACCTGTTGTGACCGCCTTTTGCACATCCGTCGATACGTTACCGCTCAATTTAACGCTTGAAAAAGGCAGCAAAAAACAGCCGATATAATTGGCCAGCAGTGTCGCCAGCGGAAATGAGCCGTTCCACCATAAGGCAGTTCCGATACTCAATCCATATCGCATCACGGCACCAATCATACCCCCTATGCCAACGAGTATATAAATGTTCAATTGAACCCTTCTTTCTCTTCATCGTTTCTTTTATCATTATTTCCGATAGCGATTTTGTCAAGAAGCGGCGATAATAAGGGAAAAGGAGGAATACATATGGCCATTTCAAAACTGGAGCACGTCGGGATTCAGGTGAAAGATCTGGACACAGCCATCGACTTTTACACAAAAGTCCTCGACCTTGAGCTTCTAGAAAAACAGGGGCATCCCGATCCAAACATAAAACTGGCGTTTCTTGGTTTCAAAACAACGAACGAAACACTTGTGGAACTGATCGAAGGCTATAACCCGGATCTCCCGGCAGAGGGAAAAGTACATCACATCGCTTTCACAGTCGATGATATTGAAAGTGAATTAGAACGCATCAAACAGCATAACGTCACATTTATCGATCAAGACATTACGACACTCCCCAGCGGCTCAAAGTATATTTTCTTCCACGGACCGGACGGCGAGTGGATTGAGTTGTTTCAGCATTCATAAAAAGAAGGCATATAAAAAAAGCGGGTAATGAACAGCCCGCTCTTTTTGATTTTATCCACTTCTTTTTTTGCTTTCTTTTACTCCTTTCATCATCCATTCATTCTCAGATGTATTTTTCTCTCTTTTTCTCAATAAAAGCCAAATCACTAAACTTAAACTGAAAGCAAGCAGTTCCAGTGACACGATGTACCACGGGTGCGGTCCCAGCAGATCAAGGAGACTGGCACTTTCAGGCTTATGGCTCAAAAATAAATAATTTCCGCCGGTAAACTTATTCACAATCATCACGAATGGCATAAGAACATTTAAAAAAATCATTGTTTTGAAGACGGAATCAATCGTCGGCCTGAAGCCTTTCACCCATGTAAAATAAAGAGGGATACAAAAAACGAGAAGATGCACCGCAAAAAAATGAAAAAAACGGAAATGCGGAAAATCATAATGTAAATAGGGCGTAAAAAGCGCCTGTGATGCTCCAAGCAGACCAGTAAATAACAAAATGTCATAGGCATTCTTTTTTCCGCTTATTAATAACACAACCGCCAAATACAGGCTGATGCTGCAAAGCTCAAGCGGAAGTGCGTGACGAATCCGCCAGCTGCCGTTTGTGAACAGCCATATATGATATAAAACCTCAATCGCCAGCAAAAAGACAGCTGTGCCGATTTCAGCCTGCCTAAACCGGGATGAGTTCAGCCGATCCCTGTATATATAAAGACCGCAGACTATGACTGCCAGCAGCACCAGCACGCTAAAATGGCTCACTGAAAACATATTGAAGTCATACTCTTCATAGCTTCTTCCAAACAAGCTCATCGACACACCCCTTTCCATTCGATTGGCGGACCCCCGATATCTATATTAAATGGAAGAATCCCATCCGTATATCCATTTTAATCTATCGATATTTCTTACGGTTCATGACAAAAAAACACCGTTATTCGCAAACGAAAGCGCCTTTTTTTATTCACCATGTTTTTCTTGATCATCGCTTCAGAACCCCCGATAAACCGTACATTTAATTACACCCCAACAAAATCATCCGCCTTTTTAATGTTACTTTTCCTTACATTAATTTAAAAAATGTTCAGAAAACTATTGACTAATCTCTATTTTCAGCATAATGTAAACATATGTTATATTTTATAACACAAAAAAGTTATTAAAAATAACGTTCGGGAGGGTTTTGGAAATGGAAGATATGTTGTATTTAATGAACAGTCTCTGGGTTATGCTTGGTGCCATTTTAGTTATCTTTATGATCGCCGGATTCATTATGCTGGAAGCCGGATCAACCCGCATGAAAAATGCCGGCCACATTGCCGGCAAAACGGTATTCACATTCGGACTTGCCTCTCTTGTTTTCTGGGCCGTCGGTTTTGGCTTTATCTTTGGTGACAATGGAAACTTTTTTGTAGGATTATCGCACTTCTTTTATTCCGGTTATGAACTTGAAGGTATGGGTTTATCATCTACTGTCTTCTTCGTATTCCAAGGTGCATTCGCAGGGATCGCGATTACAATCGCACTTGGCGGTTTCGCGGAACGTGCAAAGTTATCTGTATACGTACTATTTACGATTTTATTCTCCGCACTCGTGTATCCGATTGTCGCTCATTGGATTTGGGGCGGCGGCTGGCTAGCTGAACATGGCAAGCAGGATTTCGCCGGTTCGACTGTTGTCCATTTAACAGGTGCGATGGCTGCCCTTGCCGCAACAATTTTGCTGAAGCCTCGTATCGGCCGCTTCAATAAAGATGGCTCAGCTAACGCCATTCACGGTCATAATCAGGTCTTCACATCACTCGGTGTTCTTATTCTCTGGGTTGGCTGGTTCGGTTTTAATGCAGGAAGCACAGTGTCAGTAGACGGCGGTTTCTTCGGATTCGTTGCTTTGAACACAAACCTTGCAGCTGGGGCTGGTGCCGTTGCCGCATTGATGATTTCATGGGTTGTGCTTGGCAAATCAGATATTCCAACAATTTTAAACGGGGCATTGGCCGGACTTGTTGCGATTACGGCGTCTTGCGCATTTGTTGATACGTGGGCAGCAGTTGTCATCGGTTTGATCGCCGGCGTACTTGTCTTCTACGGTGCAAAATTAATGGAAAAATTGGGTATTGATGATCCCATTTTCGCTCTTTCAGTTCACGGTATCCCTGGTATTTGGGGTACATTGTCTACCGGTTTCTTCGCTACACCGGAACTGGCAACATTCGGTCAGCCTGGTCTATTCTACGGCGGCGGATTCACACAGCTTGGCGTACAGGCAATGGGCGTATTTGTCAGCGGCGCGTTCGCTTTCGCTGCTTCATTCGTGATCCTTTTCGTCATCAAAAAAGCACTTGGCGGACTTCGCGTAACGGAAGAAGAAGAAATTATGGGTCTTGATATTAGTGAACATGGAAGCTACGGCTATCCGGAAGTATTCGCGGACAGCACGCCAAA
The DNA here is from genome assembly GCF_001936625.1 of Domibacillus antri. Lineage (GTDB taxonomy): Bacteria > Bacillota > Bacilli > Bacillales > Domibacillaceae > Domibacillus > Domibacillus antri. The sequence goes on along the minus strand of NZ_MSDU01000002.1, from coordinate 6,593 downwards.
AAACACTGCAGCAAAAGCATCAACAGAAAATATTGCACGCTAATGATGAAAAAATAAGTAAATGAATGCGCAAAGCGGCTCCGCTTTGCGTATTATTAGTTAAAAAAGGATGTGAACGGTTATGACGACGCGTGCACAAACATACGCGGACATCCGCCACGAAAAGGATTCGATGATGGATCAGCACCTCCATTCAACACAGCGGCTGAATGCATTTCACGATGACATTATGAGGCAAGTGTTTTTAACCGCTTTCCAAAAACATGAAGAGATAAACGGATCTCCCCCCTGTCCATTCACATTATTCTTACTTGGAAGTGCCGGCCGGTTCGAGCAGGGTACGATCAGCGATCAGGATCACGGCATGGTCTATGAACTGAATACGGACCAGGCAGCCGATTATTTCCTTTCGCTCGGCCAAACCTTTTCAGACGGACTAAATGAAGCCGGGTATCCATATTGTGAAGGCAATGTCATGAGCTCAAACCCGGTCTGGTGCCGCTCTCTAGCAGCCTGGAAAAAACAAATTGACAATTGGATCGAAGCGGAAACACTCGATACGATCCGTTCACTCCACATGATTTGTGATGCGCGTGTTCTGTACGGAGAGAAAGCATATATCTCTTCATTAAAAAAGCAAATTTCATCCGCAATGAAAAAAAACCGTTATCTATTAAAGCGTTTTTTTGAAAACATTCAATTTATGAAAAAGTCAGTTGGGCTGTTCGGACAAATTTTTACGGAACAAAACGGACAACATACAGGAGCACTGAATTTAAAACAGTCGGCGTTTTTGCCATACGTGAACGCCATTCGGGTGCTGGCCATTAAAGAAGGCATTGAACCCTCCTCAACCTTAATGCGTATGAAAGCATTGAAACACATACCAGCCCACACTGAAAAGATGGCGGAATATGAAGAAGCATTCCGCACGTTGCTCGATTTCCGGCTTCGCGCACTGAAGAATGCGCCCAATTATGAAAGCTCTCATTACATCAGTATCGATATGCTCGGTCCGGCCCGAAAAAAAGAGCTGCGCCATATTTTAAAAACAGCGGAGTCACTTCATCATTACGTGCAGCGATTTGTAGAAAAAGGATGATAGGATATGGGCTTTAATGATTTTATGAAAAATTTAAGCGGAAACCGGTTTACCGGCCTGCAGGGAGGGCGTCATGATATAGCATTTATGCGCAGCTTACAGCGGGATTTAAGAACGAATCAGTCAACGTCGATCCCGCTTGATGAACTGCAGGTGATTGTCTTTGATTTGGAGACAACCGGTTTTTATCCGGACAAAGGCGACCAAATCTTATCAATCGGGGCCGTTAAAGTAGCGGGCAGCCGTGTGGAAGATGAATATTATTCACCGGTCCGCTATGAACAACCACTTTCCCCTGCTATAAAAGAACTGACCGGCCTTACAGAAGTAGAATTAAAAGATGCACCGGAAACTGCTGCTGTGCTGGAGCAATTTTTTAAATTCAGCGGGACTTCCCCTCTCGTTGCCCATCACGCCAGCCATGAAAAAGCATTTATGCAGCATGCGAGCCGGAAATATTTCCGTACTCCTTTTTCCCACCGGCTCATTGACACGTCCTTCATGTACCGCATTGCCGAACCGGACAATCCGTACGTCCGGCTGGAAGATTGCTGCGAACATAACCAAATTCCCGTCACCGGGCGGCATCATGCACTTGGCGATGCCCGGCTCACCGCAGCACTATGGTCTGTCTATATTCAAAAATTAAAAAATATGGGGATCAGCACCCTTTCACAAGTGTATGAAAGACTGGCTGCGATTCGTTAAACACAGTGCATCTTTATCATTACTGCCTTATCAAAACTTCCTTATTGCGTTCATGCCACTCAGCAGCTCCGGGCCAGATTAATATTCTTCATACAAAAAAGCTGTTCAGCGCGCTGAACAGCTTTTTTTATACAGCATTACCGGGTATGGCAATGTATTTTTTTACGCGCCGGTTCACCATAGAAATAATCCGCCCCAGTACAAAAGCGATAATGACGGTTCCAATGCCCACCGGTCCGCCAAGTAAAAAACCGAGCGCGACTCCGGACAGCTCAATGATGGCTCTTGCTGTACTGAAACTCCAGCCGAACGCATTATGAAGAGCGATCATTAGACCATCAAGCGGCGTTTTCGGCAGTCTCGCTTCTACATAAATACCAATGCCAGTCCCCACTGCACAAACGCCTAAAGCAAACGTCGTCCATTGCATGGCCGGGGATGAGGTAAATTCAATATCTTTTAAAATAATGTAATACCAGAGATCCAGAAACCAGCTTCGAATGATAATGGCCAAAATCGATTCAAACTGAAACCGTGCCCGTTCGACCAGTGCCGTAATGATAACGACACATGCCTGCGCAATAATCGACCATAGGCCGATCGTCAAGCCGAAGTGAAGTTTGAGCCCGACAGCTACGGAATCCCATGGACCTGCTCCCGCTTGCGTATGAACGATCAGCGCAATGCCGAGTGCCGTAATGAACAATCCAACAAAATAAACCACGAGTCGTTTCCCCATCATTGATTATCCTTTCCGGCGGCACAAGAAAAAATATGCAGTGTCAGCAGCAAGCTGATCCGATAACGAACGAAGCAGCACCATCCATAAACGCTCTTTCTTAAACAAACCCCCCGCAAATTTACCCGCCAATCTATATACTTATGATTTTATATAATACCACTGTTACTTGCCATTGTAAGTATAATTTCAGCAGGAACCGCTTCCTTCTGCGGGAAAGCTGTCACGTATTTTATCTGTACAAAAACAGACTGACGAAATACACCTGTCAGTCTGTTCGAAATATTTGTCCGTAATCTGTCGCTTCCATCAATGCTTTCTCTTCGACAGAAATCCGAATGACAAGCACGATTCCATTCAGCAGTGAAAAGATTAATGCCGTATAATACGCCTGAAACAAAAGCGGCAATATTAGAATCTCAGTGGCGACAACGAGATAATTCGGATGCCGGATCCATCTGTATGGACCCCGTCTTACCACATTCGCTCCCGGCAAAATGAGAATTTTCGTATTCCAGAAACGGCCAAGCGAAACTAAACTCCATACTCTCCCCGCCTGTGCGAGTATGAACAAAGAAAGTAAAATCGGCCACCACGGGCTTAATGACCTTTCGATTATAATAACTTCAGCGGCCAAGCTGATGAAAAACCCGATATGTAAAGCAACAATCAGCGGATAATGTTCGGCTCCGGCTTCATATGCGCCCTGTCTGCGCATCCACTTCTCATTGCGCTGTGCAATAAAAAGTTCCACAAGCCGCTGACTGCAGACTACTATGATCACAATAAGAAACAGCCTCACGCTTCCACCCCCCATTTCAACAGCAGCAGCTCCCCGCAAAATCCAGGACCAAGCGCCGCCATTAAGCCGTAGTCTCCATGTTTGACTTTATCTAACATAAACCGCTCCAAAACATATAAGACGGTTGGTGAAGACATATTCCCGAATTCAGATAAAACCGTTCTTGCATGCTTTGTTTTATCTTTTGCCAATTGGAGTGTGTCTTCATACGCATCAAGTACTTTTTTACCGCCTGGATGGGCGACAAAATGGGCGATCTCCTTTATGGAAAGGTGCGAGGTTTGTAAAAATCCTTCCACAAATCCGCCGAGCCAGCTGCGGACAATAGACGGAATATCACGAGAAAACACCACATGCAGACCATTGTCTTTCAAATCCCAGCCCATCACGTTTTCAGAGTCAGGGAGCAGCTTTGATTTTGTCTTCAAAATGGAAGGCGTGAGCCGTTTCGTCCGTATATTCGCTTTGTCACCCGCGACCAGCGCGCACGCCACCCCATCAGCGAACAACGACGTACCAATTAAATTGCTTTTCGAGCGATCGTTTCGTTGAAAGGTTAAGCTGCATAATTCAACGGAGAGAACAAGCACTTTCGCTTTCGGAAATGCTACGCAATATTCATAAGCGCGGCTAATACCTGCCGCCCCGCCGGCACAGCCTAATCCCCAGATCGGTATGCGCTTCGTATCCAATGAAAAGGGCAGCCGGTTCATGATTCTTGCTTCGATCCCGGGTGTCGCCATACCGGAACTGGAAATAAAAAAGATCGCATCAATTTCTTCATAGCCAACCTGCTGCTGTAAAAACCAATCGTTATTTAGACAGCGGGCAGCTGCTTTTGCACCGTATTCTGTCGCAAGCTCAATATACAAATCATTCCGTTCCTGCAGGCTGTGATCACGCTCAAACCATGGGAGCGGCATCGAAAAATGACGTTTTTTAATCTGTCCATTTTGAAAAACAGCAAGCAGGCGTCCGATATCGTGAAAGTCATCTTGAAACAGTTCGCGGGCAAATTCTGTTGTCTCTTCCTGCGTTAATTCATACGGCGGGTGAACCGTGCTCACGGATACTATTTTAGGCATATGAAATCCCACTTTTCGTTTTTCTAACAGTATGCCCTGTTTCGCTCCGATCATCCTACCATAGCATGAACAACATGAATGAGTATTAAAAAAACACCAGTACCCGATTCACTTGAAAATCTGGTACTGGTGCAAAACATTAAATCTTAAACTGATCAACAAGTTCTTTCAATTCCTCGGCCGTTCGTGCTATGGCTTTAATAGAGGATGCGATTTCTTCCATTGATGCGAGCTGTTCTTCTGTTGCAGCAGATACTTCTCCTGTGCTCGTCTTGTTTTCTTCAGCTGTTAAAGCAATAATGTCTGCTGTTGCTTTAAACATTGTCACATTATCGGTAATATGCTGCATCGCTGCGGACATTTCTTTGATTTGAGGGGCCATTTCACTTGTCCGTTTCATAATTTCCGCAAATTTCTCGGCTGTTTCTTCCGATGTCTTTAAACCGACTTCTGCATTTTCTGACACTTTGCCCATAATACCGACGGACTCCTGTGAATCGTTTTGCACCCCTTCAATTAAGACTGCAATTTGTTTTGAGGACTGCTGCGACTGCTCTGCAAGTTTCCGGACTTCTTCTGCCACAACAGCAAAACCTTTCCCATGCTCACCTGCTCTGGCGGCTTCAATGGATGCATTCAGTGCAAGTAAATTCGTTTGGTCCGCAATGCCGCTGATGATCGTTAAAATGTTTCCGATTTCTTCTGACCGCTCTGATAATGATTGAATAACTTGATTCGATTCAGACACCGATTCATAAATAAACTGCATCTGCCGGACGTTCTTTTTAATGGAATGAACGCCTTCTTCCGCTGCTTTTGACGTATCATCGGAAAGGTTTTTAAGGACTGTTGAGCTGCTATTAATACTTGTCACACCATGCTGAATTTGATCGAGTAATACCGCATTTTCCTGTATTTTCATCGATGAACTTTCCGTTCCGCCCGCAATTTGCTGAATCGCAGACGAGACATGCTCAGCAGCCTGTGTCGTTTGATTGGCACTCGCCGTTAACTGTTCCGATGATGATGCTAAATAATGAGATGAATCGTTTATTTTTGACATCAAATTTTTTAACGTGACAGAAAAATGATTAAACGATTCAGCCAGCTCCCAAAATTCATCTTTCTTTTTCAAGCTGATTTGTTTCGTCAAATCACCATCCCCTTCTGCAATGTCTTTCAGCTGCTCATTAAACAAGCGGAGTGGTTTCAAAATGGATGAAATAATGATATACGCCAAAATGACGCCAAAGCCGGATGAAAAGAGAACGAGCGCCGCCAAAATATATGTATTACGCTGCAGTAAATAATCCAGCCTTTGCTGATCACCGGCAATTTCATTCTCAATATCCTTAATAAAACTGTCGATTGCCGGGTCCAGCTCCTCTTTTCGAATTGTTCTTTCCTCTTCAAAATGAAGAGAGAGTGCCATTTCTCTTTGATCTGCCTGTGCATTTACAACCTGCTCGCTGATGGTCCAGTATTGCTCAAAATGCTCTTTAATCGTTTCGATCTTTTGTTTTTCCTCGCTCCCGACTGAAAGGGACATAGCCGTATTGAATGAGTCATCAATGTCTAGTCTTTTCTCCGCCATTCCTTCAGGGAATTGAGGATCACCATTGATGAGAAATGCCCGCTCATCATTTGAAATACCCGCAAGGCGGTATTGAATATGCTTTAAAGCCTGTAGCAGCTGCGTGTCTTCGTGTATCTCATCTGTCTGCCGGTCTTTATCTTTAAACACATAAATAGAAAAAATACCCGTTGAGGCCATCGCCGCTACAAGAACGGCTACCAAGCTGATTAACTTCACCTTTATTTTCATCGTTTCCTCCATCAATATGATTTACTACTATTATACTAATCATGAAGTCATATCCACGTCAATTTTCCAATCATTTCTCCAGGCCTCTTTCAGCTAAAAAAAGCATTGCCAAAAAAGGAATTTCCCTTCCAACAACGCTTTTTATTCGGGTAGAGCAAAAAAACTACGCTATATTTTCGCTGGCTGATGTAAAATTAAATAGGGGTAAATAACCTCAAAAAAAAGAACAGCGTATGCTGTTCTTTTCGCTTGCCTGGCGGCGTCCGGCTCTCACAGGGGGAAACCCCCAAGTACCATCGGCGCTGAACAGATTAACTGCCGTGTGCGGGAGG
>NZ_MSDU01000019.1 GCF_001936625.1 Domibacillus antri | reverse complement strand
GGGTTTTCAAAGAACACAAAAAAAAGGCCGGCATGAACTGTGCCGGCTCTTTACCTTCAATTTGTATGAAAAATCTTTTCAGCGACAACGGACTGTGGCGCACTGATGGCTAAACTGCGCGGCGGATTTTGCGGATCAAGCGTCACAATCGCCATCGCATATAATTTTGCCGTTACGATAAAGGTAATGAGAAATAACATTCTCCTTCGTATCTCTATGTCCAATTCTTACTACGTTCTTCCTTTCAAAATAATATTCGTTTTGGACGTTCAACTGAATATTAGATTCGAAACACGCTCCATTTCTTTTTATGAACAAAAAAACTTTACCAATTGGGCGGTAAAGGTTTTTCCATCTATTAACCCTTTACCATGCCGGCAAAGGTCTCGCAAACAACATAATGTTGCCAGTTAAGACGGTGGTCCATGATCACGTATTGTCGACGTAACTGTCAGCTACTCCCCTTTGGAGTTGTATAAGCTCAATGTGAGCAATAGTCTTAACTCTCGAACTATGTGTTTATATTATACCACAATCGGGACGTACAATCTATTCGGAAAGCATCCTCATTGAAAAGCCGATCAGCGAGTGCTTACACTGCGGTGTGTCTTTATAAATGGGCAAGTTTTTAAAATATCTGGCAAGCACAACTTTATTGTTTCACGTGGAACAGAGATGCTGAAAAACATTCATTCAAGTTATTGCCGTTTTTGAATCATAATAAGACTTAAAGCAGATGGTTAGACGAAACATGCCCGCCGCTATATAATCAACTTCAATGAATATGAAAGGGAGGCTGATGATTTTGACGTTAAAAATCAAAGTTTACTCCGATTATGTGTGCCCATTTTGTTTTTTAGCTGAAAAACCCCTTGAAGAAGCGATTAGAGGCCAAGATGATATAGAAGTGGAATGGATGCCGTATGAATTACGCCCTTATCCAAACGAGACGCTTCGTCCGGAAGGGGACTACTTGCAAAACACGTGGAAGCAATCGGTTTATCCGATGGCCGAACAAATGGGCATTCCTATTGTATTACCGAATGTTTCACCTCAGCCGCATACTCACCTTGCCTTTGAAGGATATCAATATGCGAAAGAACATGGAAAAGGAAATGAATATAATCACCGCATGCTCCGCGCCTTTTTCCAGAAAGAACAAAATATCGGTGATGTGGACGTGCTGACGAAACTGGCTGGTGAAATCGGATTGGATGAAGATGAATACCGGGCTGCGCTTGAACAAAGAACCTATAAAGACGCACATCAAAAAGCACTGGAACAAGCCTACAATGTAGCAAATATTACAGCTGTCCCGACATTCATCATCGGAAGCACGAAGCTGACAGGGATGCATTCAAAGGAAACATTGGAGCAAGTAATCGAGGATGAAATGAAAAAGCAAAAAGTAACATTGTTAATGGATGGCATGTCGTGTGGTGTTGATGGCTGTTAACGAGCTGCCATGACAATCGGTCAAAGAAAGAGACTGTCCCGCAAGTGGTGGATAGACAGCATATTCTGCACCATTTAGACCGAATTGATGAGATGAAATGAAAGCCGGCCATCAAAATAAGAGGAGCTGTCTCGCTGAACATTTGAGACATCTCCTCTTTAATATGTGGTTTTCATTCTTCACAAATAACCCAAATGACAAACTGTCCGATAAATAATGTTTGTGTTAAACGGCATACTCTTTTGGATAATTACAATTCCGGCACAAATGTTTTGCAGTCTGTTTCTTCACTTTTAGAAGCCTGCTTGCCTTTGTGGCTGACGACATAAATAGAATCTGCATTGCATTTGTTTCCAGAATCCCAATACTTACAGTTGTTCACTTCACAAAGAACATCTTTAGCCATCGTATCACACCTCCTTTTTGCTTATCGTTTACAAAAAAGAGGGGATTGATACTTTTTTATTCTTCGTCTCCGTTTACTTTTGCTAAAGCCTGGAGCTGCAGCGCAACCTGTATAATTTGATGGTTATCCATTTCCAGTACGGTCCAGAGATGCTCACCGTGCTGAATTGTATCTCCTTTGTGCACAGTATCTATATGCTGCACAAGAATCCAGCCGCCGATTGTATCGATATCTTCGCTGTTTTCGAAGGTAAGATGAAATTGCTCTTCCAGATCGGAAAGCAAGACACGTCCGTTGATATGATACAGGTCTTCCCTTTTTTTCTGAATATCCGGGACTTCGTCAGCATCGTATTCATCACGGATTTCACCGACGATTTCTTCTAAAATATCTTCCATCGTAATCACGCCGGCCGTCCCTCCATATTCATCCACCGCCAGTGCCATATGAACACGGTTTTGCTGCATTTTCAAAAGAACGTCTTTTAATGGCGTAGCTTCATGGATGCGAAGCAGATCGTGAACAAATTCTTCCAATTTTCGTTCGCGTCCAGCCGCAATGTTCGTCAGCATTTCTTTCGTGTTAATAAATCCGATAATGTGATCTTTATAGCCATCTTCGGTGACCGGATATCTTGTATAGTCATATTCATCAAGAACGGCAATGATTTCCGCACGGTTCATCGATTTTTCAAGAGTGACCATCTGCGTTCGCGGAACCATAATATCCTTCACGACCCGCTCATCAAACGCAAAGATGTTTTTCATGTAAGAAAGCTCAGTCTGGTTAATTTCACCGCTCTGAAAACTTTCCGTCATAATGATTTGCAGCTCTTCCTCCGAGTGAGCATGTTCATGCCCCGCCGGCTGTACGCCAAACATACGAAGCAGCACGCGGGCTGAACCGTTTAGTGCCCAAATGAATGGATACATAATTTTACCAAACCAAAATAGCGGCGGCGCCAGCATTAACGTCATTTTTTCCGCAAATTGAATGGCAAGCGTCTTCGGTGCAAGCTCCCCTATGACTACGTGAAGAAACGTTACAGTCGAGAAAGCGATCGCAAACGAAATAACCGCTGAAAGAGAAGACGGAATCCCTAAACTATCGAACAAAGGATGTAAAATCTTTTCCACCGTCGGCTCCCCCAGCCAGCCAAGTCCGAGGGCGGTGATGGTGATACCAAGCTGACAGGCTGAAAGGTAATAATCCAGATCATTGGCCACCTTTTTTGCCAGCACTGCTTTTTTGTTACCTTCTGCAATCAATTGATCAATTCGAGACATCCGCACTTTCAAGACAGCAAACTCAGAGCCGACAAAGAAAGCTGTCAGTACAATGAGAAGCGCCACCAAAAACAAATTTAATAATAATATACCGTCCAATTATTTCCCTCAATCGAGGGATTCACCTCCAAAAAATTCAATAAAGTTGTCGTTTTCGCCCAATCAGTTGTTTATCGTATTTATGTTCGATTCTTTTTCTTCAGATAATGCCCGAAGCTGAAGAGCCACCTGGACGATCTGGTAGTTATCCATTTCCGTCACAGTAAAAAGATGATCTTTAAGCTCCACTTTGTCGCCTTCTTGCACCGTGTCGGTCTTTTGGAATTGAATCCAGCCGCCGATCGTATCAACATCCTCGCTGTCTTCAAATGTCAAACCGAACCGCTGTTCAAGGTCCGACAGCAATACACGCCCGTTTATATGATACAGAGCCTCACCCTTCTCCTGAATATCCGGAACTTCATCGGCATCAAACTCATCACGAATTTCACCAACGATTTCTTCCAAAATATCTTCCATTGTGATAATCCCTGCCGTACCGCCATATTCATCAATAATCAGCGCCATATGAACACGCGCTTTCTGCATTTTTAAAAGAACATCCTGCAGCCGGGTGACTTCATGGATAAGCGGAATTTCCCTGACAAATTCCTTTAGTTCCCGGTCACGTCCTGCCGCGATATGTGTCAGCATTTTTTTAACGTTGACGAATCCGATAATGTGGTCCTTGTCTCCATCTTCTGTGACAGGATAACGTGTATAGTTGTATTCATCAAGCACAGCCACGATTTCTTCATGACTCATGGTCTTTTCAAGTGTGACGATTTGCGTTCTTGGCACCATTATGTCTTTGGCAACCCGTTCATCAAACGCAAATATGTTTTCCATATAGGCAAGCTCCGTCTGGTTAATCTCTCCGCCTTGAAAGCTTTGAGCCATAATGATTTTTAACTCTTCTTCCGAGTGAGCCTGCTCATGTCCTGCAGGCTGAACGCCAAAAGTCCGAAGCAATACGCGGGCCGACCCATTTAATGTCCAAATAAATGGGTACATAATTTTTCCGAACCAATAAAGCGGCGGCGCCAGCATTAAGGTCATTCTTTCCGCAAACTGGATGGCCAATGTTTTCGGTGCCATTTCTCCAACGACGACGTGAAGGAACGTGACAAGTGAAAAGGCCACAATAAACGAAACAACCACAGAAATCGACTCCGGCACCCCCAGGCTGTCAAACAAAGGATATAACAGCCGTTCAACAGTCGGTTTTCCTAACCAACCAAGTCCGAGTGCCGTGACCGTAATACCGAGCTGGCAGGCTGAAAGATAGTAATCCAGATCGGAGGCGACTTTTTTCGCCAAGACCGCTTTTTTGTTGCCTTCTGCTATTAATTGATCAATTCGAGACATCCGTATTTTTACAACTGCAAACTCTGAACCAACGAAGAAAGCCGTCAATCCAATGAGCAGTGATAGTAAAAACAAATTTGCGATTAATATAATATCCAATTATTTCCCTCAAATGAGGGATTCACCTCCAAAAATAGTTACATTAACGTCAATAATTTCATGACATCTGTTAGTTTGCTTTCAAGCTTTTGATATATGAGTTTTTTTTCTTCCCGCGGCGCGTCTTTCATTTGTTCCTCAAGTGTTGTCAGCTTTTGCTGCAGACACGTAATTTCGTCTTGCACTTCAACGATGATCGGTTCGATCGTATTGTCAGTTTGAATCGCTTCTTTAATCTCGGCGATCGACATCCGTTGTTTTTTCAAAAGCTTTATTCGTTCTAACGTTTGAAGAACGCTCTCAGGATAAAGACGATAATTTGATGACGAGCGTTCATACTCCAGCAAGCCATGCTGTGTATAATAATCTATTGTCCGTGAAGATAGGCCGCTTAATTCCGCCACCTGCCCAATACGCAATAACGCCTTCCCAATTCGCATTCCCCTCCTTTATATTTATACACTTGCTATTAAAATAGCACATTAAGCGTCAAACCGTACAGTAAAACGTTCTGCTTAATTCATTTTATCGCCGTTCATGAGTTGAACATACCGTTTAAATTCCAAACAGAGTTATTTTCACCCATAAAAATGATGCCTCCATTTCTTTACAAGACACAAAAGTTACTTAAAGTAACTTTTTTATTTAAAATAATTTAATTCCATATTGTAATATGATATATTAAAATAAAGAGGTGAAGACAACATGGATCCATCCATTATTTGTCCACGATTCGAGAAAGCAGTCGCTATCTTAAGCCAGCGCTGGACCGCTTTGGTCATCTATCAGCTGCTCTCCGGACCCCAGCGATTCTGTTCAATGACAGATACCCTTGGGATCAGCGGAAGAGTCCTGTCAGAACGATTGAAGGAGCTGGAAAATCAGGGAATTGTAAAACGGAATGTCATTCCCGAAACACCCGTCCGCATTGAATATTCCCTCACTGAAAAAGGTGTTTCGTTCGCACCCATCATGAGGGAAATTGATAAATGGTCTCAATCATGGGTCGAAAAAGTTCCCACAGACGAAAAAAGCGGCAGTTAAATAGAACATTACACGAGCAGCTGCTTTGCATAATTGAATCATGGTCTATACAGGATGTTTTGACGTTTTATTGCTGAAATCATCATACATTTTCAGACAAACGGTCAACAAGAAAGGGACGAGCATATGACGCAGACAAAACTCGAAACAAATATTATGTCCATTTTACAAGATAAAATTCAATTCATAAATACAACGGAAGAGTCCATTTACTTAGTAGGACCGATCCGGCTTCCGGTTAGTTTATATGGAGAAACCGTCATTTTTCAATGGTATTGCTGGCTTAAGTGCAGCGAATCAACAAATGACCTGGAAAGAGTGATTGATACATTAGCTTCTGCAAATTTAGCCGAGCTTCAGCAATCCAGCGTGCTTGTTTACGGGGACTTCCGGTATGCGGATGATGCCATCATCCGCATGCACTCCATTTGCCACACCGGTGATATATTTGGAAGCAAACGATGCGATTGTGGTTTTCAGCTGAAGCAGTCGATGAAAATGATCGTGGAACATGGAAGCGGCGCATTATTTTATTTGGCGAACCATGAAGGGCGGGGAATCGGCCTATTCAGCAAAGCAATGGCTTATATCCTTCAGGAAAATGGGTACGATACAGTTGAGGCAAACGAACATCTTGGTTTTGTGGATGACTCCCGCAATTATGCAGATGCGATTGACGTATTAAAAACATTACGGTCAAAACCTGTCACCCTCATTACCAATAATCCAAAAAAATTAGAAGCGTTAAAAAATTCAGGTATGCATCTTTCGGGGAGAACACCGCTCTGGGGAGACTTCTCCGAATTTAATGAGAACTATTTAAAAACCAAAATCACGCGTTCCGGTCATTTAGATGAAGACGGCGTATCATTCAAGAAGGAACCTTATATAAAATAAGAACTAAAAAGGTCCCCAAAGCATGAGGGAAGGCCGGATTGTGAGCCGTTTAGGCCGATTTATTGATATTAGAGCCAAATTTGGTCTCATAAAGCCGAATTGATGGGAATTCGGCCCAAATGACAAGGAAACCGGCCCAAAAACAGCAAAATCGGCCTATTTTTGATGCTGCAAAGCCAAGTTGATCCCTAACCCAAGGTAGACCACTCCCCCCACTTTCCCCTGCCAGCGGGCAATTGTTTTGTTTCTGGAGAGCCATTGGCTTACTAAACCCGCAAGAAAGGCGATTAGTGTCGTATAAGCAATACTTAAACCAACAAAGGTTAGACCAAGAATCAATAGCTGAATAACAACGGAGACGTTATCCGGCCGGACAAACTGCGGCAGGAAGGTAAGAAAAAATAAGGCGGTTTTTGGATTGAGCACTTCCGTCAAAACCGCCTGCTGAAAAGAACGGCGGGCACTGACACGATGAACAGATGGCACGGTAAATGCCGCTGATTTTTCAATAAAGGCGCGTACTCCAAGATAAAATAAATAGGCGGCGCCCAAATATTTAATGATTTCGAAGGCGTGCGCAGATGTCATTAAAACAGCTGATAAGCCGAGTACTAAAGCGAGCGTGTGAATCAGATCTCCAACAGCGATGCCAAGACCCGTAAAAATACCATTCCGCCTTCCTCCACTCACACTTTGAGCCAAGGTAAGCATGACGGCCGGTCCCGGTATAAGAAATAACGTTAATACAACGATGATAAATGCAATCATTTCATTTCTCCTTTGACCTTTTATTCAAATTAAAGCGCCCTTTCCATTTTACAGGAAAAGGAGCTTTAATTCGATGAAAACCCGGCCACCGGGATTCGATATACTTCTTTGTTTTTCTTGTCCATATCGTTTCAGCTGTCAGCTTTGGGGAAGATTCAACTGCCACGAAATACCATACTGGTCCTCCACCCAGGCAAACTTTTCACTCATAGGGGAAGCGGCTAACGGCATTAAGACCTGTCCGCCTTTAGATAATTTCTCAAAAATGCGGTCAATTTCTTCTTCTGTGTCACATGTCACGAACAGCGACATGGCAGGCGTAAACTTATGTACATCTCCGTTTCGATTGTCGATGCACATATACGTCTGTCCTTTTAATGTGAACGATGCATGCAAAACCGTTCCATCTTCATGGTAAAACAGATGCTTGATTTCAGATTGGTCAAATAAAGACGTATAAAAATTCATCGCCTCTTCTGCTTTGCCGGAAAACATGAAAAACGTTGTTATTTTTTGGTTTGATTTGTCCAACTGTTCTTCACTCCTTTTATTTGGTTACCAGCGTGATAAAATCATGTAATTTATCCAGCGTCATCATGTTTTGATTACACGTTTGGCTGTCTTTGCAAATGTAGTTCCCTCTTTTAATAAAATGATACTGATCACTTCTGATAAAAGCTTCCATTTTTAATCACTCCATTCTCTATTCATTGTAAAAGAACGCTTCGTTTTATGAAATGGAGAAATTAATTTTTAAAAAAACTCCGCATACAAAAAACAGACCTTTTGTAACGAAGGTCTGCTTTCTTGAATTATTCACTTAAATCAACATTATGATACACTTGCTGCACATCTTCTAGGTCTTCCAAAGCATCAATCATTTTTTCAAATTGAGCTTGGTCATCCGCTGACAGCGTGACATCATTTTGGGCAAGCATCGTCAGTTCAGCCACAGTAAATTCCGTTACACCGGCATTCTTCAACGCTTCCTGCACAGCATGGAATTGATCCGGTTCGGCGTAGACGATTACGGACTCCTCTTCCTCCAGCACATCACGAACGTCAATATCCGCTTCCATTAACAATTCCAATACTTCGTCAGCCGTTTTCCCTTCCAGACCGAATACAGCTGTTGCATCAAACATATATGCGACAGAGCCGCTCACACCCATGTTGCCGCCGTTTTTACCAAAAGCGGCACGAACATCGGATGCTGTCCGGTTCACGTTGTTTGTCAGTGCATCCACGATGACCATAGAGCCGCTTGGTCCAAAGCCTTCATAGCGAAGCTCGTCAAAGTTTTCTTCTGAACCGCCTTTTGCTTTTTCAATCGCGCGGTCAATAATCGTTTTAGGTACGCTGTACGTTTTGGCACGCTCAAGAACGACCCGTAAAGCCTGATTTGTTTCCGGATTTGGTTCACCTTGCTTCGCTGCTACATAGATTTCTCGTCCAAACTTTGCATAAATACGACTCGTATTGGCATCTTTTGACGCTTTTTTTTCTTTAATATTGTTCCACTTACGGCCCATTCTGAACACTCGCTTTCACATTTGAATCTATAAAAAAGGATAAGAAATATACTGCTGATTGTCTTTATTATACATCAGTGCCGGCAGTCTATCTCTATTTATTTCGTATACACAATTTTTTTGATTGTTTCGACGGAAAGAAAATACTCTTCAGCTAATTGAGAAATAGTCCGGCCGTTTTTAAATGCCCGTTTAATTGAAATATTCCGGTTGTCAATAAACGTTCTGCCTCCGGAACGCGTCCCCCATTTTTCATAAGCCGATTTGGGCTTCGGGATATAAATCGTTTCGCCTTGAACATACTTTTGAATTTCTTTTATCAGCTCTTCCGGCAAAACCATCGTTGCTTTCACATATGTCATTTCTGCCCGCTCCTTATTCTTTTTTTATGAAAATAAGGGCAAAGCCAATGATATCAGAAATGATCTATGTGTACTTGGGCGATTTTAAATGATGTTCACCCCATGCAAAGTATCGCCTTTCCAATACCAGGCTTTGCATGAGACTCTGCAGATTGTGGCAAACCAGCTGCATTTACCATTTTTCCACCTCCCCGAAACGTGTAAAAACTGTGAACAGTCAAAACACTTTTATTCCCAGTTATTATAAGGGAAATGACTGTTTTTTGCATCTTAATCCCTTCATTTATGTCCATCCTGATTTTCCGTTATTGAACACTATTTTCCGGGAAATATTCATCAAAAAACACCCTCCTTAAAAGGGTGGTGTTTTTGATCCTATGGAATTAAGCGGAAAGCCCGTTCAAAAACGCTTCAATTTCTTCCTTCGTTTTACGATCTTTGCTGACAAAACGGCCGGCTTCTTCCCCGTTATGATACGCAATAAAGCTCGGAATGCCGAATACATCCAGATCGCCGCACAAATCAATGAACTCGTCACGATCCACATGGACAAATTGATATTCCGGGTAATCCGCTTCAATTCCCGGCAAAATCGGCTCAATAACCCGGCAGTCCGGGCACCAGTCCGCAGAAAACATGAAAACGACCCGCTCTTCCTTTTTCAGCTGTTCAAATTGTTCTATTGATTGTAACTTTTCCATCTGTTTACCTCCATCATCATGACAGTTTGGATGTCATTGATCCAATACCGCCTATCTTAATGAGAAATAAGCCAGAAATCAACTATTATCACTTTAGGCTTTTGTTTGTAACGCGTATTTTGTACTTTTTGGGATCTTCTCATACAAGCCCTCAAAAAAATCACTCCCTTTTTTATATAGGAAGTGATTTTTCATTTTATTTTTGACGTTCAGCATTGCCCCTGAGCTCCCACCCTTTAGCCTTGCTCACTCATGCCCGGTTCCATATACATGACTTCCCAAAGATGGCCGTCGATATCCTGAAAACTCCATCCATACATAAATCCATGATCCATCGGGTCATTTGATGCCTTTCCACCGGCTTCCAGTGCCTTGTTGACAATGTCATCTACCTGCTCCCTGCTTTCCGCGGAAAGCGCCAAAATCACTTCGGTACTCTTTGCCGCATCGACCAATTCCTTCTTCGTAAACGTTTGAAAAAACGCTTCAACGAGCAGCATGACAAAGATGTGGTCACTGACCACCAGACATGCCGCATTTTCATCCGTAAACTGAGCGTTAAATTCAAAACCGATTTCTTTAAAAAACGCCATCGATTTTTGCAGGTCCTTCACCGGCAAATTCACAAAAATTTGGTCTGCTTGCACTCCCGTCGTACTCACCCTTTGCCCGATTATTTTGGCTGCATTTTATATATACTCTATTATTTTCTGTTATCCCCGCTTCCAAAATTCCGTCCCGCATAAGCAGCGCGCGATTGCCTATTACAGTGAACAGCATTTCAATCCCTCGTAGATTGCAGGACTTCCTTCAATGACTCAACCGCACTTT
This sequence comes from Domibacillus antri, assembly GCF_001936625.1. GTDB lineage: Bacteria > Bacillota > Bacilli > Bacillales > Domibacillaceae > Domibacillus > Domibacillus antri. Next base: position 7,777 of record NZ_MSDU01000019.1, on the reverse strand, counting down.
CTTCAGCCGGATCATTTGTACCAAGCTCTCCGCGGAAGGCTTTGTTAAGAATCGATTGCTTTAGCAGATCCATTGTGTCTTCCACTTCTAAAATCCGTTCTTTTTCCTCTTCCAATTCGTTTAATAGCCGCTCCAGCTTGGAAACGATTCTTTTTTGTTCGTCCATAGGCGGCAATGCCACATGAAAGTCTTCTATTCGAAACAAGGCGAGCTTTGGCTGCGAAGAGGAAACGACGGCTTTTTTCATTTTTCCCTGTAAGATCGGTGAATTCAAATAGAAATGTAAAAATATATTAAAAGTGTTAGTCAGTTGCGTGATTTTTGCCGCATTTTCAGTTAAAAACGCACCATCCAGAGCTGAAGGCACGATACCGGTTTTTCCAATGGTTCCGGCGATAGAAATATACACATCATCCTGAGAGATAATGTATCTGGAAATTTTTTCAGCTGTCTCTTGATCAATATACTTAACACTGTTCAAGTCGATGCTGCCATTTTTAAAGTCGGTTACTCTTAAATAAGGAAAATTTGTTTGTTCTTCTAATAATGTATGTCCTTTCGGAAGCCGCTTTCCTCCTTTTACTTTTGCGACTGATCCCAGCTTGACCCATATCCAATTTTCAGGTAAATCATAAAGTATTTCTTCTGAAGGAATAAGCTCATTGTGAGTGATTTCATCCGAAAGCGCCAATATGCTTTTTTCATTTGGATCGTTTGTATATAACATTCCTCTAAACGCCTTATCCAAAATGACTGACCGCCGAAGGGCCGCTGACTCTTTCACTTCTTCAATCAGCCGCTTCGTTTCATCGATCTTGGCAAACAGCCGTTCAATCTTTTCGGCCACACGTTTTTGCTCTGTTAAAGGAGGTAATGGAAATAATAAACGCTCAATTAAATTTCCGCTTATGTTAGGCTGTGCTCCTCCATAGGCTAATTTTTTAATTTTATCGGCGGAATGCATGACAAAATAATCCCGGTACTTTGCGTCTAACACCCGATCATCAATCACCTTAATATTTCCGACGCGCTGATTTTGCAGCGCTGCTTCATCCGAACCATAAATGCCGATTTTTCCGGTTGTAGCCCCTGACATGGCGATCAGTAAATCGCCTTTTTGAACGGCAAATCGTTCATGATAAAATTCAGCAGGTACTTTAACAGATATTTCTGTATTGGTATTTATTCCGTTTAAATCCGAAATCCGAATCACCGGAATACCATCTGCAGCGTAATCTTTGCTTTTAAAAGCATAGCCATTCACTAATTTAGCCACTGTACCGAACTTCACCCAAACCCAATTCTCCGGCAATGTAAATGGCTGCTCAGCTTCAGTGACAAGCGCTTCTTCCAGCAATTCCTCCAGCGTTTTTTGTTTCTTTGTCACTCTGCTCATGACTGTTCTGACTCTTTCAGTTCATAGATGACTTCGTTTAGCATCGAAATGGCTTCGGTCAGTTTGCCGACGGCTGCTTCCGCTGCATCGACCGGGTCCGGCAGGTTTTCGTAAGCGGAGAACGAATCATCTGCAATCAGGCCGATATCTAGGCTGTCGCCTTGTTTGGCGATTTCTTCACGCGTAAAAACATTCCACCGCTCATCTTCGGTTTTTGTCCTGTCTTCGGCAGTATACGCTTCGATAAATTTTTCAAAATGTGTTTCTGTCAGCGGATTCCGTTTTCCGAATGACGGCATATTTGTGCGCAAGTCATACACCCATACTTGTTTTGTATTGGCGCTGTCCGTTTTTTCCCGCGTGAAAAAAAGGACGTTTGTTTTGACACCCTGCGCGTAGAAAATACCGGTCGGCAGCCGTAAAATAGTATGCAAATTGCATTTGTCCATTAAGTCGCGGCGTATATCGGTGCCGACACCGCCTTCAAACAGCACGTTATCCGGCAAAACAACCGCAGCGCGCGCTTTGCCATTCGTTTTTAAAGCCCGGTATATGTGCTGGAGAAAGTTCAGCTGTTTGTTGGACGTGGTAAACGTAAAGTCTGTACGGGATACACGTTCACCGCCTTTTTTCGTACCGAACGGCGGATTCGTTAAAATAACATCGTAGTTTTTTAATCCTTCCCCAATGGATGAAAGGGTATCACCAAGCGTAATTTCACCATGAATATCGTGAAGAAGCGCGTTCATTGTGGCGAGACGGTGTGTATCTTTTACCAGTTCAACGCCGCCGAATGCTTTCTGCTTTTGAAATTCGCTCTCTTCCTCTGACAGATCGAAATAATCATCCGTTTTTTCCCGTACATACCGGTCGGCGGCAATCATAAAACCAAATGTGCCGGCCGCCGGGTCATGGCAGCGCTCACCCGGTTTTGGATCGGCGAGCTTTACAATCGTATCAATGAGGACGCGCGGTGTGAAATATTGCCCCGCGCCTGATTTCAATTCACTCGCGTTTTTCTCAAGAAGCCCTTCATACAAATCACCGAGCCCTTCCTGCTTGGCGCTGTACCAGTCAAGGCCGTCGATTGATTTGATGATTTTTTCAAGGTTTTTCGGCTCGCTGATGTACGTGGCGGCATCGGTATATATTTCTTTTAATAAAGGATGCTCCGCCTTCCCCAAATCAAGCAGGAGCTGGCGGTAATGGTTTTTTAGTTCAATGCAGTCCCTCGACACAAGTGAATCCCACCGGTACGGCTCATCAATCATGTAATCCTGTCCGGTTTCTTTCATCATTTTTAAAAATAATAAATAAGTTAATTCCGTCACGTACTGGTGATACGTAATGCCGTCATCACGCAGCACGTTACATAAATTCCATAACTTCTGGACAATTTCCTGGTTGGTCATGTTATGCCTTCTCCTTTTTGTAGCTGTACAAATGATGATTAATGTCATGGACAATACCGGCCAGCTGTCCGTTGAAAATTTTATCCAGCTGTTTAAATCCGCCGCGGCGCTTAAACGGTTCGTAGTCAAACGCCTTTTCCGGATCGGGGTGGAGCACCGATTCTTGAATGAGCTGCTTTTCAATCCTTTCAAGCCACTTTTTCTGTACCTGCGGCCATGCTTTCATTTGATAAATCCGTTTCATGGCGTTTTGAATCCGGTCTTCATGGCTGACGAGCGGATCGCCTAATGCTTCCTTGCGGATAAAGGCGATAACGTCTTCATTTTTCGCGTCACGCCACGCCGCCTGCAAGGTTTTCTCGGTAAAGCCTTTCTGGTCAAGTTCCAATAGCAGCCTTTTCAGCTCTTCCCTCGTTAATTCCGCGGGGCGCTGGCAAACGACCATAAGCGCCGGAACGGTATTCATATTTTCATGGATGAACCGGCTGAATGACTGTAAATAGTCATCCGGCTTTTCCGCATTGCCATACCCTCTTTTCACGGCGACGATCCGGTCTTCATGATGGGAAATGAGCTGCTTATTTTCACTATATATATTTTCGTCCATGTACCGGAATAATAGTTTATACTCTTTCAGTCCGCCACGCAGATCAGACGGCTTTAATGATTCATAAATGCCGACCGCGTCGAAAATGGTAAAGTGGCCTTTCCTAATTCTTCCTGCGAAAGCGTGCCTGTTTCTTTATGATACACATCAACCATCTCGCCTTTTGTCCAGTGAATACCGGCCTTTTTCAGCGACGTCTCAAATTGATAGGGCGGTTCATGATCAACCAGATGCCCTTCCACCACCGCTTCCCGGTAAGAATACGTAAAGGCCGGCTTGCCGAATATTTCTGTTGTATGGAGGGCAGGTGTCGCGGTCAGCCCGATGCGGACGGCATCAAAGTAGTCAAGTACTTGCCTGTATTTGCTGACGTAGTCTTTATGGTCGCGGATTTCCACTTCCATGTCACTCATTTCCCGATCAAGCGTATAGCCGCGGTGCGCTTCATCGACAATGATACAGTCGTACTGGTCCACCATCGGCTTGCCGCCATCCGTCTCGCTGTAAAAGATGCGCTTCAGCATTCCTTGTACAGTCGCGATATGCACTTTCGTTTCCGGATTCGGCTTTTTGTCGGTTAATCCTTTCAGTTCGTAAATTTCCGTAAACGTATGGAAACTTTCGAGCTGACTGCCTTTAAAAGCCGCTTCCGCTTGTTCCCCAAGCGCCGACCGGTCAACCATGAATAAAATACGGTTAAACCGCTTCGCTTTAATCAATCGGTAAATAAGACCAATCGCCATTCTCGTTTTTCCTGTGCCTGTTGCCATGGCAATCAATATTTCCCGCTGTTCCCGTTCAAGAGCCTGTTCTACCGACTGAATGGCTTCCACCTGATAAGGACGCAGTTTCAAATAATCCAATTTTTCATCTCTCAGCTGCGCTTCTGACCGGTCTGTATCCTCTTCAAGCAGCTGCTTTAATCCGTTAGGGGTATACCATGCCTGCAGCGCACGCGCATGATTCGTCGGCTTGCGGGCGTCCAAAAACCAGATGCCTGATTTTTGTTCAAACTGCTTCATATAAGGCCGTCCATTGGCCGCGAACAAAAACGGGACAAAATAGTCGCCGTATGGCTCAGAAATTCGTTCATCCCCATGCTTCACGACAAGCCGTGCATATTGTTTCGCTTGGTCAATATCTGATGAAATATCTTTACTGGCCCGTTTCGCTTCCACGATCGCCACCAGTTCAAGACCGATGAATAAGGCATAATCGGCAAACCCTTTTTTTAACGGCCATTCGGCAATCGCCATGCTGCGCCCTTTTTCCGGACGAACGCCTTTTGCGAACCGCAATGTTTTCGTATCCGCTTCCCAGCCGGCTTCCTGAAGCTGCTGATCGATAATCATGCGCGTTTCCGCTTCTGTTAACACAAATCGGGACGCCGCGCGATTTGACTGCTCACGCCGCTGCTGCTTGTCTTTGTCAGTCAAATGACCTTGTTCTTCCCGGATTTTCTCCAGCTCATTTTCCAATTGAGCCAGCTTTTCTTCATACGCCCGCGTGACTTCATGTACATCTTCTTCCCGCGTTTCCTGATGCGGCGCAGGCTGTTTATATTCCGGAATTTGAACCGTCCAATCGCCGTACACCTCCATAAACCAGACGGCAATCCGATACGCCATATGCAGTAAAACAAGTGCTTCTTCCGTCTTTCCGTATGTTAAATCATGCGTGGCTTTATTTCCTTTCCGGCGGATCGTATGGAACAAATCAAACAGCTCTTTCGGAATAATTTGATCATACAACAGCACTCTTAGACGCTCGTCCTGGTTCGTTCCATGTTCCTCTTTTATTTCTTCATTCGCGAGAACGTACTTTGTAATGGTTTCCGCTAACTTCCTAAGCTCGCTGATCGTCAAGTTCGGGTTGTGAAACACATTCAGCTCCGCCGCTCCCCCGACACGGGCCAGCACTTCCCACCGGCTCTCCAAAAACTGAAAATTGTGCTCTATCATTTGAGACACCTCCAGCCAACATTATTTTAAATAAACATCATAGTATGAAAGCTAGAAATTTACGTTCATTTCTATAAAAAGCGCTTTACAATATACTTTATCAAAGAAGCTATGCCAAAAAAGGATAACTGTTTGACTTCCCTCTGGCCTTGTCACTTTTTTATCTATCATTATATCGCATCCCGTCACCGCTCTTACAATAATCCAATTTTTTTCAACAAAAAGTGACGATATTATACAATAATAAACAAACAATTTGCATATTTCATAAAAACTAAATATAATCAGGACGTAAGCACTATATTTACTATATTTACCTTATAATTAGTAAATTCTACGATAATGGCAAACTTATCGAAAGGTAAGGACGCAAAGCTACGGGTCTAAGGCTATAACGGCTACGATCGCCGGGTTTCCGAAAAGAATTGGATATATGACAAAGGGAGAAGTCTGCCATTTTTATCGCACACTACCTTATTCGTATATACCCGCCATTCTTTTTGGCAGGGTTTTTTTGCTTGTAAAATACATGGAGGAGAGAGAAAAAAAGTGAAAATAACTGTACAAAAAAAGCTGCTCGGCGGATTTCTCATTGTTTTAGTATTCCTTGGCATCGTTGGAGGGATGGGAAGCTATGAGTTAACAAATGTGAATGAAAGCTATGAAGAATTGCTGGAAGACCGGGTAACCAAGCTGGCCGCGGCCAAAGATATGAAGCAGGAAATGACAAATCAGGCCTTGCATGTCCGCGGTTTTGTCATTTCGAATGATGAGGAATATATCACAAAATATGAAGAGTCGGTTCAAGAATTTGAAAAGATGCTTCAAGCCCTCAAAACAACTACATATTCAGAAAAAGGAAAAGACATTGTCCAAAGAATTGAGAACATAAATAATGAGTATCAAAAAATCATTCAACAAGCTTTAGAACTAAAGAAAAACGGGGATGAGAATGGATATTTACAAATTATGAGCTCATCCGCTCCCGCTGTAAATGCCGAATTCATGAAGTCTCTTCAAGAATTGGAAACATTTCAATTTGACAACATGGCACAAGGCCGGGAAGCAGCCTCCCAACTCGTCGCAAACGTGATATTCACTTCTTTCATCATTCTTATTGTGGCTTTACTCGTCAGTTTAGGAGTAGCGTTATGGATCAGCCGTCAAATTTCAAAGCCGATCTTAACCCTTGTATCTTCCATGAAACAGGTTGCTTCAGGGGATTTAAGCGTACAGGAAGTGAAAATAAAATCGCGTGATGAATTAAGAGATTTAGGCGCCGCTTTTAATCAAATGGTTCGTGACCTAAGGCCCATCGTATCTGACGTGCGTGATTCATCCACGCAGGTAGCGGCCAGCAGTGAACAATTGAACGCAAGCGCGGAGGAAAGCAGTTCTGCCAGTGAAGAAATTGCCCAGCTCATTCAACAAAGTGCAGAAGGAATGGAACAGCAGCTTCATTACTTCAATAATGTTCAAACGTCAATGGAAGAAATCGCTGTCAGAATGGAGAAAATGAATGTAAGCAGTGAAGACATGCTCCACTCTACAGAGTCTGCCAATTCAATGACAAAAGATGGTTCCGCCGCTGTTCAAAAAGTTTTTGAACAAATGAACAAAATTAACAATTCTGCTTTAAGTACCACAGATGTCATCCGCTCTCTCGGAGAACGTTCAAAAGAAATTCACGACATTGTCAGCTTTATTACGGACATTTCCGCACAGACGAACCTGCTGGCTTTAAATGCGGCCATAGAAGCAGCCCGGGCAGGAGAACATGGAAAAGGCTTTGCCGTAGTAGCAAATGAAGTGCGCAAATTGGCCGAAGAATCAAGGAAATCAGCCGAACAAATTACGCAGATGATCACAATGATCCAAGAAGAAACCCATCAGGCAGTCCTGTCTATGGAACAGCAAAATAAAGAAGTCGAAGAAGGATTATCCTTTACAGACGAAGCGAACGGTGCGTTTACTGAAATTGAAGTCTCCGTTGGCCAGGTGACGAACAAAGTAAAAGAAATGTCCTCTTCCATCAAAGAGCTGGATGCTTTAAGTGAGAAAATTGTTAAAGCGCTGGAAAATGTGAAGCAGATAGCCGAAGCCAGTGTTGCTGCATCACAGCAGGTAAGTGCCGGCACGGAAGAAAATGTGGCCGTCATTGAAGAAGTATCCGCAAATGCTCAAAATTTAGCCATGCTTGCTGAGAATCTTCAAAAATCTGTCTCCCGATTTAAGCTGGACTAATTTTGCAGCACATATGTTGATAGCAAATTAAGGGGGCTGTCCCAAAAGTCAGTGGAAACTGACTTTTGAGGCAGCCCTGTTTTTATGCACAAAAAAATCGCCTCATCCGATATAATGTAAGTGACAAACCCCACAGTAGGGACGCGATTTTTTATGA
>NZ_MSDU01000018.1 GCF_001936625.1 Domibacillus antri | reverse complement strand
GAAGGAAGCCTTCCTTTGCGCCGGGCAGAAGCCACCAAGCGAAGTGCGGTAGAAAAAGAAAATCTCAATTTACTCTGGCCATTTTATTGACATAGTACCATTTTACCTCGTTCTTCTGCTTTTATCCTACCTGGAATACCGGGTGCGGCGCTCTCTCGAAGAACAGAATTGTGACTGGATCACACCGGACTAAAAGAAGACGCGGACACCATCCGTCAAAACCATCGTAAAAGCAGCAGAAGGCCTTCTGACGATGGCCATCGGCAGCGAGCGCTACATCGCAGAGCCGCCTCTGCCGCAAATGCATCAAGCCATTGAGTGGGCAGGCTTCAGTACAACCATTCTCATCAGCCCGATTCATGAAATGAAACAGCACATCCAGCAATAAAAATTTTTTAAAAAAACAGCCAAGCAGCCGGCCATCGTACAGCTAAATTTCCAAGTAAGTCGATTTGAAAACATCTATTAATCCGTCCGTAAAGCCATAAAAATGGCCAAAGCCCATCCACTTTTTCAGTTTTTGATTGAGGAAAAACGAAAAAACGCTATTTACTGTTTTTGACATGCGGAAAGTCAGTAAAAAAGCCGCTCTCCTATCAGGGGAGCGGCTCAATTCATTCACTTATTGTTTCACATCAAAACGGTCTGCGTTCATCACTTTCACCCAGGCAGCTATGAAGTCGCGTACAAATTTTTCTTTGTTGTCCTCTTGTGCATACACTTCTGCAAGTGCGCGGAGGATGGAGTTGGAACCGAAGACTAAGTCGAAGCGGGATGCTGTGCGTACCACTTCACCTGTTTTGCGGTCATGACCTTCGTATTGGTTGAAGCCTGCTGGTTTCCACTCAATGCCCATATTTAAAAGATTGACGAAGAAATCATTTGTCAGTTGGCCAACGCGGTCTGTGAACACACCGTGTTTTGTACCGCCATGGTTTGTACCAAGCACACGCATACCGCCAAGAAGAACTGTCATCTCAGGTGCAGTCAATCCTAGTAACTGAGCTTTATCGACAAGCATTTCTTCAGGGCTTGTAGAGTATTCCGCTTTTTGGTAGTTACGGAATCCGTCAGAAACTGGCTCCAATACGTCGAAGCTTTCTGCATCTGTCTGTTCTGCCGTCGCGTCACCGCGGCCAGGCGTGAATGGAACCGTTACGTCAAAGCCTGCGTCTTTCGCTGCTTTTTCAATCGCAGCGCTTCCTCCAAGGACGATTAGATCAGCAAGGCTGACTTTTTTCTCAAGCTGGCTTTGGATGTTTTCGTACACATCCAGCACTTTTGCAAGTTCAGCTGGCTCGTTTGCTTCCCAGTCTTTTTGTGGAGCTAAGCGTACACGTGCACCATTTGCACCGCCGCGCATATCAGAACCGCGGTATGTGCTTGCAGATGCCCAGGCTGTTTTCACTAGCTGGCTCACGGTTAGACCAGAGTTTAGGATCTTTTCTTTTAAGTCTGCCACTTCAGCGTCGGATAATGTGTAATCCACTGTTGGAATTGGATCTTGCCAAACCAATTCTTCTTGTGGCACTTCAGGACCCAAGTAACGTACTTTTGGCCCCATGTCGCGGTGAAGAAGTTTAAACCATGCGCGTGCGAATGCATCCGCAAACTCTTCTGGGCTTTCATAGTAACGGCGAGAGATCTTCTCGTACGCCGGGTCTACACGTAATGCCATATCTGCGGTCGTCATCATTGTTTTCACTTTGATGGATGCATCCTCAGCGTCTGGCGCCATGTGATCTTCTGGAAGGTCAATCGCCTGCCACTGGTATGCACCAGCTGGGCTTTTTGTCAGTTCCCACTCGTAGCCGAGTAATTGCTCGAAGAAGCCGTTGTCCCATTTCGCTGGGTTCGCTGTCCAAGCACCTTCGATTCCGCTTGAGATAGTGTCACGGCCTTTCCCTTTGCCGTGTTTGCTCAGCCAGCCTAAACCTTGCGTTTCCAAATCAGCTGCTTCTGGGTCGTCACCGACAAGAGATGGATCTCCTGCACCGTGTGCTTTACCGAATGTGTGTCCGCCTGCAACCAGTGCTACAGTTTCTTCATCATTCATTCCCATACGGGCAAATGTTTCGCGGATGTCACGTGCGCTTGCCAGTGGATCTGGCTTGCCGTTTGGTCCTTCCGGGTTCACATATATAAGCCCCATTTGTACCGCCGCAAGAGGGTTTTCAAGTTCACGGTCACCTGAATAACGGTTGTCCGCTAACCACTCTTTTTCATTTCCCCAGTATATGTCTTCTTCTGGGTGCCAGATGTCTTCGCGTCCTGCACCGAAGCCAAATGTTTTCAGACCCATAGACTCAAGCGCCACGTTACCTGTTAGAAGAAGCAAGTCTGCCCAAGAGATTTTGTTTCCGTACTTTTGCTTGATCGGCCATAGCAAACGGCGAGCTTTATCCAAGTTTACGTTGTCCGGCCAGCTGTTCAGCGGTGCGAAACGTTGTGAACCAGCACCGCCGCCTCCACGTCCGTCAGCTGTACGGTATGTGCCGGATGCGTGCCAGGACATACGAATGAAGAATGGACCGTAGTGACCGTAGTCTGCCGGCCACCAGTCTTGGCTGTCTGTCATTAAGTCATGAAGATCTTTCTTCAACGCATCATAATCTAGTTTTGAGAACTCTTCTTTATAGTTGAAGTCTTCTCCAAACGGATTTGATTTTTTGTCATGCTGGCGCAGGATGCCAAGGTTCAGCATGTTTGGCCACCAGTCTTTGTTTGTCGTGCCGCCAGGTTTTCTAGAAGTTGTGATAGCACTGTCTTTGTGACCGCCGCCAGCACCAGTTATAGGGCACTGCGCTTCGCCTGCAGCTGTATGGCTTTTTTGTTCGTGGTTGTTGTTCGTCTCCATTTAAAATTCCCCTCCTATGTGGATGATCTCGTGCAAAATGGTGCATGTGATAATGATTATGCCTGTTTATAAGGAAATAATTATTATTAGTTTATAATTATACTAAACTACTTATCAAATTTAAAGCGAGAAGATCAGCGAAATGAAGAAAATTTATAAGAGATTTACAATCGTGAAGAAAAAACGACAATTTTCTCCCTATGCCGTTGTCATTTCATAATTCAAAACATACTATTTTTGTGTGCTCATTAATTAAGGAACAGTACTTTTCATTACGGCTCAATAACATTTGAAACAAAATCGCAAAACGTAGATTTAAAGCCAGTGATTTTTTGAAATTTAATGGGCTGTTTGATGTCATATCATCCCCCCCTCCCCGAAAAAGCGTCAAATCACGATTTTTCAAGGTTTGGCGCTTTTTTATTTTTGTAAGAATTTGAAAAGCTTATAAAAAAATCACATAATTAGCGGATTCCCTGAAAAAAACAGAGAGATAAATTAATTGAAAAAGCAAAAGAAAGCGTGAATAAAAGATTTCTCTACAATGAATGAAGTCGTATCAAAAAATCAATCTCCATATTTCTTCCATAGTTTTTAACATGAAATGACTTATATTCGATTAACTTCTCACAACTTGGGCGCCGATTAAGCGTGTATGAAATAGAACTGAAAACGCAGTACTTATTTATGCGACGGTATTGAGAATATGATAAATTAAAAATGAATTTATTGGGAAAAGGGAAGGTGTGATGGAAGTTGAGTCATTCGATTGATGGGGCGTTTATTGCGCACATTCGAGCAAGTGATGGTGTGATACAAACAGTAGAAGAGCATTTACTTGATGTGAAAAAATTGGCTGAACGAGCAGGAGAAAAGGTGGGTTTAGCTCATGTCTCTGGTCTTGCCGGTATGCTGCATGACATGGGGAAGTTTACGAATCGATTCAAGAAGTATATTTTGCAAGCAGTAAATGATCCCGAAAACCCTCCCAAAAGAGGTGAAGTTGATCATTCTACTGCGGGAGGGCGCTTGCTTCACCGTCGATATCATGAGGATCGAACAAAGCCATTTCACGCACTTCTTGCGGAAATTGTGGGCAACGCAATTATTTCTCATCATGGGAACTTGCACGATTTTTTAAGCCCAGAACTGGAATCCCCTTTTTTAAGACGGGTCAAGGAAAAAGAACTTCTTGAGTACAAGGAAGCCGAGCAGCGATTTTTTCAGTTTGTAATTAATGAACAGGAATTTGATGAATATGTAGATCAAGCAGCATCTGAGCTACAGGAATTTATAATGAAGTACAAACATGAAGGTTTTGAAACGATGGCGATGTTCACATCGAAATTTATTTTTAGTGTACTGGTAGATGCGGACCGGACAAATACAAGATTATTTGAAGAAAATAAGCTGCATGAACAGGAGGAGGAAACCGAGCCTTTATTTCCTTTATATTATGAACGATTAATGGAAAAAATGATTTCTTTTGAAAAACATAAGGATGCAGGTTCGCCCATTAATCAATTGCGGCGTGAAATGGCGGAACAATGCGAAGTGTTTGCTGAAAAACCATCTGGTATTTATACGCTGTCGATACCAACTGGCGGCGGCAAAACATTGGCCAGCCTTCGCTATGCTTTAAAACATGCCATAAAATATAACAAAAAGCGCATTGTGTATGTCGTTCCTTTTACAACCATTATTGAACAGAACGCCGAAACAGTCCGTGCTATTTTGCAGGATGATGAATCGATTTTAGAACATCATTCAAATGTAACTGAAACAGAAGACAAAGAAGAACAGGACGGTATCATGAGCCGGCAGGAAAAGCTAAAACTTGCCCGTGATAATTGGGATGTACCAATCATTTTTACGACAATGGTGCAATTTTTAAATACATTTTACGCAAAAGGAAATCGAAATACCCGTCGTCTGCATCAGCTGAGTGAGGCAGTGATTATTTTTGATGAAGTACAAAAAGTCCCGATTCGTTGTGTGTCTTTGTTTAATAAAGCCTTGAACTTTTTAACAGAAGCGGCTCATTCGTCTGTTGTGCTTTGCACAGCAACACAGCCTGCGCTTGATTTTGTTGAGCATCAGTTAAATATAAAATCAGAATCGGAAATGATCCGAGGTATTGATGAGGTGGCAGAAGCATTTAAGCGAGTAGAATTAAGCGATATGACTGCTGCTGCTTTTAATACGGATACGCTTGCATCATTTATTTATGAGCGTATGGATGAAGTGGACAGTGTCTTAGTTATTTTAAATACAAAGACGGTTGTCAAAAGACTGTTTGAGCATTTAAAAGAGGAACTAGGTGAGGATGTCCATTTGTTTCATTTGAGTACATCTATGTGTGCGGCACATCGGGCAGATATTTTAGAAAAAATTCGGAAATGCCTGGAACAAAATAAGCGGGTGATTTGTTTAAGTACACAGTTGATTGAAGCAGGTGTGGATGTCAGTTTTCAATGTGTGATTCGCTCTGTAGCAGGGCTGGATTCGATAGCGCAGGCAGCCGGAAGATGTAATCGGCACGGCGAGTATGGCATAAAAACGGTTTACATCATCGATCATGAAGAGGAAAACCTGGACAAGCTGAAAGAAATTAAAATAGGGAAAAAGATTGTGCTTAGAATGCTAAAAGATATGCAGGTGGATTCTTCGGAACATGGAGGCAGTTTATTATCAAGAGAAGCGATGGAGCGGTACTTTAAAAGGTTTTATAAAAAATTCGAATTGGATTTAGACTATCCTGTTTCGAAAATCCAGAATGATCATTTAGTTGGTCTGTTGACTCGACCAGCAGACGAAAATGATTATAAATCAGCCTATACCCGTCAAAGTGGAAAAGGACAGCTGCCGCTTTTTCTGGCAAACAGCTACGCAACGGCAGCGGATTACTTTCAAGTCATTGATCAACGAACAGACACCGTTCTTGTGCCTTATGGAGAAGGACAAAAATTGATAGCCGAACTAAGCGGTGATCAATCGATTGAAGATTACGGACGACTTATGCGAAAAGCACAGCAATTCAGCGTGAACATTTACGCGTACGAAAAACAGCAGCTTATTCAAGAAGATGGGCTTGTATCCCTTATGAACGGAACGATTTGGGCATTGAGAGAGGGGGCTTATGATAAAAAGTATGGACTGAACATAAACAACAGCAGCTCGCCAGGTGATTTTCTTTCTATGTAAAAAAAAAACCGATCTAATACAGGTCGGTTTTTTTCGTTCATCCACGAAAATATATTTCAATCCACGCAAGAAAAAAGTCTGCGAATTTTTATTTTAACATCAGAATTCTTCTTAAACAAAATTCATATTATCGGCTATGAAGGGGGGGAGACTTGAAAAAAGATCAAAAAAGAAATGGAGATAGACAGCTGATGAAAATCATTACTTTTTTTACGGCTTTCTTAAATGCAATGAATGCTATTTATGGTATTATAAAAAAATTTCTGATTTAAATAGCGGGAGTTTATTTAGCTCCTGCTATAAATAATATTGTATTGAGATGTTATTGTCTATCATTGTCGTTATTTGTCGGAAAATAATCCATCACTTTCCATATTTAGTATAGTAAAATGGAAACGAGTCATTTGAATTAGCTTAATATTTATAAAAGTCCATTTTACGACATTAAAGATGGAGGTGAAGGAATGCGAAACAGTATAGAATTCAGATTATTCGGTAAATATGCTCTTTTTACAGATCCGCTGACGAAAATTGGCGGTGAAAAGATGACATACCAGATACCGACTTACCAGGCTTTGAAGGGAATTATCGAATCCATTTATTGGAAGCCCACGATCACGATCTTTATTGACAAAGTTCGTGTTATGAACGCAATCAAAATGGAATCAAAAGGAGTCAGGCCGATTGAATATGGCGGTGGAAACACGCTGGCTCACTATACGTATTTAAAAGACGTCTGCTATCATGTTCAAGCTCATTTTGAATTTAATCCACACCGATCAGATTTAGCCTTTGACCGAAATGAAGGGAAGCATTATGCGATTTTAAAACGTTCTCTTGAAGCAGGCGGGCGGCGTGATATTTTTCTTGGTGCAAGAGAGTGCCAGGGGTATGTGGAGCCCATCTCATTTGACGGAGGTGAAGGATTTTATGATGAGGCAGATCTTCATTTTGGCACAATGGTTCATGGAATCAACTATCCGGATGAAACAGGGCGCAATGAGATGGAAGTCCGGCTTTGGAATCCCGTAATGCAGAATGGTGTTGTCCATTTCATTCGTCCGGATGAATGTGAGCATGTACGGTCGATTGCAGCAATGGAACCGAAACCTTTTACACAACAAGCCATAACATCTGTTGAGGAGCTGTGGCAGGAGGTGAATAAATGAGCATTTGGCTGCAATTATATAAAACATATGAAGCGAACCTTGATCGTGTTGGAATAACGGAAAAAAAGGGAGAAGATAGGGAATTTACACTACTGCCAATTTCTCATACGACGCAGACCGCACATATTGAAGTGTTGATCACGCCTGAAGGAGATTTCCATTCTGCTGAAGTAATTGAAAAAGGACAAGGGAATACACTCATTCCGTGCACAGAAGAAGCGGCCAGCCGAGCGGGCTCAAAAGTAGCACCATATCCGCTTCACGATAAATTAAGCTATGTTGCGGGGGATTTTGTTAAATACGGAGGACAGATTAAAGGCGAAGATCCTTTTGAGGCGTATATTAAAGCGCTGAAAAAATGGGCAGAGTCTCCTCATGCTGTTTCGAAAGTGAAAAGCATTTATAAGTATGTCAGCAAGCGACGCTTAATTGAAGACTTGATTCAGGAGAAAGTATTCATTGAAGCAGCAGACGGTAAGCTTCTGTGGAAATGGGACAATAGCAGGGACCAAAAGCCATTGATTTATTCAGTAGTAACGGGCAGCTTAGATGGTGCCTTCGTCCGTTTTACAGTTTATTCGGCAAAAGAAGATCTGGAGCAGGTTTGGAAAGATCGGGAAATGCATCAGTCGTTTATTCGATTTTATGATGAGCAGCTTGGGGATGAAGATCTTTGTTACGTAACCGGAACTATACAGCCACGTACAGAACGGCACGCGAATAAAATTCGAAATGCCGGAGACAAAGCAAAGCTTATCTCGGCAAATGATACAAGCGGCTTTACGTTCCGGGGCCGTTTTAGCCATCCGACAGAAGCAGTGAGCATCAGCTATGATGTGTCCCAAAAAGCTCATAATGCATTAAAATGGCTGATCAACAAGCAAGCTAAAATTGTGGATCAACGCGTATTTCTTGTATGGGGAAATACACCCGTTCCTGATCCGACAGAAGACAGCTATTCTATGGCAGCATTGCTTGCTGAAGAGAAAGAAAAATCAGTGAAAAAAGAATCTGATACACATCATCTTTATGCTAGGGAAGTATCAAAAGCAATAGCCGGCTATCGAGGAAAATTGAATTCAGACGATAATGTCAATATTTTGGTTATGGATTCTGCTACGACCGGTCGTCTTGCCTTGCTTTATTATCGGAATATGGATAAAGAGATATATTTAGACCGTTTGGAAGATTGGCATACAAAACATGTATGGGAGCACCGCTATCGAAAAACAAAAGATAAACAGCTTGTTGTTTTTAATGGAGCTCCAGCTACAAAAGACATTGCCTTTGCTGCTTATGGACCGCGTGTAAGCGATAAAGTAGTGAAAGGACTAATGGAAAGAATGCTTCCGTGTGTTGTTGATGGACAGAAAATTCCGTTTGATATTGTCCGAAGTGCTTTTCAGAGAGCTTCAAATCCTGGGTCGATGGAAAATGAGGAATGGGAAAAAACGTTAAGTATTGCATGTGCATTGATTAATAAACAGGAGGAGATGAGCGTGTCATTAGATCTTCAAAATAAAGACCGTGATTACTTATTTGGCCGATTGCTGGCGCTGGCTGATGTTTTAGAGAGACAAGCACTTGGCCGCGATGAAAAGAGAGCAACAAATGCTATTCGGTATATGCATTCATTTGCACAGCATCCAGAAAGGACATGGTGCATCATTCAAGGAGCATTGCAGCCATATCAAGCGCGTTTGGGTACGCGTGTATCTTATTTAAATAGATTAATTGATGAAGTAGGCGCGAGCATTAAAATAGAAGACTTCAACAACAAGTCATTATCCGGTAAATATTTACTTGGATTTTACAGTCAGCGCAATGAACTATATAAGAAAAAAGAAACGAAACCGGAGGATGAAAACGAATGACAACTCTAGAACATAAAATTGATTTTGCCGTGGTATTGTCAGTGACCAAAGCCAATCCAAATGGTGATCCGCTCAACGGAAACCGTCCTCGCCAAAATTACGATGGATATGGAGAGATTTCAGATGTAGCGCTCAAGCGTAAAATACGAAACCGCCTTCAGGATATGGGAGAGGCGATTTTTGTACAGTCCAATGACCGGAAAAATGATTCATATGGCAGTTTGAAAGAGCGGGCAGAAGGACAGCCAGAGCTCCTAAAAATAATGAAAGCAAAAAAAGCTTCTCCTGATGAGTTTGCAGCAGCTGCTTGCAAAGAATGGATTGACGTTCGTTCATTTGGACAAGTATTTGCTTTTAAGTCTGGTGAGGGAAAAGGGCTGTCTGTCGGTGTGAGAGGACCGGTTTCCATTCATACAGCGACGAGTGTCAGTCCAATCGATATTACCAATATGCAAATTACGAAAAGCGTCAATTCGGAGCCGGGAAAAGATCGTGGATCAGATACAATGGGTATGAAGCATCGTGTTGACTACGGTATCTATGTTTTTTATGGCAGTATTAACACACAGCTTGCAGAAAAAACAGGTTTTACGAATGAAGATGCAGAGAAGATCAAGCAAGCATTGGTAACCTTGTTTGAAAACGATACATCGTCTGCTCGGCCGGAAGGAAGTATGGAGGTACATCATGTGTACTGGTGGGCGCACCAATCAAAGCTAGGGCAATATTCATCAGCAAAAGTGCATCGGCTTGTTCAGGTAAAGCCAAACAAGGAAGAACCGAAAACATTCGCTGATTATGACATTACAGTTGAGGAATTGGATGGTCTGAAGGCTGAGATGCTGGATGGACTATAAGCAGGAGGATCATTACTTGATGCTGTCGGGCATTCAGCATTTTCAATTTTGCCCGCGTCAATGGGCATTGATCCATATTGAACAAGAATGGAAAGAAAACGCAAAGACCGTAGAAGGGCAGCACCTTCATCGTAAGGCAGATAATCCTTTTCAGCGGGAAAAGCGCGGACCGAAACTGATTGTCCGTGCAATGCCTGTTAAATCAGACCGGCTGAACATAAGCGGTCAATGTGACGTTGTTGAGTTTTGGAAGGACCAGGCAGGTGTGCCGATTCATGGAACGGAAGGGATGTATCAGCCTTATCCGGTTGAATACAAGAGAGGAAAGCCGAAGAAAGATTGGTCAGATGAATTACAGCTGACCGCCCAGGCGATGTGTTTAGAGGAAATGCTTTTGTGCAGCGTGCATACGGGTTACATGTTTTATAACGAAACAAAACACCGGATCGACGTTGAAATCACGCGAGAGTTGAGGGATACGGTGGAGCGGGTGGTCAGTGAAATGAACGACTACTATAAACGCCGTCATACACCGAAAGCAAAAACGGGTCCGCATTGTAAAAGCTGCTCGCTAAAAGATATTTGCCTGCCGGAAATGTTAACAAAACGGTCCGTCAAAAGCTACATTGAAGGGAGGCTGTTCGAATGAAGAAGCTGCTGAATACTTTGTTTATCAATCAGCCAGATGTGTATCTTTCATTGGATGGTGATAATGTATTAGTGCTGAAAGAAAGGGAGACGCTTGGTCGCCTGCCGCTTCATAATCTAGAGTCCATTGTTGCTTTTGGCTATACAGGTGCCAGTCCTGCTTTGATGGGCTATTGTGCAGAAAGAAATATTGCCATTACTTTTATGACGATGAACGGTCGATTCCTGGCCCGTGTCATCGGTCAAAGCCGCGGCAATGTCGTACTTCGTAAAAAGCAGTACCGTATTTCAGATAACGATCAGCTTTCCGCACGCATTGCCCGTAATTTTATTTTGGGGAAGGTGTACAATCATAAATGGATGCTTGAGCGGACAACGCGCGACTACCCTATGCGTGTTGATGTTCCACTGTTTAAGCAGGCATCAGCACAATTGTCTCTAATAATGAAGGATATTCGTGAATGCGAAGACTTGGAACGGCTCCGGGGATTGGAAGGTCAGGCAGCGCTTTGCTACAATCGGTTATTTGACCATATGATTCTTCAGCAAAAAGAGCATTTTCAATATCGAAATCGTACACGCCGTCCGCCGTTGGACAATGTGAATGCTATGCTATCCTTTGCTTATACTTTATTGGCAAAGGACAATGCTGCTGCTTTAGAAGGAGTAGGTCTGGATGCATACGTTGGATTTTTACATCGAGATCGGCCGGGCCGCATTTCTTTGGCGCTCGATGTAATGGAAGAAATGCGTGGTGTGTACGCAGACCGCTTTGTGCTGTCACTCATTAACAAAAAAGTAGTTAACGAACGCCATTTTATCCAAAAAGAAAATGGTGCAGTCATCATGACAGATGAAGGAAGGAAAACGTTTCTTGCTGCCTGGCAAAAAAGAAAGCAAGAAACAATAACTCACCTATTTTTAGGAGAAAAAATTATGTGGGGACTTGTCCCGCACGTACAGGCCTTGCTGCTGGCAAGGCACCTTCGAAGAGATCTGGATGAATACCCGCCATTTTTGTGGAAGTAGGTGAACCATGCTTATTTTGATTACGTATGATGTCAGCACTACCACTGGATCAGGTCAGAAACGTCTTAGAAAAGTATCAAAAGCATGTCAAAACTACGGTCAACGTGTTCAAAACAGCGTTTTCGAATGTGTCGTAGACTCAACGCAGTTCACAGCATTAAAAATTGAACTCACCTCCATCATCGATCCGGAAACAGACAGCCTTCGATTTTATCGTCTCGGCAATAACTACAAGTCAAAAATTGAGCACGTCGGCGTCAAAGAATCCATCGATATCGAAGGACCACTTATTTTGTAGTGCGAATCAAAGTGCGAACCTAAAGTGAACATCCTATTTCAGCTGCATTCGCACCAAAAAATAGCTTGATCTTATGAGTATTTATGGTAATTATGCAGTTGGATAAAAGAATAAATGAACAAAACGGCGGTTTTTAATGATATGAACGTATTTTATATTACGTTTTGCTCAAAATTCGCTATCGCACTCTACATGAGTGCGTGGATTGAAATAATATAGCTTTCGGCAAGAGTATCATCATCACAGAATCGCACTCTACATGAGTGCGTGGATTGAAATTTAATATTTTAGTGCCTTTCCATTTAGCAATTGTATCGCACTCTACATGAGTGCGTGGATTGAAATTGGCAGATAATAGCTGATCGTCAAGTCATACTCCATCGCACTCTACATGAGTGCGTGGATTGAAATTCCATGTCGCCCAGCCGTTCCTGGACGTTTTTATCGCACTCTACATGAGTGCGTGGATTGAAATTTTTTCTGCTTTCTTGCTTAAATTGCCGATATAATCGCACTCTACATGAGTGCGTGGATTGAAATTCCATCTCGTGTCTTCTTGGAATACGGGATTAACAATCGCACTCTACATGAGTGCGTGGATTGAAATACCGTGTGGAACAATATCATTTCGTATTTGAGAGATCGCACTCTACATGAGTGCGTGGATTGAAATATTTACAGATATTGCTTCTTGGTAAGTAACTGTTATCGCACTCTACATGAGTGCGTGGATTGAAATAACTATCGTAGATAAGTCATTATCAGTAGCTTGATCGCACTCTACATGAGTGCGTGGATTGAAATTTTACAAACAGTACCAACTTTATCCCAACAATCAGCATCGCACTCTACATGAGTGCGTGGATTGAAATATGAAATTCTATTTTAACACCAGCAGAAGATTTTATCGCACTCTACATGAGTGCGTGGATTGAAATACACGGGCAATAGTGCCAGCTGTTGCTTTTGGTATCGCACTCTACATGAGTGCGTGGATTGAAATCTAACAATTCATCTGTCAATTTAACATTTTTTTTATCGCACTCTACATGAGTGCGTGGATTGAAATTTTTGTTTTTTGGATTTTGTTTATCGGTTGCATATCGCACTCTACATGAGTGCGTCATACTGTTGAAAAACAAATTAAGCAATGGACAAATTATGAAGATCTCGATAAAAATCCCTCGTTAACTATGTAAAGCGAGGGAATTTCTGTGTATACAGTTTATTCCAGAAGAGAGATCGAAGAAAATCGAAAAGGCTATGAAATGATGTATGATGCTTCGCATCATTTAGTGAAAATAGATGGGGTTATGGACTGGGATTTTGTGTACCGGAAGCTGGCAGCCTATTACAGGTTCTTAAGACGAGTTGGTGAAAGACGAATACGATACTTGGCTAATATAATAAAGGAAAAGGAGTCACTTCACA
>NZ_MSDU01000017.1 GCF_001936625.1 Domibacillus antri | reverse complement strand
ACTCGTATTGAATGAAAGACAATAAAAAAGCCGGGATATTCCCGGCTCCACCAACAACATAACCGGCATAAATGGGTAATTTTAATCCGGAGTGATTTGGGTAAAGTAACTCGGCGTTGACAGTGAGCGTCAATACCGTCTTGCGACCTTTGAAAAATGGTATTATCTTAGCCCGAAAGTACCTAATATCGAATCCTTTGATTTTACCTTTAAACGTTTTATAGAAAAAGCTAAAATCGTTCAGCATAATAAAGGTTTAGTTCAACAAGATTCAAAGAATCAAAGAGATTATGAAAATGAATATTCTGCTTTTGTTAAATTTTATCAAAATAGAGTATTGCCTGAACATGAATTAGTCCTTTCTATTCTAAATGAAGAAGGGAAAGACTCTATACTCTCTTCTTATCCGCAATTAGAAAGTATTATTTCCAATATTGATGAAGTGAATAAGGAGATTGAACAATGGACAACAGCATTGATATGAAACGCTGTGTAAACGAAAACACTATTAAATACGGAATTGGTGAACTAAGTGAAATCAGTAGCTTAAAAATTCAGGAACAGTTGGTTCAGATAGAGGAACATCTTCAAGAGTTCCGTATGCATCAAAAACAATTGACCGAGCAAATAAAACAATATAGTAAACTGTCTATTTCCTCTATTTCATCGGGAGCAAACGTACCAAGGAGTCAGATTAACCTAAATACAAATACATTAAAACTATATATAGAAAAACGAATAAGTGAAATTGAAAAGGAAGACATTTTAAAAATAAATAAGAATGAAAAGCTCAGAAGTGAAAAAAAAGAGCTGGATTCGTATATTGACGGTTTAAGACAGCAAGTAGTGGATACCTTTGAAATGAAATTATACATAGAAAATTTAGAAGCTGAAAACAAGCGTCTTATCCGTCAATTAGAAGATAGACAAAAGGATATTCAGAAGTTAGAGATTGAAAACAGTAAATTGCGTAAGACTGTAAATGAATTTAATAAGAACAAAGTTGTTTCGTTTATCAACGAAAAATAGTAAAACCAAAGCAATTGATATTTAGAACATTTTTAGATAAGAAATGAGTCGACCAAAGCCGACTCATTTCTTAAAGGTATTTTTTATCCAATTTTTCAAGGTATTCTAAATCCATTGAAATACGAAATTGACTTGGAATAACAGTTGCTTTATCTGTCTGAATTGGCTCTGTTAGTTTAAGAAAATCTATTTGTAATTCTTGGAGAGGATTTTGTATGATGTATGCATAACTTTCATTTTTATCTTCTTGAAAATAAATGAAAAATAAAAAGTAATTATCCTTCATTCTATTGGCTTTTCCGAGTTCATTATAAGTAATAAAAAATTTGTTTTCAGTAACACTTGTTTTTATCTCAAAACCTAAAATAGTATTAGTTTTTTCACATAATACTTCAATATCGTATCCTTTTGAAGCTATATGAGACACTGAACGTACTTGCTTATAATTATTTTCGAGATAGGCTAATGCTAATCTTTCACCTTTCTCTCCTTTTTCTTTATTGTCATCTAACCAATCCAACCCTCCCTGATTATCATCATCGTTATCTGGAGGAGGATTATTACTGTTATTCAATTCTTCTGCTGTTTGATATCGCTCTATTTCTTGATAGAGTATGTCAAGATTACTATTATATGAAGCTAATTCGGTTTCATCTTTTTGTGTCCAGCTAATCAAATCACTTGAAATACGTTTGATAGGTACTACACTGTCAACTGATAGTACACGAACTTGGCTCATAATTCACCTTTCATAGCACACGCTTTGCATACTAACCATTGTGAATTATCTTCTTCAAATTCGAGAATTGCCCATAATGTAGGGTTATTTTGTATTTTATTATGGCAAATTGGGCAAGGGAGAAAATGATTAATATGTGTTTGATATATATCTTTATGTATTAATTCTCTGCCGAAAATTTTCCCCATTTCAGTGATGCGGTAAATATAACCTGTCACGTTAAATTTTTTTAGCGGAATTACATTGTGATTTATAATAAAATTATGTATATCTTCATCGACCTGGACTGAAAGTTCTTTATTAATGAAAAAAGTCTTTGTCTCGATATTATAATTTTTACTATACAGTGATAAGAGTTCTTTACTTTTTAGACCATAACGATATACCATTTCAAAAGTGAAAAGAAAAGCGTACTTTTCTTTTTGACTGAGGAGTTGTCGTAAAACTATCACCTCTTTAATTGATAATGGAAGGGGTCCCCTTTTCTCTTCTTTGTCTAATTCTTTTTTTGTAGAAATAAATTCCTTCAAGTCTTCAATAATAAAGTTTAAAGTTGCACCATCATTAGAGATAAAATTAAAAAAGACTTTTATACGATTAGTGTCAATATTTATCGTGTTTAAATTAGCATTTCTTAAAAGAAAGTCCTGGATGTCGCTAAGTTGAATGGTATCAATATCTTTGTGATTATAAAATTCATAAAGGAGCCTTATATTTGAAAGATAGTTTTGAATTCCTGATTTATTTTCATTAACTATGTACTCTCGAAATCTGTAAAACCACTTAATGTTTTTAACACTGGATTTTTCTATACGCTCATCCACGCTTTGTAAATCAATCACTCAAACAACTCCTCCACCATTTTTTCTGTTAAATAGTACCACTTTTATTATGTTCCATTTGCTTAAATATGTCTAACTTTTTATAAAAAAGTACGTTTTCAAAATGTGAAGGAAAACTAAAGAATCTGTTTATATCTAAGGAATTTTGTCTAATTGAAAAATCCCTCTATTTTTTCAATTATCCTTTAATTATCAACGGTCAAGAGTGGTTAGACAATAATGTCACTTCTCATAATATTCATGAATTCGGCCATGTCATCATGTGCATCCTTTTTAGGCATCACATCCAAAAAGTGCAATGGTTCCCGTCCAAATCAAATGGGCAGCGTTTAGGGTTTGTACTGCACAGTTACAATCCAAGAAGCACTTATCAGAAAATAGGGAATTTCTTTATCGGCATTGGCCCGTTTTTCTCCGGGATCGTCTCCTTGATTTTGCTCATGTCTTTTTTTGTGCCGGAATCGTATCGGCTCTTTTCAGTTTATATGGAACTGCATGTCCGGCCGGGTCCAATCAGTTTTGACATGGTGACAGATGCTGCGTTTTCCATGGCTGCCTTAATCAAAAGCCTGTTTACTGCAGAAAACATCCTCAATCCGTTTTTTTGGCTGTTTCTTGTTCTCGCCGCCTGCATTTCAACACACATTGCGTTAAGCAAAGAAGATCTAAAAGGGGCTGCTGCCGGGGTGACGACTCTATTTTTGCTTCTTCTCCTCTTTAATATTTTCGGTGCAGTCTTCGGTTTGGACAGTCATGAAGTGATGTCAACAATCGCCGGCTATCACGCCTATACACTGGTTTTTTCCAGTTTGGCCGTATTGTTCTCCTGCATGACGTTTGGCATGTGTTTTCTTCTTTGCGTGCTGAAGAAGGGAATGGGATCGCGGTAATGGAAAGGGGAAAAATGGCACGATTAATCCCTTTGCAGGAGGACGTCCGCCCATTCTTCTTCAGCCAATTCACCGTTTATTTTGACGGCTGCTTCATAGCCTTGGCTTGTTGCACCGGCTAAACTCGTAAAGGTGTTTTTCGCATCGCCGATAATGAACAGCCCTTCAAGATTTGTTTGGCCATGTTCACTCGATTCGTATTCGCCTTTATCATTTAATGGAACACCGAGTCGCGCCGGGATCATGGATGACTGCTTTTCGCCGGTCGTTACCATAAATCCGCCTGTTCGGCTGAACGATTTCCCGTTTCTTAAAATCACGTTTTCCAGTTTTCCATTGCTGGACTGCAGTTCAACAATCGGGGATTCAATAAGGTCAATGCTGCGCTGTGCAAGCTGCTGTTTTTCTTCATAACGGATAGCAACAGGACCATTGGTAAACACGATTAAATCTTTGCTCCAGTTATGGATGAGCTTAATAAAGGGGAGCAGTCCATCTCCATTGCCAATGACAGCGAGCGGTTCATTCCGGCGCTCCCAGCCGTCACAGTATGGACAGTGAAACACCGTTTTCCCGTACACGGATTGTAACCCTGAAATAGCCGGCAGATGATCTTTCATGCCGGTCGCAAAAATCATTTTTTTGCTGTTTAAGATCTTCCCGCTTTTTGTTTTGGTGATAAAACGACCCTTTTTTCGTTCGACATCCTCAACCACATCTTTCAAAATGGAAATATTCTTGTAGGCATCCAGCTGCTCTCTCGCGATTTGTCGAATCAGAGACGGGTTCATGCCATCTCTGGTCAGGAAGCCATGCGCTTTACGCGTTACGTCATTTCTTGGTTTTCCTTCATCAATGACGATCACTTTTTTTAACGATCTTCCTAAAACGAGGGCGGCACTTAATCCGCCCGGGCCGCCCCCTGCAATGACAACATCTGCTAAATCGCTCTGCATGTTGTTCCTCCTATTTAATCCTTTTTCCTTGCCATTCTTACATAGTCCATCAAATAGCTGAAAAACGCCTCATCCCGGACAAGCCACCCGTCATACTGCCGCTTTAAAAAGTTTTCCCCTTCCTGAAAGCTTGCAAAGGTTTCAGACCTGTTCACATGATTGTGTTCAATTCCCCATGACATATCGTTAATCGGATAAAGAAGGAATGTTTCTTCCTTTCGATTTTTATACAAAGAACCGAACGCATGGTTTTTCACGTTATATCGATTTCTTTTCGCATCTTCCCTTAACGGTTCTAATTCAAACGTTTCCATTACAAATTGTCTGTATGCATCACCCGTTAATGAACATCCGGAGGCTTTTTCATGGCCTCCTCCGCCAAAAAGTCCGGCAACGTAAGACACATCTATAAAATCGTGAGTAGTGCGGAAACTGATTCGTTTGCTTCCCATATTGATAATGGCAATATAATCGAGATGGGGACAATCCTTGCTTAACTCATTGCCAAGTTCGGAGTGGTACGATTCGGCAAAAACGATTCCGGCAAATTGGTTTCCGATCGGCGCCTGTACAAGCTCCCGCCTTTTCCGGCGAATGTACCGCTCCGTTTTGTGCTCTTCCATGTCCAATATTTTTTCTTCAAACTCATCAAAGAAAAAATGATTGCTCGTTTTCAGTCTGTTCATCATTTTTTCTTCAAATTCATCGATTGAAACTAAAAAGAAAAGGGCGTTTAATCTTTGGGCTTTCTGGTTATCGTGTTTCTCCCACTCCCACGTATCATACTGTCTGACGAGTTCAACAAATTCGGCCGCCGCGTCAGAAGGGTCTAAATATTTGTGATTAATCAAGTACTCGTAAAATAAAGATGCCGCTGATGTCAATTTTCCTTCTTTTTCCTCGATGACAACGTGACCCCACTCGTATTGATTCAAATGGACTGCCGTTTTATGATGATCCAGCAGCTGGACTTTTCCGCCAATTTGATAAAATCCATTCAGCTTTCGTTCATTTTCTTCGTTGACGGACAGATCGGTAATGAACAGAAACGTGTTAGGGTCACCATTTTCCAAAAACCATTCGACTTCATGATTTAACCCTGAAATGGAGTTATAGCGTACTTTGACGTCTGACCCGAACGCGAGCTTTGCTAAAATACCGCAGGCAACCCCGTCCAGGTCATTATGCGACAGCAATCGATACATATTTTTCACCTCAGAACGTAGTATGGGACCAAATGGTGAAAAATATTGAAAAGCGGACAGTCTTTCTGCATGGTATGACCTCTTTTTTCTTGGACAAAATAAAAGAAAAGAGGTGGCGGGATGACGTTAGTTCGTCTTGGGTATGCCGCGATGAGTATGAACATAAAAAATGGTTCACCTTCGCAAACGATGACGCATGCTCAATTTTTAAAAATCGAAGACAGAGAGGCAGCAATCCATAAATTAGAACGGATTGCGATATCGAATTTGACAAATTGTCTGCGCCTGCTCCGGCACAACGCAGCACACGATATCGCGTTCTTCAGGATGAGTTCGAAAGTGATTCCGATGGCCAATCATCCTGATCTTCCTGAATGGAACTATATGCGGTCTCTTCAAGAAAGTCTTGGTGCGATCCGTTCTTATTTACAGGAGCATCCTGCTATGCGGGTTGACTTTCATCCGGACCATTTCGTTGTCTTAAACACGCCAAAAGCGGATGTTTTGAAAACGGCGGTCCGGACGCTTCACATGCATAGAGGGCTTTTGGAAGGAATGGGGATTGATCCGGAACACTGCTGTGTCATTCATGTGGGCGGCGGTTATAAGGATAAAGAAAAAGCGCTTGAGCAATTTGTGACGAATTGGGGAAGCCTTCCGGTTTCGCTGCAGAAAATGATCATGCTGGAGAATGATGATAAAACCTTTACGATAAACGACACGCTGTATCTTTGTGAAAAAATCGGCATACCGGCTGTTTTCGATTATCATCATCACATGGCGAATCATGAAGGAGAGGGAAAATGGGAAGAAGTGTGGGTCCGGGTTTTGAATACGTGGAGCCATTCGAAACTACCGGTTAAAGTGCATATGTCCAGTCCGAAATCTGAAAAAGAATTCAGAGCACATGCTGACTTTATTGACATACACGAATTTATGCATCTTCTCCATCTCGTAAAAGGCAGCATCGTGCTGCCTTTTTATTGGCTGTGAAGAAATATCTATTAGTCATTTGTCTCCGTATCATCTGCAATCGCTTTAAGGTCTTTATAAAATAATTCCTCATTGCAAACAAGGAAACAAGGTTTTCCTTTTGATTTTTATATAAATTTGAAGCAGCATCGCCGGATTGAATTGGTCTTTTATAAGATTGTTTATCTTTGTCTTTCAAAAGTACATTTTTATTTCTCATGATGCACCCCTTCTTTTTGAAAGTACATAGGAATGTCAATTCTTTTTGATTTCGTCAACGTACCGGCCGTAATCCGGTATGGCTATCCGGTCAAAGTCATCAGCAAGCCGCTGTAGGCTGTTAGCCAACAATTCCCCGGACATAGGCATCCCGTGGCCTGTGATGGCAACAGAGGGCTGTAACGATTGCAGTTTTTTTACGGATGCCCAGGCAGATGACCAGTCTGTTGTAAAATATCTCGGCGGTCCGCTTATTTCCTGCTGCTGGGTCAATACGTTGTAGAGCGAGTCCTGTTTGACTGTCACAAAGGCATCGCCGGCTATTAATATACCGTCCCTTTCCTTAAATAAAGAGACATGGCCTTCTGTATGTCCCGGTGTATGAATCCATTTCCATCCCGGCATCTCAGGTACGGTGCCATCCTTCGGGAGAGGTTTTAAAAATGGCATTAAATCAATCGCTTCATTCGGAAAAAGAGGGGACATCTTGGCGACAAAACCGCCTTCTACGGAGGAGTCGGGTTCCGGGTAGTTTCTTTTTCCCGTTAAATAAGGGAATTCCAATTCATGTGCATAAACAGGAACTTGATACTTTTCCACTAAATCAATGACAGCTCCGACATGATCGAAATGGCCATGAGTTAAAATAATGGCTTGTAAACGGTGATCGGCTCCAAAACGTTCCTCCGCTTCCATTAAAATCTTTTCAGCGGAGTGGGGCATGCCCGCATCGACCAGTATCCAGCTGCTGCTGTCGCTTGGATGGCCGATCAAACAAATATTGACGATCTGGACAGTATAACAATATACATCCTTGCTGATTTCGGTCCCGTTACCGCTTTTTGTAGAAGTAACCGGAAGAAATTGTTCTGTTGAAGAGCTTCTTTCCATCTCTTTTTTCCGCCTTCCATGATTAAGATTATGTGAAGATTCATCCGATAAAAAAGGGCTGCAGAGAGTATCTCAACAGCCGCTTTTTCCGGGATTAAGCTTTTATTTTGTCAAATTTTGTGCCGTCTGCGCAGCCGTCACATCCGCCTGTATTTGCTGATTAAAATCATAAGGATGATAATAGCCTTTTGCCATCATATATTGGCTGATGTTGTTGTGCGCGGTAATCGCTGCCATTAACTGTTCCCTTAAAACAGATCGTAATTCAGGAGTAGCAGCTTCAGTAAGAGCAAAAGCAGTAAATGTCACTCCGGATTTAGCCGCAAGCAATAAATCGGACGCGATGACTTCATCCGTCATCCCTTTCAT
Organism: Domibacillus antri; assembly: GCF_001936625.1. GTDB lineage: Bacteria > Bacillota > Bacilli > Bacillales > Domibacillaceae > Domibacillus > Domibacillus antri. The sequence goes on along the minus strand of NZ_MSDU01000017.1, from coordinate 118,650 downwards.
TCCCGTAAAGTTTTTCATTAAACCATTCATGACGATGTCCCCCCAGAAGCTAAAAAATTTTGTAATTGCTGAATATGATTTTTTGCTGCATTGACGTCATTGTCAATAAGTGCTTTTAATTCTGAATCTTGAGCTAGTGCACTCATTGTGAAGGATTTTGTTAAACAAAGATTTTTGAAGGTCAATAACTCATGAACTTCAAGTGCTTCATGCTGTCCTAAACTGCTGGTCATTTTTTTCACCCCTCATGTTGATCATGTACCTCCGTTATCTTTCCTTTTTCAAGCGTGATTATTCATGCTGGTGCGTAATAGTACCTGGATCGTTATTATTGAATAAATTTCTTTTTATTAAGAAAAAATAGTTGCGTTCATTAAAGCGGAGGTGAAGGAATGGAACAAAAAAGCTTGGGTTTTCACGAAACAATGGAGCTGCACGAATTAATAAATTTCAAAACAAATGGCCTTCTCAAGTCAAAATTGATGCAGGGAGTATGCTTTGACAGTGATTTAAAAGCGTTGATGGATAAAGATGTTACATTATCTGTCCATCAATTGAATGAACTTCAAAGTCTATATGCCGGAGCCAAAACATTTTCGTGAGTGGAGGGAGTATATAAAATGAACGATTATTTGGATCCTATTAATTCAGTCGGCATGCCGGAACTTGCTGACTCCGCAATCGCACTTGAGTTTTTATTGTCTGCTAAAAATGGTGTGAGAAACTATGCAGCTGCCTTGACAGAATCTTCAACGCCTGAGGTTCGGACCGTACTCCTTCAGCACTTAGAAGCAGCGATTGATTTACACGGTGAGGTAACGGAATTGATGATGAACAAAAGATGGTTTCATCCGTATAACATGGACGAACAAATACAGCTTGATCTGAAAGCAGCCCAAACAGCTGTCGATATCGCAAAGCTGCCGCTCTTCCCGGGCACGACCAATCGAAAAGGGTTATTTCCAACCCCGCCACAATAAAAATGAATAGCGTGGAGGAGATGTAACTAATGAAAGCTGTAACGTATCAAGGTGTAAAAAACGTCGTTGTCAAAGAAGTAAAAGCACCGGAAATGAAAAAAGCAGATGATATTATTGTCAAATTAACAACTACAGCTATTTGTGGATCGGATCTGCATTTAATCCATGGAATGATTCCTAATTTACAAGAAGATTATATAATCGGTCATGAACCGATGGGTGTTGTGGAAGAAGTTGGACCAGAGGTAACAAAGGTAAAAAAAGGGGACCGCGTTATTATCCCTTTTAACATTGCCTGCGGGGAGTGCTGGTTTTGCCAGCATGAATTGGAAAGCCAATGTGATCATGCCAATGATAATGGAGAGATGGGTGCTTATTTCGGCTACTCTGGAACAACGGGCGGGTATCCAGGAGGTCAGGCGGAATATATGCGGGTTCCGTATGGGAATTTTACGCCTTTTAAGATCCCGGAGAACTCCGAAGTGGAAGATGAAAAGCTCGTTTTACTCGCTGATGCCGCATCCACGGCCTTTTGGAGTGTCGATAACTCTGGAATGAAGGAAGGGGACACGGTCATTGTTCTTGGCTGCGGACCGGTGGGACTGCTTGCCCAAAAATTCGCCTGGCTTAAAGGGGCAAAACGTGTTATTGCCGTTGACTATGTCGATTATCGATTACAGCATGCAAAACGGACAAACAATGTGGAAATCGTCAATTTTGAGAGTCAGGAAAATATCGGGAATTATTTAAAAGAAATTACAAAAGGCGGAGCGGATGTCGTCATTGACTGTGTAGGAATGAGCGGAAAAATGACGCCGCTTGAATTCCTTGCATCTGGACTGAAGCTTCACGGAGGGGCAATGGGCGGACTCGTTATTGCCAGTCAGGCGGTTCGAAAAGGCGGAAACATTCAAATTACCGGCGTGTATGGAGGAGCCTATAACGGTTTTCCAATGGGGGACATTTTTCAGCGGAATGTCAATATCCGGACGGGCCAGGCGCCTGTTATTCATTACATGCCATACCTTTACAATTTAATTGCGGAAGGGAAAGTGGATCCCGGCGATGTGGTTACTCATGTACTGCCGCTCGATCAAGCGAAAAAAGGGTACGAAATGTTTGATACGAAAACAGAAAACTGCATTAAAGTGGTTCTGAAACCGTAACAACTGTAACGGAACCCATAGTGATCAAACTCAGCCGCGGCTGAGTTTTTTTCATAATGTAATTCCATGTTTATCCTTATTTAGCCGGGGAATACTTTTTAAGATGAAATAAAAATCGGATGGAGTTGGATAAACGATGGCGAAAGATAAATTTGAGGAAATCCATGAAGAAACGCCTGGACAGACGCAAAGTCAGCAGCCAGGTATTGAATCGGAAATGACACCGGAACCCATTTATGATGATGCAAATTACAAAGGTTCGGGCAAATTGTCAGGAAAAACCGCCCTCATCACCGGCGGCGACAGCGGCATCGGCCGGGCGGTGGCGGTTGCTTATGCGAAGGAAGGCGCCAATGTGGCGATTGCTTATTTAAATGAAGACGGCGATGCGGAGAAAACGGCCAGCGTGATCGAGTCATACGGAGTGAAAGCGCTAAAAGCGGCAGTCGATGTGAGTAAAGTGGAAAACTGTAAAAAGCTGGTCGATCAGGTGGTCAGTGAATTTGGCGGATTAAATATTCTCGTCAATAATGCCGGGAAGCAGTTTCCGACCAATAACTTTTTAAGCATTACGCCCGAACAGCTGCGTGAAACGTTTGAGACCAATATTTTTTCCATGTTTTATTTGGCGCAGGCAGCCCTTCCGCATATGTCAAAAGGGGATGCGATCATTAATACGTCTTCTGTTACAGCTTACCGCGGCTCGCCGGAATTGATTGATTATTCGTCGACGAAAGGAGCCATTACTTCTTTTACCCGCTCTCTTGCCGCGAATCTTGTCAATAAAGGGATACGCGTTAATGCTGTCGCGCCTGGCCCCATTTGGACGCCGCTGATTCCGGCGACGTTTGATGAACAAAAGGTAGCGCAGCACGGAAATGATACACCGATGGGGAGACGCGGCCAGCCTTCGGAAAATGCGCCGGCTTACGTTTACCTCGCCTCGAATGATTCAACTTATGTCACCGGCCAGACGATTCATGTTAACGGCGGTGATTTTATAACATCTTAATGGATCGGGATGTCTCAACCGTTTATCGAGACATCCCCTTCTATAGCCGGTTTGAAAGTGAAATATGAAAAAATCAAGTTAAATTCGAGGTGTTATGATTCCGGAATGAAACATATTTTGCTAAAATAAGCAGGTATGTGAAAATGAGGTTACAGAGGAAGAAAGAGAGGATCATATGAATGACCGGTGATCAGCGGAAAAAAATGATCATTTTGATGATCAACATGTTTATTGCGATTGGGAGTTTTGGCATTATTATTCCGATTTTACCAGCCTACTTAGAATCCATTGATGAAGGCGGAATGGCGGCCGGGCTTATGATCGCGATTTTTGCCGGAGCCCAGCTTGTGTTTTCACCAGTTGCGGGAAAATGGGCTGATGACTACGGGCGCCGAAAGATGATTATTTTCGGTTTAATCGGTTTGGCATTGTCGTCGTTTATGTTTTACGCATTTGATTCTATTTGGTGGCTGTATGCGTCTCGTGTGATCGGCGGCATTGGTGCAGCGCTGTTAATCCCGGCCATTTTTGCATATGTGGCTGATATTACGACTTTCGATCAGCGGGCAAAAGGGAACAGTTTCATTTCGGCCGCGATGTCTTTCGGTATTGTCGTCGGACCGGGCATCGGCGGCTTTTTAGCTGATTTTGGGCTGAAGTTTCCATTTTTGATATCGGCGGTTGTGGCCTTTTTTGCGGTGGTGTTTTCAATCGTGCTCCTCAAAGAACCGGATCGTCAGGTGCAGCCTGTTGCTGAAATGACGCCGGATCACGAGTCGATGACGAAAAAGATGGCCCGGTCTGTAAAAATGCCGTATTTCATCCCGCTTGTCATTACACTCGTCATGAGTTTCGGATTGATGGCGTATGAATCGGTGCTCGGGTTGTTTGTTGATGACGAATTCGGTGCATCGCCGCAGGATATCGCGCTGATGGTCACGTCAACAGGGATTGTCAGCGTGATTGTGCAGCTGTTTATCGTGGACCGGATTGTGCGCCGCTACGGTGAAGGGGCCGTGTTAAATGTATTTTTGGCGGTAGCCGCATTCGGTTTTTTCTTGTCGCTTTTTGCGAAAAATTACATGCTGTTTTTCGGCATATCCTTGCTTATTTTCCTGGCGACGTCTATTTTACGTCCGGTATTAAATACCCTCATTTCCAAAATGGCAGGCGATGAACAGGGCTTTGCGATGGGCATGAACAATATGTATATGAGCATTGGAAATGTCCTTGGTCCGGCATGTGCCGGACTGCTTTATGATGTAAATATTATTTATCCCTTTATATTAGGCCTCATTCTGCTTGCCGCGACGCTTTTGATTACTGTCATCTGGCAAAAAAGGGCTGTGAAACAAAACGTGCTGTCTTCATAAAGAAGGCGGCTTTTTTAGAACATTGATGAATATTAAAAAAGTCGAAATGTTGTCAAGTCAATTTCGTTGACTTTTCAAACTGTACAAAATAAAATTACAGTACACTTTTCGGGAAGGGGGAAAAATGTCGATGAAAAGCGAATTCACAATCGCGGTTCATAGTCTCGTTTATTTGGCGTATTTGCCCGGGCATATGGCGAGCAGTGAAGCGATTGCGCATAACGTGGCGACGAACCCTGCACGCATTCGAAAAGTGATGAGCGCGCTCAGAAAAGAAGGTCTTGTCCGGACGAAAGAAGGAACAAGAGGCGGATATATGCTTGGCTGTGATCCAACCGATATTACGCTTGCAGATGTGTATCATGCTGTTTCTTATGGAACGCTCCAGCCTAACTGGTGTACGGGTGTTCCCGATCATTCATGTCCGGTTTCGTCGAACACACAAGTAGTGATGGACCGTATTTTCAGCGCGGCAGAAGACCATTACGAGGCCTTTTTACGCCAGTTTACGGTGGCATCCGTACTGGACAATATTAAATCGCAAGAATGAACGATTTATTCAGGGAAGTGAAAGAAATGGGCAATAAAGTGCATTTTCAGGTGGGAGACTGGGTAAAAGGTGAAACATGGGATCAACAAAGAATTTACGGATACACCGTAAAAATAGAAGATCCGGAAGATATTATGAAAGTGTATGTGACCGATTCGGTTAATAATAAGCTTGTGGGACGAATGATCCGCGTGCTGTCGAAGTCATTTGAAAAAGTACCTGATTCTGCACCGGAAGAAGCACCACTGGCACAACTGATTGATCTTGCATTACTCACGAAAGATGAAAAATGGTTTGATCAGTTAACAGTACAGCTTGAAGCAGCGAAAAAACAATATTCTTAATTTTTTGGAGGCTATTTACGAATGAACAAAAAATATTTACCGCTATTCCAGCCTTTTACGTTTAAAAGTGGCATTGAGACCGATAACCGTATTGTCATGGCACCGATGACCAATTTCTCGTCAAATGAGGACGGCACGGTAAGCGATGATGAAGTGGCTTATTATGTACGCCGCTCGAATGGTGTTGGCATGGTCATTACTGCCTGCACATACGTCACACTGAACGGAAAAGGGTTCGATGGAGAGTTTGGCGGCCACAGCGATGAGATGATTCCAAGCCTGCGCCGCCTTGCATCTGCCATAAAAGGAGAAGGAGCCAAAGTGATTTTGCAAATATTCCACGGCGGCCGAATGGCACCGCCCCATTTAGTGGACGGTGATGTTGTCAGCGCAAGTGCCGTACCGGCTGAAGCGGAAGGCAGCCCGGTGCCGCGTGAATTGTCCGCTGCTGAAGTGGACGAGATCATCAAAGCGTTTGGCGAAACAACAAGACGCGCGATTGAAGCCGGTTTTGACGGCGTCGAAATTCACGGTGCAAACGGCTATTTAATCCAGCAATTCTTTTCTCCACATTCAAACCGTCGAACGGACAAATGGGGAGAACGGCTTGCTTTCCCGCTGGCTGTTGTAGATGAAGTGAAAAAAACAGTGGCGGCATATGCGAAGACACCGTTTGCGGTCGGTTACCGTTTTTCACCGGAAGAGCCGGAAACACCGGGTATTACGATGGCAGATACATTGGAGCTGATCAATGCGCTAAAAGAAAAAGATCTTGATTATTTGCATGTGTCCCTATTCGAATTTTGGTCAAAACCAAGACGCGGTGTGGATGATTCACGCTCACGCTTAGAAATTATTCAAGAACGTGCTGGCGATAAAGTGCCGGTGATTGGCGTCGGATCGATTTACACTGCAGATGATGCGCTTAAAGCACTGTCAACAGGCGTATCATTAATCGCAATCGCCCGCGGCTTAATTATCGAGCCAGACTGGGTGCAAAAGGTTGAAAATGGGCAGGAAGACCAAATTGTCACCAAAATTGATAAAAATAATCAAGACAAGCTTGTTGTGCCAGATCCGCTCTGGAATGCGATTATAAATACACCGGGCTGGTTCCCGGGCGTCTAATTTAATAGAAAGGGTGAACGATAATGCCATTTATTACAGTGAAAGTACTGGAAGGAAAAACACCCGAACAAAAACGAGATCTTGTTAAAAGAATGACCGCCGCCGTCAAAGAATCATTTGATGTCGATGCAGAGAAAGTCTTCATCTTTTTTGAAGACTTGAAAGCAGATGACTACGGAAAACAAGGCGAACTATATTCATTTCAAGACGAAAATAAGTAAGTTGTTTGTCATGTTGCGGCAGCCTGGATGATTCCAGGCTGTTTTTCTGTATAATAAGAAGGTAAAAACTATATGAAGCAGACGAGGTCAATTATGAATAAACCATCATTTAACGATTTTTTGTTAAGCAGCGACATTACAAGAGCGCTGGCAGAACTAGGGTATACAACACCGACAGATGTACAGGCAGCGGTCATTCCTGTGGCGCTTGAAAAGAAGGATATTGTCGTAAAATCACAGACAGGGAGCGGGAAGACGGCGGCATTTGCCATTCCGATTGTCGAACTGGTCGACTGGAATGAAAATAAACCTCAGGTGCTTGTTCTGACACCGACGAGAGAGCTTGCTGCACAGGTAAAAGACGAGATCACGAACATTGGCCGGTTTAAGCGGATTAAAGCAGCGGCCGTATACGGAAAACAGCCGTTTTCACGGCAAAAATTAGAATTGAAGCAGAAAACGCATGTCGTTGTCGGCACACCTGGCCGTGTGCTTGACCATATGGAAAAAGATACGCTTCCCGTAGAGAAAATCGGCTGTCTCATCATTGATGAAGCTGATGAAATGCTGAATATGGGGTTTATTGATCAGGTAGCGGCCATTATCGAAAAATTGCCTGCCGATCGCGTGACGATGCTGCTTTCAGCCACGCTCTCGGAAGAGGTGTCGGCTCTTGCTGAAAATTATATGATCCATCCTGTGAAAATGGAGATGGCCCAGACGTTGACCACGGAGAAAATTGATCATGCAGCCATCATGGTGAGTGAGGATGAAAAATTTTCGTTATTCAAAGACATTTCAGTCGCGGAAAATCCGGACAGCTGTATGATCTTTTGCCGGACGCAGGAGAGGGTAGAGACGTTGTTTGAAGCACTCGATCATGCCGGATATTCATGCGGCATGCTTCATGGCGGAATGGTGCAGGAAGACCGTTTTGCCATCATGAAGGAGTTTAAGCGCGGTGAGTTCAGATATTTATGTGCCACGGATGTTGCCGCGCGCGGGATTGATGTGGCGAATGTGCCGCTTGTCATCAATTATGATGTGCCTTTTGAAAAGGAAAGCTATGTACATCGGACTGGCCGGACAGGACGTGCTGGTCATTCTGGCAAAGCCATTACCTTTTTGACACCATACGAAGAAAAGTTTCTGGTGGAAATTGAAAAGTATATCGGCTTTGAAATTCCCCGAGAGGTGCGCCCTTCACAGGAAGATGTATCTTCCGGACGGGAAGCATTCGAGTTAAAAATGAGCGAGCGGCCGGAGCTGAAAGAAGAAAAAAGCCGCAGCTTAAATAAAGATATTATGAAATTGTATTTTAACGGCGGCAAGAAAAAGAAAATCCGCGCCGTTGATTTCGTTGGCACGATCTCAAACATCAAGGATATCAGCGCAGAAGACATCGGGATCATCACCATTCAGGACAACGTTTCATACGTGGAAATATTGAACGGAAAAGGCCCCATTGTGTTAAAAGCAATGAAAACGACGACGGTTAAAGGAAAGCAGCTGAAAGTGCAAAAAGCAAGGGATTAAGTAAAACCGGGCTGTCCCATAAGTTGCTGCTGGTGTAATGACGTCCGTATTCTGCCCCGTTTAGGCCGATTTCCCGAAATTATAGCCGGATTCTGCTTCTTGAAGGCTGATTCATTGAAAATTCGGCCAAAAGCAATAAAACCGGCCGAAAATCAGAAAATCCGGCCATCCAAATAGGAAGGAGATGTCTTGATGAACTTTTGAGGCATCTCTTTTTTTGTTGTAATTTTGTGTCCCTCACCATAACTGTTATTTCCAATGATGATATTTATGGTAAAATATAGAATGAAAATACGCGGCTTCCGAACCATAGAAAGGAGACTGCTCTTGCGCAAAGTCGTTTTTATTTTGTTGCTGCTGTTTTTGACGGGACGCAAGAATGAAACAGCCCATTCTTTGCCGGATGATATTGCATTCTTAACGATTAAGGGACCGGGACTTTCTTATTATCAGCTTGATGAAGCGGAACGAGTAGATATAGATATAACGGTTCTGCTGGAAAAAGAAGAAGATATTACTGTATTTGCAAAGGCCATTGAACGTGCTTCTCGTTTTGATGGAGCGGTACCCGGCATTGGCGAGGATTTTACGCTCGTTTTTCTAGCAGAAAATGAATCGGAAAAAACGTATTTCATGTGGCTTGACGAAGAAAAAGATAATGGTGCGGTGGAACATGATGGTAAGCGTTTTATGTTGACGGAAGAAGACGCGAAAAAGGTCGAAGAGGTCTTGACAAAAAATATAGTAGAAAACGAATAATTTCTTCTCATATACATATGTTTCTCAGTTATGTTGAAAGCAGCAAAATGAAAGGATGTGGATGCCAGATGAAAAAAGCTGCCATACCCGTATTGGCACTCGTATTACCCGCTATTCTGACCGGTTGTCAGGAGGCTGGTGATGCTGGAATGAAAAATGGAGACGCACAAATAAGCCAAGTGCCGAAACAGGAGAGAAAAATCATCTCCGAGCTGGAGCAGACAACGGACGATACGGCGCTGCGCGATGCGGCGTACGAGAAAGTACTTAAAAGCGATATCTTGAAGGGCGGATATTTGGGCGAGAATACGCCGGCACTTCAAGAAGATATGGGCGTTCAGATGATTGAATTTGAAGTTGTTCAACAGGCGGTTACGGATGTTTTTGGCTCGATCAGCGGTTATGGGATTATGTTTTTGGGTAATCCGTCTGACGACAGGACGAGCCTGGCGTTTGGATTGGTATTAAAGAACCGGATGAAAAAGTGGATGAACTTGTCAATATGCTGCAGAAGCAGATGGACGAAGGGAAAATTTTGGCGAAGTACATTCATCTTTATCAAAGCGATTTTACTGAGCAGGAAAACAATGATCTGATGAGGGAAGTGGCAGCAACAATGAACCGCGCAGCCCGCAGCCATCCGACGCCGGAGCGGGTTGCCTCTTCTGTCTCGGTCGATACCATAACCGGCATCGTCGACGTGACGCATGATTTTTTGAAAGAAGAGCAAAAGAAAGGCATTCAAAGCCAGTTTCCGGATCACTGGATTCATTTTAAACAGGAAGGACGGATGGTGCCGCTTCCCGGTGAGCCGGATGTGGAATACCTGGATAAAGACGTGACCCGTGAGCCGTCCAAAGAAGGAAGCTACGTGATGAGTGTATCAAAATCCGGCATGCTTGTGGTCGCTGCTGAACCTGATGATTATTCCGCAACCGGCGGTGAAAATCCATATTTCGCTGCCGTAAGCTACAAATTTCCGAAAGCGGATGAAAAGCTAGAAGTCGGTCAGCGTATTCTGGTGGAAGCATCAGGTTCGATTATGGAATCATATCCGGGACAGGGAGGAGCGAAATTTGTCACTGTGCTCCCGGCGTATCAGCCTAAAAAAGCGGACATAACCGAAGCGGAAGCCGTGCGGCGGGCGCTTACGAAAAAAAAGTTTACTGGCGGGCGGGATGTCATCTCTGATCTGACATTTGATGAACAAAAAGACCAATGGATCGTCACATTTATTGAAACATTTTCCACGGAAAAAGATGTTATGGAAATTGTAGTGAGAGACCAAAAAGAAATCGAGTGATTTCTTGTTCAAAAAATGTACTTGCTAATTAACCGGCCGCTTTCTGTCCGGCTCAAATTATTTTCATTGATCTCTATAGCAATACCGCTCACCTTTTTATTCGTGAGCGGTATTTTTGTACAGGACATAGAAAAAAATGATAAAAATTACATATGACATCCGTTATAATGAAGGAGGGGGGGAGAGTGCATGAATCGACACACAGAACGTAAACTGCGAATGCAAGTGGAAGAGATTGCGGCTATGGTCAAACCGTACATAACAAGTGAACAGTCGATGGAAGAAAAGTATGAAACACTGCACCGTTTGCTGGATGAACAACTGGGGGATAATGAATACTTGCTTATTGTCGATGAAACCGGCCTAAGCCATATTCATACAAACCGGCTGCGTGAAGGTATTTTATTTTCCGATGAAACAGGACAGAATGCAGCGAGAACAACTGAGACGCTTGCTCAGATGTATGCGCGGAACACTGGCGAAATGATTATAGATGTATCCGCGCCGATTCATACTCTTGAAAATGGTAAGCGCTTTAATTTGCGTCTTGGCCGCATTGCCCAGCAGCCTTTTTTAAAACCGGCATTTACCGCTTTAAGCATCACGCCGGTTCTGGTGGCAGCCCTTTTGATTTTGCTGATGGGGCAGATGACTTCCACCATCGCTTTCGTATTCATGGTAACCCTTATTTTGTCTGCTGCTGCCGGTCTATTTTTATACAAAATGATTATTTCTGAAGTCCGTGCCTGGTATCAATTGACAAGGAAAGTGTCGTCCGGCGATTTAACAACCGAAGTGAAAAGTGAACGCCGCACGGAATTTCACCAAATCGGCTTCGAGTTAAACAAAGTGGTGCTTGGAATGCGCAACATTTTGACGGAGCTGCAAAAGTCAGCTCATTCGGTCAATCATGTGTCGGCTGCCCAGGCAGAACAGTCATCACGTCTGTCTGAAACTTTTGCCGAGCTGTCGGTGACGATGCAGGAATTTCAAGCCGGCACGGAAGCACAAATGTCTTCCCTTCAGTCGGCTCACGTGGTCGTTCAGGATATGATGACAAACATCCGCGGAATGGAAAAAGAAATTGACGAAACGTTTACGATGTCTGAACAGACGTCATCTTCCGCTGAACAGGGTGCGAAAACAATGCAGAAAATTGAACAGGATATGCTTCATTTGCAAAACATTATTGGTGAAGCTTCCGGCAAAATGCGGATCGTGTCCAAAGATACGGATGCTACGATGTCCATTGTAGCATCGATTACGGAAATTGCAGCGCAGACAAATTTGCTGGCGTTAAACGCGTCGATTGAAGCAGCCCGGGCGGGGGAGGCGGGACGAGGATTTGCGATTGTGGCGGAAGAAGTGCGCAAACTGGCGGAAGAGACGAATACATTTTCGGCGGATATATTAACGGCCCTTGAAAAAACACGTGATGAAATTCATCAAGTAGCTGTGCAGGTAGAAGGCAGCCAAAAAGAAATTGAAAATGGAGTTCTGCATGTTAGAGAAGCAGGACAGAAGATTCTTGGCTTGAATCACATCGCATCGGTTACGTTAAGTGCTGTCGAAATCAACAGGACGTACGCTTCACAAGTGCTGCGTGACGGAGAACAACTGGAAACGGTGATTCAGGAAGTGAATCATATTGCTGAGCAGTTTACCGAACAGGTGGCCAAAACCGTTACAGCTATGGACGAAAATAAAGAAGGTGTCCAGCAGCTGGCTGGAGATGCCATGCAGCTGTCCTCGGATGTAGATGGTTTAAACCGGATCGTCAAACGATTTACTCTCGATAAAAATTAAGGACAAAAACCCCGTCAATTGTATGATTGCCCGTCCGGTACGGCTTGCCACTGATGCAATGAAAGCGTTGGTAAATGGAAATTTGGCTATCGATGATATTCGAATTAAAAATAAAGATGAAGTAGGAGAAATGGCGGAATCGTTAAATCGGATGAAAGAAAATTTACGGATGCTTGTCAGTAACGTGAATGAATCCGCTCTGTCGCTGGCTGGTCAATCGGAACAGCTGTCCGCTGCTGCTCAGCAAAACACAGCTGCTTCCCAAAAAGTAGCCGAATCGTCACGCAACAATATGCAAGAAAGCGAATCGCAGCTTCGGTCCGTCAGCACAATGACCGGGTCGATCAGTGATATCGCCTCAGGTATTCAGGAAGTGGCCGGTCAAATTCAGCATATTCATAAATCGATGGCAGAAACAACGGCCATTATGGTGAATCTTGAAAAACAATCGGCGGATATTCAAACGATCACGACACTTATTACATCCATTGCTGATCAGACGAATTTGCTGGCGTTGAATGCGGCTATCGAAGCAGCCCGTGCTGGCGAAAATGGAAAAGGGTTTGCTGTAGTTGCAGATGAGGTTCGTAAACTCGCGGAACAGTCGAAATCATCAGCAGCCGATATTGAACAGACCGTGCGTCAAATTCAACGAGATACCGCTGCTGCTGCGCTGTCCATCAAAGAGGGAAGCGGTGAAATTAACCGTGGGCTGTTGACGTCGGAAACATCGCTTGATGCGTTTGCGCAAATTGAGCAGGCTGTTTCAAAAGTGGTTTCAAACTTGCAGACGGTATCAGCTGCAGTGGAAGAAATACAAGCGATGGCCATTGAAGCGGCCGATACAGCCGGTTTTGTCAAAACAAGTGCAGAAGAAACGGTGTCCAGCGCCCAAAATTCAAATGCCGCGACAGAGCAGCAGCTGGCTGCGCGTGAGCAAATTTTATCCAGTGCTTTATCGCTTTCTCATATGGCCGAAAGTCTGCAGATAGAAATGAATAAATTCACACTTGCATGAAAACGGTCGCTTGGTCTCCACCATTTTCTTTTTTTGCGTGAAAATGATACCATTTGGAATGAAAGGAGTTTGATAGAGATGACAGCACCATTTTATGCGGATCATGTCGGCAGTTTTTTACGCCCGGAGCGGGTGAAGAAAGCACGATTACAAAAAGAAAATGGGGAGATCACAGCAGAACAGCTGCGTGCGATTGAAGACGAGGAAATTATCCGCCTTGTTGAAAAGCAAAAAGAAGCAGGACTAAAAGCTGTGACAGACGGTGAAATGCGCCGCGCATGGTGGCATTTTGATTTCCTTGCCGGTCTTGACGGTGTGGAGTTGTTTGAAGCGGAAGAGGGTATTCAATTTAAAGGTGTGCAGACGAAAGCGCACGGTATTAGAGTAAACGGTAAAATTGATTTCACGAACCATCCGATGATTGAAGACTACAAATTTTTACATAGCATTAAAGGGAATCATATTGCCAAATTTACCATTCCGAGCCCGAATATGCTGCTCTTCCGCGGCACAATTGACGAGAAGGTTTATCCGGATCTGGATTCTCTGCTCAACGATTTAGTAAAAGCCTATCAAAAAGCGATTCAAGCTTTTTACGATGCGGGCTGCCGTTATTTACAGCTTGATGATACAGCGTGGGCGGTGTTTTTCTCGGAGGCTGGAAAAGAGCAGATCGCAAAACGCGGTCAAAATCCGGAGACACTTCTCCCGTTGTTCCAGTGCGCGATCAACGAATCGGTTGCGAACAAGCCGGAAGATATGGTCATCACAATGCACATTTGCCGGGGAAACTTTAAATCAACTTACACAGCAAGCGGTGGTTATGACGCAGCAGCAGAAGTCATTTTCGGCGGCCTCAATGTCGATGGATTATTCCTTGAGTTCGACGATGAGCGTTCAGGCGGATTTGAACCATTGAAATTCGTCAACCGCCCGGACTTGAAAATTGTTCTCGGACTCATTACATCAAAATACGGTGATCTTGAAGAGCCGGAAGCGATTAAAGCGCGTATTGCGGAAGCAGCGAAATATGCACCACTCGAGCAATTATGCCTCAGCCCGCAATGCGGTTTTGCTTCAACAGAAGAAGGAAACCTGCTGACAGAAGAACAGCAATGGGCAAAAGTGCGTCATGTTGTGCAAATTGCAAACGACGTCTGGAAGTAAATATGGAAAAGAAGAGCTGCCTCACCATGAGGCGGCTCCTCTTTATGTCAATTTTTCAAAAAAGGATTCATCATACGTATCGAGATGAACGTCCGCTTCAATATCCTCATTTTGAAACGAAACGGTTTTCAATCCTGCCGCCCGGGCGGGAATTAAATCGAGAGACCGGTCGCCAATCGCCCAGTCAAGGTCGTACTTTTCATTCAAATAATGGTAGGCCGCCGGGTCCGGTTTACGTGGGAAGCCATCATCTTCCGGGCTGACAATTTCATCGAAATATTCCATCAGCCCCCATTTTGTCAGCAGCTCGATCGTTGACGCTTTTGTCCTGTGTGTCACAATAACATTTACCTCTGCAGCAGCGAGTATGTCCTGAATTCCTTCAAATGGAGGGCTGCCCGCTTCAGCGCGTTTATGATCAAGCTCTTTAAACAATGGACGGAATTCTTCAGAAATACCATATTGCTGGAACGCAAGCTGGGAATTCTTTTTCAGCCACCTCAGCGCCTCCTTCCGATCGGCCGTTACACCGTGGGCCGCTTCATGGACAGCAAGAAAGCTGTCCACTATTGCCGGATACGTATCAAAAATCGTGCCATCTAAATCCCATAACAACTTCATCATATTTTCTCCTTCATTATTGTCTTGAAATGATTTTACACTATTTTGTGACCGGCGTTAACATCATTGTTTTCAGGAGACGATACAGGACGCCGTGTTTATTTATTTCAATAAAAATAAATGGATAAAGAAGGCTTACACGCGTGCATATGAACCCGGATGCTGTTTTGGGATTATTATTGAAGGACAGGGCTTCTTCATGACGTCACATGAAACTGAACAGTGAAAAAATCCGTCCTTATGAGAAGGACGGATTTTTTCATTGATTTAAAAAGCCTTCCGTCACATCGTTCAATGTCTGGGCGGATTGGGCGACTTCACCGGAAGCTTTTTCGATCTCTTTAATGACCTGGAAAAAATGCTGAAGCTGGGTATCAATTTGATTATTTTGTGCTTTTGTCTGGCTTATTAAGGACAACAGTTTTGAAAAATCATGGTCGGTTTTATTCATGCCCTCGATGCCTGTTTCCACTAAACTGTTAACTGTGTGGACAGACTGGCTCATTTGCTTAATCAGATCGTTTGTTTTCGTTATATGAGTGGATACGTTGGTGGTTGATTCTTTTGTCTGATCGGACAGCTTGCGAATTTCTTCCGCGACAACCGCAAATCCCTTACCATATTCGCCGGCCCGGGCTGCTTCGATGGATGCGTTCAGCGCCAGTAAATTTGTCTGGCCGGCAATGTTGCCGACAATTGTGATGACATCGACGATTCGCATTGAAATTTCATTTAATTCGGATGAGTAGGCTTGAATATCGGCGACAGCACTTTGAATGTCTGTGAGTTTGCCGCTCTGTTCCTGCAGCTGCTTTTGGCCTTGCAGGGAATGCGTTTCTGATTCATCCGCCTGTGTCATGCCGTCTTGTGCAATTTGTTTAATCGAGTCAGACTGCAATGCCAGCTCTTTCACGGATGCGCTTGTTTCTTCAGAAATGGCAGCAAGTTCCTGTGAAATGCTGTAGACTCTTTGTGTCAGTTTTTCTTTTTGTTCCAATTCCTCTTGACGTATTCGTTCATTTTCAAGTTCGTACGCTTCAAGCACAATTTGCTGTTCAAGATTCAGCAGCTTTGTAAGCGCTTGAATCGCTTCTATTTTTTCTTCAGCAGTCCATTGTTGAACGGAAACCATCGCGGTCATGGAATTCAGAAGGTTTTGAAAAGCGGACATATACCACTTTGATTCTAAACCGATACGAACATGAACGTGGGCAATACGGTACCGTTTTTGCAAAAATTCCTCATTAATATTTCCGTTAAACAATTCTTCAATGTGCCCCCGAAGTGTTTGTTTTAATCGATCGACACTGCTGTTCGATTCAATAATATGTAAGAGGCCAGGCTGCATCGTAATATTGGCGTAAAACGTTTCAATTATATCATTAATTCTCTGCTCCATGATCGGCTTCATCGAGTGAACGATTGCCAAATCGCGCTTCGTCAGTCCAATCATTTCAATTTGACTTGTCAATTCCGAACCATTGGGCACAGACAGCTGAACATCCGCTGTATTGACCGTCTGGAAACGAGGGACCGTTTTTTGAGTGGAACGATTTTTTGTGAAAAACATCTTAGTGGCCTCCTTCAACATCTGGGGGTATTTATATATGTATCATACAACTTTTTTCATAGGATGACTATACAATTCCAGACAAAATAGGAGTCTTTTTGACTCATAGGTATGTTACGGAAAAAAGAAGAAGCACGAACGAAGCAGAAAAACGAATACATGAGACAGATTTGTCGGAAAATAATTATTATTTCGTGTAAACGTTTAACTAAATAATGAATACTTGCTATTTAGGTGAGAACACGTTATTTCTATATATAGAGAACTTGTTCGATTCAGAGGAGGATATAATGTCTAAAGTAATTGCAATAAATGCAGGAAGTTCATCATTAAAATTTCAGCTGTTTGAAATGCCGCAGGAAACGGTGCTGACAAAAGGGCTGGTCGAGCGGATCGGCTTATCAGATTCCGTGTTTTCCATCTCTAAGCCTGATGGTTCCACGGATACAGAAGTAACGAATATCCCGGACCATTCTGTCGCAGTTCAAATGCTGCTCTCCAAATTGGTTTCAAACGGAATTGTCGCATCACTCGATGAAATTGACGGGATCGGCCACCGCGTCGTTCACGGGGGGGAAGCGTTCGATGATTCTGTCGTTATTGATGATGCGACACTGGCGCAAATTGAAGAGCTGTCAGAACTTGCCCCGCTTCACAATCCGGCAAACGTAACAGGGATTCGCGCATTCCGCACGGTTTTGCCAAATGTCCCGGCTGTCGCTGTTTTCGATACGGCATTCCACCAAACCATGCCGGAAAAATCGTTTCTATACAGCTTGCCATATGAATATTATAAAGAATATGGCATCCGAAAATACGGTTTCCACGGCACGTCGCATAAATACGTGTCAGAACGCGCGGCACAGCTGCTTGGGCGTCCGATTGAACATTTGCGTTTAATTTCCTGCCACCTAGGTAATGGCGCAAGTATCGCCGCGATTGAAGGCGGTAAATCGATCGATACGTCCATGGGCTTTACCCCGCTGGCTGGTGTTGCAATGGGTACACGCTCAGGGAACATTGATCCTGCCTTAATGCCTTATATTATGGAAAAAACAGGGCAGACGGCGGATGAAGTGCTTGATACACTGAACAAGAAAAGCGGAATGCTCGGCATTTCCGGTTTGTCCAGCGATTTGCGAGACATTACGAAAGCAGCGGAAGAAGGAAACGAACGGGCGGAGACAGCGCTGGAAGTATTCGCAAGCCGCATTCATAAATACATTGGCTCGTATGCAGCTCGTATGTCCGGCGTGGACGCCATTATTTTTACAGCCGGTATAGGGGAAAATGACATCGCCTCACGTGCGCGTGTCCTGCGCGGTCTTGAATTTATGGGTGTATACTGGGATCCGGCACTTAACAGCGTGCGTGGACAAGAAGCCTTTATCAGCTACCCGCATTCACCGGTGAAAGTCATTGTCATCCCGACGAACGAAGAAGTGATGATTGCCCGTGATGTATCGCGGTTGGCTGGCGTGTAAGGCGTCCAATCAACGTTTGTTAGAAACATTTGGTAATGATTGAAATGTTAGATAAGAGGTAAATACGTTCATTTGTGACCATAACCACAAATGACCCCTAATCCTTCTTTTTGTACTGACTCAAGTACTGAAAGGGGGATTTTTTATTGGCTAAAAAACGAAGGTCCAACACAAATTAATCGTTGAAAAAGCTAGAGATACTATTTTTAGAGTGAAGCATATGTGGATGATGGGAAGAGAAGTAGTGGATCTGAACAACGCTTTATCAAAAGGTTATATATACAGGCTGAACGGGATACGATTCTCGCAATGCCATAAGCGGTTTGATAAACAATCGGAACGGGATACTACAATATAACACTGTTAAAAGACAGGCGTGTTTTTTCTCTTTTGGTTCGTAAAAAATATACACTTTTTGCATAAACTGTGGAAAAGGTATGTCAATTAAAATAAAGAATCCAGAGAAATTAAAAGGTGATTTAACTGTCAACGTTTCATGTCGCTTTTTTTTGGTACATTTGGAATATAATGTGTCTTAGTATGAATTAGTGTTTATTGATAAATATTCGTGTTTAGTGGACAATATTCCCATACTCATTTGGAGGTGGATCATGCCTGTAACTTGAAAAAATATCACACTTGAGCCAGAAATCTATGAAGAGTTTTGCAAGTATGCCGGCAAAAAAGGAATCAAGGTTTCTTGGATCAACATTAAGATGAAAGAATTCATCGAAGAAATGCGGAAGAAAAATAAATGATACAGATTATTTTGTTGTTTTTGCTGGCAGGAGGTGTCTCACTGGCACTTTACGGAGTGATTGTAACGTTCCAGACGTTCCCTTCGTTCGGGCGCGTGCATGCTGCGTATGGCGGCGTTTTTATTATTCTTTCAGTTTTGTGGGGATGGGGGATAGATAAAAAGACACCTGATTTGTTTGATTGGATTGGGGCTTTAATATGTTTGAACGGTGTCGGGGTTATGCTTTTTGCGCCGCGGCATTAGAGTTTAAAAGGCGGGCAAAACTCAGCTCTCCTTTTTGTGACGCATTCATACATATTCATCTGTATAAACCAATAGAAATGTTGATTATAATTTGGGATTGGCCATGATGCACATTATACACGCATTTGAAAAAAACATTCTACATTATGAAACAATCGAACGGTTAGGGGTTTTTTATTGGTGAAAAAAAGAAAAAAATGAAGGCTTCATTGAAAACATTCATAAACTGGATTTAATTCGGAAAGGCTAACCGTGCAACCATTTCAAAGGAGGGAGCAACGTGGGACAAAATAATCAATTTAAGCCTGGCCAAAAGGTGCCGAACAATGGAGTTTATGTCGAAATTGGCGAAACAGGAAGCAGCGTAAATGATCCACAGAAAATCAAGCTGGAAGCAGGAGATCCTTTCCCGGATACAAAAAATCATAATCGAGTATGGACGCACGCACCGAAACCATAATCATTTTATGAAATGGAACCAAAATAAGCACACAGAGCGTGTGCTTATCTTCCGTTAATCCCCTTTAATTGAACCGGGAGTGATATTTTTTCCATAAAAAATTTCATCCATTTCATGATGCAGTTTTTTTGTTATGTCTTCTATTTCATTAGAACGTAAATCTTCTTTTGTATGTCCGAATAAGTAATTGTCTAAGTCGAATTCCCGCCGCTTACATTTAGTGTGAAAAATATTTTCCTGGTAAATATTCACGTCAATCATATCATACAGGGGTTTTATATCTTCTGGTATGTAGTTTTGGATAGAATTAATATCGTGGTCAATAAATAATTTTTTTCCATTTATATCTCTTGTAAAGCCACGGACGCGGTAATCCATCGTCATAATATCCGTATCGAACGAATGAATCAGATAATTTAAGGCTTTAAGCGGTGAAATTTCCCCGCAGGTAGACACATCAATATCCGCTCTAAACGTACTGATCCCTTCATTTGGATGGTATTCGGGATACGTATGAACCGTGATATGGCTCTTATCTAATGCACATACAACAGATTCAGGAAGAGGCCCTGGTGATTCCTCGAACGATTCTGTCGGTATTTCTGCAATGGGTCCTTCTGAAATCAACACGGTGACACTGGCTCCTTGAGGTACATAATCCTGCTTGGCGATATTCAATACATGCGCGCCAATAATATCCGTCACATTTTTTAAAATACTGGTTAATCTGTCCGCATTATACTGATCATCGATGTACTCAATATAAGCGGCCCGTTCTTCTTTTGATTTGGTCCAGCATATATCATACATATTAAAACTAAGCGTTTTCGTCAGGTTGTTAAAATCATGCAATTGAATACGATTATCCGGCGTAAGTCCCATAACTCGACCTCCTTAAATGATTTCCGGCGAAGCCATCCTTACATACCTACATATGTTACCCATCCGTTATGTATAAAAAACACTTTTTCATTTCAAGGGCGGGTTTTCGTCGTCTTGTTAAGGTTTCCGTTTATGGGTCCTGCACACATTTCCGGAAGCCTACATATTATTTTGATGAAGGGGTGGTGAAAAATGAAGGATATAAAAAATCCAATGGAAACGGAAAAACAAGAATGGCGGAAACAACAAACCCAACAAAGATTGAAGACATGGTTAACCATATTTTCTCCCATAAGTCTCTTGCTTATCTGGCAGTTTTTATCTCAAAGCGGACTGATTGATGCACGATTTTTCCCGCCGCCGACGGCTATTATTTCCACATTTATAGAATTGCTCACAAGCGGTGAATTGTTTCATCACATCAGCATTTCCTTGGTTCGTATCTTCGCTGGTTTCTTACTGGGTGTCATTCCCGGAATCATCCTCGGTTTGTGTATGGGTTTATATGCACCAATTCGGCACTTTATTTCTCCTATTATTATGGCGCTAATGCCTATCCCCACACTTGCTTTATTGCCGATTATTTTAATCATCTTTGGAATTGGTGAAGTGTCGAAAGTCGTCACCATTGCGGGAAGTGTTTTTTTCCCTGTTGTAATCAATACAGCCGCTGGCGTCATCTCCATCGACTCCATTTACCTGGATGTCGCAAAAAACTATGAAGCGGGCAGAAAAGATTTCTTTTTGAAAATCGCTTTGCCTGGCTCACTTCCCGTCATGATGGAAGGAATTCAAATGGGGCAGGCCATCGCCTTGCTTACCATCGTCGCAGCGGAAATGATGGGGGCAAGGTCAGGAATCGGTTATTTGATTTGGACGTCCTACAGTGCCTTTTTATTAAAAGAAATGTTTGTCGGGTTAATTCTGATTTCGTTTTTTGGCTATATCTTTTCATTATTATTACGGTGGCTGCAGCGAAAACTAATCCCGTGGAGGTGACGACGTGAGACCGAAACCGAAAATATCCATTCGTGAATTGAAGAAAGTGTTTTACAAAAAACAACATAGCGTTACAGCGCTTGAGAATATTTCACTCGATATCGCAGAGGGGGAATTTGTGTGCCTTGTTGGACCGAGCGGCTGCGGAAAAACGACACTGCTGCGCATATTAGCCGGACTAGAAAACCAAAGTTCAGGTGAATTCAAAATCGAGAGAAGTGAAAAAGATCGACCGAACCAGTCCATGGTGTTTCAAGAACGGGGCATTCTGCCATGGTTAACGGTTGAGGAAAATGTAGCGTTCGGCCTGAAGATGCGTCATCAACCAAAATCGCATGTAAAAGAACGAACAAACTATTTTTTGAATAAAGTGGGCCTTGCAAAATTCGCGAACATGTACCCGAAAGAGCTGTCCGGCGGGATGAAGCAGCGGGTCAGCATTGCGAGAGCATTTGCAAACGATCCTGAAATTTTGCTGATGGATGAACCGTTTGGCGCGTTGGATGAGCAGAATCGATACATTTTGCAGGAGGAACTGTTATCCATTTGGTCGGAAACAAAAAAAACGGTGCTGTTCATCACGCATAGCATAGATGAAGCATTATATTTAAGCGATCGGGTGCTGCTCATGAGTGCGCAGCCCGGCAAGATTATTGAAGAAATAAAAATAGATCTGCCGCGGCCAAGAAAACTGGAAGACATTCGATCAAATCCGGAAATGGCATCTAAATTTTTGGATATTTGGCGGCACTTGC
Organism: Domibacillus antri; assembly: GCF_001936625.1. GTDB lineage: Bacteria > Bacillota > Bacilli > Bacillales > Domibacillaceae > Domibacillus > Domibacillus antri. The sequence continues at coordinate 96,513 of NZ_MSDU01000017.1, read as the reverse complement.
AGGTGGAAGTACAAGGATCAAGATTATGAAGGGGGAGTATCGATGAAAAAGTGGTTAGGAATGTTAGGCGTTTTCTTCTTGCTTGCGGGGTGTACGGGAGGGGAATCGGTGAAGGTCAATGACGACGTAAGCAAAGATCATCCGTCGGGCGATTTAGCACCTTTAAGCGAGAAGACGAAAGTGGTCATTGCGGAAGATGGTTCTGCGTCAGGCGCAGGTTTTTATATCGCGAATGAAAAAGGATATTTTGATGACTACAACATTGAAGTGGAATTTGCGGCATTTTCAAATAGCGATGATATGCTGCCAGCCCTCGCATCCGGTGAGGTCGATATTGCAGGAGGCATTTCTTCCGCGTCCTTTTTTAACGCCATTGCCCAGGGAATAGATGTCAAAATTATTGCCGATAAAGGCCACAATGTAAAAGGAAAATCATATTTCACATTTGTGATAGGTGCAGATAAACAAGGGGAAATTAAAGACTACAGCGATTTGAAAGACAAAAAAGTGGCCGTTTCAACGGAGCATGCGGTGGATGATTACATTTTCCGTCAAATGCTTGAGCACGCGGGTCTGACGGAAGACGACGTTGAATTTGTTCTCATGCCTGACTTTGGCAACATGCTCGCAGCCATTGAAAATGGCTCGATTGACGCGGCGCTGCAAATTGAACCACTCATTACACAAGGTGTCGCGGAAGGCATTCACGTTCGTTTCGGTGATGCAACCGATTTTGCGCCGGAAGCACAAATCGCGATGGTGCTTGGATCACCACAATTCATGGAAGAAGAACAAGATGTGTCGCTGCGCTTCATGGCCGCGTATTTAAAAGGAGTCCGTGACTATAACGATGCCTTCAAAAAAGGTGAAGGGAAAAGCGAAATTATCGACATTATGACCCAATACACCGCCTTAAAAGATGCGGCCGTTTGGGAAGAGGTATATGTTACAGGACTTGATCCAACTGGCAAAATGTTCCTCGATGACATTCGCAATCAGTATGAACTGTACAAGAAAAACGGAGCCATTAGCGGGGAACTCAATTTTGACGAAGCAATTGACACGGATATAACAGAAAAAGCCGTCAAGATTATTGGAGAATATGAATAATCAGGAAAACGATAGTCCAGGAATCGTATTGTGCAACTATTCTGGGGCATTATTGTGGAATAGACTTATTTAAAAAGTGCTATGAACTATTGATAACGAGCGACACGCCTTTGACAGGGTAGAGATTACTGGTTCGAGCCCAGTCGGAATCATACTTTAACAGAAGCCTGTATTCCTTGTATATCAAGGGATACAGGTCCTCTTATTACGTCCTGTGAGTCATTTGCTCACGGGATATGCTGCGCTGATATTTCATGACATCCTCAAAGATTTCCGCTACATCTACTTGATTCATTGGTATAAGATGAGCGTATATTTCCAATGTCACTCGTGGATTCGCATGTCCTAGTTGAGCAGATACTCAGCCTAAGCCAATGAACTGTGGAGGTTGAATGCGGGAAAGCTTTTTTCGTGAAATAAGTTTGGGGCAGAAAATGGACAGTGTTTTTGAGAAATCAAAGTACTGCTTTTTCTCTTAGTCAACGCTGCAGGCTATTTTTATGGCAAGCATGATTCGTGGAGATGTACTTAAATTCATAGTGCCCTAGCAATGGCACCACTGGAGGTGAACGACTACGTAGTCGTTCACGAAATGTGTCATATGCTCCATCTAAATCACGATCGATCCTTTTGGCGCCTTGTTGGAAAAATAATACCTGATTATAAGGAACTAGAAAACTGGTTAGCATTATCAAGTTGGAAAATGACTGTTTAGCAGTAGCCATCTTTGGAAACATTGCTATTGCATCACGCGTGTTGATTATGAATAATCTTCCATAAATAAACGCCAAAAAAGAGATGCCTTCTTGTAAAATGTAAGTACGACCAAACATTTACGTGAAGAGGCATCCCTAATGAACGCATATCTACCCGGTATTATTGGGTTTTTATGTTTTTAGCCAAAATAGGAATGATGTGGATTAAATGGTATTAAGAGTAGGTGGAATGGCTACGGGAATGGATACGGAGAGCATCGTTAAATCGTTAATGGATGCGGAGCGTATTCCGTTAATGAAAATGGAAAGAGAGAAGCAAACGTTAGAGTGGAAACAGGACGATTATCGTGAAATGAACATTAAATTGAAAAATCTTTTCGATAGTGCTGATCCGCTCAGATTGGAGGGTACTTTCAAAGTTTCAGCACCTCCGACAGATCTGGAAGTAGACGGAATTATTGCTAAAATTAAGAAATTTGTTGACACGTATAACGAAGTAACCGTTTCTATCAATGGAAAAATAAACGAAGATCGTTATGCTGATTATCAACCGCTTACCAATGATCAAAGAGATGCCATGAGTGATAAACAAGCAGAGCGTTGGGATGCGAAAGCGAGAAGCGGGATGCTAAAAAATGATTCGATGCTGCGTGGTATTTTAACAGAGATGCGTTCTGAATTGAGTATTCCTCTAGCGGGAGCGACAAATACGAACTTCGATACTTTATCTGAAATCGGTATTTCGGTCAAAGGTTCGTACCAAGAAAACGGCAAACTGACATTAGACGAATCGAAGCTTTGTGCGGCGATAAAGTCAAATCCGGCTGAAGTAAAAGAGTTGTTTACAAAGGCAGGAACAACAACTGACGGTACTGGAATTGCAAAGCGTGTGCTGGACACATTAGGCGATTGCGAATTTCCTTTTCGAGCAGGGCATCCTGCCTGCCCTTCCGTACACGCGTCCGAAAACAAAGGAAGGCTTCATGCGAAAGAGCGAATACGCTTATGATGAATACTACAACTGCTATATCTGTCCGCAAGGAGAGATATGGCGCTACACAACAACCACGAAGGAAGGATACCGCCAGTACAAGTCTGATCCAATGGTGTGTGCGGGCTGTCCGCTGCTGGCACAGTGTACGCAAAGCCAGAGCTATCAGAAGATGATTCAGCGCCAACTGTGGGAGGACGACATTGAATACACCAGAAGTCAAAGAAATTTATGCGCGGCGCAAGGAAACGATCGAGCGGGTCTTTGCCGATGCGAAAGAAAAGCATGGCATGCGATGGACAACCCTAAGAGGGCTTAAAAAATTGCCCGTGCAGGCGATGCTGACTTTTGCTGCCATGAATTTGAAGAAGCTGGCCTGCTGGACATGGAAAGGTCCGACAGCGGCCTAAAATGAGGCATACGCATAGGATATAAAGGCCAAAAATAGATCTTTTCTATTCGTTTTGAGACCAGTTCCCAATAAAATCTCATAAAAAACTGAAAAGGGACCTGGAATGAGGCCATTCCAAGTCCCTTTTGTCTACAAGCTGGGCGGGATTTTTTACAGTCTCGCTTTTTTATTTTATAACAAGTTTTGTTTCAAGAGTGAAAACGAAACATCTATGTTAAGGTTCTTTTTTTGCTTTTTTATCAAGGTTGTTGCTATGAAAATTTACAAAGGGTAATGAATTATTGGATTTGTTATGAGGAAGAAAATGGAAATTAAGATGAAGTCAGCTTATATACCATCTCGATTATTATGTTGAAGGACTTTATCCGCGACAAATCTACCTGAATTCACATGGTTAAGGCTCGTGATGAGTATTGCCTTTGCTGCCAATGTGCTGTACGGAAGCTTGGAGCTGTTCTAACGGTGTATGAAAATCTCTTAACAGTGCAGTGTCGATTGTATATAAATTCCGGCCCGTTACCTGGAAATAATAAAGGGTCAAGCGGTCCGCCGACAAGGCTATTCCATCAGCACCTATTCTGATTGGCCTGTCTTTAAAGACCGGTTTATTGTCAATTTCAAAAACAAAGCCGGGAAAATCCTGCGTGCTGTAATGTCTGTCGAGTACACGCCGGAATTTTTTTGTCTTCATGTTATACACAATGATAGCGCCCGCAAGCGGATGATCAGGCCAGCCATTACAAAACTATTTTTATTATCCGCTGCTACATCATTTAAAAAGGAGGTCTGGTAGGGTGCGATTTCATTTGGTATTGTAATCGATTCCATTATTTTCTTTGTATTCAAGTCCCATATTACCAGCTTTTGTGACCCTTCCGGGGAAGGAGCATAGGCTATTTTTCCTTGATCCAGAATTCACATTCGGTTATGTTCATCAATTTCGTAGCCCAGCACAGATTGCAGGACGTTCACATCTCCTGCCTTGTTCCACTCCCAGCTTGGAAATGATCTAACAGCGGCTTACCATTCTTCATGACAATTCGATTCATCGTAGCAGTAATGCCATGAGCCCATCGCGGCACCGAAACATAATAGTCCCCTTGCTGATCCACCTTGATTCCAGCAGGCATCGCTCTTTTCCAATACTGATTTGCCTCAAACTGCTGATTCATGCTGCGATCAGGAAAATTCCAGTACAAATGGTTCCAATGAAAAATCATATGATACCGCCCTCTATTCAAACCCTGTTGAGAAAGGAGATCCCATTTATACGGCTGCGTGTATGAATTCATTTTATCACGATTTTGCCAATATGGAATTTGTTGATACATCGCTGGCGGGTATTGAAAAGGCTGAAACCGAACTTGCTGATAAGGGTTTTTTTATACAAATGGAGATATGGTTGATATGGCTGGCGGAAGTATGCATATGTCTGGGAAGGAATTTGTCTATATCGAACATAGTGATAATTGGATTGTTCATGCTGAGGATAAAAATGCCGTTGTTCATTTTTGGGGAACTCCTTTACACAAGATTCAATATCTTGCATGTAACACGGCCTCCCCCAGATTAGTGATGATCACCTGCTGTTATAGATTACTCCATAAAGGGAAAAGGGCGTGGGCAAGGACAATAGGTCGGGATGCTTTTACTTATTAGCGGGTTCAGTAAGTAAATGAATGAGGCAGAATCCACTTTGAGAATTGGTTTATAGGAGATGCTTTTTTTGAAATTCTTCCAAGGAGCAAAGAAGGCATGATTGCATGGGGTGTGAATCGGATGAGAAAAGAGCGAACCCTTGCTTGGGATTCGCTCTTTTCCTTTTATAAAAACGTCCGCTGCACTTTATGCCAGAATGAGTTGTTTTTCAGTTTAACCGTCTTGATAATCTTTCCAGACATCTCGACTTCGATGCTTTTTGTGTGCTGAATGCTCAGTGCTTCGTTGTCGAGTCCAATGATCGGGTAATCATTGCCATCCTGCACAATTTGAAGCGTTAATTTTCGGCTGTCACCTAAAATAAACGATGAACCGAGTGTACGGAACTGGTTATTATTAAGTGACGCAATTTCACTCACCTGCATACACGAAATGCGGGGATCGACCACAGCGCCGTTCAAAGAGCGGTTATAGGCGGTGCTGCCTGTCGGTGTCGAGACAACAATCCCGTCGCCGCGAAACGTCTCGAAATGCAAATCGTCAATAACCACGTCGATCACAAACGTTTTAATAATAGAAGAACGGACAGACAGTTCATTTAAACATTGAAAATGAGTATGTCCGTCTAAATGGACATCAATAACGGGATAGCGGCGCACCGAAACACCTGCCGTTTGAATCGCTTCGATCATTTCCTCTGTATCGTGAATGTGGAAGTCGCAGTATAAACTTGTTTCTTTTTCATCGGTTACCCCGACATACAAGCAGTCATCGCGGAACCCTGATTTGCGGACCGCCTGCAAAAACGCCCCGTCACCGCCAACCGCTACAATAATATTGGCGTCTTCAGACTTCGACACAATTTCAAATCCCTGCTCTTTCGCGATGTTTATTAATTTTTCAATAGCCGGCCATTTTGTCGGATCTTTTTTGTAAGAAAAAAACATATTCCGTCTCGTTTCCATCGAAAAAACTCCTTTTAACATACGTGATTATCCTCATTCTAATGGAAAAGACGGTAATTATCCACTTTCGAAATAAGTATCCTTTTTGAAAAATGATCATGGTATTTTTTTGAATTTTGTTCCTCTACAAAGCGGCTCATATGAAGAAAATAACCAGAGTCCATATAAATGAAATTGAACTGTTTATTTACGAATGAAATGGGAATAGTATTGTTAAAATGGGAATGAAAGGAGAGGAGAAAATGAAAACGGTCTTTGCTGAGTTAGTTTATGATGAAGCGAAGATCCCGGCTGACCTTCAATCATTATTGAAAGAAGCACTCCGTGGTCATGGAATCGAAGTGAGCGCATTGACGGATCATCAGCCGATCCGAACCGATGCGCCGTCGGAAGGAGGATCCGATAAAAAAGGCGGCGTTCAGGTACAATCGGATATTTTGTCAGCGGGGGCGGGCGGCATGGTTTCGCCTCAGAAAAGGTAAAGGACCGGTCTTTTTTTTCACAGGCCGTTTTTTTATATCAATTTTTCATAATATGGTAATGAAAAAAATAAAATGAAAAAGCAATTGTGACCGGTGTCGGTGTTGATGGACTTTCATCAGTCATGACGTTATAACAGCTTGAATGTACCATTTCTTCCATGTAAAAGGCCGGCAAGCATATCGCTTGCCGGCCTTTCTGGAATTTGTCGTCATTTGGAATGAAATCCATGGACGGAATAGTCGCTTCATTAGAAGGTAAGGTACGCATGAGGGGTTCCGGAATTGTTTGTTACGCTTCCATTGCCTGTTCGTTTTCCTGCTGTTTGCGCATCAAATAAAGCGTGAAGAGGTCTTTCGGTACTTCAAATAGATCAAACACAATCTCATCTTTATTCAGTTTGGCAAAGACATCCGGCCGTGTTTCGTTCGCCGGCACAGCATAGGGGAGTTTCTCCGCTGCTTTGCGTGAACGGACATTCACTTTGCGGATCGCCATATAAATGGATTCAATGCCCATTTCGTAAAATAATTCTTTGAAAAATTCTTTTTTTGCAGGCTCATTGTACCCCTTGCCGTGGTATGGCTTGCCTAGCCATGTGCCAAGATAGCCGGCATTGTCTTCGATGTCATAAAGGTTAATTGTGCCAATCGGATTTCCCCACTCGTCGAGAATGGTCCGTGAAATTAATTCGCCGCGCTCTTCCGATTCAATATTTTGCTTCGTGACAAACACAAATTCTTCATAAGATTTGGCTTTATGGCGCACAAAAGGGAAGACATCCGGGTGCGTCATTAAATCGAATAAAGCATGACTTTCATGAACATCGCGTTTCTTCAACATTATATTTCCCTCCTTTTTACACATTGAGGGCATAGCGGTTCATTATAGTCCGATTCGCCCTCGAAATTTTTTATAGAGTTCAACAAGACCGTCACAACTTCAGCCTGTCCACAAAAAATTCCGGGATGGGAATCGAACCCATTAGAACCGATTGAAGAAACCGGTGGCGCACCATTTGCCTTCCCATAAACAACTATCATTAAAATGTCGCTGTAACTTCATAATATAAAATTTTTACCCGTTTGAAAATAGGTTTTAAACATGAAAAGAAAATTTTTTCGACATTTTTTTGAAAGAATTAATTGAAAATGAATTTCATTATCGTATAATGCTATTGTGGAATTATAATTACATTTTAAGGAGACGACCATACGATGAAAAAACGGACTTTAACAGTTCTCATGTTAATGGCTGGATCAGTTTTAACAGCATGCGGAAATGAAGAGATAACTGAACCGGCTGAAACAACTACAGCCCCGGATCTTTCAAAAGTCACCAATGAATACCGCGACTATGCAATTGGTGAAATCAGTCTATTTGTTACTGAAACCGAAAAATTCGCCGAAGCAGTTAAAGTGGGTGACATTGAACTTGCAAAGGAACTATATGCACCAGCACGTGCCCATTATGAGCGGGCTGAGCCGATTGCAGAAGCCTTCGGAGATCTGGACCCGAAAATTGATGCGCGTGAAGGCGATATTCCAGCTGCGGAATGGGGCGGTTATCATCGTATTGAAAAAGGTTTATGGATCGATGGTACGACTGAAGGTTATGAAGAATATGCACAACAGCTGATCGATGATACAAAATTGCTTCGTGCGAAAGTCGAAACGGTCGACGTTACGCCAGATATGCTCGTAACTGGAGCGGTGGATTTATTAAACGAAGTATCGACTTCAAAAGTAAAAGGTGAAGAAGATCGCTACTCACATACGGACCTTTATGACTTTGCGGCAAACGTAGAAGGTGCAGAGAAAATTTTCAGACTGCTTCAGGGAGACCTTGAAAAAAAGGACGAAGCGCTGGCAGCTGAAATCAGTGTTCGTTTTGCAGATGTATACACACTTTTAAATAAACATAAAAAAGGAGACGGCTATACTCTGTATAACAACCTTTCGGAAACAGACGTAAAGGAATTAAGTCAATCCATTGATGCACTTGCAGAACCACTGTCGCAGCTTGGTATCGTAACGGAGGCGTTGTAATGTGAATGACTTTCTTAATAAAGAAGTGTCACGTCGTAATGTATTAAAAGCGGGCGGAATAGGAGCAGCGGGCCTGCTGATTGGCGCATCCGGTGCAGGGAGTCTGCTGACCTTTACTGCATCCGCAGATAAATCCAGTACTGGAATTGTTCCGTTTTATGGATCTTATCAAGCGGGTATTACAACAGATCCACAAAATCATTTGTATTTTGCGTCGCTTATATTGACAACAATGGATACCTCTGAAGTCAAACAGTTTTTAAAAGAGTGGACCAAAACCGCTGCCATGATGACGGAAGGAAAGTCTATTGGCAAAGCAGCAGAAAGCTTGCTCTTACCGCCTGATGATACGGGTGAGGCTTCCGGACTTGATGCATCTAATTTGACGGTTACATTCGGAGTGGGGCCTGGATTTTTTCAAAAACTAAATTTAACGTCTAAACAGCCAAAAGAATTGAAAGAATTGCCAAGTTTTTCGTTCGATGCACTTGAAGAAAAATGGTCAGGCGGGGATCTTTGCATTCAGGCATGTGCTGATGATCCTCAGGTGGCGTTTCATGCTGTTCGCAACCTTGTGCGGATTGCCCGTGGGAAAGTCCAATTAAAGTGGACACAAGCAGCTTTTCAGCGAACAAAACAGGCCGATACGAAAAGTGAAACGCCACGTAATTTATTTGGTTTTAAAGATGGAACCGGGAACCCTGATACCTCTAGTCATTCAGCGATGAATAACCATGTCTGGGTGCAGAATGGCTGGATGACAGGAGGCACCTACATGGTAGTGCGCCGAGTGCAAATGTTTATCGAGGTATGGGACCGGACGGCGCTGGGCGAACAGGAAGCTACCTTTGGACGTCATCGAGATACTGGTGCACCAATTGGAAGTGAAAATGAATTTGACCCAGTTGATGTGAACAAAAAGGATGTGAATGGAAATAAACTCATTCCAGCGAATTCACATACTGCTCTTGCACATGGGGATGGCAAGAAGAAGATTCTCCGTCGGTCATATTCTTATGCGGACGGACTTGACACAAAAACAGGCAGCTTTGATGCAGGACTTTTATTTATCAGTTTCCAAAAAAGCATTTCCGATCAGTTTATTCCGATTCAAACACGTCTTGCGAACAATGATAAATTAAATGAGTATACGATTCATCGGGGAAGTGCCGTTTTTGCCTGCCTGCCAGGTGTGAAAAAAGGAGGTTATTTAGGTGAAACGTTATTTTATTAACCTCCTTTTTATAATGATCATTATATGCACTTTGATTGCGGCGAGTGCCAGTGCAAACACGAATATTGATCATTTATTTGTACCAGTTGGTGATGCGATTATGAAAGCGAAAGACGGCAATCTTGAATCGGTTCAGGAAAACATGACATCTTTTGAATCGGAGTGGAGATTGATAAATGGACATTCAGAATCTGTTGAAGAAGCATTCAAGTCCGTTCAACAGTCCCTTGCTGAAAAAAATGTAAATGATGTACAGAAAGCATTATCATTGCTTTCAGAAGCACTCGTTTCTTATGATGAAAAACTGAATCCGGTTGATCAGTCAGCTGAATTGGAAAAAGTAAGGTCTTTGTTGCCAATGATTGATGAGATCAGGCGTTTAGAAGTGAATGAATGGACATACCAATATTTAGAAAAAAAGTGGACGTCAGTCGAAAAAATTGTTCGTGCTGAAAGTATCGCTTCATACGGAGATATTGAAGCGAAAATGGCGCTTTTACGGATTGCTGTCGTGAAAGAACCGGCCAGTCCCCTTGAGGTAAGTGGAGCACTTGATGCGTTAAAAATGGCTGTGCAGCAATTTTTAGATGGAAATACAAGTGCAGCACCTGCGAAAGACTCTTCACTTGCTGATTATTTGGCTTTACTGAAAGATGCAGAAGAAGAGGCACGTGCTGGAAATAGCGAGACAGCAGTAATAAAATTAACAGAAGCACTGTTGGTGTGGCCGGCAGTGGAAGGATCCGTACAGGTGAAGGATACCGCATTATATGCCGATGTGGAAATAATCATTCCGGAGGCAGCCGGTATACTCTCGTCTGCCGATGGTGATGCTGTGAAAGCAGCGGATCTCATTGCCGGCATTGCCGAGCGTATTGAGCCGCTGACAGCAGCGACATCATACACATGGTGGGACGCTGCACTTATTCTGCTTAGGGAAGGACTTGAAGCGGTCATCATCATTTCAGCGCTTATTGCGTTCTTATCCAAAACAGGTCAGCGTGCGGCAAAAAAATGGATCTGGATTGGTGCTGCTGCCGGTATTGGTGCGAGCATTTTGATGGCGGTTGTTCTCAATCAACTTTTCAATGGTCTGTCAGGTGCTGCAGGCCGCGAATATATTGAAGGCTTTGCTGGCATTACCGCTGTTGTGATGATGATTGGCGTCGGCATGTGGCTGCACGGAAAGGCCAATGTGAAAAAATGGAATCGCCTTGTGAATGATTCAATGGCTGCAGCCGCCGCATCAGGAAGCATCGTATCCTTTGTGGCAATTAGTTTCTTGTCCGTTTTTAGAGAAGGAGCAGAAACCATCATTTTTTATGCAGGAATGGCACCGAATATGAGTGTCAGCGCTCTGTTGATCGGCGTTTTTTCAGCGATCACCGTCATCATGATATTCGGTCTGTTTATGATGAAATTCAGCGTCAAAATTCCACTTCGGTCGTTTTTTATTAGTGCAGCACTGTTAATTTACGTGCTTGCATTTAAAATTTTAGGGAAAAGTATACATGCACTTCAGGTGGCCGGCGCTGTTGAAATTCATCCAACAAATATCGTTCCATTTATCGATGAAGTCGGTTTATATCCAACAATTGAAACGGTCGTGCCTCAGCTGCTGTTACTCGGATTGATTGCCGGGACTGCCATTAGGATGAAAAAACAAAAATCACTTGCTTGACACAGACATCAAAAAAAGTTCATAATAAATGCAACATTCGAATACTACCTTTCCGGGGCAGGGTGCAACTCCCGACCGGCGGTGATGGGCAGCAGCCCTCAGTCCGTGACCCGCATATATGCGGTGGATCCGGTGTAATTCCGGAGCCGACAGTGAAAGTCTGGATGGGAGGAAAGGACGAGACGCGTTTTGTGATTTTTTAATCATGAATAAACGTTTTTTTCTTGATGCAAAAAAGCAGGGGCCCCGTATTGTCGATCAATGCAGGGTCCCTTTTTGTTTGTCATTCATGTTATCGGCGGAATATTTTTAAAAAAGGAGAGTGCTCATGCAGGAAGAATATTACATGGAGCTGGCTCTGTCACTTGCAAAAGGCGCCGCCTATCAAACGTCACCCAATCCACCGGTTGGCGCTGTCGTCGTCAAAGACGGCCGGGTGATCGGCATGGGCGCCCATTTAAAAGCCGGTGAAGCCCATGCGGAAGTAACGGCGCTGGCTCAGGCTGGAGCTGATGCGGAAGGCGCCGATATTTATGTCACACTTGAACCGTGTGCCCACTTCGGGAAAACGCCGCCGTGTGCAGATCTTGTCATTGAAAAAGGCATACGCCGTGTGTTCATTGCCGCGGTCGACCCAAATCCGCTTGTAGGCGGAAAAGGGATCGAAAAAATACGCGCAGCCGGCATTGAAGTGACAACCGGCATTTGTGAAAAAGAAGCCATCGCCTTATTAACACCTTTTTTTCATTTTATTCAAACGAAACGTCCATATGTAACGATTAAAACTGCTGTCACCGCCGATGGCAAAACGGCTGCCCACACAGGACACAGCCGCTGGATTACAAGCGACGCTGCACGGGAAGATGTGCATCTACTGCGCTCGCAAAATGATGCTATTTTAACAGGCATCGGAACCGTCTTGCTCGATAACCCGCTCCTCACCTCCCGTCTGCCCCGCGGAGGAAAAAATCCCATTCGGGTGCTGCTGGATACGCATTTACGCGTGCCGGTGGATTTCCACATTATTCAAAACAAAGAAGCGAAAACGATTATTTTTTGTGCAATTGATGCACAGACAAAAAAACAGCGTGCGCTTGAAGACGAAGGTGTCACGGTAATACGCCTTCCTCATATGTCGGTAGATACAGTGCTCAACGAACTCGGTAAAATGGGGATCATGACGCTGCTTGTTGAAGCGGGTGCGGAAATCAATGCTTCCTTTTTAGATGCCGGCACATTTAACAAATTGATTATGTATATGGCACCGAAACTTATTGGAGGCAAGTCTGCCCCGTCCTCATTTGGCGGTCTTGGTGGCTCAGTAATGGATGAAGCACTGGCCATCGACTTTACGTCGGTCGAAATGATCGGACCTGATTTGAAAATTGTCGCCGAAAGAAGGGGATTCTAAATGTTTACAGGCATTATAGAAGAAGTCGGTAAAATCGAGCGAATTGTCCGCGGCGGCAAGTCGCTCCAATTAACGATTGCCGCCAAAAAAGTGTTAGCGGATGTGCAGCTCGGCGACAGTATTTCCGTTAATGGTGTCTGCTTAACCGTCATCACTTTTACCAAAACGCATTTTTCGGCAGATGTCATGCCGGAAACGTTTAAAACAACATCATTATCCGCTCTGACTCCAGGTGCATCGGTTAATTTGGAGCGGGCGATGGCCGCAAATGGCCGGTTTGGTGGGCATTTCGTCTCCGGCCATGTAGACGGTGTGGGTCATATTACCTCAAAGCAGCAGGAGGAAAATGCTCTATATATTACCATTTCTTATCCGGAGCATCTCGGCCGCTATTTTCTATATAAAGGGTCCGTTGCACTTGATGGAACATCTCTTACCTTATTTGGTGTAACCGATCATGATTTGACCGTGTCGCTTATTCCGCATACGCGGGACGAAACGGTGCTTGCCTCAAAAGGCGTTGGTGATCCGGTTAATATTGAGTGTGATATGCTGGCGAAATATGTCGGGAATATGCTGGAGAAAAAAGAAGCGCCATCAAAAGGTGTCACGATGGATTTACTTAAAGAAAACGGCTATTTATAAGGGGGAAACACCATGTTTTCAGACATCGAATCAGCCATTGAAGATTTGAAGCAAGGAAAAATGATCATCGTCGTCGATGATGAGGACCGTGAAAATGAAGGAGACCTTGTCGGGATTGCTGAATTCGCGGATGGTGCCATGATTAATTTTATGGCGAAAGAGGGCCGCGGTTTAATTTGCGTTCCAGTGGAAGAACATATTGCGAAACGCCTTCACCTGCATGCGATGGTTGATCAAAATACAGACAGTCACGGAACCGCCTTTACAGTGAGCGTTGATCACGTGTCCACCACAACAGGTATCAGTGCCTTTGAACGGGCGGATACAGTCCGCGCGTTGGTTGATGAACAATCTGTCCCCTCTGATTTTAAACGGCCGGGTCATATCTTTCCCCTCATTGCCAAAAGCGGAGGTGTCTTGCGCCGGACAGGTCATACGGAAGCAGCCGTTGATTTAGCCAAGCTCGCTGGTGCAAAACCGGCTGGAGTCATTTGCGAAATTATGAATGAAGACGGTACGATGGCACGGCTGCCCGAGCTTGAAAAAATGGCTCAAAAACATGGTCTGAAAATTATTACCATCGAACAGCTTGTTGCCTATCGGCGCAGGCATGAATCCCTTATTCGCCGTGAAGCCGATATTCATCTGCCGACGGACTTTGGAAAGTTTCGGGCAGTCGGCTATGAAGAGGAGCTGACCGGACAAGAACATATTGCCATTGTTAAAGGTGATATTTCCGGTGATGAACCTGTGCTCGTTCGAGTACATTCGGAATGTTTAACAGGAGACATATTCGGTTCACACCGCTGCGACTGCGGACCGCAGCTTCATGCGGCACTCCGCCAAATTGAAGAAGAAGGCCGGGGCGTGCTGTTGTACATGCGGCAGGAAGGCCGGGGGATTGGCCTCATTAACAAACTGAAGGCGTATGAACTTCAGGAGCAGGGCTACGACACGGTTGAAGCGAACGTGAAGCTCGGCTTTAAAGATGACTTGCGCGATTACGGCATCGGTGCTCAAATTTTACAGGACCTCGGTATTTCAAAAATGAAGCTATTAACAAACAATCCGCGGAAAATTACCGGATTAAAAGGGTACGGCATCGACATCATCGAGCGTGTGCCGATTGAAATGCCGCCCAATGAAGATAACCGAAACTATTTAAAAACAAAAATATCAAAGCTCGGCCATATTTTAAACATAACAGAAGGAGAGAGATAAACATGGGAAAAACATTTGAAGGACATTTAATAGGAAAAGGATTAAAAGTAGGGATCGTTGCAGGGCGTTTTAACGATTTTATAACTGATAAGCTTGTCAGCGGTGCAGAAGATGCATTTGTTCGTCATGGCGTTGAAGTTAATGATATTGATATCGCCTGGGTACCGGGGGCATTTGAATTGCCGATTGTGGCAAAGAAAATGGCTGAGAGCGGTAAATATGATGCTGTTATTACACTGGGCGCTGTTATTCGCGGTGCAACGGCCCATTTTGACTATGTTTGCAATGAAGCGGCGAAAGGCATTGCACAGGCAGGACTTCAAACAGGCGTACCGGTTATTTTTGGCTTACTGACGACTGATACAATTGAGCAGTCGATTGAGCGTGCCGGCACGAAAGCGGGAAATAAAGGCTGGGAATCAGCTGTCTCTGCAATCGAAATGGCCAACTTGCTTCGTTCATTCGACGCGTGATTTATTCCGGCCGTGACCGTGAGACGATTGCATGAAAGGAACCATTAGCAGATCCAGCCGGTTTTTGCGGTCGTGAATCTCATTGCGGAGCATTTACTTTTAATGACGATGGTTTATTAAGCTGTCCGGCGATGCCGGCAGCTTTTTTGGTACACGGGATGAAGCAGGCGGCTCGTGAAAATCATCGAATACGAAAGGTTCGAAAAAGGGGATGGATCTGCTATAATGATCGTAAATAGATGTAGTGAAAGAGGCGATTGTGTTGGAATTGAAGTTGATTAAAGGCCATGGATCAGGCAACGATTTTTTATTGATTGATGAATGGACATATGGCTATATATTTACAGAAGAGAACCGCCATGACCTGGCCCTTGCGCTTTGTAACCGCGAAACAGGCATCGGTGCAGACGGCATCGTTTTTGTCATGGAAAGCAAGCATGCGGATGCCAAAATGCGCATTTTTAATTCAGACGGTTCCGAAGCATCTATGTGCGGCAATGGGCTTCGTTTGCACGGACGCTACGTGCTGGATAAATTGAGACGGGATGAAATTTTAGTAGAGACCAATAAAGCCGATTTATATGTGAAGCGCGATGGAGAAGTCTATGAAGGAGTTCCCGCGTATCGCGTGGAAATCTCACCCGTTTTGTTCGATCTTGATGCGCTTCCGATGACAATTGGCAAAGACCGCCTGTTTAATGAAATCGTACCGGAATTATCTGATGACATTCGTTTTTCTGCTGTTGCGGTGCCGAATCCACATTTGATTGCGGTCGGAGGACGGGATTTAATCGCTTCCGGCGAGCAGAAACGCATTGCGGAAATGCTGAACGGTGAAAATCAAATCACTCCGGACGGTGTCAATGTCAGCTTTGTTCACCCGATTCAAAAAGGGATTATTTATGTACGCACATTTGAGCGCGGCGTCGGTTTTACAAACGCCTGTGGTACAGCGATGTCGGCGTCAACATTGACCACTTGCCAGCTTGGTCTGAATGAACTGGAGGAGCCGGTTGTAGTGTATAATAATGGCGGAAAAGTACGCTGCGAAGTGCATCAGCATGAGACAGGCCGCTATTCTATTGACCTCATTGGAAATGGCACGTATATGTTCGAAGCGGTCGTTCAGTTAGATCTTGACACTCCGGGTCATTTTCAGCTGAAAGATCAAAAAGCATTTACTGAACAGACAGCTTACGGTCAATTACGTAAAGAAGTGGAATTATATTTGAGCGAAAACGTATTTTAATCCAGGAGACTTTCCTGGATTTTTTTATGATAGTATGCAAATGTTACTGTGGAGAAAGGAAGATGGTGCTTGAAGAAAAGAAAATGGAGGCCGTATGCGTATTATAGCTCCCTCTTTACATTTCTGCTTTTTTTTACGTGGATGTTTTTTGAAGTGGTCGATGCGCTTAAGAAAAACGAAATAGCCGCGTTTGATATGGCTGTCATAACCGAAGTACAGTCCTGGGTCAATGAAGGCCGGACTGCCCGCATGGTGATGATCACGGATCTGGCTTCCGTTCTGTTTTTAACCGCTGCAACGGCCGTCATTGCGCTTTTTTTAATCATCCGCAAAAGATACGGATGGGCGCTGTTTTTTATTTTCGCCAATG
Organism: Domibacillus antri; assembly: GCF_001936625.1. Taxonomy (GTDB): domain Bacteria; phylum Bacillota; class Bacilli; order Bacillales; family Domibacillaceae; genus Domibacillus; species Domibacillus antri. Next base: position 79,848 of record NZ_MSDU01000017.1, on the reverse strand, counting down.
CAGTTGGAGGCTTATTTAATGGATTGCTGAAAGAATTGTTCAAACGGCAGCGTCCGGATATTCTGCCGCTGATCGAACAGGGAGGCTACAGCTTTCCGAGCGGACATTCAATGGGCTCGTTTATTTTTTACGGTGCGCTTTCATTTATGCTATTCCGTCTGTTAAAAGGAAAATGGAAAAAAATGATCGGCGCTGCCGCCGCAGGGTGTATGATTATTTTAGTAGGATTAACACGTATTTATCTGGGCGTCCATTATCCGAGTGATGTGATCGCCGGTTTTTCGATCGGTGCCGCATGGCTGCTTTTTTGTATTATGATGTTTCATTTTAGTGAATATAAATGGAATCGTCGTCTCAAAAAGGCTTCTTCATAGAGGAAGTCTTTTTAAGTATATTGATTGACAGATAAAACTGAAAAAGTTACATTGTTAATGTAAGCGCTTTATATCATGATTCCAGCTCCACGGTACATATTCAAAATCGAAAGGGGAATGGTCAATGATTTACGCAAATCCAGGTCAGGAAGGTTCAAAAGTTACATTTAAGAAGAAGTATGGCAACTATATTAACGGTGAATGGACGGCGCCGCTTGGTGGACAATACTTTGAAAATGTCACACCGGTCACAGGCAAAGTGTTTTGTGAGGTAGCCCGCTCTCAGGCGGAAGATATTGAACTTGCGCTGGATGCCGCTCATGCAGCAAAAGACGCGTGGGGGAAAACGTCCGCTGCACACCGTGCGAATATTTTAAATAAAATCGCTGATCGTATTGAAGAAAATTTAGAAATGCTGGCGGTTGCCGAAACGTGGGATAACGGCAAAGCGGTACGCGAAACACTGAACGCCGATTTGCCGCTTGCGATCGATCATTTCCGTTACTTTGCCGGCGCGATTCGCGCACAGGAAGGATCATTAAGCCAGATTGACGATGATACAGTAGCCTACCATTTTCATGAACCGCTCGGTGTTGTCGGACAAATTATTCCGTGGAACTTCCCGATTTTAATGGGTGTGTGGAAGCTCGCGCCGGCGCTCGCAGCAGGAAACTGTGTTGTTTTAAAGCCTGCTGAACAGACTCCCGCGTCGATCCTTGTCCTAATGGAACTGATTCAAGACCTGCTGCCGCCGGGTGTCGTCAATATCGTCAATGGTTTCGGTTTGGAAGCAGGAAAACCGCTGGCGTCTAATAAGAGAATTGCGAAAATTGCCTTCACCGGAGAAACGACGACTGGCCGCCTCATTATGCAGTATGCGTCGCAAAACTTAATACCGGTGACACTTGAGCTTGGCGGAAAATCACCGAATATTTTCTTTGATGATATTATGGAAAAAGACGATGCGTTCCTGAATAAAGCGGTTGAAGGGTTTGTCATGTTCGCCTTAAATCAGGGCGAGGTTTGTACATGCCCGTCCCGCGCGCTCATTCAAGAAAACATTTATGATCAGTTTATGGAGCGGGCGATCGAGCGTGTCAAAGCCATTAAAACAGGCAATCCGCTTGATACCGATACGATGATGGGCGCACAGGCATCGAACGAACAAATGGAAAAAATTCTCTCGTATCTGGATATCGGAAAACAGGAAGGTGCTGAATGTTTAACGGGTGGAGAGAGAAATACCATCCAAGGGTTGGAAAACGGTTACTACATCAAACCGACTGTTTTTAAAGGAAACAACAAAATGCGCATTTTCCAGGAAGAAATTTTCGGTCCGGTCGTGTCAGTTACAACGTTTAAAGACGAAGCGGAAGCACTTGAGATTGCGAACGATACACTGTACGGACTCGGTGCCGGTGTCTGGTCACGTCATGCCAATCGCATGTACCGGTTTGGCCGAGGCATTCAGGCGGGCCGGGTGTGGACAAACTGCTATCATCAATACCCGGCTCATGCGGCTTTTGGCGGTTATAAAATGTCTGGTGTCGGCCGTGAAAATCATTTAATGATGCTTAATCATTATCAGCAGACGAAAAATCTGCTTGTCAGCTACTCGGAAGACGCACTTGGCTTCTTTTAATGGAAAGTGAGGTGGAACGTATCATGACAGAGCGTGTAACGGCTACTGAAGCTGCCATTGATTTGATTGAAAAGCTAAAGGACAAGCACGGGCCGCTCATGTTTCACCAATCGGGCGGATGCTGTGATGGAAGTTCGCCGATGTGCTATCCGGACGGCGAATTTTTAACGGGAGATTCTGATAAACTTCTCGGTGAAATTGGCGGAAGCCCGTTTTATATAAGTGAAGCTCAGTATGAGTATTGGAAACATACACAGCTGATTATAGACGTGGTCGACGGCCGGGGCGGAATGTTTTCACTGGAAGGGCCGGAAGGAAAGCGATTCTTAACCCGCTCCCGTGTCTTCACAGAAGAAGAGCGGCAAGAATTAAATCAATGATGAGGAAAAAGGGTGTCCTGTTGGACAGCCTTTTTCTGTTTGTACCATAATGAAGGAAAAAGAAGGTGGGACCGTACTATGTGTTTAGTCAATATTGCTTTTCAACTGGAGCCAGAGCTGCCGCTTGTAATAGCGGCAAATCGGGATGAGTTTTATCACCGGCCGACCGCGCCTTCGCATTGGTGGGAAGATGCCCCTGGTATTCTCGCCGGACGTGATCTTGAAAAAGGCGGTACGTGGCTTGGTGTGTCGAAAGCCGGCCGCATCTGTGCGCTTACGAATTATCGTGATCCGTCACAATTTTCTTTGAAGAAAGAGTCGCGCGGCCATATCGTTCGCTCTTTTTTAGAAGGAGAAATGGATGCATGGACGTTTTTGAACGATCTTGACAAGGAAAAGGATCGTTATCCCGGGTTTAACATTGTCGCTGGTACGAGCGAGACACTTTATTCATACAGCAGCAGCTCTGGAGAAAAGCCTTCTCTGCTTCCGCCGGGTATACACAGTGTGAGCAACGCATTCATGAACACCCCTTGGCCAAAAACGGTCAAAGCGAAAAGGGAAATGGCAGCGTGCTTTCAAGATCAAAAGGCTTTATTTTCATTGCTTGCAGATGAAACTAAAGCGCCGGATGATGTGCTTCCAAATACGGGTGTGTCGATTGAATGGGAGCGGATGCTGTCACCGATTTTCATTAAAAGCAGGGAGTACGGCACCCGCTGTTCAACCGTTATTATGATGAAAGCAGACGGCACCATCGAATGGAGGGAACGAACATTTGAAGCGGGGATATTTCAAAATGAACAATCTTTTTCCTTTATAAAATGTTAAAAGTACTATGTGTAAAATTCAAATAAAAAAGGTGATAAAAATGATTTTAACTAATTTTCATCATCCACATGACAATGCCCGGTTAATTGAATTTTTTTTTGAAGATGGTCCATCCTTAAAAGAATCTGTGCTGGAAACGGACCGGCTTTTTTGTGAATCTGCAGCTAAATGGGTACCAGAAATAGAAAAGAAGTCAATTTTCTCAAGGGTGAAATCAATGTGGACCAAAAAGAATGAATTGATGAAGATGCATCATACGATAGCTGATGAGAACGGCATATATCCGGATTGGAAAACAGTATTGGACCAGGAATGGGATGTTTTGCAGAAAAAAGCAGGAAAAGAAGTGTACGTACAGCCCGGCGATCATATCGCAGCGGCATTGGAAGGCGGCGAACGAACCGTTTTTCTTTCAGAGGGGACGTTCATAGTCGATGAACTTCATGTTCCATCATTCACGATTTTAAAGGGAGCGGGGGCTGGCAAAACGGTTATCAGGCTTCGGGATTCTGCGCCGAAACGAAGCTTTGTTTTGACGAATGAAAATCATGTAAAAGGAAACAGTCATATTTTAATAGAAGGAATCACAATGGATTGGAACATCGAACGGCTTCAGCCCGATGAAAAATCATCAAGCGGGAATAACCGTTCAAGCTGCTTAACATTTGCGAATGTGGAGTTTGGCTGGGTGAAAAATTGCGAGGCAATCAATCCGGGATTACACTGTTACGATGTTTCATCCACTTTATACGATTATTCCGGGGATGGTTACCGGGCACGCGGCGGAAGCCGGTACATATGGATTGACGGCTGTACCGGATCGGGTTTCGGCGATGACGGTGTGACCACACATCACAGTGACTATATTTTGATCTCAAACTGTTATATGCATGATCCATCCGGCCGGAGCCATCAAAAGGGCTTTTCCAATTCAAACGGGTTTGAAGCTGATGACGGGTCGCGATATGTATGGCTCATTCATAATGCCTCAACGCGATGTTTTGGCGGGATTGAGGTGAAAGCGCATGCGACAAGTTCTGCCGCCGCAAATGTTCATATTATTGGCCATCTATCTGTCAACGACAATCGGTCCTATAATTTTCGTCATATCGGACACCATCATGCAAAAGATCCGGATTCAAAAACGGCTCTATTTGTTACGGCAACACGAATTGTCTCCATCCATCCTGTGTACACCGATTTATATAGAGACTCATCGCCGCGCGCACTGACCGTTTCAGCGTATAAACATGTCATTATTAACGGCTTGCGGGCCATTGGCAACCCGTCATATGACTATAAACGGCTGCCGGCTGCGGGCATACAGTATAAATCAAAACACGTTCATATCCAAAACGTGGTTATGGAAGACTTTCCAACCGCCGGCTCAGGGTTAAAAGTATTCGGCGGTGCCCAGAAAGCGGATCATGTATTTATTCAAAAGGCGGCGTTTAAAAACTGCGGAAAGAAACCGCTCCACGTAGCGGCAGATGTCCATGCAGGGCAAGGAGAAATTGTAACATTAGCTTGAAACACCTCATTCGTTTCTTTATTATAAAAGGGTCATAGAGTTAAAAGCGCGGCGCTTGGTTGTCACGCTTCAATCCCGCCGCCGCATCTTCATGACCAGCGCCTTTTACGCCTAAAGACAGAAAATTTCTATTTTGCGAAAATAATTGGTTGTAAAAAGCAAAAAAGACCGATATAATGTCTACTATGTAAAAACAAATGTACATCATACAAATACATAGTTGGGGTGACGATAGATGAAGGACAATGTAAAAGTAGGATTGCTTGGTCTTGGAACAGTCGGAACAGGCGTAGTGAAGATGATTCAAGATCATCAAGAACAGCTTGCTCACCGTGTTGGCTGCTCTGTTGAAGTAACGAAAGTGCTCGTCAAGAATGTGGATAAAAAGCGTGATGTGGAGCTGTCGAAAGAGTCGCTGACGCTAGATCCTTATGAGGTCATCAATGATCCGGATGTAGATGTCATTGTCGAAGTAATGGGCGGAATCGATGACACGAAGAAATTGCTTCTCGATGCTCTCAACCAAAAGAAACATGTCGTAACCGCAAACAAGGATTTAGTGGCTTTGTACGGCTCGGAGCTTTTAAAAGCTGCGTCTGAAAACGGCTGCGATTTTTATTATGAAGCGAGTGTGGCGGGCGGTATCCCGATCATCCGCGGTCTTGCGGACGGTCTTGCTTCTGATAAAATTAAAACATTGATGGGAATCGTCAATGGCACAACGAACTTTATCCTTACCAAAATGAATAAAGAAGGCATGTGCTATGAAGCGGCGCTGAAAGAAGCACAAGATCTTGGTTTTGCGGAATCAGACCCGACATCAGATGTAGAAGGCCTGGATGCGGCTCGTAAAATGGCGATCCTCGCCCGCCTTGCGTTTTCAATGAACATTGAACTGGAAGATGTGGATGTAAGCGGCATTTCTTCTGTTTCGGACAGCGACTTAAAACACGGTCAGACTCTCGGTTATACCATGAAATTAATCGGGTATGCGGACCAATCTGATGCGCGTGCAGAAGTCAGCGTACAGCCGACATTTTTATCAAATGACCATCCGCTCGCGTCGGTTAATGATGAGTACAATGCCGTGTACGTATACGGTGAAGCAGTCGGCGAAACGATGTTTTATGGACCCGGCGCAGGAAGCCTGCCAACAGCAACGTCTATCGTCAGCGACCTGGTTGCGGTTATTACAAATATGCGTCTTGGCGTCAACGGCAAAAGCATTTCGGCGCCTCAGTTTGAGAAACAGCTGAAAAAGCCGGAAGAAAAATTTGCAAAATACTTTATCCGTCTGCACGTACGTGATGAAGTCGGCGCATTTTCAGAATTGACGAAGCTGTTTTCTGCGAATTCAATCAGCTTTGAAAAAATTCTTCAGCTTCCTCTTGAAGAAGAAGGTGTCGCGGAAATCGTCATTGTGACACACAAAGCGTCTATGGAAAACTATCAAAAAATGCAAGAACAAATTAAAGATTTAGCGGTTGTACGTTCAATTGAAAGTTTCTACCGCGTCGAAGGAGAAGGTGCGAAGTAATGGCAAAATGGGAAGGGTTATTACAACAATATAAAGAATTTTTACCGGTGAACGAAAATACACCAATGCTTTCATTAATGGAAGGAAATACACCACTTATTCCACTTGTAAATATCTCAAAAAAACTTGGCGTTAATATTCACGTGAAAGTAGAAGGTGCCAACCCGACTGGTTCATTTAAAGACCGTGGTATGGTAATGGCGGTTGCCAAAGCGAAAGAAGAAGGAAGCAATACGGTTATCTGCGCATCAACAGGCAATACGTCTGCAGCAGCGGCGGCCTATGCGTCACGTGCCGGAATGAAAACAATCGTGGTCATTCCGGACGGAAAAATCGCGATGGGTAAACTGGCGCAGGCGATGATGTACGGTGCCGAAATTTTGGCGATCGAAGGAAACTTTGACGAAGCGCTCACAATGGTGCGCAATATTAGCGAAAAGTCACCGATCACGCTCGTGAACTCCGTAAACCCATACCGTATTGAAGGACAGAAAACAGCGGCATTTGAGGTGTGCGACCAGCTTGGTAAGGCACCAGATGTACTGGCTATTCCTGTCGGCAACGCAGGTAACATTACTGCCTATTGGAAAGGATTTAAAGAATATAACGAAAAATTCGGCACGGGTCTTCCGCGTATGCACGGTTTTGAAGCAGAAGGCGCAGCAGCCATTGTACAGGGCGCGCCAATCGCACAGCCGGAGACAGTGGCAACGGCGATCCGTATCGGAAACCCGGCAAGCTGGAAGTTCGCTGAAGCGGCACGCGATGAATCAAACGGAAAAATTGACTTCGTAACAGACGCGGAAATTTTAGAAGCGTATGAAATGATGACACGTGAAGAAGGTATTTTCGCAGAGCCCGCTTCCAACGCATCGATCGCCGGTATCATTAAACATGTAAAGTCCGGTGAAATTGAACAAGGTGCCAATATCGTTGCTGTACTTACAGGTAACGGGTTAAAAGATCCGCAGACAGCGATTGCACAAATTGAGAAAAAACCGACTGTTCTGCCAAACAGTGAAGAAGCAGTATTTGACTTCATTAAAGGAGTTGTGCAGGCATGAGTGTATCCGGCCTTTTAAAAGTGCCGGCAAGTACGGCCAATTTAGGGCCGGGTTTTGACTCAATCGGCCTTGCCTTCAGTCTTTATTTAACAGTAGAGGTTAAACCATCTGACCGGTGGATATTTTCACACCGGTCCGCTCTTTTAAACGGGCTTCCGGAAGATGACCGTCATTTAATTGCCGTCGTGGCGAAAAAAACGGCTGCGCTGCGCGGTGTAGAAATGCCGCCTATTGAAGCGGTTTTAGAAAGTGACATCCCGCTTGCACGGGGGCTTGGAAGCAGCGCTGCTGCCATTGCGGCGGGGATCGAAATTGCGGACAAATTGGCCGGTCTGCAGTTAACGGACGCTGAAAAGCTGAACATCGGGGACCAGTTTGAAGGACATCCGGATAATATTGGCGCGTCTCTGTTCGGCGGTATGGTATGCGGCGTGTCACTCGGGGAAACAGCGGAACTGTTGAAGCTTCCGGCACCTGACATCGATTTGATTGCCCTTGTTCCATCCTATGAGCTGAAAACGGAAGATGCGCGAAATGTATTGCCTGCTTCATTTGCACGTAAAGATGCGGTGCTCGGCAGTGCGGTTTCAAACATTCTTGTGGCGGCCTTTATGCAGCAAGATTACGAGACAGCCGGCCGTATGATGGAACGCGATGTCTTCCATGAACCATATCGTACGCCGCTTATTAAAGAGTTCGCTCCGGCACGTGAACTGGCACGAAGTTATGGAGCATACGCAACGGTCATCAGCGGTGCGGGTCCAACCGTACTGACTGTGGCTCCACGTGGAAAAGGACAAGGGATCGCTGCTCAATTCCAAGCGGCGTTCAATGGCTGCGATGTGCTGCAGCTAAGTGTTGATTCCAAAGGACCAGAATGGATTCAAACCGGCGAATAATTTCGCCGGTTTTTTATTCGGAAATCATAGCTTTTGACGGTTGACATTTTTAAAAATTACGCTATAATTGAAATTGAGATTCATTCTCATTAACCCCCTCTTTGAGACTGAATTGAGCATCCGGCGTTGGACAGCGATTACCGCTGTCTTTTTTTTGTGGGAAAGCGCCCATTAGACCGGCTGAATAAGTTGTACATCTATATAAGGAAAACGCTTTTCGAAATAGACTTTTCAAAACAAAAAGGCGGCTTTCTTGTCAAAATCGATCAGTTGATTTATATTGTAAGCGACAATTATATGAAAAGGGGCGGCTTTATTTGAAAATGCGCGTATCAGCAGTTCAATATCATTTGCACACCATCAGCTCGTTTGACGAGTTTGCAGCGCAGTGTGAGCATTACATAAAAACGGCGATGGAGTTTGAAGCGGAGTTTATTTTATTTCCTGAATTTTTCACAACACAGCTCTTATCCATCGGAGACGAGGAAACGGGAGAGGCGCTGAAAATTACGGATTTACCGTTATTTACGGATCGATATGAGCGTCTTTTCTCGGAATTTGCAGTTCAATACAATGTTCATATTATCGCGGGTACACATGTAACCAAAGCAGGGGACGGCATCCAAAATACAGCCTATCTGTTTTATCCGGACGGTTCCTATCAAATGCAGCCGAAGCTCCATATTACACCGGCGGAAGTGGAAGGCTGGAACATGCAGCAAGGTGAATCATTCCGTATTTTCGAAACGGCCAAAGGAACGATTGCCATCCTTACATGCTATGACATCGAATTTCCGGAAATTGTCCGCATGGCAAAAGCGCGCGGCGCGGACGTTATTTTCTGTCCGTCCTGCACAGACGACCGTCATGGATTCCACCGCGTCCGCTATACAAGCCACGCGCGGGCGGTTGAAAACCAAGTATATGTTGTCGGGACCGGTACAGTCGGTTCATTGCCGACGGTTGATTTAATGCGGGCAAATGTCGGCCAGGCGTCAGTTATTTCACCGAATGACATTCCGTTTCCACCGGCCGGCATTGTCGCAGAAGGGATCATGAATGATGATATGATCATCACGGCTGATCTTGATCTATCCCTCTTATACGAAGTGCGTAAAAAAGGATCGGTCACAACATGGCGTGACCGCCGGACAGATTTGTATCCGGACTGGGAGACAGAATAATGTATTATCAAGAGTATTTTGCGTTTCGCGAACGCACCCCTGTTAAAGCGGTGATCCGTCATTATACGAAATCAGACTTTGACGCACTCATTGCTGTTCAGAAAGAATGTTTCCCGCCTCCTTTTCCTGAAGAATTGTGGTGGAATAAGGATCAGCTCACAAATCATGTGGAGCTGTTTCAAGATGGGGCATTCTGTGTAGAAATTGACGGTGAAATTGTCGGCTCTATGACGGCGTTGATTGTTCACTACGAGCAGGGAGATACCCATTCATGGGAAGAAATCACGGACAATGGCTATATCCGCAATCACCAACCGGATGGAAATACATTATATGTCGTGGATATAAGTGTAAAACCGGCATACCGAAAGCTTGGCATCGGTAAAAAAATGATGCAGGCCATGTATGAGACCGTTGTGCAGTTAAACCTTGACAGGCTTCTGGGCGGAGGCCGCTTGCCTGGCTATCATAAATACGCTGCAGAGTTAACACCTGAGCAATATTTGGATAAAGTGGTGACAGGGGAATTGAACGATCCGGTCACAACATTCCTTATGCGTGTCGGCCGCGTGCCGGTCGGTGTGGCCCACAACTATCTGGATGATGAAGAATCCGGAAACTGCGCCGCATTAATGGAATGGAAAAATCCTTTTAAAAACAGTTGAATTCTTCAATAAATTGTTTTATGATAATAAACAGTTAAATACATGAGCAATGAAGAAGAAGAGTAGCAAAGTGGAATGCTTTAGAGAGCCGGCGGGTGGTGCAAGCCGGTGCAGGAAACATTGTGAATGGGCTTCCGAGCTTCCGGACCGAACCAACTAGCAGTAGGCTCCGGCGAATGTCTTATCGTTACATGGGACAGGCAGATTTTCTGCTGTTAAAGTGGATCGCAGCATGTGTGCGGTCAATAAAGGTGGTACCACGGCTCCCCGTCCTTTTGCGATGAGGGAGCCTTTTTGTATAGAAAAATACGTTGATCGGAAAAAGTAGAGCTGTGTTATGCGCGTCAAAGAGAGCCGGGATGGTGGAAACCGGCACGCAGCAGCAGCTCGAATGGGTCCGTGAGTGGCAGCTTGAACTCGTTAAGTAGAGCGCCCGGCATCCGGCCGTTAACCGGTTTTAAGGGGAAGCTGTATGGCTTCAACGAGAGGTGGCACCGCGGGAAACCGTCCTTCATAGATGATGATCATCTATGGAGTTTTTTTATGGAAAGAAAGGGGCAGAAACGATGAAATTACAGGAAACGATTCCGTACAGACTGAAAGAAATGGAAGGGGATATGGTAACGCCAATCTCCATTTATCATGCGCTCGGCGGCAAACAAAAGATGTTGTTCGAAAGCTCGGCAAAACATGAAGAAAGCGGGCGCTATTCGTTTTTGGCCGTTGATCCTGTCGCTCAATTTACGGCGGACGGCAGCGGTTATACGCTCACTAAAAAAGACGGCACTACGGAAACTGGCACTGGAAAGTTTATGGATAAGCTGAAAGAGATCATGCCGGTTCATGGCACAAACAACTATCCGTTTCCGTTTTTCGGCGGTGCTGCAGGCTACATCGGCTACGATACGGTATTTTTTGAAGAAAAAATCGGCGAGCCGCTTCCGGATGAGCTTGGTATGCCAGATGTACACATGCTATTCTACGATACATTCGTTGTCTATGACCATTTAACACAGCGCGTATCAATTGTGGCGGTCGACCTGTTCGGGGGACGTTCGGAAACTGATATGGATCAAGCCATTGAAAAAGTGTATGCAGAGATTCATGCCGATCAAAAACCATCTGCAGGCAATGAAACGAATGTACTGGCATTCAGCTCGAAAATTGAACGCAAAACGTTTTGTGACATGGTGGAAAAAGCGAAAGAACACATTGTTAGAGGAGATATTTTCCAGGTTGTTCTTTCACAGCGGCTGTCTTCCCCGTTTGAAGGCGATCCGTTTACATTATACCGCCGTCTTCGCACATCGAATCCATCACCGTATATGTTTTATATCGATTTTGACGGCTATACCGTGCTCGGAACGTCTCCGGAAAGCCTTGTCAAAGTTAGCAGCAATACGGTGACGACAAATCCAATCGCCGGCACCCGCCCGCGTGGCAAAACACCGGATGAGGATGCGCGTCTTTCAGAAGAGCTATTAGCAGACGAAAAAGAAATCGCAGAACACCGAATGCTCGTTGATCTTGGCCGGAATGATGTTGGGAAAATTTCAGAAATCGGCTCTGTCACACTTGATAAATACATGAAAATTGAAAAATACAAACATGTGATGCACATTGTTTCCGAAGTGTCAGGTGAATTAAAAGAAGACTATCACCCACTTGATGCCCTTACGGCGTGTCTGCCGGCTGGAACCGTATCCGGCGCACCGAAAATCCGGGCAATGCAAATTATTAATGATCTCGAGCCGGTGAAACGCGGTGTGTACTCTGGTGCAGTCGGCTACCTATCCGCAACAGGCAGCATGGATTTTGCCCTCGCAATCCGCACGATGGTCATTAAAGACAATGTGGCACATGTACAGGCCGGAGCGGGTATTGTATATGACTCCGTACCGGAGACAGAATTTGAAGAAACGATGCATAAAGCAAAAGCCTTACTGGAGGTGCAAAAATAATGATTTTACTTATCGATAACTACGATTCTTTCACATACAACTTGTATCAGCAAATCGGCCGGATCGGCAAAAATGTCCGCGTTGTGCGAAATGATGAAATTACCATTGACGAAATTGAAGCGCTGGAACCGGAAGCGATTGTCATTTCTCCGGGACCAGGTACACCGGAAGAAGCCGGTATTTCCATCGAAGTGGTGCATGCCTTTTACCACCGTATCCCGATCCTTGGAATTTGTCTTGGACACCAGGCGATTGCGGCGGCATTCGGCACAGAGGTTATTCAAGCAAAAACGATTAAACACGGTAAATTGTCGATGGTCCGCCATGAGGGAAAAGGGCTGTTCTCAGCTGTACAGGGACCCGTGCCGGTCATGCGTTATCACTCGCTGGCCGTCGACCGGAACACACTGAATCCAAAGCTTGAAATTATCGCGGAATCGACAGATGACAATGAAATTATGGCGATTCGACATAAAGAATATCCGGTCTTTGGTCTTCAGTTCCACCCGGAATCCATCGGTACACAAGTCGGTGATGAACTAATTGCTGAATTTTTCCGTTCATACCGGAAGGAAAAGAACATGAAAAAGCATTTATTAAAATTATCGAATGGTGATTCGCTGACTTCCGCGGAAATGGAAGACGCCGTATCGGAAATTTTGCAGGAAGACATCTCTGATAGTGAAATTGCAGCCTTTTTAATGGCGTTAAAAGCGAAAGGCGAAACGGTTGATGAAATTGCGGCGCTCGTTCATGTGCTTCGTCAAAATGCGGTTTCCACCCGCACGACATGGAAAAATGTCATGGATAACTGCGGAACGGGCGGTGACGGCTCACAAAGCTTTAATATCAGCACGACATCCGCTTTTGTGCTGGCCGGCGCCGGTGTAAAAGTGGCGAAACACGGCAACCGCAGTGTTTCAAGTAAAACGGGAAGTGCCGATGTATTGGAACATTTGGGCGTGTCGCTTGATTTCTTGGCGGATGAAACAGACCGCCTTCTTGATGAAAACGGCATTACGTTTTTGTTTGCGCCGCATGTTCATCCGAAATTAAAACGCATTATGAAAGTGCGCCGTGATTTGAAAATTCCAACGATCTTTAATTTGATCGGCCCGCTTACAAATCCTGTGACGCTTGATACACAGCTCCTTGGTATTTACCGCCGGGATATGCTGGAAATGATGGCGGACGTATTGCACCGTCTCGGCCGCAAACGCGCCGTTGTTTTAAACGGAGCGGGTTATATGGATGAAGCCTCACTGTCTGGAGAAAACCATCTGATTTTGCTTGATAACGGCAAAATGGAACGAATGATTGTAACAGCGGAATCGGCAGGGCTGCCGGAATATTCACTGGATGATATTAAAGGCGGCGAAGCGATTGAAAACGCTGAGATTTTAAAACGTATTTTAGAAGGGGAACGTGGTGCGCCTCGTGATACGGTTGTGCTGAATGCCGGCATCGGTCTTTTTGCGAACGGAAAAGCGAAAACGGTGCGGGAAGGTGTGTTGATGGCGCAGGAAAGCATCGATTCCGGTGCGGCGCTTGAAAAACTAAACTACCTTGTCGAATACTCTAAATCACGAAAGAAAGAAGCGGTGACAGGATGACAACGATTTTAGATAAAATTATGGAGAAAAAGCGCGAAGAAGTTTCTCTTTTAAAGCAGGCCGGTCTTTCCTATACAGCAGACCGGACGCCGGTTTCGTTTTATGACCGGGTGATTGCTTCGAAAACAATGGCCCTTATTGCGGAAGTAAAGCGGGCCTCACCGTCAAAAGGCGATATTAATATTGGTGTCAATCCGGTTGAGCAGGCGTCGACTTATGCAGAAAACGGAGCGGATGCGGTGTCGGTTTTAACGGATACGCCGTTTTTTAAAGGAACAATGGATGATTTGAAATCCGTGAAAGAAAACATTTCCATTCCGGTTTTAAATAAAGATTTTATTATGGATGAAGTCCAGATTGACCGGGCCTATGCTTCCGGGGGCGATATTATTTTACTGATCGCGGCGGCATTAAATGATGAAGAAATGCATCGATTATACCGCCATTCTAAAGAGTATGGTCTTGATGTGCTTGTCGAAGTGCACGATGAAGCTGAAATGGAGCGTGCCTTGAAAATGGAAGCCAACATCATTGGCATTAACAACCGAGATCTTCGTACATTTGAAACAAGCTTAACGACAACAGAGCGGCTGCTTCGTTCATACGGAAAAGAAAACGCCATTTTCGTATCGGAAAGCGGCATTAAAACGCAGGAAGATGCTATTCGTTTAAAAGAAGCCGGCGCCAAAGCACTCCTTGTCGGCGAAACATTAATGCGGGCTGGTAACGTGGCTGAAGCCGTCCGCTCATTGAAAGTAGATTTATAATATGAATGTAAAAATTTGCGGCATTACCTCATTTGAAGCGGCAAGCTGGGCACGTGAAGCCGGAGCGGATATGATTGGCTTCGTTTTTGCTGAAAGCAGCCGGCGTATCCCGCCCGAATTTGCCCGCCAGCTTGCAGAAGCCGTCGGACCGAATGTGAAAAAAGTCGGTGTCTTTGTAAATGAAGAAGCGGAAGTGATTCGTGAAATAGTGAAAACAGCCGGTCTTGATTATGTTCAGCTGCATGGTGATGAAACACCCGAATTTGCGGAACAAATGCCTGTGCCGGTCATCAAAGCGTTTTCGGTTAAAGAAAATATTCCGTTTAAAACCATGTTCAGCTTTCCGGCTGAGTACATTTTGATTGACAGTCCGCCTGCGCAATTTCGAGGCGGCAGCGGCCGGACATTTGACTGGTCGATTCTTAAAGATCCGGATGTCGATAAAGAACGATTAATTTTGGCAGGGGGATTAAGCCCTGATAATATTGAAGAAGCGGTCCGCTCGGTACAGCCATTTGCCGTTGATATTTCAAGCGGGGTGGAAACGGACGGCAGAAAAGATGAAGTGAAAGTGTTTCAATTTGTGCAGCGTGCGAAAGGAGCAAAATAAATTGAGTAATGGATATAACCAGCCCGATGAAAAGGGTCATTTCGGCCAATATGGCGGCCGTTATGTGCCTGAAACATTAATGAGGGCTGTAAAAGAGCTGGAAGAAGCATACAAGGAAGCGATGGCGGACGACGCATTTCTTTCGGAATTGAATCACTATTTAACCGACTATGTCGGACGTGAAAATCCGCTGTATTTTGCGGAAAATTTAACAAAAGCAGCCGGCGGCGCAAAAATTTATTTAAAACGGGAAGATTTAAACCATACCGGCGCGCACAAAATTAACAACACAATCGGCCAGGCGCTTTTAGCGGTCCGCATGGGCAAGAAAAAAGTCGTGGCTGAAACAGGTGCCGGCCAGCACGGTGTAGCAACTGCGACCGTTTGTGCATTACTAAATCTCGACTGTGTGATCTTCATGGGCGAAGAAGATATCCGCCGTCAGGAATTAAACGTCTTCCGGATGGAACTGCTCGGCGCGCGCGTGGAAAGTGTTTCTCAGGGAAGCGGCACATTGAAAGATGCCGTAAACGAGGCGCTTCGCTACTGGGTAACGAATGTTGAAGACACGCACTACATTATGGGTTCTGTGCTTGGTCCGCACCCATTCCCTCAGATTGTCCGGGATTTTCAGGCTGTTATCGGAAACGAGACGAAACGGCAGCTGCAGGAGAAAGAAGGCCGTCTCCCGGATGCGGTCGTGGCCTGTATCGGCGGCGGAAGCAATGCAATGGGCATGTTTTACCCGTTTATTGAAGACGAGTCTGTGAAGATGTATGGCGTTGAAGCATCCGGCAGCGGCATTGATACGGATAAGCACGCAGCATCCATGACAATGGGCAGCGTCGGCGTTTTGCATGGCAGTAAAATGTACTTGCTGCAGGATGAAGCGGGTCAAATTCAAGAAGCGCATTCTATTTCAGCCGGTCTCGACTACCCGGGTGTCGGTCCTGAGCACAGCTTTTTGAAAGACTCCGGCCGTGTTATTTATGAACATATTACAGACGAAGAAGCTTTGGAAGGCTTTAAATTGCTGACAAAAACAGAAGGCATTATTCCTGCGCTGGAAAGCTCCCACGCGATCGCCTATGCCGTGAAACTGGCAAAAACGATGAAGAAAGAGGAGATTATCGCTATTTGCCTGTCCGGCCGCGGTGATAAGGATGTGGCTCAAATAAAAGAGCGTTTTGAAAGGGAGGGCCGGAACCAATGACAAAATATAAAATGGCTGCCGCATTTGCACGTGTAAACGAAGAAGGCAAAAAAGCTTTTACTGCTTACATTATGGCAGGCGATGGCGGCCTTCATACGTTAAAAGAAACGATTTTGCTATTGGAAGACGCAGGCGTGACAATTGTCGAACTTGGCATCCCGTTTTCCGACCCCGTTGCAGATGGCCCTGTCATTCAAGAGGCCGGGAAGCGTGCACTTGCGGAAAAAGTAACGCTGAAAGCCGTTTTGGATGAATTGGCATCCATCAAGGATGATATCAGCATTCCCATCGTAATCATGACCTATGCGAATCCTGTTTTTAAATTCGGAGCGCAAAACTTCGCTGATCATTGCGCAGCAGCAGGTGTTTCCGGTGTCATTATTCCCGATGTCCCGATGGAGGAAGAAAAGGAGTTTAAAGATCCGCTTTCAAAACACGACATTGCCCTTATCCGCTTTGTGACGCTGACAAGCTCTGATGAACGAATTTCAGAAACTGTCAATGGTGCTGAAGGCTTTATTTATGCCGTAACAGTTAACGGCATTACTGGCGCACGAGCAGGTTTTGCGGGTGATTTGTCTGAACATCTTGCACGTATTACGGAAAAAAGCAATGTGCCGGTTCTTGCGGGATTCGGTGTTTCATCAAAAGAACAGGCTGAAACACTGGGAGCAGCCTGCGACGGTGTTATTGTCGGCAGTAAAATTGTGTCGCTCCTTCATGAAGGGCGCGGACATGAAATTAAGAATTTAGTGCCGGGGAGAGTCGGTGTGAAGTAATAAAAAAACTGTCTGGAAAAAATCCGGACAGTTTTTATTTTTTTACGACATGCAGCCAGCTTCGTCCGTCACGCCATTCCACCTCTACGGGCAGTCCAAAGGCGGAACTCAGCACGTGATTTGTCAGCACCTCTTTTTTTAAGCCGGAAGCGACCACCTTCCCTTCAGCAATAACCGCTGCATGCGTGATCGCCGGAATGATTTCTTCAATATGAGGTGTCACGTACAGCAGTACGGTCTCTTTTTTAACAACCTGTTCCTGCAGTGAATCAAGCAAATCTTCACGCGCCCGCACGTCAAGTCCCGAACATGGCTCATCTAAAATCATCATATCGGGACTGGCCATAAACGCTCGGGCGAGTAATACACGCCGCTGCTCTCCCTGCGATAAATGACGGTATGGCTCGTCTGTTAAATACGTAAGTTGAAAATCCTTAAGAAGCCGGTCGGCTTTTTCCCAGTCCTCATCGGTCGTTTGTTCATAAATACCGATGGAATTAAACTTGCCGCTGACGATAATTTCCCGAGCTGTCTCGTTATTTAATGATGATAAAAAACGATTTAATGTATTGCCGGCAAATCCAATCCGTTTTTTTATATGCTCCCAATTGTACTTTCCGCACTGGCGGCCAAAAACATGAATCGTGCCGCTTGTCGGAAATTCATAACCGCCCATCATATTAAGCATCGTCGACTTGCCGGAACCATTAAGTCCGAGCACTGCCCAATGTTCTCCGGTCCTCACTGTCCAGTTCACGTCATCTAAAATGATGCGTTCTCCCCGTATAAACCGCACATTTTTATATGAAATTATTTCTGTCAACGTCATCACCTCGTCATTAGTTTAGCAGAAAAAAGAATGTCATTAATACAAAATGAAGGTTACGAGTCTGAAACCGCAAATTACCGGTAACGTGTTCAATCTTTTTTCACTGTAGATGCATAACACTTTACTAATGAAAAACAATGGTTCCATAACGGTATTTTTCGTTCTTTTGAGGCAGAAAAAACCGCATAACAGCGCGATTTGGAGCGTTTTCAGAAAAACTGAAAATTTATTAAAGAAATTTGCAAAAAAACATTGGTTTTTATATGGAACAGTAGTAATATGGTACTTGAAAAAGGCAGTATCCAGATGACTGGATGGCTTTTATCAAAAAGGAAGGCCTTTTTCTTTCTCACAGCGCTTTACAGTGTTAAACTGGATGTGAAAGCGTTTTATGTTTTATCTGTACATATTTTTTACGACGAACGTATAAAAACAACGAACAGGAAATTCAAATGGGCGAAACAGTTGGAGGTTTTTCACAATGAACATGCAGAATGGCCAAGGCAGTCCGTGGAAAGATTTTTCCGGACCGAATCTTGGATATGTGATGGAAGTGTACGAACACTATCTTATTGATCCAGACTCAGTGGATCAGGAATTGAGAGAGTTGTTTGACAAATGGGGAGCACCTGCTTCTCCTGCGGGAAGTGCAGCGCCTGCCGCAGCAGGCGATCTTGACAAGCTTTACAGAGCCGTAAAGCTTGCGGACAGCATTCGTCTTTACGGGCATTTGGCAGCGGATATTAATCCGCTTGATAACAGCCATAAAGATTCACGCCGAATCGATCTTGAGACGTATGAATTAACAGAAGCGGATTTGCGCGCGATTCCGGTTGAATACATTTGTAAAGGCGCACCCGCTCATGTGCAGGACGGCTATGAAGCGATCATGCATTTGAAAAAAGTATACACGGATAAAGTGGCCTTTGAATTTGCACAAGTACATGATCTTGAAGAAAAGCAATGGCTTCGTCAGCAAATTGAATCAACGGATTATTACCCGACATTCTCAGACGATGACAAGAAAAAGCTGTTGAAACGATTAACAGAAGTGGAAGGTTTTGAGAAATTCATCCATAAAACATTTGTCGGGCAAAAACGCTTCTCGATTGAAGGACTGGATGCAATGGTTCCTCTTCTTGATGAGCTCGTTCATCACTCTGCTGTAAAAGGTGCTCAAACGATCAATATCGGGATGGCCCACCGTGGACGATTAAACGTACTGGCCCACATTCTCGGCAAGCCGTACGAAATGATTTTCGCTGAATTCGCACATGCACCAAATAAAAAAATGCTGCCGCTCGGCTCGATGAAAATGAATTATTACGGCTGGACAGGTGATGTCAAATATCACCTTGGCGCTGACCGAAGCTATAAAGAAGAAGATACACAAACAGCGCGCATTACGCTGGCGAACAATCCGAGCCATCTGGAAGTAGTCAGTCCCATTGTAGCCGGATATACACGGGCAGCCCAGGAAGACAGGACGAAAAAAGGCAAACCTGAACTCGATGTGGCAAAAGCGATGTCGATCATCATTCATGGTGACGCCGCATTCCCGGGACAAGGTATTGTCGGTGAAACATTTAACATGAGCCAGATTGCCGGTTATAAAACAGGCGGCTCCATTCACATTATTGCCAATAACATGATCGGGTTTACAACTGAAAGCTATGACTCCCGTTCCACGCGCTATGCATCAGATGTGGCGAAAGGATTTGAAGTGCCGATTGTACACGTTAACGCAGACGATCCGGAAGCATGTGTAGCGGCGGCTTTTATCGCTGTTAACTACCGTGCCCGATTTGGCAAAGATTTCGTTATCGATTTAATCGGGTACCGCCGTTTTGGTCATAACGAAATGGACGAACCGATGACAACAAATCCGAAGATGTACAATATTATCAACAAGCATAAAACCGTTCGTCAATTGTATGCGGATAAACTTGTTGACCGCGGTGTCATTGATGCTGACCATGCGGACAAAGTATACAGTGAAAACGAGCAGAAATTAAAAGAGATATTTGAAACGGTTCCGAAAAAGGATGACAATCCGGATATCGTTATGAATCCGCCGAAAGTGGTCGAACAGGATCTTCCTTGCAACAAAACAGGTGTTAGTGAAGAGGATTTAAAAAATATTAACAGCGAGCTTTTGAAATGGCCTGAAGGGTTCCAGCCGTTCAAAAAGCTTGAGCGTATTTTAAAGCGCCGTGAGCAGCTGTTTGAAGAAAATGGCCAAATTGATTGGGGGCATGCTGAAACGCTGGCTTTTGCCTCGATTTTAAAAGAAGGTACACCGATCAGACTAACCGGTCAGGATTCGCAGCGTGGTACATTTGCCCATAGAAACCTTGTTTTGCACGATGAAAATAATGGGGAAGAATACACACCGCTTCATAACTTGAGCGATACAAATGCGTCATTCGATGTTATCAACTCACCGCTTACAGAAACAGCTGTTGTTGGTTTTGAATACGGCTACAACGTATTTTCACCGGAAACACTTGTACTTTGGGAAGCACAGTTTGGTGACTTTGCGAATATGGCCCAGGTCATGTTTGACCAGTTCGTTTCATCCGGACGGGCAAAATGGGGACAAAAATCAGGACTTGTTTTGCTTCTTCCGCACGGTTATGAAGGACAGGGACCAGAACATTCAAGTGCCCGAATGGAGCGTTTCTTGCAATCGGCAGCAGAAAATAACTGGACAGTGGCAAACTTATCCTCCACTGCGCAGTATTTCCACATTTTGCGCCGTCAGGCTTCGATTTTGCAAAAAGAAGAAGTACGGCCGCTCGTCATTATGACGCCGAAAAGCTTGCTTCGCCATCCGCTTGCTGGATCAAGAGCATCGGAATTCTCGGATGGTACATTTAATATTATTGTCGAAGAACCAAGAACAGGAAGCAAGCCAAAACAAGTGGAACGTCTTGTTCTTTGCAGCGGGAAAGTATCGATTGATCTTGCTGAGCAAATTGATAAAACAGAAGAGAATCTGGATTGGCTCCACGTTTTAAGGGTAGAAGAACTATATCCATTCCCGAAAGAAGAGATTGCCGCGATTTTGGAACGCTTCCCGAATGTGAAAGAAATTATTTGGCTTCAGGAAGAACCGCAGAACATGGGCGCATGGACATATATGGATCCAAGACTGCGTGATGTGGCGCCAGAAGGTGCATCTGTCCGTTATGTCGGACGCCGCCGCCGTTCAAGCCCATCTGAAGGGGATGCGATTGTCCATAAGAAAGAACAGGCACGTATTTTGCGTGCTGCCATGACAAAAGAACAGTAATAAAAGAAGCTGTGGACGGTTTGATCCGTCTGCAGCGAGTACATAATGATGAACGATCATGTTTGATAACAAGGAGGATTTTTACAGTGGCTGAAATTAGAGTTCCTGAACTGGCAGAATCGATTACAGAAGGTACCATTGCACAATGGTTAAAACAACCGGGTGATTACGTTGAAAAAGGCGAGTACATCGTTGAACTCGAAACAGATAAAGTAAACGTGGAAGTTATTTCTGAAGAAGCAGGAACAGTTAAAGAACTGCAGGCAGCTGAAGGCGATACAGTGGAAGTGGGTCAGGTGATTGCCATTGTAGAAGCAGGCGCGGGCGGTTCCGCACCAGCGGCAGCTCCGGCAGAAGAGACACAGGCTGAGCCGGCATCAAAAGCAGAGGAAAAACAAGTACAGCCAGAGCCGGTAAAAGAAGACCCGAACAACCGGACCATTGCTTCTCCGGCTGCCCGCAAGCTGGCTCGTGAAAAAGGGATTGATTTAACAGCCGTGAAAACGGCGGATCCACTCGGACGTGTACGTGTACAGGATGTTGAAACACATCAGGATACACCAAAACAGCCGGCTGCAGCACCACAAAAAGCACCAGCGGCAGCAGCTCCGGCAAAAAAACAGGATGATGGCAAGCCGGTTGAACGTGAGCGCATGAGCCGCCGCCGTCAAACGATTGCAAAACGGCTTGTTGAAGTACAGCAGACTGCTGCCATGCTGACAACGTTTAATGAGATTGACATGACGAATATTATGGACCTTCGCAAACGCAAAAAAGACAAGTTCTTTGATGATCACGATGTGCGTCTTGGATTCATGTCATTCTTTACAAAAGCGGTTGTCGCAGGATTAAAAAAATATCCATATGTAAATGCTGAAATCGATGGCGATGAAGTGGTCTTGAAAAAGTTTTATGACATCGGTGTTGCCGTATCGACAGAAGAAGGTCTTGTTGTACCGGTTGTTCGTGATTGCGACCGTAAAAATTTCGCCGAGATTGAAGGCTCCATTATGGATATGGCGCTAAAAGCACGCGATAATAAACTGGCACTTGCTGACTTGCAGGGTGGTTCGTTTACAATCACAAATGGCGGTGTATTCGGTTCCCTTCTTTCAACGCCAATTTTAAACGGTTCACAAGTTGGTATTCTCGGTATGCATACGATTCAAAAACGTCCTGTAGCTGTAGGCGATTCAATCGAAATCCGCCCAATGATGTATGTGGCTCTTTCGTATGACCACCGTATCATCGATGGAAAAGAAGCAGTCGGATTCTTGAAAATGGTAAAAGAATTAATTGAAAATCCTGAAGATCTTCTTCTTGAAGGATAATAACAAAAATCCCGCGGCATGCCGCGGGGTTTCTTTTCATTATTTTTCATTTTTTGGAGATAATCCACGTTTCTTCACTTCTAATTTTAATGTTTCGATCCATGTTTTGTCGTCACCGTTATTCAACGCGTCCCGATATGCAGCCACCAGCATCTCATTGCTCATAATCTTCAAGTTTATGACCTCCTATAGAGTGGTGTAAAAATAAAGAAAAAATATCTTTATTTTCTGATTATTATACTAGCTGTATATAAAAATGCAAATAATATGGGTAAATGGAATAAGAAAGTTACGATATACCTATTTTTTTGTGTTTTTTTTAAAAAAAATATCATAAAATCATGAAAAAGTAGGTCTATTTGTTGTATATTTATAAAAGCAGTAATCGGATATGTTCACACAGCGCCTATAAGGCTCTGTATGAACAAAAAGTCCGGCACGGATTTAAAGGCGGGTTTTATCTATCGCTTTGCAGCTTTCAATCGATTTTTAAAACAGCCAATTACATTTTATAAGGAGTTTTCAACATGATTCATACAAAATGGCAGAAAAAAGAAACGCTGAAGAAAGTGAAATGCATTCATACCAATGCGGAAAAGTATATGGTTAAAAATGTATTAACGGAAGGCACTGTATATGATGTGAAAAATGAAACAGAGGAATTTTATTTCGTCGTCGATAATAAAGGCCATATTTCCGGTTTTTATAAAGATTATTTTCAAGAAATGAACTAAGTGAACGTTTGATGTGTAGGGGGAGAAGAGATTGTTTGATGAACGAATGGCGTTAAAAATTAGACTGGATCAGCTGGCAGATGCGGAAATTCGGGTGATGCAGGAATTTAAAAAAGAACGGGAAGGGATTTTTGCCCGATTGCAGGAGCTCGATAGTGATACAGCGGACCCTTCCATTCCCTCCGTTACAAAGATCAGCCTGCCCCCAAAAGCACGCCGGGGCCGCCGCAGTGAAAGCTTAATGGAATTGCGTGAAACAGCAGTAGTTGTATTAAAAGAGCAAAACACACCCATTCGCGGGATCGAACTGCAGCGTTTTGTAGAAGAGCGGACCGGTAAAAAAATTGCGAATATGACGACATTTATGAACGGACTTGAACGCGAAAATGAACGAGTCCGCAAATTGGGACGCGGATTGTACATGTATGAATATGATATGTAATGAAAGTTACAGCCCTTTCTTATTTAGAAGAAAGGGCTGTATTTCACTTCAAGCAATGTTCCCGTGCAGACATTGATAATTCATGTATGTCGACATAAAAAAAGGCCAGGCTAACCTGGCTAAAATGACAAAAACATTGGAAGGGGTTGAAAACCGAACATCTATAGGCTGTCCATTTCGAAAAAAATATATACACCCTTTTTTAAATTCCACTCATGGATTATGAATGCCTGTGTTTACCACCCCATCCGCTCTCTTAAGCGGGTAACATGCGCGATATGGTGATTGCTGTGCCAGGCATATAAGGCGATCATTTTGTCTAATGGAATAATGCCGTTTTCAGGATGTAGCACGGTTTTTCTTAAGTCGTCTTCCTGCAGTGATTCAAGAAGAATAACCAACCGTTGATGTAAAGATGACAATAATGTAAGGGATACCTTGACAGGGAGCCTGCTGTCAGGAAGTTTTGCCCACTCCTCTTCAAAAAGGCCTTATCGTCGGTTGTTCTTCTGTTATACCAAGCTTAAAACGGGTAAGTGCATTGAGATGAGAGTCTGCTAAATGATGAACGACCTGGCGAACCGTCCAGCCATCCGGGCGATATGGAGTATCCAATTGTTCAGCTGATAATCCGTTTACAGCTTCTTCTAATTTAACCGGTGCCTGTGCAATCTCATCAATCCAATGTTGAATATCTTCTCGATTAATCTTTCCGTTCACATGAAAATGACCGATTGGATAACATAAATCCATTTTGTTCACCTCCAGTTTTGAAAATATAATACGTGTATTATATCAAAGATCATTCATTCCACGTTACAACACAAATCAAATCTATTTATATACGCTGTCTTCATAAGTTTATGATAAATGAAAGCTAATGCGGGTTTATCCAGCCGGCTTTTTTGCTTTTCAATCGCGTTCCGGTGTATGATGATACTTGTGCAAAAAAACTTGAAAGGACGAGGATTGTGAATATTTCTTCATCACTTCCAAAGAAAATAGAAGAGATTATACGAGAACGGAAACAGATATTTCAGAGGGAACTGTCAAATGACGACCAACACTTTGTGGCACAAAATGAAAACCTTTTGACAGACACGGTGATTACACTGGCGCTTGGCAAAAATATTTTATTAAAGGGTCCGACCGGTTCAGGGAAAACGAAGCTGTCAGAGTCCCTTGCAGCTTATTTTGGCCAGCCGGTTCACAGCATTAACTGCTCCGTCGACCTTGATGCGGAAGCAATGCTCGGGTTTAAGACGATTGTGGAGATCGATGGAAAAAGCCGTATTGATTTTGTTGAAGGACCGGTTATCCAGGCGATGAAAAAAGGACATCTTTTATATATTGATGAAATTAATATGGCAAAACCGGAAACGCTCCCCATTTTAAATGGCGTTCTTGACTACCGCCGTCAGATTACGAATCCGTTTACGGGCGAAGTTGTCAAAGCGAAGCCAACATTCAGCGTGATTGCCGCGGTGAACGAAGGGTATGCGGGAACAGCTCCTCTCAATGAAGCGCTGAAAAACCGATTTGTGACTTTTGAAATTCCCTATATTTCGGGTGATGTTTTATTGAGTGTGCTGAAACAGGAATCCATTTTGCAGGATGAGCGGCTGCTGCAGCAATTTGTATCGCTTTCTGCCGATTTAATGACACTTGTCGAAAGCGGCCGGCTGCCGGAAGAAGCCTCTTCTATTCGTACTCTTGTCGACGCGTGTGATCTGGCTTTATACATTCCCGCCATGCGTGCTGTAGAGAGTGCCATCGCCGGCAAGCTCGATGATGACCGTGAAAAAGCAGCTGTTATGAATGCAGCGGAAACGTGGTTCGCGTAACGTGGAGCGTTTTATTCAATTTAATGATGAAACGGTTAACTCCGCTTTCTGGATGGAGCTGTCGGATTTGGCTGCGGCGCTTTCCGGCGATGCGAATATGAAAGTCGAATACGGCCCGCTTGCGTATTTGCAGGCTGAGCCGTCTGTTTTGTATGTGAGCCATTTCTGGCATCATCGCCCTGAGCGAGAAGAAAAAGAAGGCATGAAGTCGGATGTCTACTTACGTGCCCTCGGGACAAAATTATTTACAGAACCGAAAGAGGTTCAAACATTTTCCGGCAAGACAAAAAGTTCGTTTGCCCGCCAGCTGCTTGCACTGGCAGAAGATGTCCGTATCGAGCCGCTCTGTATTTGTACAAGACCTGGGGTGAGACGGGCTTTTGAAACGCGAAAGCAAGTATTGCGGCGCTATCACGGCGTACAGCTGAAGATAAATACCGCCAAAGGCTTTTACGCAGATGCCCTCTATAATGCTCTTTATATACTTTGGCAGGCGGATACACCGTTTGAATGGCCGTTAATCAGCCCGTTACTTGATGGGGCAATCCCCTATATCGACCGAACGGCGCTGTCTCTTTTTGATGCCCGTTCAACTGGCGATGCCGCCCGCCTTGTCATGGATATAACGGAAGTGCTAGAAGATATTGGCGTACGGGATATGGTCAATGAATATAGTCATCTTCCTGAATTTCAGAAAGAGGAATCGTGTGCAGCCATTGATCCCGGAAGACGGCAGGACCCCCTCGAAAACGATGATGAGAAAGACGAAAAGGACAATGAACAGTTTGATGAACAGTTCTCCACATGGCACCGTGAATCAGAAGAAACACGCGGCACGTTTATGCAGTTTGACTTGGAGCGTGGTGCAAAAACACCAATGATGGGTAATACAGCACGTGAAGGAGATGAAGGTGATGCAGCGCTGGCGTCTGTTCAGGGCCGTTCTAAAAAAGCGACACGTGAACAGTACAATCGTCTGATGGCTGAAAGACGGGAATCCAAAGAGCATTCAGATGAGAACCGGTATGGGCAAGAAAATAAAGGAGCGGTCGCTCTTTATGATTCTCCACGTACCCCTGCGAACGAAGAATTAGAACAATACCGGGTCTTTAAAAATGAAACGGCGCCGGTTGTACGCAAGTTAAAACGGACGATTGAAAAATCGATTGAAAAGAAAAAAACGAGTCCGCGCAATGATTTATTAACAGGCCGTCTTGGCCGAAAGCTGATCCGTTTTTATACAGATGAAAATCCGCGGCTCTTTTACA
This sequence comes from Domibacillus antri, assembly GCF_001936625.1. GTDB lineage: Bacteria > Bacillota > Bacilli > Bacillales > Domibacillaceae > Domibacillus > Domibacillus antri. The sequence goes on along the minus strand of NZ_MSDU01000017.1, from coordinate 53,055 downwards.
AGAAGCAGGAGCCCTCGCGTGATATTGATGCAGCGTTTTTCTTATTAATTGATTGCTCTGCATCGATGTATGACAAAATGGAGGATGTGAAAAAAAGTACGGTCTTATTTCATGAAACATTAAAAACGCTCCGAGTTCCGCATGAAATAACCGGCTTCTGGGAAGATACAGCGTCGTTGCCGGCGGAACGGAAACCGAATCATTTTTTAACGGCTGTTTCATTTGACCGCTCATACCAGACAGAATCGGGTCCGTTCATTATGCAGCTTCGCCCAGAAGAAGATAACCGGGACGGTTTTGCCTTGAGAATTGCGATTGAAAAATTGGCGCGCCGCAGTGAGCAGAAAAAATTTATCCTTGTCTTCTCAGATGGGGAGCCATCTGCTGCCGATTACGAAAAAAATGGTGTGCTGGATACACATGAGGCCGTCCTGCTTGCCAGGAAAAAAGGCATGACGGTATTTAATTTATTTATCGGTGATGAAGCGCTGGATGAGGCCCGGCAGCAGACGATGAAAACAATCTACGGGACAGGTTCAATCATGGCTCCGGACGTGTCGGAGCTTCCGGCCGTTTTAACTCCCATCTTGAAAAGATTATTGTTTGAAAGCATTTAAATTAAGATACTAGCATCTGCCGCTTCATTAAAGCTATATAAATCAAACAGCGGCTTTGGAATTCCCCTTCCAGAGCCGCTGTTTCTTATTGTTTTAAGCGAAGGAGACGTTGTTTTAAATCGTCTTCCATCACGATTAATTCTTCTTCCGCCGCTTTTCGTTTAGCCCGTCCGTCCTGCTGGATGCGGATCGTTTCTTCGAGTGTTGTAATTAAGTTTTCCTGGGTTTTCTTCAGCGTTTCGATATCAACAAGACCTCGTTCATTCTCTTTCGCCGTTTCAATCGAATTGACTTTCAGCATTTCCGAATTTTTCAACAAAAGTTCATTTGTCGTTTTGGACACTTGTTTTTGTGCTTCAACCGCTTTTTGCTGGCGGACAAGTGTTAACGCAATGGCAATCTGGTTTTTCCAGAGCGGCACGGCGGTTAAAATAGAGGACTGAATTTTTTCTGCGAGCGCCTGATTTGTATTTTGAACTAAACGGATTTGAGGTGCGCTTTGAATGGTAATTTGCCGGCTTAATTTCAAGTCATGCAGCCGTTTTTCTAAACGGTCGGCAAACTGAACCATATCGTTCACGTCTTGAAAATCCATTTGATCGCCCGTCCGCTCTGCTTTTTGGCGAAGTTCCGGAATCGTTTTTGTTTCAAGTTCTTCAAGCTTCAGCTCGCCGGCTGCGATGTAAATATTAAGCGCTTGAAAGTATTCTTTATTTTTATCATATAACTGCTCCAGCATGCGTATATCTTCAATGAGACCGCGTTTAGAATGTTCCAGTTTCACGCTGATCCGGTCAATTTGTGAGCCTACTTTCTGATAGCGGGTCATCACTTCCTGAACGGAATCGGACACTTTACCGAACATGCGGGCAAAAACATTTTTCTTTTCGTCACGCAGTTCATCCGGATCGACGTTTTTTAAATTTTTCATTAAATCATTTAATATATCGCCGATCGGACCGATATCTTTTCGTTGTACGTGACCGAGTATATGATGAGAGAAATCAGACAGTTTCGTTTGAGCAGCTGTTCCGAATGAAAAGACCGCCTGCTGATTACCTGCGTCAATTTGCGAGGCCAGCTGTTCTGCTTTTTGCCGGTGTTCAGCGGGGAGAACATCAATCAGCATTTTGGATTGAACAGATGGTGATGCTGCCGCTTCTGGTGCAGACGGCATATCACCGAACGGATCAGCGAGCAGATCTTCTAATAAATCATCTTTTTTTACGTCCGGAGCGGGTGCCGGTTGTCGTTGAAATTCGTTGTTCATCTTCTGGTTCTCCTTCCGTAGCTTGTTCGAATGTTAAAGTCTTCTTTTTTACTCTTTTTTGAGCGACATCGAGCTCAATCGTTAAATGTTCAATATCGCGTGCGAGCACTTGGCGAAGGTCGCCTTCAAGTGTTTTCGATAAATCACCAAGCGTTTCTTTCGTTTCGATGAGCGCCTGCTTCATATCGTTTCCTTTTACTTTTTTGCTCGATAACAGAGCTGATTTTTCAGCCAGTTCGACGACTGAATCCAGATGTGAATAAAAGAACGGTTCAATTTCATAAAATCGCTTTGGTTCTTTTTTGACGACGGAATAAATACGCTTGACGAGGCTGTTTAACTCAATCATCTGTCGGAGCGAGCTAAGACTGCGCACTTTTAAAAATAAATGCTGCAGGCGGGAAAGCTTCAGCTTCGCCTCCTTCAATTGATCCAGTATATAGTAATATTCTTTCCGGTTTAAACCATATTTTTTTCGGATACGCATATTGCCGAGGTTCGTATACAGCATAAAGACTGCCCCAAATGACGCCGCGAATGCAGCGTACGTGAGAAACCCGTCAAACAGGCTGCCGACAAGCAGTGCGGCAGCAAAAGCCACAAGCAAGCGCCGGAACCAGTAGAAAGAGTACCGCATATTACATCCACTCCACATTTTCATTATTTTCATTTGCTGCAAATTGAGCGTTGCTATTTTCTTTCATACGGTTCAAATGCAGGAATAGTTTCACTTTTTCCCGAAAAAAGTTCTTTTAATCACTGTACAAAAGAACGTTCATTTGCACAATAAAAAAATGCCCTGGATCAGCAGGGCATCTGTTCTTTATGATTTTGATCCTTCCTCAACAGGCGGATGTGTTTGAAAATATTTGCGTCCGAGCCATGATTGGAAAATTAAAATCAATCCGCTGACGGCCCAGTAAAGAGGGAGTGCAGCCGGAGTGTTTAAAGAGAAAATTAAGATCATTGCAGGTGATAATAAACCGATAATTTTCATTTGCTGCTGCTGTTCAGCAGGCATTGTCTGCATGGAAATTTTAAATTGAATGTAATACATTACTCCTGCAATCAGCGCCATCGCTATATCAGGCTGACCGAGCTGGTACCATAAAAATTCATGCGTTTTAATGTCCTCTGAAATAGTAATAGCATAATAAAGACCCATCCAAACGGGCATTTGAAGAAGCATAGGCAGGCAGCCCATCGACATCGGGTTGATATCATGCTCTTTGTACAGTCCCATCATTTCCATTTGAATTTTTCGCTGTTCTTCTGGATTTTTGGCCGCCTTTAACCGTTCTTGAATTTCGGTCATTTTCGGCTTAACGATTTCCATTTTTTGACGCATCACGGCCTGCTTTTTCATTGAATTCAACATAAGCGGCATTAAAACAAGCCGGACAGCGATCGTAATGACAATAATAGCTAAACCGTAACTGCCGAGCATGACGCCAAGTGAATGAATAAGCTGGACGAATGGATTGACTAAATAGTCGTGAAAGAAATGACCTTCCGTCTGCGCACTTTGACACCCCGACAAAAGGGCTGCTAAAAGCAAAGTGAACGCGAGTAATAATGGTTTTTTCAAAATGATTTTCCTCCTGCGCCTGAAAAAAGGCAAGTTGCTATAGACAAAAAAAGTATACTCCTTTTTTTCTATGAAAACAATGAACCAGCGAGAGGATATTAGTAAACTTAATATAAAAATAAGTTGACATTATAGAAACTTTTCCTTTATTCTGACAATAGAAGAAAAGGAGAGATGCATAATGAATCAGTGGAGCAATCTGGCGGAAAATGTGTTAAACGGACATGAATTAACCAATGAGGAAGCGCTTTCGATTTTGAACAGTTCAGATGAAGAGCTGCTTCAGCTGCTCGACGGCGCATACAAAATCCGCCGCCATTTTTATGGCAATAAAGTGAAATTAAATATGATCATTAACACGAAATCAGGTCTTTGTCCGGAAGACTGCGGTTATTGTTCACAGTCTGTACGTTCTGATGCACCGATTGAAAAATACAGAATGATGGATAAAGATCAGATCGTCGCGGGCGCGGAACGGGCGTATTCACTTGGAGCAGGAACATATTGTATCGTGGCAAGCGGACGCGGCCCGTCAAAAAAAGAGCTTGAGACGGTGGCCGGAGCGGTCGAAGAAATAAAAGAAAAATATCCAATGCGCATTTGTGCGTGTTTAGGGATTTTAAAACCGGAACAGGCAGAAACACTGAAAGAAGCAGGTGTCGACCGGTATAATCATAATATTAATACATCAAAAAATCACCATTCAGACATTACGACAACACATACATATGATGACCGCACCGAAACGGTTGGGCATGTGAAGGAGAGCGGTATGTCACCTTGTTCCGGTGTGATTATCGGAATGGGTGAAACAAAAGAAGATGTTATTGACATGGCCAAAAGTTTGCGGGTCCTAGATGCTGATTCGATTCCGGTGAACTTTTTACATGCGATCCCGGGCACACCATTAGAAAATGCAGATCCCTTAACACCTTCTTATTGCCTAAAAGTATTAGCTTTGTTCCGTTTCACCAATCCGTCAAAAGAAATTCGTATTTCAGGAGGACGTGAAGTGAATTTACGCTCGCTGCAGCCGCTCGGCTTATATGCAGCCAATTCCATTTTCCTCGGCAATTACTTAACGACGGAAGGACAAGCGGCGACAGCCGATCATAAAATGATTGAAGAAATGGGTTTTGTTGTGGAAACAGCACACGAACAGGAACCTGTAAACGCGTAACAAAAGTGATCCCGCCAAGGGGTCGCTTTTGTTTTTGATTATGGTAAAATCATGATGAGAAAGGAAGGATGACCATGACAAATGAACACATTGAATTGCATCGCTATACCCATACAATAAATGAAAAGCAAGTTGAAGCGTTGAAAAACGTAATTGGTATAAACGATGCAGGCAATCTCGTTCCGCCAACGTATGCTACGGTAATTGACTTTCACGGCGGGATGTCATTTGAAAAATTAACGGACCTGCTGGCGTTCGATCCGTCATGCGTGCTGCACGGGTCACAGCAATACAAATACATATCACCCATTTTTACGGGTGACACAATTGAAGCCGCCGTTTTTTTGACAGGGAAAACGACAAAACGAGGCAGGACATTCGTGAAACTGGAAACAAAATACAATAGGGGCGGGGAATGCGTCATGATTTCACGTTCAACCCTCATTGAACAGAAAGGAGACCGCTATGTTTGAGCCTATTTCCGTTTTGATCACCCGTGAGCAAATAAAACAATATGCAGCAGCGTCCGGGGATTTCAACCCGATTCATACCGATCCGGAAGCCGCAAAAAAAGCGGGGCTGAAAGACTGTATCGTTCATGGTATGCTTGTCATGGCAATGGGCAGCTCTGCGCTCAGAGAGTGGGGAATTCAGTCTTTAAAGGAATATGATGTCCGTTTTCAAGCGATGACGTACCCGGATGAATTGCTTTTTGTAAAAGGAGAGTGGACGGACAGAAAAGCTGGAAAAGGGAATATCATGGTTGAAAATGAAGCCGGCGAAATCAAAATGAAAGGGACATTTACAGCGTGAAGATGAAAGAGGCTTTGTTGTTTGTCGGCCAAATCTTTCTGTTGACTCTTTTATATCAGCTGTCAGTCGTCATTGTCACGTTTCTTCATATCCCAATTCCTGCAAGCGTATTCGGTATGATCGTTTTGCTTGTTTTACTGTCAAAAGGCCTTATACATATGCACTATGTTGAAAAAGGAGCGGCTTTCCTTAATAAACATTTGGCGTTTTTCTTTATTCCAATTGCTGTGGGTTTGATGGCGTATGGAGGATTAATTAAAACGGACGGCCTTGCTTTAATCGTGATGATTGCGGGCAGCTCGATCATCGGCTTATTTGTTACGGCGGCGCTGACAGACCGTTTATCGAAAAAAGTGAAAGGGCAAAGGAGGGAGCACAGTTGACGTTCATTTATATCGTCCTTACCATTGCGGTGTATCTGTCATCGAGAATGCTTGCCCGCCGGTTTCCATCCCCTTTTACCACACCGGTATTTACATCAACCGCTGTCCTGATTGTGCTGCTTCTTTTGGCAGATGTTTCGTATGAGCAGTACACGCCGGCAAAAGATATGATGACGTTTTTACTTGGACCGGCGACAGTCGCGCTTGCCGTCCCGCTTTATCATAACCGTGATGTATTGCGTGACCGGCTTATCCCGGCTGCTGCAGGGCTTATAGTCGGGACATTGTCGACTATCGCGTCCGCAGTCTGGATCGCCTCCGCATTCGGTCTGTCCGACACGATTCAAGCGACGTCCGCTGTCAAAGCTGTAACGACACCCGTGGCCATCGAAGCTGCCGTCATTATCGGCGGTGATCCGGCTCTCGCTGCGGCATTTGTTATGGTTGCCGGTATTTTTGGTGCTGTATTTGGTCCATTTCTGTTGACGGCCATGAATATAACAGATCCTTTTTCGAGAGGACTCGGTATCGGGACTGTTTCACACGGTATCGGGACAAGCCAGGCTGTTTTGGAAGGACCTGTACAGGGAGCTGTATCCAGCGCGGCTATGGGGTTTGCGGCAATTGTAACTTCCTTCGTGCTGCCTTGGTTTTTTCCGCTTATTCAATAAATCATTTATAAACAAAGTTTTTCGATCAGAAAGAAATCCACATAGAAAAAAAGCCGTCATCGACGACGGCTTTTTTTCGGTTACCCGATTAAAATACGTTCTCTCGGATAATGGTAGGCTTCTTTTATTTCTTTCCCGCGGATCAGGAAAAGAAGGGAGAATAACCCGACACGTCCGATAAACATAAGCATAATTAAGATCATTTTGGCCGGTGTGCTTAAATGGCTTGTAATGCCGAGTGAGGAGCCGGTCGTACCGAAAGCGGATGACACTTCATACACAATCGGCAGCAAAGCAATCTCCGGTTCCAAATAAGACATGAACATAATGGCCATACCCCAAATGAATGTTCCAGTGACCAAAACGACGAATGACCGGTGCATATCAATAGGGTGGACTTCACGGTTGAACACTTTGATCGTATTCTTGCCCCGCGCAAATGTAAAAACGCTCAATACCGCAATCGCAACGGTGGTCGTCCGGAGTCCTCCGCCGACGCTTGAAGGAGAGGCCCCGATAAACATTAAAATGGACAATAACAGCAGTGTTGGAGAAGAAAAATCGTTTAAATCCATTGTGGTCAGTCCGCCGCTTCTTGAAGCGATCGATTGAAACGCCGCGTAAAAAAAAGATTCATGCCAGTTTTTATCAGCCAAAAAGGAATGCCGTTCAAACAAATAGATACCTGCTATACCAATGATGGCTAAAATGGCGTACATGGTCACCGTTAACTTTGTAAAAAGGCTGAATCCATACTTCCGCGAGCCGCGATAGGTCATAAAATCTTTAAACTCAATCAAAACAGGAAAACCGATCGCGCCGAGAATGATTAAGATCATATTGATAAACTGCACAAAATAATCGTTTGCGTATGGAATGAGAGACGCGCCGGTAATATCGAATCCGCCGTTTGTTGTCGCGCTGATCGAAGCAAACAGTCCGTGAAGGAACGCTTCGGAAACAGTTGGATAATATTGAGTAAAGTAAATGCCCAGAATGATGGCACCAACGGCTTCAATAATCAAAATCAGCAGGAAGATTTCTCTCATTAATTTCACCAGTCCATTTAGGTCCGTCCTGTTTTGGTCCGCCATAATGAGCTGACGCTCCCGCATCCCAATCCGTTTTCCGAACAACAGCCATACCATGGAACTGAACGTCATAATCCCGACGCCGCCGACCTGCAAAATCAGCATAATAAAAAAATAACCGGTTGTGCTGAATGTATCGACGGTGCTGACCGGCGATAAACCGGTGACACTGAGCGCGCTGACGGCGACAAAGACGGCATCGATAAAAGATATATCCGCATTTGGTTTATGAGCAATCGGAATAAGCAGTAAAAAGCTTGAAAAAACAGCTCCGGTCAAATAAAGAAGAACGATCAGCTGGAATGGAGAAAGCTTTAACGCTTTTCTCACCTTTAAAGGTTTTATCATCATTCTGCTCCACCGATCATTTTCTTGTGACCATTATTTTTAAGCGGCCGGCCGCTTTTTCAAGGACATCTGCCGGCTGTACGAGTGCAATCCGGACATATCCGGCACCGCTCGTTCCAAAAGCACTTCCGGGAATCATGACGATACCTGAGCGGTCAATGGCCTCAAAGACGAACGCCCGGTCATCCGCACCATCCGGTATTTTCGCCCATAAAAACATCCCGCCCTCCGGTTTTGACACCGTCCAGCCAATGTCATGCAGCCCTTTAACAAGGACATCCCGGCGATGCACAAATTCAGAGCGAAGCCGATCCGTAATTTCTTCTGCGTGATCAAGAGCCACAGCCGCAGCCTCCTGTACCGGGGCGAACACACCGTAATCAAGATTGGACTTCAGCTGTTTCAATACCGCAATCATGTTCGAGTTTCCGGCAATATAGGCAATACGGGCTCCGGCCAGACTGAAGCTTTTGGAAAGAGAATTAATTTCGATTCCGACATCCAGAGCACCCGGAATCGATAAAAAACTGAACGGAGCTGTGCCGGTAAAATAAAATTCCGAGTACGCGGCATCATGCAAAACAGCAACGTTATAGCGCCGCGCAAAAGAAATCACTTTGTCAAAAAAAGCGGCATTCGGCATGGCCGGCACCGGATTGCCCGGCAAATTTAAGATCATAAGCTTTGCTTTTTTTGCTACTTCATCAGGAATCGCCTCTATATCCGGTAAGTAGCCATTTTCTTCAAGGAGCGGCATGTAAAAAGGAACGGCCCCGGCCAGCGTAATACCCGCTTCATATGCGACATACGCGGGGTTTGTCATGATGACGACATCGCCCGGATTGCAGAAGGCAATCGGCAAGTGAATGAGTCCTTCCTGTGAACCCATCGTTTGTAAAACATCGGTTTCAGGATTAAGCTTGACCCCGGAGCGTCGGGCATAATAATGAGAAACAGCTTGATTAAACCGCTTTGTCCCGCCCAGCGTATAACCATATGAAGAAATTTTAGCACTTTCTTCAACAAGGACATTTCGGATTCTTTCATCCGGCGGCAAGTCGGGGCTGCCTAAGCTAAGGTCGATCAGCTTCATCCCTTCGTGTCTCTTTAAATCGGTATACTGTTTTAGATCACTGAAAATAGACGGCTGAAAAGAAGCCATTTTCACTGAAGGTTCAATCATCAAAAAAGCACTCCCTGCTTGTAAATATGTATGCATGGGCTATATTTTACCATAGAGGCAGGACCTTGTGGGTGTCGAATATAAACCTTGATTGTTAACTGTAATAAAATCAGGTTGACAATAAAAAGATATGTCGATTACACTGTTAAAAACAACGTAATGGAGGCAATACACAATGCGTACAATTCATTGGATACAAGCCGCGATGTTTGCGGCAATTATGGCGGTTTTAGGCTTCTTGCCGCCAATCCCGCTCTCATTCACACCCGTACCGATATCCTTTCAAACAATCGGCGTTATGATTGCGGGAGGCATTCTTGGCTCCAGACTCGGAGCTGTCAGTCAAATCATCTTTTTGCTTGTTGTTGCAGCAGGCGCGCCGCTTCTTGCGGGCGGCCGAGGAGGCCTTGCTGTTTTTGCCGGGCCAAGCGCAGGCTTTTTAATTTCATGGATTGCCGGTGCGTTTGTGGTCGGTTTGTTGACAGAACGTGCAGCTAAATTAACGGTACGCCGGACTTTTACGGCGAATGTCATCGGTGGTGTGGCCGTCCTGTACGCCATCGGTATTCCGGTTCAATCATTCATAACCGGAGTCGGCATTCAAGAAGTGGCGATTGCAAGCATGGCTTTTATTCCGGGTGACTTGATTAAATCAGCCGCTGCGGCCGTTCTTGTTCCAAAGCTGCGGGATGCCCTGCAGGCGGTCCCGTCATTCCGCCGGGCCGCGTAAATTTTGATATAATGATGTGGGGGGATTACGAATGAATATTACATCCACATTTCCGCTCCGGGCACAATCGTGCCCGGATTCGTTGTTTATGGAGACAGAAACAAAAACCTTTACATATGGAGAATGGGAAGCCATCACGAAAAAAGCGGCAAACTGGTTATTGTCGTTCGGGCAGCCAGGTGAAACCGTTGCCCTTACCGCGGTGAATAGATGGGAATCATTGGCGCTTTTTTGTGGAGCAGCCCGTGCCGGCTGGACTTTTATGCCGCTTGATGCGCGGATGAAAGAGGCAGAAAAGGAAGAACGGCTGCGGATGGCGGTGCCACGGATTTTTATTGGAAAAGAAGAATTGGAAGCTGTAGGAGAAATGATCTTGAACACAGACCCGACTGACTTTTGCTGCCATGATGAAGAAGCCGTTTTTTATTCCGGTTTTACCTCAGGGTCAAGCGGTGTACCGAAGCAGTTTGCCAGAGGGCACCGGTCCTGGGTGAAAAGTTTTGAAGCAGGTCTTTCTGATTTTCCGCTTAATGGAAAAGAGGCGGCTATTATCTCCGGCCCTGTTCACCATTCCCTTTTTTTATATGGCGCCGCTTTTGCGTTATATTCTGGACAAAAGCTTATCCTTCATGAAAAATTTTTGCCGCATCAATGCGCCCGTACGATGAAAAATGAAAAAACGTTTGTTTTTTATGCGGTACCGACGATGCTGGAATCACTGCTGCAAATGGATCTTGATTTAAAAGGAAGAGGAATTGTCTTTTTGTCCGGCGCCGGCTGGACGGCTGAGCGGAAGCGGGAATGGATGGAACGCCACACAAACGCCGCGCTTTATGAGTTTTATGGCGCGTCTGAGTTGAGCTTTGTCTCCTATATGACGCCGGATGACTATAAACGAAAGCCGGCGTCATCAGGCAGGCCAAGCACTGGTGTGACTATTGAAATCCGCAGCGGGGGGCGGGTGGTGCCGACTGGGGAAACGGGAGTCGTTTATGTGAAAAGCCCGATGCTTTTCAGCGGATATGCCATGAATGGTTCGTATCGGATGGACATTGGAGAAGATGGTTTTTATACGGTTGGAGATGCGGGGTTTATGGATGAAGAAGGATATTTATATATTGTCGGGCGCGAACAATTTATGATCATCACTGGCGGGGTCAACGTGTATCCGGAAGAAGTAGAGAGAGTGATTTTAAATCACGCTGGAGTGAAAGAAGTGGCCGTTACATCGATCCCTGATGTACATTTAGGGGAGCGGATCATTTGTTTTTATACAGGTACTGCGAAGCCTTCTGAGCTTCAAACGTATACAAAGTCTTCTCTTTCGATTGAAAAAGTCCCGCGTAAATGGATGAACGTAGACTTACTGACCTATACGACAAACGGAAAAATTGCCCGCAGTGAAGTGAAAAGGATGGCACTGGAGGCGTTTAAATGAATGTGTTTATAACAGAAGCTTACCGGACACCGGTTGGCATAAAAGGCGGTATTTTAAAAAAAGCAGGTGCTGAACAGCTGGCGGCACCGGTGATCAAAAAGTTATCCGACAGACTTCAATCCCCTCCGAATGAAGTCATTCTGGGCAATGTCACTGGCCCGGGCGGTAATATCGCCAGACTCTCTTCCTTACTGGCAGGTTTGCCGGACACGGTCCCGGGGTTGACGATTGACCGGCAATGTTCATCCGGCTTAGAAGCGATTCGTCTCGCGGCATCGCTTATTAAATCCGGGGAAGCAGACTGCATTATTGCGGGTGGCTGCGAAAGCTCCAGTACTTCACCCCGTCCGGAAAAAGCTGTTTTTTCACCGCCGTATATAGGCGATCCGGAAATGGGGATCGCGGCGGAATGGCTGGCAGAGCGGGAACAAATTTCACGAACTGATCAGGATCATTATGCCATACTCAGCTACAATCGCTATTATGATTCTGCCGCGCGCGGGCTTTTCCAGAAGGAAGTGGTGCCGGTGAACGGAATAACGAAAGATGAAGCGGCCATGAAAAAGCGCCCGATTGAAAAGCTGGCGGGTCGGGCAAAAGCCGCTTTTCAATCGGGCGGCACTGTAACGGCCATTAATTCGTCGGCATTTAATGATGCCGCATGCGCGGTCACGCTTACTTCAAAAGCAAGCAAAGGCTTAAAAATAGTTGGCAGTGCTGCAGCAGGCGCTGACCCGAATTTCCCAGCCGCCACGCCTGTACCCGCGATTCAAAAATTGTTGAAGCATCACCATTTAACCGCCCGGGACATCGGCTTGTGGGAAATCAACGAAGCATTTGCCGTTAAAATTTTGTATACGGCCCGTGAACTAAACATTCCTATTCAAAGAATAAATGTATATGGAGGAGGACTGGCGCTTGGTCATCCATACGGTGCATCCGGTGCGATGCTTGTGCTCCGGCTGTTTTACGGCATGCCTGAAAAGCGGGTGAAATATGGCATAGCAGCTGTCGGCAGTGCCGGTGGGATTGGCGTGGCGATGCTGTTTGAATATATAAATTAATCGTTCTAACCGGTTTATCTCTCTTACGCATCGGGGTATGGTAAAAGAAACATAGAGAGGGGAGAACGGGCATGAAAAAAAGAATGGATAAATGGGGGAAATGGCGGCTGACGGCCATTCTTTTTTTGTCTGTATATGTCATTGTGATGCTGTATAACGTTTACAAGCCTCTTCCTGAAAATATCTCATACGAAAGTAAAGAATATCTTGTTTCGGAAAAAGACATTGATTTTTTCTACAATGTTTCCGGTGAACGAAATGATGAGAAGTTTTTTAAAGAGGAGATTTTCACCCGCACATTGGAAATCATTGATGAAGCAGAAGAATTTATTGTCATCGATTATTTTTTATTCAATTCTTATCACGAGAAAGATAAAGAATACCCGGGCAATGTAAAGAATATTACGGATGTGTTATTGACGAAAAAAAGAGAGAATCCTGATTTGCCGATCATTTTTATTTCGGATGAAGTGAACACATCCTATCATTCACACAGCGTGCCGGAATTTGAACAAATGAAAGCAGCTGGAATCGATGTCGTGATCACAAACATGGACCCGCTGAGAGATTCGACACCAGTCTACAGCGGCCTATACCGAATGCTGTTTTCATGGTTTGGCGGCAGCCATAACGGCTGGCTGTCAAATGCGTTTGCGGAAACAGCGCCGGATATGACGGTCCGTTCCTAATTAACCTTATTTAATGTAAAAGCCAATCATCGCAAAACCGTCACAACGGAAAAAACAACTCTCATCAGTTCAGCCAATCCGCATGATGCAAGTGCGTACTTTGCAAATGTTGCATTCGAAGTCAAAGGGGCCCTTGTCAATGACATGCTGAAAAGTGAAAAAGCGGCAGCGGATACAAGGCGTGAAACGAATTTTCCGGATGCAGTACCGAGGCATAAAGACAATGGGAATGTTCAAGTACAGCTTGTAACGGAAGGAAAGGTGCAGGAAGCCATCCGAAATGAAATCGCTTCAACGGTTCAAGGGGACGAAATATGGCTGGTCATGTTTTATTTAGCGGACCGGACCGTAATTGAAGGACTGACAGATGCAGCGAACCGTGGTGTAAAGGCGAATCTTATTCTCGATACGAATAAACATTCATTTGGCCAGAAAAAAACGGGCCTGCCCAATATTCCAATGGCGTCGGAACTGATTGAGGATACAGATGGAAAAATCGATGTGCGGTGGTATGCGCTTTCTCCCGAGCAGTTTCATCCTAAAATGATGTATGTGAAACAAAAAGAAGAAGCAGTTATCATCAGCGGATCAGCCAATCATACATCGAGAAATTTAAACAATTTTAATTTGGAAACAGACGTAAAAATTTCTGCCGCGCATGACAGCAGCATCATGACAGAAGTGGAAGGCTATTTTCATATGTTATGGGAAAACAAAGGCGCGGTTTTTACGGCAGATTATGAAGTACATGATGATGAAATGGCATTAGGCAAAAGAATCATTTATACCATTCAGAAACTCCTTCATTTTACAACGTTTTAAGTGAAAGCGGCTCTGGCCGTTTTTTGTATGTATAAAAACAATAGACCGGCTCATTCTACTTAAAAAAAGGATGGTTTGACCATGACGTGGATATTTAAAACAAAACCGGTCATCAAATCCGCTTCTGCCGTGGGCGGGCCCTTTGAAGCGAAAGGACCTCTTTCAGCGTCGTTTGATCAATTTTTTGACAGACTTTACGGCGGTGAAGCAAGTTTTGAAAAAGCACAGCGGCGTTTAATGGAAGACGCCTCTATTCATGCGCTGAAAAAAGCGAGGCTTCAAAACGAAGAAGTCGATGTTTTTTTAGCGGGAGATTTAATCAACCAAATGACCCCGACAAACTTTGCGGCACGTACACTATCCATCCCATTCATCGGTTTATTTAACGCATGCGCGACGTCAATGGCAGGTTTTATGACAGGCGCGGCTCTTATTGACGGGGGTTATGCGCAACATGTGCTGACAGCTGCAGCGAGCCATAATGCCGCTGTCGAAAAACAATTTCGTTATCCAACCGAATATGGCGGTCAAAAGCCCCCGGTTTCTCAATGGACCGCTACAGCCTGCGGAGCCGCCGTTCTATCCGGCAGCGGTGATGGTCCATACATCCATTCGGCAACACCTGGACGGGTGATGGATTACGGATTGAAAGATCCATTTAATATGGGAGCCGCGATGGCACCGGCAGCGGCAGATACCATTATTCGCCACGTTCAGGAACCTGAACAATTTGATTGTATAATAACGGGAGATTTAGGCAGAACGGGTAAGCAAATTGCAGTTAAATTATTGAAAGACAGCGGCATGGATCTATCTGACGCAACCATTTTAGACTGCGGAGAACTATTGTATGGTTCAGAACCGCAAGTGTTTTCCGGCGGGTCCGGTGCCGGCTGTTCAGCAGCTGTGACATGCGGGCATATTTATCAAAAAATGAAGTCGGGTGAGTGGACACGCGTCCTTATTGCGGCCACAGGTGCACTGCTATCCCCATTATCAGTTTTACAAAAAGATTCGATTCCATGCATTGCGCATGCAGTCGAACTCAGAATAGACAAATAACATTATATGCAAAATTCAAATTAAACTATTTTAAACAACAAGTCTATAGTCCACTATGTTAAAATGAAAGAAAACATTATAGACTGGACGTGATTGACATGCCAAGAGGTGAAGGGAAATTTTTAATTAAGCAGCGCGCTTTTTTAAAATTGTATATGATCCGATTTGTGGAAGAACATAAAATGTACGGGATGCAGGCTATGGATGAATTAAAAGCCTCTTTTAAACCATTTGGATACGAGCCAAACCATTCAGAAATATACCGGTCTTTGCACGAACTCATTGACGATGGGATTTTAATGCGCCAAAAAAAGTGCAGGAGGGGGCCAAATATAAAGAAATTGTTATTTATCAGTTTGCGGATTATGAAAAAGCCAAATTGTACAAAAAACAGGTGAAAACCGACCTGGATCGGAGTATGTCTCTTTTACGAAAAGCACTGGAAGACGTGTATTAATTTCGATATAATGCAAGTACTTATTGCTTCTGCACAGCAGGGGCTTTTTTATATATTTCGCTTGTCTAAATAACGGAAGGAGCTGCACGTTGTGAGTCAGAAGAATACAGAGTATACAGCTTATGGCATATTATTTGCGATCAGCGGAAGCCATTTTATAAATGATTCCATCCAATCTGTCGTACCCGCTATGTTTCCGATTCTTGAAAAGTCTCTGCATTTATCTTATGCGCAGCTCGGCTGGATCGCGTTTATGTTAAATATGACCTCATCGATCATGCAGCCTGTATTCGGTGCGGCTGCTGATGTGAAACCCCGGCCATATTTTTTACCATTTGCGATGGTGTTATCAACGGCCGGTGTCATCGGATATGCACTTGCGCCGAACTTTATTTTCGTTATGCTCGCCGCTTTACTGATTGGCATTGCTTCAGCTGTTTTTCACCCGGAAGGCTCGCGGGTTGCTTATATGGCGGCAGGACCAAGAAGGGGGCTTGCACAATCCATTTATCAAATGGGTGGAAATGGAGGACAGTCGCTCGCTCCTGTTTTTACTGCTCTTTTATTTGTCCCATTCGGGCAGCATGGAGCGCTGCTATTTACAAGTGTCTCGGCGGCTGGTGTGTATTTGTTATATAGAGTCTCAGTCTGGTACAGAGAACATACACCGGATAATGTACATAAAAAAGAACAAAATCATTCCGGTCAGACGATAACGAAAGCAATAAAAATTGCTGTCTTTTTGCTTATCATGTTTGTGTTCGCCCGCTCGTGGTATGCAGCTGCCATTACGAACTTTTATCAGTTTTATTTAATTGAAGATTATGCGTTTTCCATCCCAAAAGCACAGTTTTATTTGTTTGCTTTTCTTGGGGCAGGTGTAGCCGGCACGTTTTTGGGCGGCCCGCTGGCGGATCGTTTCGGACGGAAAAACATTTTGCTGTTTTCCATGATTGGCGCTTTACCATTCACATTGATGCTTCCACATTTACCGGAAAGCGCCGTCCTTCCCGTCCTGGTTCTCACTGGATTCATTATTTTATCGAGCTTCAGTGTGGCGGTTGTATACGCTCAGGAACTATTGCCGGGGAAAGTAGGAATGGCGTCGGGTCTTATTGTCGGACTTGCATTCGGAATGGGCGCAATTGGTGCGGTATTATTCGGTACGCTGGCGGATTCGTTCGGAATAAGAAGTGTGATGATCATTGCTGGTTCTCTGCCGATTTTGGGGGTTATCGCCATCTTTTTACCGTCTGATGCAATGTTACGCAGCAGGGAACAGTAAATGAAGGAATTCCTCCGATGTGACGATAGAGCGGGAGTGACTTCTCTGTTTCCAACGCATCCCCGTCCGGTTTTCGCAAAAACGGGGATTTTCTCTTTCTTTCTTCGTCAATGTTTCGTACAATTTTAAAAAAGTGATCAGGAGACAGTATGAAGAAGCAGATCATTCCACTTAGGACAAAAATATTTACACTTGTTTTTTCTCTTCTTTTTCTTATTATTGCCGGGATGTCTGCTGTTTTTTATTTCATTCAGACCGAGGAAACAGTTGAACAGGCACACCGTCTGTCGGTTCAAACCGGCCCATCCGGATTGAGTACAGAAAAGGAGATGGCGGCGATAATGGATGGTCCTCGTTAAATGAAGAAAAGGGGAATACTGTTGCGATGACATCAAGCCTTGTTATTACAAATGAATTACTCGGCTATAGCACGATGACCTATCAGGACTTTACACCGCTGGCAACAATGGCCAGCGAGTGGCAGTCTGTCATCGTCCCGGCTGATTCCCCCATCCAAACTATTGCGGATTTGATGAACCAGTTAAAAAACGACCCGGATGCAAACCCGATTGGAATTGAACCTCAGTTTGGCAACGATGATCAAATTGCGTTTGCACAGGCGGCCCGTTCAGAAGGAATCGCCGCTTCACAGCTGCGCTTTTTTCGATATGATGATGCCCCTTCCCTTGCTTCAGCTCTTCAATCCAGCGAGATCGCAGCCGCGTCATTATCTTCCTCTCAATCCGCGAAAATGCTGACAAAAGGAGAAGTGAGGATCTTAGCCATTTCATCTGAAGAAAGGCTCGACAGCATGCCGAATGTGCCTACCTGGAAAGAACAAGGCATTGATCTCGTTTTTCCACATTGGCGCGGTGTGATGGGTCCAAAAGAAATGTCTGAAGAAGAAAAAAGGCAATGGTCTGTTCTTCTATCGAAAGTTAGCGCTTCCTCGGTGTGGAAAGACGAGATGAAAAAAAACCAATGGACGCCTTTTTACCGGAACAGTATTGACACGATAAAGCTTTTGGAATCTGATACGAGAAAATACCGCCATTTCATGAATGAATGAACGAAAAAACCATTCCCGCTTTTCGGGAATGGTTTTTCAGGCGTCCGGGAGCAGTCCGAGGACAGCGAAGAAATGAAAGATGCTGGCGGCAAGAACAAAAAGATGCCAGATCATATGGTGATATTTAAATCCGCGCCATACGTAAAAAAGCGCGCCGACTGTATATAAAATGCCTCCTGTCACCAAAAAAGCAAGGGTCAACGGTGACAGTGCATCAACGAGACGGTCCCAGGCAAACACAATGAGCCAGCCCATAATGACATAGACAACCGTCGACAGAACGACGAATCTTTTTACGAAAAAGCATTTAAAGACGGTCCCGATCAGCGCCAGTCCCCAAACTGCACCAAAAAGCCACCATCCGAGCGCCCCTTTTACCGCGATAAATAAAAATGGGGTATACGTGCCTGCAATAAACAAGTAAATGGATGAATGATCAAATATCTCAAATAAGTCTTTTACTTTTCCTTGCGGGAAGCTGTGCACAAGTGTTGACGACATGTAGAGCAGAAACATGGTGATGCCAAACACCGTGAACCCGGCTAAATGCCAGCCGTTCCCATGCAATGCAGAGAAGACAATGAGCAAAACGAGTGCAGCGATACTTAATAATGCACCGATGCCATGTGTAATCGAATTCGCAATTTCTTCACCTTTTGAGAAAATGTGTGTTGTCGAACGGTCTTTCAAAAACGACAACTCCTTTCCAGCTATTAAATTGAGTTCTATTGTACCATATCCTTCTTTGTTTATTCCTGTTCGAAAATTGAAAAATGGTTTAAAGCCCTGTATAGAATTGGGTATACTAGATAAAAAAAGAAAGGGGTTTTTTTA
This sequence comes from Domibacillus antri, assembly GCF_001936625.1. GTDB lineage: Bacteria > Bacillota > Bacilli > Bacillales > Domibacillaceae > Domibacillus > Domibacillus antri. The sequence goes on along the minus strand of NZ_MSDU01000017.1, from coordinate 34,461 downwards.
ATGGTAGAGATTCAGCATAAAGAAGGCATGTTTTATATCGAAAAGGAAGGACGGCGTGTGGCAGAAATTACGTACGTTCCTGCAGGGGAAGGGAAAATTAATGCGAATCATACGTATGTGTCGGAGGAAATGCGCGGCGTCGGAACAGCCGCTCAGCTCCTGGATGCGCTTGTCGGGTATGCGCGTGAAAACGATTTGAAAATTATCCCGACATGTTCCTATGTAGTGGCTAAATTTGCCCGCGGCAGCCAGTACGACGATGTATCGGCATTGAAATAATGAAATACGTCATTATCGGCGGCGATGCAGCCGGCATGAGTGCAGCGATGCAAATTGTTCACCATGATGAACAGGCCGACATCACCGTTTTGGAAAAAGGACGCGTTTACTCTTACGTCCAGTGCGGGCTGCCGTATGTGGTTGGCGGCTTAATAGACTCAGCGGATCAGCTCATAGCCAGAACTGTGGAAACATTTCGATCAAAATACGGCATTGATGCGCGTATTTTACATGAAGTGACGTCGGTCGATCCGGATCACCGGACTGTTTCAGGCATTAACCTTCAAAATGGGGAACCTTTTACCATTCCGTATGATCAGTTATTAATCGCAACCGGCGCAAGTCCGCTAGTACCGACATGGAAAGGCAGCGGCATCAAAACCGTTCACGTTGTAAAGACCATTCCCGATACAGAACGCCTTTTACACGATCTCCATCATAATGTTGAAGATGTCGTCATCGTCGGCGGGGGATATATCGGCCTTGAAATGGCTGAAAATATTCACCGGCTGCGAAAACGGGTGCGGATCATTCAGCGCAGCAGTTATATTGTCTCGATGTTTGCCCCGGATATGGCCGAACTTCTTCATTTGGAAGCAGAGCATCAAGGTGTTCTGCTGACTTTGAACGAACATGTACAATCTATCGAAAACGGCGAAATCAAAACAGATGTTAATACGTATAAGGCAGATCTTATTATTGCCTCTGTCGGCATTCGTCCTAATACGGCATTCTTAAAAAAGACGGGTATCCAGATGTTTGAAAACGGGGCGCTGATCGTCAATGACAAACTGGAGACCTCGATACCCGGCATTTACGCGGCGGGTGACTGTGCCACTCATTTTCATCTTGTCAAACAGAAGCCGGATTACATTCCTCTCGGCACCACCGCTAATAAACAGGGGCGCATTGCCGGATTGAATATGGCCGGTAAAAACCGCTCATTTAAAGGTGTAGCCGGCACATCCGTTATCAAGTTTTTTGATTTAATTGCAGCTTCAACAGGACTAACGGAAAAAGAGGCAAAAAAAGAGTATTCCTTATGAAACGTCCCGCATTCAAACCCGCGATAAAGCCGGCTATTATCCTGATGCGGAGCCGCTTCACCTAAAACTGGTTTATGATCCTCATACCGGTGTTTTGCTGGGCGGCCAGGCCATTGGAAAAAACGGGGCGGAAAAGCGGATTGACGTCCTCGCCGCCGCTCTTTTTAACCGGATGACAATAGAAGAGTTGGAAGATCTTGATTTAAGCTATTCTCCGCCGGTAAACGGTGTATGGGACCCGCTCCAGCAGGCGGCGCGCCGGGCAAGGTAAAGAGGTTCGTATCGTCAGGAGGGGATTTAGGATGTATGAACAAATAGTAGTGGCAGCCGATGGATCGGATCATTCATACCGGGCTGCAGAACAAGCGGTGTATTTTGCAAACCGGTCTGCCGGCTGTCTGGTGACATTGCTCCACATTATGAATGCAGATGATTCAAAAAAAGCAGTTCTTCACGAGGAAAGCCTTATTGCCGCGCAGCGGGAGCGGCAGGATCAACTCAGCCGTCATGAAGAACTGTTTGAACGGGAAGGCATCCGGTATTCTGTTTTGCTGAAACAGGGTGAACCGGGTCCGGCCATTGTAAAATAGGCAAACAGTGAAAGCGTGGATCTCGTGATTCTTGGCAGCCGCGGACTAAACAACCTGCAGCAGTTTGTGCTTGGCAGCGTCAGCCATAAAGTGGTAAAGCGTGTCGATTGTCCAGTTTTGATTGTTAAATAGAAAAGACGGCATCCTTTCAAAAGGAGCCGTCTTTTTTTTTAAGATGCATACATCGCTTTTACTTTCTTCTGCAGTTCCGCATCATCTAAATATTCGTCATACGTCATTTGTTTATCGATCACGCCGTTTGGTGTAATATCAATAATCCGGTTCGCTGTTGACTGTACGAACTGATGGTCATGTGAAGCAAAAATCAATGAGCCTTTGAAGTTGATAAGACCATTATTCAGAGCTGTAATGGATTCAAGATCAAGGTGGTTCGTCGGTTCATCGAGCAGTAAGATGTTTGCTCCGGAAAGCATCATTTTTGACAGCATACAGCGCACTTTTTCCCCTCCGGAGAGGACACTCGCTTTTTTCAGCGCTTCTTCACCCGAGAACAGCATCCGTCCAAGGAAGCCGCGAAGGAAGCTTTCACTTTCATCAGCCGGCGAAAATTGGCGCAGCCACTCAACAAGTGTCAGCTCTGACCCTTCAAAGTATTCCGAGTTATCTTTCGGGAAATAAGCCTGAGATGTCGTCACACCCCATTTATATGTGCCCTCATCCGGCTCCATTTCACCCGCTAAAATTTTGAAGAGCGCTGTTTTAGCCGCCTCGTTCGTGCCGACCAATGCAATCTTATCATCTTTATTCATAATAAAGCTTATGTTATCCAGTACTTTCACGCCGTCAATTGTTTTAGACAGACCTTCCACGCGAAGAACATCGTTGCCGATTTCACGCTCAGGCTGGAATTGAACGTATGGATAGCGGCGGGATGAAGGTTTAATATCATCAAGTGTGATTTTGTCGAGTGATTTTTTACGAGACGTCGCCTGCTTTGATTTCGATGCATTCGCACTGAAGCGGGCAATAAACGCCTGAAGTTCTTTAATCTTTTCTTCTTTTTTCTTATTCGCATCAGCCTGCAGCTTTTGGGCAAGCTGGCTTGACTCGTACCAAAAATCATAGTTTCCGGCATAAATTTGAATTTTACCAAAATCCAGATCTGCTGTGTGCGTACATACTTTATTCAAAAAGTGACGGTCGTGGGACACAACGATAACCGTGTTTTCAAAATTAATTAAGAACTCTTCCAGCCAGCGGATCGCTTCAATATCCAGATGGTTTGTCGGCTCATCCAGCAAAAGAACATCGGGTTTACCAAACAGTGCCTGGGCAAGAAGTACTTTTACCTTATCAGAACCATCCAGGTCGGACATTTGCTTATCATGGAGAGATTCCGGAATTCCGAGTCCCGAAAGCAAAATGGCTGCTTCCGATTCTGCTTCCCACCCGTTCATTTCTGCAAATTCGCCTTCAAGCTCTGCCGCACGCATCCCGTCTTCATCTGTGAAGTCCGCTTTCATATAAATGGCGTCTTTTTCTTTCATAACTTCATAAAGGCGGGCATGACCCATCATAACGGTCTCGAGCACACCAAATTCTTCATATTCAAAGTGATTCTGTTTCAAAACAGCAAGGCGCGCATCTTTCGGCATCGATACATGGCCTGTCTGCGGTTCAAGATCGCCCGACAAAATCTTAACGAACGTCGATTTACCGGCGCCGTTCGCACCGATTAATCCATAGCAGTTACCCGGAGTGAATTTTAAATTAATATCTTCAAACAATTTCTTATCGCCAAAGCGAAGACTGACATCTTGTACAGTAATCAAATTTTTTATCCTCCCAAAATAAATTCATCGCATCTGATTATATCATCACACGTATAAAAAAAGAACATATACAAATTTGAAAGCATTTTCAAATAAGAAAAAAGACTTTTTTTAATTCCGAGTAATGAAATAGGATTGACTTTACACTATTTTCTGATAAACTAAATTCATTCATACAGAGACATAATGAGTGAGGTGGAATAAATGATTACGTTTGAATCATGGAACGATGCGCAGGCACAAATCCCGGACTTTCCAGCAGATTCGGAAACGAAAGGGGCTCTTGAAACGCTTCGATGGGCCTATGAGACATACGGAGAAAAACTTGTTTATGCCTGCAGTTTCGGCATTGAAGGTATTGTCCTCATTGACTTGATCGCACAGGTAAAGCCGGACGCTGAAATTGTTTTTCTCGACACAAACTATCATTTCAAAGAAACGTACGAAACCATTGATAAAGTAAAAGCGCGCTATCCGGAATTAAATATCCGCATACAGCAGCCAGACTTAACAATTGAGGAACAGGCTACACAATTTGGTCCTGATCTTTTCAAAACGAACCCGAATAAATGCTGTGAAATCCGCAAGATTATTCCGCTTCAAAAAGCACTTGCTCCATCAACAGCCTGGATTTCCGGACTTCGACGCGAGCAGTCAGAATCAAGAGCGAACACAAACTACATCAATCTCGACAAACGTTTTGAGAAAATTAAAGTGTGCCCGCTTATTCACTGGACATGGAAAGAAGTATGGCGCTACGTAACGAAGCACGAACTTGATTACAATGTGCTTCACGACCAGGGCTATCCGAGCATTGGCTGTGCGCCGTGCACGAAACCGGCATTTTCAATGGACGACATTCGTTCCGGCCGCTGGAGCGGTTCCGGTAAAACGGAATGCGGTCTTCATACAGAAGCGTAATTTTTTTTGACGGTAAAACCAAGTATATATATATGATTTAAATGAATCGGAGGGTGTAACACACATGACAAACATCGCTGCCCATGGAGGCCACCTTATTAACCAATATCAGCCGGATCTTGATTTATCCGGCATCACAAAAGAAGTCGAACTAGATGCAACAGCGTTGAGTGATCTTGAATTGATCGCAACTGGCGCATTCAGTCCATTAACAGGCTTTCTCACAGAAAAAGATTACCAGAGCGTTGTAAAGGATATGCGTCTCGCAAACGGCACAGTTTGGAGCCTGCCGATTACATTGCCTGTAAAAGATGCTTCAGGTTATGCAACAGGAGATAGTGTTCTTTTGAAGCAAAACGGTGTTGTTTACGGCGTTTTAAACATTACAGACATTTACGAGCCAGATCAAAAAGTGGAAGCGCAAAACGTATATAAAACAACAGAAGAAGCACATCCCGGCGTGAAAAAAGTATACGACCGCGGCCACATTTATCTTGGCGGACCGGTTACACTTGTCAAACGGATTGAACGCGAAAAATTTGCGGAGTTTTACTTTGATCCAGCGGAAACACGCCGCATTTTTAAAGAGAACGGGTGGAAAAGCGTCGTTGGTTTCCAAACGCGCAATCCGGTTCACCGTGCGCATGAGTACATTCAAAAATCTGCGCTTGAAATCGTCGACGCATTATTGTTGAATCCTCTCGTTGGCGAAACAAAATCCGATGATATTTCAGCGGAAATCCGAATGGAGAGCTATCAAGTATTGCTTCGTGACTATTACCCGGCTGACCGGGTGAAGCTTGCAGTATTCCCGGCGGCAATGCGCTACGCTGGGCCTCGTGAAGCTATCTTCCATGCGCTTGTCCGTAAAAACTATGGCTGCACACATTTTATTGTCGGCCGTGATCACGCGGGAGTTGGTGACTATTACGGCACATATGAGGCGCAGGAAATTTTCTCGAACTTTACAGCAGAAGAAATCGGCATTTCTCTTTTGTTCTTTGAACATAGCTTCTACTGCACAAAATGCGGCAACATGGCATCGTCCAAAACATGCCCGCACGGCAAGGAAGATCATGTGATTCTTTCCGGTACGAAAGTGCGTGAAATGCTTCGTTCCGGTCAGGTTCCGCCAGCTGAATTCAGCCGCAAAGAAGTGGTTGAAGTATTAATCCGCGGAATGAAAGAAACGGCGAACAGCTAAGAAGGAGCGTATACACATGACTAACAATAATATCGTCTGGCATGAACAATCATTGACAAAAGAAGAACGCCGCAAAAAAAACGGACATCACAGCTCGGTTCTCTGGTTTACCGGGCTGTCGGGCTCCGGCAAATCAACTGTTGCAAATGCAGCAGCACGCCGTTTATTTGATCTCGGCGTAAGCACGTATGTATTAGACGGTGACAATGTCCGTCACGGATTAAATAAAGACTTGGGCTTTTCCGATGAAGCGCGTAAAGAAAATATCCGCCGCATCGGTGAAGTGGCGAAATTATTCGTTGACAGCGGTCAAATGGTCTTTACAGCCTTTATTTCTCCATTCCGCGAAGATCGTGAAACTGTTCGTGCACTTCTTGAAGAAGGCGAGTTTATCGAAGTATTTGTAGAATGCCCAATTGAAAAATGCGAAGAGCGCGATCCTAAAGGACTATACAAAAAGGCGCGCGCTGGAGAAATCCCTGAGTTTACAGGCATCTCGTCCCCGTATGAAGCACCTGATAAACCGGAGCTTGTGTTGAACACCGACCAATATTCTGTTGATGAGTGTGTTGATCAGCTTGTGGACTATTTAAAGAAAAATAACTGGCTGTAACGAGCTGCATAAGCATGTATTTATACCGATTTGACATTGTTTTAACGAGTGGAGAAACAGTGCAGGCTGTTATCCTGGCAGAAAATGATGAACAAGCTTTCAGCCAGGTCGATGACGAACTTGAAAAGTTTTATGTCACACTACCTGACTACAAAGAAGTTACACTGTACGAAAAGAAACGAATCCGAGGCGGAGCAGGGTACATCCCCCCTGCTCCCGGAACGGATACACGATAAGATAGAGATAGAGATAGAGAGAAACGCACAATGAACGGAGGTGGCACGATGGGCAAAATTTGGCTTGTCGGTGCAGGTCCGGGTGATCCGGATTTAATTACGGTAAAGGGATTAAAGGCGATACAGCAGGCAGATGTCATTTTATACGACCGATTAATCAGCATGGAATTACTTGATCATGCCAAAGAAGGTACAGAACTGATTTTCTGCGGAAAGCTGCCGGACCGTCACTTTGTTCAGCAGGAAAACATCAATGAAATTCTTGTTGAGCATGCGAAAGAAGGGAAACAGGTTGTCCGTTTAAAAGGCGGAGATCCTTTTGTTTTCGGACGCGGAGGCGAGGAAGCGGCATACGCTGTACAGCATGGCATTGACTTTGAAGTGGTGCCGGGTATTACATCAGGCATTGCAGCCCCTGCCTATGCCGGCATCCCTGTTACACACCGTGATCACGGCGCATCATTTGCTATCGTGACTGGCCACCGTAAAGAAGGTGCAGACGAGGAAATGAAATGGGCGTCTCTTGCAAAAGGAATCGATACGATCGCCATTTATATGGGCGTCAAAAATCTTCCGTACATTCAAGAGCAGCTCCTAAAACACGGTAAGCCGCCTGAGACGCCCGCTGCCCTCATTCACTGGGGAACGACAGCGAAACAGCAAACCGTCACCGGTACATTAACGGATATTTATGACGTGGCCCAAAAAGAAGGCATTACGAATCCAAGCATGATTATTGTCGGCGAAGTGGTGAAGATGCGTGATACACTGCAATGGTTTGAAGAACAAAAAGCGGCAGGTATAGAGCCATGAAAGCCGTCCTCTATATTTGCCACGGCAGTCGTGTCAAAGAAGGAGCGAGACAAGCGGCGGCGTTTATTGAAGAGACAATGCCGCTTGTTAATGCACCTATCCAAGAAATCTGCTATTTAGAGCTTGCAAAACCGTCGATTGAAGAAGGGCTTGCGAGCTGTGTAAAGAAAGGCGCAACAGAAGTCACTGTGATCCCATTTCTTCTTTTAACAGCCGGCCATGCAAAAGCAGACATTCCGGAAGAATTGTTTAATGCGGCCCAATCCTATCCGGACTTGACGATTCGCTACGGACGTCCGCTCGGTGTGCACGAGCATATCATTGATGTGCTGATTGATCGTATGAGGGAAGCAGCACCTGTTCAGGAAAATGCAAGTGTACTGCTCGTTGGACGTGGCAGCAGTGATCCCGAAACGAAACAGGATTTTGATCATATTGTCCGCCTTTTCAAAAAGAAAACCAAGTTATCCGATGTACATATTGGATATTTAGCTGCCTGTGAACCGTCTTTTGATGATGCACTCCTCTCTTTGACTGCCGCAAAGCCGAAGCAGTTGTTTATCGTCCCGTATTTGCTGTTTACCGGCGTTTTAACGAAAACAATGGAGCGCACAGTCAAAAATCTTAAAACGGATTCAGAAGTGCATTTATGCCGTCATCTTGGCTATGATCCGGTTATTGGAGAAATACTTGCTGAGCGGGTGAATGAAGCGGCACAGGAGGAACCAATATGTTTCCGGTCATGATTGATGTAACCAACCAAAAGATTGTGATCGCGGGAGGCGGCCCGATCGCTTTTCATAAAGTGGAAAACCTGCTTCGTTTCGGCATCTGCGCTCATATCATCAGTCCGGATTTTCATCCGGAAATTGAAAAACTGGCAGCCGAGCAAAAAGTGATATTGCACCGAAAAAAAGTGGAATGGGACGATGTGAAAGATGCCTTTCTGATTATGCTTGTCACAGACGACTCAGAAGCGAATGAGCGAATAGCGGGACTTGCGAAGGAACACGGAAAGCTCGTCGTTCACGCGGAACAAACACATCTTGGCAACGCACAAATACCAGCTGTGCTGATTCGGGGTAAATTAATGATCAGCGTCTCAACTGGAGGAGCAAGTCCCACATTATCAAAAGAGATCCGTGATCAGCTGGAAGATCAATTTGATGAGCGGTATGAAGACTACCTCGATTTCTTATATGACACACGGCAGTATATCAAAAAGTATATTGACAGCCGTCCTGAACGACGGAAATGGCTGAAAAAAGCGGCAAATTCACTCTATCTTGATCACCCGGAAGAGAGGGAGCGGTTTACGGCAGAGTTAACCTCTGCCTACCCAGCTTTGTAGACAACAGGAGGAACAGTTATGGAACGTTTTTTAATACTTGCACTCGTCGGCCTTGCCGCTCAGCTCGTTGACGGGTCGCTCGGAATGGGCTACGGCCTCACATCAACTACATTATTGCTCACTGCAGGCATTGCACCGGCCATTGCATCTGCTTCTGTCCATATGGCAGAGGTCGTTACAACCGCTGCTTCCGGCATGAGCCATAGACGTTTCGGCAACGTGGATAAAGCGATGCTGAGAAAATTAATTATCCCTGGTGCCATCGGTGCATTTGCTGGTGCTACTTTTTTAAGCAATTTGACGGGAGACAATGTGCGGCTTTACGTTTCATCATTCCTGCTCTGTCTTGGACTTTACATTCTGGCGCGGTTTTTATTTTTGAATGATGCCCGCAAGCAAAAGCCGAAACCGCCGACAAACCGTTTTTATGCTCCACTCGGATTTGTTGCCGGGTTTTTTGATGCAAGCGGAGGGGGCGGATGGGGTCCAATTGCCACACCGGCTCTATTATCTCAAAAAGGGATGCAGCCGCGTATGGTTATTGGAACCGTCGCCGCAAGTGAATTTGCTGTTGCCTTATCAGCCACCATCGGATTTATGATTTCGCTCGGACCGGAAAAAATTAACTGGACGTGGGCAGGTGCGATTATGCTCGGCGGCGTTATCGCCGCACCAATTGCAGCATGGATCGTCAAAAGCCTGCCTACACGTGTATTAGCTGTCATCGTCAGCGGCATGCTTATCATGACAAACTTAAGCGCGATTTTAAATTATACAACCATTTCAGCAGGAGCAGAGAAAATTATTTTCATTGCACTTGTAATTATCTGGATTCCACTGACAGGCTATATGATTAAAAAAGAGCGCAAAGCCAGCCAAAAACAACATAATATGAATGCAGCAGAGAAAACATCCTAAGGGGGGTGTTTTCTTTTTCTGTTTTTAATGAGAAATAAAGAATATCGATTTGGGCGAGTGGCTATATGAGGTCTAAAAACAAAGAAATAACAGCATTTAAGAAAAGAACGGCTTATAAACCAAGATATCAATAATGTGAAAATCTGGTCTGTAAACAATCATTCTGTACATATCTGTTGTTATTTTTAAATCATCATTCGTTTCATGTCTTTATTATTAGAAGGTCACGAAGCGATTGACTACGAATATTACAAAATGAAATACCTGTAAAAGAACGAAAAAAACTGATTTTTGCTGGCAATTGAAATTTTATTTTTTCTCATTATTTAAAGTTTACTTTTAAAATGAGAAAAATCCCTATAACTGCCGATAATAAATATTATGTTAACTTTAAAAATAAAATAAGAACTACTTATCCTTATTGATCTTCCCCTCTCTTGGCCGTTGTAACAACCAAATTAATTTTCTTTTTTTATTTTCACATCCTTTTTCGGTTTTCCAGTAAGCTCATGCTGCTTAACATTATCTTACTTCTTAAAGGTTTGGCTGAATTTGTTTTCTACAATATCTTTTTAAAGCTAAAATGAGAAAAATTACAGGGTTTTACAAAGAAAATATTATTCATTAAAAATATTTTTAAATCCATAGTTGCGTTAATAACACCTGGTCTTATGTAGGAAGTTATTTTTTATGTGTTTGATTGACCGCAATAACCTGTCAACAATTCTCCTTCTATTAAACCAATCGCTTTTTGTTCGGAACAATGATAAACTACGTCTAGCAGCGATATAAAGCGGATGGGCGGTTGGCACTCCCTTGAGAAAGGGGGTGTTAAAATGGTGACTTACGAAGCAATGAATATGCTTTTTCAATTCGGCATGTTCCTCGCAACTACAGCAACAGCTGTCGTCGCGGTGATTGCTCTTTACACCAATAGAAAAAAGTAACCACCCTCCGCTAACTTGACCGGTAAGCAGGGTGATTACTCTTTGAGCTAAACATTCCTCAACTGGCCAGCCGCTCTTCAGGCGGTATGTCAGCTGCGTCAACCGGGTGCTAGTAACACCCGGTCTTTTTTTGTATATAAACAGTGTACCACATTTTCAATTATTTATGCACGGAAGTTCAATTTTGTCTTTTGCCTCTATTTGAAACCTTTTGAATTCCTTTCCCCTCGTCTGCAATCACTGTCCAATTCTCACCGGCATCATAACTTAAAAGAATGTTGTTTTCGCTCGTGGAAAAGGCAATTGTTTGGTTGTCCTTAGGATTGGCTGCAATGAATGTAATGAACTCTCCTTCATTCAGTGAAGGAATATCGATTGTGGCAGTGTCAAAAGACGTTAAATCCACCATTGTTAATGACGCCGTGCCGTCCATCGAACCGGCCCATAACGTATCATTAAATGAGAAGGTGAGTGCGGAAACCGCTGCACCTGATAAAACGGGTTTAAAATTCTCCCCATGATCCGTCGATAGAAACGCGCCTTGATCAGTCCCTGCGGCGACGGAATGTGCATGGTCCGGATGTACCGCAATGGAAGAAGCCTGACCCATTAAATTGGCCGCTTTGCTTTGTGTCCATGTGGCCGCTTCATCCGTTGAAAAATATAAACCCGCATTTTCCATGATCGAGTTAGGGGCCGGATTGAAAAGATAAATCGCTTTTGAATGATAACCAGCAGCCATTCCGTGAAAATCGACTTCGCCGTATAGAGCAAGCGGTTCAATCTCAGCACCAAAAGGATCGCTCTTTACAATCCCCATCGGATCTTTTAAATCGCTGCCCGGGGAAGGATGACCGCTGCTGTAAAAGCCATTATCCGTTATCGAAAAACCCATGTAGTCATGCGAATCATGCGGCGATTTCTGCCAGCCTTCTTCATTAAATATTCTTAACCCGTCATGTGCCGGTACGATTACATTTTTTCCGTCATTTGTAAACCCTAAACCGTGAATATGATCGAAACGAACACTACTCCCCTCCTCGTTTCGTCCCGCAGCGATCAAAGCCGCTGCACCGGCTATAATCAGCAATATAGCCGCCGTCACCATCATGCGGCTTTTTTTCGTTTTAAAAAATGCATTCATGATCGTTTTGCTCCTTTATAAATAAATGATTGTGTCCATAATGCCGATTAGAATAAGAAAGACACCGGCTAATTTTTGAATGACATTCCCCACTTTTTTACTCTTCGCCATGATCGTTTTATCAATCTCTAAAAACCAGATGATAAAGATGATGACTAAAAGCGGGATAGTGGTTCCGACCGCAAACACACTCGGAAGGATAAAGCCATAGGATTCGGATAACGTCAGCGGTATTAATGTCACAAAGAATAAGACGAACATCGTTGGACAAAAAGCTAAAGAAAAACTTACTCCCATTAAAAACGAGCCCATTTTCCCTTTAAAGAGTTTGGATGGAATTTCACCAAGCGTAAAACCTTTTCTCCATTTTATGACACCGAGCAAAAAGAGACCGACAAGAATCATCAGCGGCCCCATTGCCTTTCTAAACCAGGGGAAAAACAAGGTTAATGTTTGTTCCACCTGACTGCCAACCATCCAGACAATAAGCCCTAATATACTAAAAGAGGCCATTTTTCCTAATAAAAACAAAAAGATGTGCGGCCATGCAACCCCTTTTCGGAGAGAACGGTTCCCATAAATCATTAATGCGCTGCCATTGGCCGTAAGCTGGCAGGGGACCAGCGCCCCGACAAATCCTAAAATCAAGGCAGCTACAATCGAAATATGTTCCATTTGATGATATAAATTTAAAAAAGGCTGCATGACAGCGCTGCTAAAATCATTAATAAATGAATACATGTTTTGATCTTCCCTTATTCCCGTTTTTGAATAACCGTCATAAGCACAACGCCATTATAATGATCAAATTTGCAGAAAGTATGGAAATCATAAAAAAAGTCCGCTGATTGCGGACCAAAATAATGATTTAAGCGAAAAAATTATAGACGGCCATGACAACCATTAAATAAGCGGCAGCCGCAAACGCCCAATTTTTCATGAAGCCACATCCTTATAGTTTTATTTTTTGCAGTCGAAGTGCATTGAGCACAACGGAAACCGAGCTGAATGCCATGGCAGCCCCGGCAAGCCACGGTGCCAGAAATCCAAGAGCCGCGACAGGGATGCCCAATGTGTTGTAACCAAAAGCCCAGAACAAGTTTTGTTTTACATTGCGAATGGTCAATTTACTCATAAAGATCGCATCTGCAATACTGTTCAGGTCTCCTCGGATTAAGGTAATATCAGCTGCTTCCAGCGCCACATCGGTCCCGGTTCCAATCGCCATTCCAATGTCTGCTGTTGCCAGTGCCGGTGCATCATTAATGCCGTCTCCAACCATGGCGACTTTTTTTCCCTGCTCCTGCAGTTTCTTCACTTCCTCTGCTTTTCCTTCTGGAAGAACTTCTGCAATCACGTGGTCAACGCCGACCTGTACAGCAATGGACTGTGCCGTCTGTTTATTGTCCCCTGTGATCATAATGACCTCAAGACCCATCTCTTTCAATCGCTCAATTGCCGCTTTTGATGTTTCTTTAATCGTATCCGCCACAGCAATAATACCGGCATAACGGCCGTTTACCGCCACCAGCATGGCTGTTTTTCCATCGGTCTCCATTTCAGACATTTTCTCATGTGCCCCGTGAATGGACACATGATGCTGCTCCATCAGTTTGCGTGTCCCGATAAGTAATTCTTTTTCTTCGACAACCGCCTTAATCCCGAAGCCTGGGATCGCTTCAAATTGACCAGCTTCTTTAAGGGAAATCCCTCTGTCTTTAATGCCCTCGACAATCGCCTTCGCCAGCGGATGCTCTGATTGTCTTTCCGCAGATCCAACGAGTGTAAGAAACTCTTCTTGATCAATGGACTCATTTAGGATGACATCCGTCAATTCTGGTGTGCCGTTCGTGATGGTCCCTGTTTTATCAAGAACAACGGATGTTATCTGATGAGCCGTTTCAAGATGCTCTCCGCCTTTGAACAAAACACCGTATTCTGCGGCGCGTCCAGATCCTGCCATTATGGAAGTCGGCGTCGCCAGTCCGAGGGCGCAAGGGCAGGCAATAACGAGAACCGCAATCAGCTTCTCAAGTGCTTCACCGAAGTTGCCCGGGTCAACCCATAAAAACCAGATCAAAAACGTGACAACCGCGATGGCGACAACGATCGGGACGAATATACCTGAAATTTGGTCAGCCAGACGCTGAATCGGTGCTTTTGAGCCTTGTGCTTCTTCCACCACTTTAATGATTTGTGACAGCGCTGTTTCCCTGCCTACTTTCACTGCTCTCATTTTCAAAAAACCGTTTTTATTTATCGTGGCGCCAATGACCTCATCGCCTGCCCGTTTATCTGCCGGGATGCTTTCCCCTGTTAACATGGATTCATCAATGGCAGACTGGCCTTCCGTAATCACACCGTCAACGGGGATTTTTTCTCCCGGTTTTACGTGAAGAATATCTCCGGCAACGACTTTCTCAAGCGGGATTTCCATTTCCTGCCCATTTCTTTCCACAATAGCGGTTTTTGCCTGTAAGCCCATTAATTTTTTTATGGCTTCAGAAGAACGTCCTTTTGCTTTTGCTTCAAACAGCTTCCCTAAAATAATCAGCGTAATTAATATCGCGCTTGTTTCGTAATAAAGTTCGACCATATGGGCGTTTTGTCCAATTGACTCGAAGGACAAATACAGGCTGTAAAAATAAGCGGCTGACGTACCAAGTGCAACGAGTACATCCATATTCGCGCTTTTATTTTTTAACGCTTTAAAGGCGCCTGTATAAAACTGTTTCCCGATAATAAACTGGACCGGCGTAGCCAATGCCAGCTGCACCCATGGATTCATAAACATATGCGGCACATAAAGTGAAGACGTGAATTCAAAATGACCCACCATCGCCCATAGAAGCGGAAGGGACAAAATGGCTGAAAAGATAAATTTTCCTGTTTGTTTTTCAAGTTCTTTTTGCCGATAATCCATTTCTTCCTGCGCGTCTTCTTCTTTTAACACAGCACCATAACCGAGCGATTCCACTTTTTTGATGACGTCTGCTTGAGAAAGGGCGGAAGGGTTGTATTCGACACTCGCCCGCTCGAGAGCCAGGTTGACATTGGCAGTGGTTACGCCTTCCAGTTTGTTCAGCCCTTTTTCAATTCTTGCGGCACAGGCCGCACAGGTCATACCGGAAATGAGAAACTCTTTCTTTTCTGTGACAACACCGTAACCGAGATCTTCTATTTTCTTTTGAATTTCTTCTTCATTTGTTTTGGCTGGATCGTATGTTACCTTTGATTTTTCCAGTGCCAGGTTGACACTGGCATTTTCCACTCCATCCATTTTATTTAACCCTTTTTCAATCCTTGTCGCACATGCGGCACATGTCATACCGGAAATTTGCAGGTTTGTTTCCTTTGATGAATTATTCAAGTTTCTTCACCCCTCATACCCATATAGGGTATAATTTTTACCGGAAAGAGCGTGCCAATTATCAGCACGCCTTTACAAATCGTTCTTTATACGACGTCATATCCTTGTTCATCAATCGTTTCCTTAATTTTCTCAACAGATACATGCTGCGCATCAAATTCTACCTCTACTTTATGATCCTCCAGATGAACTTTCACAGCGTGTACACCTTCTAATTGACCGACACTTCCCTCAACAGCCTTTACGCAATGTCCGCATGACATCCCATTTACATTCAGCGTGATTTGTTCCATTTTTTCTTGCTCCTTTCAATATGTCCATTATTTTTTCATCAATTTTTGAATCGTGACCAGCAATTCATCTACTACTTCATGGTCTCCATCTTGAATACGTTCTACCACACAGCTTTTCACGTGTCCTTCAAGAAGGATTTTGGCGACGCTGTTCAGCGCAGCCTGGGTAGCCGATATTTGTGTAATAATATCATCACAGTAAACATCTCTTTCAATCAGCCCTTTTATTCCCCGGATCTGACCTTCTACCCTATTCAGTCTTGTCACTAAATTCTTTTTTGTACTTTCTGAATGGTGACTTTTACGGCCTGATTCATGAGCGGAAATTGGATGGTCACTGTGACATTCGTTCTTTGTCTTCATCCTGTCACCTCCTTCACTAATATATTACCATACCTCCCTATTGTATATAAAGCGATATGTTTTCTTTTTTTAGTATCTCCTGCTCCTTGTCTTAAAAAGCAGCACAGAAGAACTGCGCCGCTCCAGCTAAAATAATTCAACCTGCTATTTTTTTCTTTTTTTAAACCACATATAAACGATTCCTAACATAACCGGTATACATAGAAAGAGGCAAATCCCCAAGAGTGATTCCAAAAGATGGTGCAGAGGATTATGCGTGTGAAAAGCCGTACTTGACATGGTAAGACAAGCGATTCCGAATACAATGAAAAATAATGGTACGATAAAATTGGATAATTTTTTCATCCATCCACACTCCCTTTTTTATCAATAGGGAATGAAAGTTTGAAAATCGTCCCCTTATCTGACGTACTTTTCAATTCAATGTCACCACCGAGCAATTCGACTAAATTTTTCACAATAGCCAGCCCCAGCCCGGTTCCGCCAGATGCTCTCGACCGTGATTTCTCCACTCTGTAGAAACGGTCAAAAATGTATGGCGCATCCTCGTCCGGTATACCCATTCCAAAATCTTGAATAAACAGATGAATGTAGTGCTTTTCGACTTTCGTATACATTTCTACAGTCGATTCAGGTTCACTGTACCGAATCGCATTTTCGATTAAGTTCATCAGAATCTGCTCCAGCCTTACACCATCCGTATAGAGCAGTGGATCATCTGCTGATGGACGAAGCAAAACATCTATTTTTTTCTCCGAGGCTTTCAGCGAAACTTTTTTGACAGCGCTGTTTAAAATATCTTCTACATCGAGCCA
Source organism: Domibacillus antri (assembly GCF_001936625.1). Lineage (GTDB taxonomy): Bacteria > Bacillota > Bacilli > Bacillales > Domibacillaceae > Domibacillus > Domibacillus antri. Next base: position 17,765 of record NZ_MSDU01000017.1, on the reverse strand, counting down.
TTCAAAGTGCAGCTCCAATTTTCCTTCTTCCATTTTAGCCAGTTCGAACAAGTCATTTATGAGTGCGGTCAGCCGTGCTGATTCTTCTTCAATGATCCGTAAGTATTGATTTTTTTCTTCTTCGTTCTGGACTAATCCGTCCCTTAACACTTTTGAATATCCTTTAATATAGGAGATGGGCGTCCGCAGCTCATGAGAGATGTTAGCGAAAAATTCCCGCCTGTTCGTGCGATATTCTTCAAGTTCTCTTCCTAAGTCGGTAATGGCCGCCGCCAGACTTCCGACTTCATCTTTTGCTGCCATTTCCAGGTTCGTTTTTAAATTTCCTTTTGCTATTTCACGCGTGGCTTTCTCCATTTGTAAAAGAGGGGACGAAAGTTTTCTCGATACAAAAAAAGTGAAACCAATGGCGATAAAAAGGGCGCCGACAACCGATATAAACAGCCAGAACCGAACCTGTTCAATAGAGCGGTTGACTTCCTCCATATTAGACACCACGACGAGTCCGCCATTAACTTGATCTTCAACGATAATCGGGTGTCCCGCAAGAAAAAATGATTCTCTGTCCGCTTTGTACTCCATCCCTGCTGATTGATTGTTGCGAATGGACTGAAATAGATCATCATGGACATTCGTTCCTTTTTCAAACGATGATCCAACAGTAGACTGCAAAATTTGACCTTCCTTGTTAAAAACAAAAAAATCCGCATCCATTAATTCAGATAACATGTCAAACATATGATAAGAATGGACATCGGCCACATCTGATATATAGGTGGAATATTCAGCCGCAAAGTGCTTGATTTGGTCTTTCTGCTGATTGACATAAAAAGCAGTAAACAGCTGGTCAATCGTATACATTAACGGAAAAAGCACCACCAAAAATAAGATCATGATGCTGCCGCCGAGTTTTGTTGTAATGCTGTTTATTTTCATATTGTCTCATCCGGCTCTTGAAACTTATACCCTATTCCCCAGACCGTTTGGATCGGATTATAGTCAATGCCTTTATTTCTGATTTTAATACGAATGTTTTTCACATGGCTGTCTACTGTCCTCGTGTCCCGGTAATCATGAAATCCCCATAAAGTGTCAAGCAGAACGTCTCTCGTGAAAACTCTTTTCGGACTCATTGCGATTGTTTCAAGCAATTCATATTCTTTAGGTGTTAATTCTAATATTTCCTCTTTCAGAAATACTTGACGCCCTTCCTGGTCCATTCGGAAAAATCCATTGCTGTATAAAATAGACGCCCCTTGAACATGGTCATGGTTTAATTCGGCCCTTCTTAATAAGGCCTTTACTCTGGCTAAAAGCTCTTCCGATTCAAATGGTTTAATTAAGTAATCATCTGCCCCTATTTCAAGGCCATGAACTTTGTCTTTTAATTCATTTCTGGCTGTTAGCATCATGATGGGTGTCGATTTCATTTTCCTGATGGCCTGACATACTTCCCATCCGTCCATTTCGGGCATCATAATATCCAGAAGAATCAAATCAAAAGAGTTTATCTTAACAAGGTCAATGGCCTCTCTCCCATTGCTGCATTCGGTAATGGCATAGTCTTTCATCAAGTGAATTTTAAGCAGATTTCTCATATTCCATTCATCATCGACAATTAAAACTGTTTTTTTCATTGCTTTTCCCCTTTGCCGTATATCCACTAGTATACATGGCCGTTGTGCAGAATTTGTAGAGATTTGATTTAAATAATTGTTTTCTTCATTTAAAATCAAATAAAAATAACAGCCCCAGCCTTCTGTTCATAATCTGGGCGGGAGCTGTTATATAGCATGATACTCGTTTTTTAATGGCCGCCGTGGCCTTCTCCATCTTCCTGAACAATTTCAAGTTTATCATCAATGATCCCTTGAGACTGGAATGATACAGCATCCTGTCCGCCAATAATATAACCATGGTTATACGGACCTTGCGTCGGATCGTCTTGGAAGGTCGGTTTTAAAGAAGCCAGAAAATCGTAAACCGATTCGTTCATCTTTCCATTTTCAAGCCAGATCATCGGCGCATGTTTCCCCAAATGAGAAAATGGCGCTGCGGCAAGAGCAAGTTCCGGGGTTGCGCTGGAAACAAAAGATACGCCATGACCAGGGTCTGTTAATCCCCACCCGAAGGATGTTTCCTCATCTTTAAATTTGGCGAATTCGATGGCATTTGAAACAGGGTCCTCTCCGGCAATCCGTGTGACATTTCCATACTCACCGAGTTCCGTTTCAATCTCGTCAGATACAATGGAAGACGGGCCTAAAATATAGAGAGAGGCATTTTCTCTTTCCTGCAAGGCTGTTTTGGTTGCCTCCGGGATACCATCCTTATTCACATACAAAACAGGTTCCGGCATGTGGGCAATCCAATTAATGGCCGGTATAGAATATTCTTTTGCCTCTTCTTCGGAGGAAACGATAATGACGCCTTCCGGAAACTCTCCACCCGATACGTCTGCATATTTTTTATCCACTGCAGCCGCGAATTGGGCAGGATCTGTTCCGTCAATTCGTTCCACTTCAAACTGTGACAATTGGTTCGATACGTTTTCAGAAATGTCCCCCATCATCATCACCTGCGTACCTTCCTTATTGCCTTTCGGATTCAATCTGTTTATCTCATTCAATGTTTCATCGGATAACTCATTTTTATTGGTCAGCAAAACAGGTCCATTGTTCGGGTGATGAATGAGGTCAGCCGCAGCCAATCCAATCTGCCAGTTGTCATCCGGAACTAAAATGACCGTTCCCGGCTGATTCTCTTGATGAGTAGCCGGCCAAATCGTTTGAGATACGAGGAGGGACATTTCAGTCGGATCCTGCGTATTTAACCGGGTTGTATTTTTTGTATTGACTGTGAGAAGGTTTTCTTGAGCCTTCTCATTCATCTGTTCAGGGGGCGCTGCAAATTCTGCTAACTTCTCTGCAGATACTCCGCTGCTGGTTTCGCCTTCTTCATGATCCATGCCTTCCATGTTTTCATGATCCATTTCATCCATATTTTCATGATCCATATTGTTCGAATCATCATTGGAGCAGGCGGCTAATGCCGCGGATAAAGCGGTAACGATCACGAATCCTTTAAAGCTTTTTTTCATCTCTCTTGTCCTCCATTCCATTTTATTCACATCTATACCATACCCGTTAAATGTGCAGAATTTGTGCATATGATCCTCACATTTATTGTAAAAAGAAATTGTGCAGAAATGAAGGAGTTTTATCTTTTTAGTTTAGACACGAAATAATCGGTAATAGTATAAGCGTAAACTATAAACGGGAGGAATAAACGATGAACCATAACTTTCATGATTGTATTCAAGCTTGTTTGGAATGTTTAGCGGCATGTAACGAGTGTTTTGACAAATGTTTATCCGAAGACCATGTCAAAATGATGGCAGAGTGCATTAGACTGGATCGCGAATGTGCGGAAATTTGTGCATTTGCTGCGCAATCGATGCAAAGAAACAGCCCATTTGCAGCACAGATTTGCCGGTTATGTGCAGAAATTTGTGAGGCGTGCGGCAACGAATGCAAGAAACATGATCATGACCATTGCCAGCGATGTGCAGAAGCATGTTTCAAATGTGCGGAAGCATGCCGTCAAATGGCTTCGTAAAGAAAGATGCAGGAAAAATGTTTCCGGTTCAGCATGAAGTGTTTAACGGCTGATAAGTTCCCTTTTTTTTAAAAAAAGGATAGAATGTGCTGCACAGCCCAGCCGTATCTATTTTCAAAACATCAATTTAAGGGTATAATGAGGTCAGATCAACATACATTAAAAAGTGCCGCCCGATGCTGGACACATCGAAGCGGCGAATACAATAGCAGGTTCCCTTTACGGGGATCAGCGCATCAGCCGATTAAAACAGCCCGAGTTCGCTAAAACTCAAGGGCGGTTTTAATTTTTTTTATGGAATGACAGAATTGAAACGACCAGACCCGCAAAAGCAATTGCGAACATCATTAAAGATTCAAATACCGTCATACAGCAGCCCCCCCTTCTCTATATAAATTAAGACATACAGAGGAGTGCGCCGGTCCACCCTTGAGAAACCCATTCTATTGTTCCTCTATTATACCATAATTACGCACGCCAGTTCGTTTTTTATCTATAAAATCCCCTCATTATTTAATATTTTTTTCCTCTGTTAATGTTAACACTTTCAAAAATTTGAACATTTTTTAGATTTTTGAACAGTTCTTTTTTTCCCTTTTAACCTTTGAAATCCATATAATTGAACCTTTTGTGACAAATATTCTTTTTATTTGTTTTTTTGAATGGAGAGGACTAATATATATATTTGGCATAAAGTTTGTAACAAATTTACAGCAGGTATTATTTCTCTTTTGATTGTGAATTTGTTAACAATCTTTTTGCTGTTTATTTTTAATTACTACTGTTCTGGCTGGTTGTCAAAATCCGTTGATGGTGCTCGATCCAAAAGGACCGTCTGCCAAAACACTGTCAGACACAATTATTCTTTCGATTCTCGTAATGGGTGTGATTTTATTGGTTGTATACATTTTATACGCGTATATGCTGATCAAATATCGCGCCTCCAAGATGGCCGAGGATTATGAACCACCTCACGAAGAAGGAAACAAAACGCTGGAAATTATTTGGACGATTATTCCTGTCATTATCGTGATCTTTCTTTCTATCGTGACGGTTCGAACGACCTCGGAAAGGGGGGGGGGGGGGGGCCCCCCCCCCCCCCCGGATTTAATAATTTCAGAAATTAAGACAATCGTGAAGACAAGCATGAGTATCACGTCGAGGAAGACTTTGTTATTTACTGCAAGCGGCGAAATAACGGAAGAAGCGCCGAGTACAAATAAAATATTAAAAATATTGCTCCCAACAATGTTTCCAAGAGCAATTTCACTTTGTTTTTTAGTGCAAAGGAATTTCTTTTCGAATGGTTTCACTTTCTACTTTTAATGGATTGATCAAAGCTGTTAACCCGACTACTAACGTGATGTTAAAAATATTACTGCCGACCACATTTCCCAATGCAATATCGGCATTGCCTTCTAAAGCAGCGATGATGCTGACGGTAGATTCAGGAGAGCTTGTACCAAAGGCCACAATCGTCAATCCGATTAAAATAGATGGCACCCGCAGTAATCCGGCAATGTTGGATGCTCCCTCTACAAACCAGTCCGCTCCTTTAATTAATAATGCGAATCCGATAGTTAATAACAGATAGGTCATTTACATCCCTTCTTTCTCACTTATTTCTAATTTTGTAATACTGGTCGATCAATTGATCCAACCGCTGTAAATGAAACGTATATTCAACAATCGAGGAAGCGATGATCAATAAGCGCCATTTTTGAGCTTTGTTTTGACTGTACTGCTCCATCGTTTGCTCGAAAAACACTCCGCTCTTATCTCTGATCGTGATTTCGCTCCGGTCATCCTGTTCTCTGATCATGCCTTTATACTTTAATAACAAATATTCGTGATATTTAATCAGCTGTTCAAGATGGGCATCGAAAAGCTGGTCTTCTTCCTTGTTCGTGCTGCTTTGAAAATAGTGTTCTTCGATGTTTTCTAAAACTTCTTCCCCCTGCTGAAGCGTTTTTAACATTTGTTTAAACACAACGATCTCTCTGACATCCAAAGGCCGCAATTTTGCCATTTTCCCTCTTTCTTCGTCAAATATTTTATACTGCTCCTCCAGCTTTTGAATATCCTCCCTCAGTGTTTTACTATGTTCTTGAAAAGAAGTTTCTGTCATTTCGTTTGAAACTGCCGTCCGAAGCAGCAGCGACATATTTTGAAAAATGGACTGCACTTTATCTAAGTAATTTTTTTTATATTTCGGCGGTAAAATCAAAAGATTGACCAATAGTGCCGATCCAATGCCGACCAGGATAATTAAAAATCGATTCAATGTAAAAAAAAGATCCTCATTGCCCGGGGCACTCATAATCGCCAGTACTGTCACAAGTGTCAGCGGGATCGTGCTCTCCATCTTCATTTTCAAGCTCAATGAAATGACTAACATCATAATCAGCCCAATAATAATCGGGTTATCACCGAGAAGATAAATGGAAAAAAGAGCAATGGCCGCCCCCATGGTATTCGTGAGCATCTGGTCCAGTATATGTTTCCATGTACGATAAATCGACGGCTGAACCGTAAAAACAGCCGCCACTCCAGCAAAAACAGCAGGTTCCAAATTTAAAATAAAGCATATGTATAACGCTAATGCCACAGCAATCCCTGTTTTTAGTACACGCGGTCCTAAAGTCATGACTCCTTAATCTCCATTCTTTTGTCATAAATTTGCATACAAAATAAAGGCACCTCCACTTGATTTTAGTGAAAGTGCCCGAATAAATAAAGACATTCGTTTCAAAATGCTGCGGACTAGGCAGTTACATAGACAAATTAGAATACTTTTTTCCGGTCCCGTTCTTCTTTTAATATTTCAACAGCTTCTCTAAAGCGCTGCGAGTGAATAATTTCTCTTTCCCTCAAAAAACGAAGTGAATCATTTAAGTCCGGATCATCAGACATATCAATAATCCATTGATAGGTCGCTCTCGCTTTTTCTTCTGCCGCTATATCTTCATAAAGATCGGCAATTGGATCCCCCTTTGCCTGAATATAGGCAGCGGTAAATGGAACACCGGCTGCATTACTGTAAAATAAAGCACTGTCATGCGCTACATAATGTTCCCCCAGACCAGCCTCTCTCAGCTGATCGGGAGTGGCATCTTTTGTCAGCTTATAGATCATCGTTGCAATCATTTCCAAATGAGCAAATTCTTCTGTTCCGATGTCCGTTAACAAACCGATTACTTTTTCGGGAATCGTATAACGTTGATTTAAATACCGGAGAGCCGCAGCCAGCTCTCCATCCGCACCACCATATTGCTCCATTAAAAATTTTGCCAAAGTGGGATTACAAGTACTGACCTTTACAGGGTATTGGAGTTTTTTTTCATACGTCCACATTCAATTCCCGCCTTTTTCCTTTTGTTATATTTGCCAAGGCCACGGGCTGCTCTTCCAAGTCCAAAAATCAAGTGTTTGATTCAGGCTTCCTTGCTGCATGGGGCCGAATGATGACTCAAATTTTCGTTTTAACTGCTTACTGTATTGCGCAAATTGGTTGTACTGCTGAATCGCCTGTGTATCTGTCGGATGTGTGTCTAAATACAGCATTAATTCAATGAGAACAAAGTCGGCAGCCTGAATTTCCTCCATCTGCAGATAGTATTCGTTCGGTAATGTCTTGACCATGACTCTTACACTCTCCTTTTTTTGTAAGGATTTTCATAAAAGTCATAAAAAACGGGCCATAGAGTTCCTTTCATCAATGCTTCTGCAGGTGAAAACTGTGGAAGACTTGGCTGCTGAAATCCTACATATAAATTCGGCGGAGTGCGGTAGTACTTACGGCCAATGGGTGGACAAGGATCACAGGGACCATGAAAAGGAACATACGACTTTACTTTCGTAAACGTCTTAGGATGATTTTCCATTTTTTTCTCCTCACTAAATGATTTACTCTATCATCGTATACCTCTCCCAGCCATTTTATGATTCCTCATTGCATCGAAGTTTGAAACAATTACGTCCTTCTATCCTAAAAGTTGAGTTCAATTTGCTCTCTCTCATTTATTGTCATGGATGGTTTTTAAATTTTAAGTCTATTCATGAAGTGGACAGACATATACATACACCTAGAACATCAGAATAAAGGTGGGAAAACATGCCCTTTGTACATAAAACAATATCCATTATCATCGGCAGCCTTTTCGTAGGCATCGGCGTAAATGTTTTCCTCGTCCCTTATGAATTGCTGGATGGCGGAACAATAGGCGTTGGATTGATTTTACATTACTTGACGGGGATGAAAATCGGATTCGTCGTCATTATGATGAGCATTCCTATTTTTATCTTGTCATGGTTTTACAATCGTCCCTATTTTTACAACAGTCTTCATGGAATGATGTTTTCCTCGCTTATCATTGATGTGCTTTATCCAATGCATACTTTGGGGGATGAATTGTATTTAGCTCCTCTTACAAACGCGGTGCTTGGCGGAATCTTTGTCGGATCGGGGATTGGTATTATGCTGCGGTACGAGACAAGTATTGGCGGAACAGATTTATTTGGTCAAATGGTCGCGAAACATTTGAAAGCAAACCCTGGAGTCATCATTTTTTTTATTGATATTATCATTATTTGCACAGGAAGCATCGTATTTTCAATCGGTTCGTTGTATCTATGCTGTATCACGGTAATTTGTGTGGGGGTTATGACCAGTCTGTTTTCACTAAAGAAGAAGATCAACTTACGTAATTGAAAAAGCAGAAAAAAGGTGTCACATGGGAAAGTCGCATTGTGCCCGGTGAAGGCCGAATTCATGGAAAATCCGTCTATAGAAATGAAGAAGAGGGTGTTTCAAAAGATCGTTGAGACACCCTCTTAATAAGCTTTTATAAAATCATTTCTTCGACAGCAGGGTGATGCTGGTCGATTTTGAGTAAAATGGAAACGAGTTCTTCAGGAGTTGAGTAAAACGGTGAATGATCCGTATCAAGTGTAAAAATTTCTTCACATGGAGCTGCCGTATACATCTTTTTCTGGCACCAATGGGTAATCGCTTGATCGCGTAAACATTCAATGTAATATTTAGGAATTTTCCCAAAATGATCTTTTGTTAAATTTAACTTTGTCGATAATACGTTAAGGGCTTGAGGGGTCAATAAAGTTTTGGCTTTAGCAATGTCTTGATCGGCACAGCAGCCGTAAAATACATCCCGTAAATTTTCTTCGTTCATCGCGGCGAATCCAGCCTCTTCATTCACATTCATATTACGGGCTACCAGAGCCTCATGGTCTGTTTGGATCACATCCACCATAGACTCATTATCTCTTAATAAGAAAGCGGTTACATAAACAAGTGATTTAATTTTTTCAGAACGATATTCAGCACTTTGGGAAATAGCTATCCCTCCCATGCTGTGGCCGACAAGAATAACAGGCTCTTCGGCTTCATCAATAACGGCGCAGACTTTGTCCGTGTATCTTTTTAATGAAACTTGTGATATGGGTGTTGGATCAGAACCGTGGCTGGGCAAATCAGCCGTATGAACCGTATGACCTTCCTGTTCAAGCAGAGGAACAACTTTTTCCCAACACCATGCACCATGCCATGCCCCATGAATAAGTACGTACGCTGCCATGCTATCCACCTCTTTATTAAAAATAGTAAGAACGTCTCTATTATATTGTTTCAAACAATTAAAAGATATAAAATGATCCCTCTATATGGGAGAACGATCAAAAGCTGCCCGTCCCCCGCTGCTTTTCTGTAATGAGGGACTAGCACTTTACTTATTTTAATTCTTGTTGTTGAAGATGTTTAACCCACTCTGCATCCATTTTGGTGATCTCCGCTATAGTCTCGACATCCATTCTTTTTTTATAATCTATCAAATGAACTGCTTATGCTTATATAAAACAGCAGTTTCTCCTTTAACACACCATCATACATTTCAACCTCCTCTGCCGTTGAAAAGAGGAAATACACCCATGCTTCCGCAATGTCTTCATCCGGGTATGACACCGAATACTCGGTAAAGAATTGATCTTCGTATTTGGCGTAGAATGCTTCTTGCGCCTCCATATCTTCTGCTACATTTTCTGCGAGCCATTCATCATACATCGGTCCCGACCAAAATGCCTCGTAAAACTGATTCAAATACGATTCTTCGGTCATGCAGCCGTAGTCTGATTCGTACGTTTCACAGCTCTGGGGGGGGGGGGGGGGGGGGGGGGGGGGGGGGGGGGGGGGGGGAGGGGGGGGGGGGTGGGGGCGGGGGGGGGGGGGGGGGGGGGGGGGGGGGGGGTGGGGGGGGAGGCTGGAAAAGCGGGGGGGGGGGGGGGGGCGGGGTGGGGGGGGGGGTGCCCCCCCCCCCCCCCGAATTGATCATCCGCGAGCGTCACGACGTGTGAAATTTCATGTAGAAACGTGCCGTACAGTTCGGTTTCATTTTCTGTATCCTGAAAATCAATGGCGACTTTCCAATAATACGTATCTTCCAGCGGCTCAACGTAGGCAAGCGTTTCAGCCGGCCCATCTGTAAAAAAGGCCAATTCGCCAATCGTATCCACGTAATCAGCCGGCAGCATGCTATAAAAAATCGACCAAAGCCGCTCCTGATCCTCCCAGTTATCGGCATATGCATCCTCTGTCCGTTCTAACTCTTCCATTACTTCACCATTTTCCACGGAATACACAATAACTGCCGTTTCTACTGCCTCGATCGTTTGATCCACTTTGTCGATGGCTTCATTGACCTCTTCTCCGGAACAGCCGCTTAACAGCAGTGCCCCTGCCAGCCAAACCATATAATGCTTCATTCGCTTCTTCCCCCTTTTTGAGGACCATTGGTACAAGCCCTTTCTTCAAAAATAGAGGAAAAAGCCACATTATTGAATCTTTTTCGACAGTAAAAAAGGCCTTCCCCCTGCTGTTTTATCGCGATGGTGGACAGGGAACCATTGTTAAGCTCTTCTTTGCCGGAATAATTCCCGTTCTTTCCATTTGCCAAAACGATAATAGGAAAAAGCAATCATACTGCTGATGATAAAATGATAAAGCCGACGCCCATGCCAAGCGCAATTCCCTTTTCACCTGTCCATTCTGCAAACAAATAGGTAAGCGGATAGCGCAGCACCCAGAAAGAAATGATATTCAGTACAAGAATTTGTATCATCGCACCTGAAGCGCGCACAATTCCATTTAGCACGAAATTAATCCCCAAGAACGGATAGAAAAAAGAAATGATCATGATATATTCGGCGCCAAAATGAAACTGCGCCCGGGTTTGTGATAAATAGCCGAATGCTTACGATCAGCCCATAAAGAAATGCCGCACCCTGGGCAGCAACAGTGGCATATGCCGCTCCGTCGATTCCCCACTGAAACGTATGTATAAACAATGGATCCAGTACTGTATTTAAGACTACCGCTAAACTAACAAAATAAAGCGGGGTTTTGCTATTGCCAAGCGTACGGAAAATAGTTCCAATAAAATTGCAGCCAAATAAAAAAAGGATTCCCAGAAAATTAATCTGCAAATAGCTGACCGCTTCCATCATCATGGATTCCGGTGTTCCAAGAAGACGCAGGAGCCATTCCGAATGGTTAATGCGGCATTGTTGACGCCGATAATAAACGATAAAACCGCAAAAATGACCGTACTGGAGACAGCAGCAGCGCCGAGCGCATCCGCCCCGATTAAATTTCCGATCCATAGGCTGTCTATCAGCTGATAGGACACTGCAAGCAAATTCGCAAGTAAAATTGGAGAGGAAAAAAAGAGCAGATTTCCACAAATATTGCCAGTTATAAAATCAGGATGATTCATTCTAAATAAATCCCCTTTTGTTTTTCATATCCACAATATACCATATGTGAATTATAAATGGTTTTTTCTTTTTTAGAACTGATAAGCATGATTTTAAAAGGAGAAAGAAAAAGAAGGGTGGGGCTGGCCGAAAAGCTCAGCCCTCTTTGTGAGTTGACGGTTTTCCATTGGCGTGGATTCGTTTCCTTGATATTATTAAAGAAAACAGCGGCGCAATTCCTCCTCTTTTCAAGTGAATTGCGCCGCTTCTTCTGTTTATTGCACCATTTTGATTAGACAGTTTTGTTTTTAATGAGCAGCGACCGGTTCAGCAGCTGGTGCATAGGACTGCAGTATTTGCTGCATGTCGGTAACCATCAGCTGCGGTACTTGATAGTAGCCCTTTTTATTTTGATAAATAGAGATTTCATAGCCCATTTCTATACAGTTCGGAATGGAATCGGCAAGCACCCGGCGAACGACCGGGTTAGTTGTTTCCATTGCAGCAATCGTTTTAATGGAAGCAATGGATTTGACCGCCCCAAGCATAAAGCCGGAGATGATTTCGTCATTAATTTCTGCTTCAGATTGAATCGGTTTCTTGGGCTGAGACGGTTTCAATCCATAAGTGAATTGATTGTCTTGTTTCATCATATAGGTTTGGGTCGGTACAGCAGGGTCCTGTCCGGAACGGAAACAGTCTACAGTTGTATTGTATTCCTGCTGCATAAATTGATACTGACGGTCGAGGATGTCGAGAAGTTCTTGATCCTGTACCTTCGGACGAAGCATGGTGAACTTGTTCAGCGCACCGACTGTCGTCGAGAGCACTTCGTGAACGTCAAATAACTCATGGCCGCCGTGATTAAACTGTGGTGACGTATTGGATTGCATGTGTTTTCCCCTCCTGAAAAAGAATGTCGTACGGCTTTAGTGTACGGCAACTGCAATTTTTTATACAAAGGAGTGGACTTACACAATATTCCTGCCTGCATATACTTGATTACGGCCTCCTCGTTTAGCCCGGTACAAAGCATCGTCGGTTATTTTAACGAGCATAGAGGGTGTTAATGTAGCCTCCGGCGTCATCACTGCTACACCAATGCTGACAGTCACAAAGCTGTGAATATCCGAAAATTCATGCGGGATCGCCAATTCTTCAATACGCCTGCATATATTCTGCGCGATGTGTGCCGCCTCAAGCGCGGTTGTATCCGGTAAAATAACAGCGAACTCCTCCCCTCCATAGCGGGCAGGAAGACAGGGCTGTTTTATTTCCTCTTTCAACACTGTGGCGATGGCTTTTAAACAAACATCTCCTTCAGGATGGCCGTATGAATCATTGTACGCTTTAAAGAAATCAACATCGATCAGAAGCAATGCGATGCTTTCTTTTGCCTCTTCCGATTTTCTCCACTCTTGTTGGAAAACTTCATCAAAGACACGCCGATTGTAAAGTTTTGTCAGTCCGTCCAGCGACGATAATTTCAGCAGTTTTTTTTGCAATAGCCATGAATAAATGAGTGTGGTCCCAGCCAGTAATGCAGCAATTCCGCCAAAAATGATCACGTTTTTCGCTCTTTGACCGGCTTTATTACTCGCTCTCCATGCATCATTAATAATTTTTTCAATATCTTTTTCAATCTCCGCGTCAATGGCCCGAAATTCATCCATGAGTTTCTTCCCGTGTTTCATTCGTTTTATTGCCAGCTCCGACTCTCCATTGTTTACAAGAGTAATCTGGCTTTCATAAAAACGCTGCATTTTGACAATATGCGGAATTGCTTTTTCATCAATCAACTGCTTCATAACGGGATGATGCGACTCGTACTTTTTAATATCATTCAAATTTTGATTCAAAAGGTCTTTTCCGAGATAATAAGGAGTAAGAAATGTTTCATCGCTTGTTAAAATAAAACCGTGCACACCTGTATCCTGATTCAAAAGATGCATAAGCAAATCATTGGCGGCATTAGAAATCGGAACCGCGTTCACGACAATATTGTCACTTTCTTCCTGCATATGTAAAAATGAAAGATAGCTCCAAATACTGGTGGAGGTCAACAGTAAAAGGATAATACATAAATAAACCTGTAAAAAACGTCTCCGTGGCATGTTCATTATTTTTCACCATTTCTATATTAATTAACCTTCTTAGTTATACAGTACCCCAACTGGTGTGTTATATGCCATTTGAACTAATAAATTTTCATACGAATGGAAAATCAATGGAATGAATAAACAAGAAATGGAACAGCGCATAATGAAACAATATGAGCAGGATGAACAAATGATGATCCTTATTTTTTCACAATTGAATGTGTTATCCATGTATGGGAATGATGATCTTGCATTTGTTGCGGCTGAAGAAATAAGAAAAAGAAAAAAATGACCGGGACATCCATCCGGTCATTGAATATATTGACCTTATTGCCGGCATTTAAGGATCAATACGTTACGGTAAAAGTACGGCTGAAAAAATCAGCCATCTTTTGCGCAGGCATCGGTTTAGCGAACAAGTAGCCCTGCGCTTCATTGCAGTTCATGCCTTTCAAAAAGGCCGCTTGTTCTGTCGTTTCTACACCTTCCGCAATGACATTCATGTTTAAATTTTTAGCAAGTGTCACGATCATCGTCACAATCGCTTTATTGGTCTCGTCCAATTTTTTCACAAACGTCTGATCAATTTTCAGCTTATTAATCGGAAAATGACGAAGTGAACTAAGCGAGCTGTAACCTGTTCCGAAATCATCCATACTGACATGGATATTTAACTCTTTCAGCTTCAGTAAAGCTGAATGAAAAATGTCACCTTCAAGCGTCATGCTTTCCGTTATTTCAATATCCAGCCACTCAGAAGAAAGGCCGCTTTGCTCGAGTGCTTCTTTCACATGATCGACAAAGTTCAGCTGTGTAAATTGGCGCATGGAGACATTCACACTGACCCGGACCGGTGGAAATCCGGCATTTTGCCATTCTTTATTCTGCCGGCATGCCGTTTTGAGAACCCAATTCCCAATAGGTACAATTAAACCGGTTTCTTCCGCCAGCGGAATAAAGTCTGATGGTGAAATGGTTCCAAGCTCTGGATGCTTCCAGCGAATGAGCGCTTCAACCCCTAAAATCCGGCCGGAATGGATATCGAGCTGCGGCTGATAATGTAACTGAAATTGGTTCCGTTCGAGCGCTTTATGCAGTTCCCGCTCGAGTCTCATTTTTTTGGTATTTTTTTCATCGAGTTCTTTAGTGAAAAACTGGTAATTGTTTTTACCAACCTCTTTTGCTAAATACATCGCAGCATCCGCATTTTTAATAAGCGTCTCGCTGTCCAGCCCGTCCTCAGGATACATGCTGATTCCCATGCTTGCTGTAACAATAATTTCTACCTCATCGATGGTAATGCTTTTTTCTACATGCCGAATAATACGCTCCGCAATCGTTTCAGCTTCTTTCCTTGAAACACCCGGCAGTAAAATCGCAAATTCATCGCCGCCTATTCGCGCTACAATATCCCCGTTTCGAATACTGTCTTCAATTCGCCGCGCGACCGACTTTAACATTTGATCGCCGGCTTTGTGCCCCATTGTATCGTTAATATTCTTAAATCGGTCAAGATCAATAAAAATAACCGCGAACGGATCATAATTAGCGGAAGGTTCGATCATTTTCATATTTTTATGAAAAAGACGGCGGTTCGGAAGCCCGGTTAAATAGTCGTAATGCGCGATACGGTAAATGGCCTTTTCCGCTTTTTTTCTCTCGGTAATATCCGTTGCGGTTCCAACCACTTCAATGACTTCCCCATTTTCAAAAATAGGGGATAAATAAATAAGAAGTGTATGTTTGAAAATATCCACTTCAAAGTCAATCGCTTTTCCTTTGTAAGCCTTTGCGAAATACAACTTTAGTTTCCTGGCTGCTTTCAATGAAAACAGCTCATCGATTGACTTATCTTTGACAAAACTAGTGGTAAAACCAAATGGCTCTAAAATTTTTCCTTCCAGCAGCGTGAATTGAAACTCCCCTTGTTCATTTTTTATATACTTAAAAACCGCATTTTGTAAATTTTTCACCGTTTGACGAAAATCATTTTTCAATGCAGTTTCCAGCTGTTCTTCCGCTCTTTTACGGTCCGTTATATCATTGAGGATTGATACAAACTGATACGGCAGCCCCTGATCGTTTAAAAAAGGGACAATCGTAGCGCTTACCCAATATTCCGAACCGTCTTTTGAACGGCTTTTTATATCGCCTGTCCACGTATCCCCTTTCTTTAACGCTCTCCATATTTTCTGGAAAAAAGATTCAGGATGACAATTTGAATTTAAAAGGGAATGTGTACGGCCTATTATTTCTTCATGAGTGTATTGAGAGATCTCACAAAAGCGATCATTCACATAAGTGATGATACCGTTTTCATCCGTTGCCGCAAGAATGAAGGATTGATCAAGCGCGTATTGTATATTGTGTAAATCTTTCAACATTTGTTCATAATGCATATGTAATTCAGCTCTATTCCGTTCAGTGATCACTGGAAAAGAGCTGTAATTATACTTATTAATCATTTGAAACTCCTTTCAATGAAAACACAAAATAAATGTTCTTCCTATTATAATCGATCAGGAACTTTTTGACTACAAAAACTGGAATGTCAATGACCGTGTCATGCTTTTTAAACATAAACGCTTCATTTATTAATCGAAATTCAGAAAAAAATTCAGCCGGTTCTTTCATCCCATTTTCAGATTATAACAAAAGTGTATCAAACAATTCATTTAAGGGAGGGTTTGATGTGGGAAAACTGTATATCAGGTTTTCAGTCGTGTATTTTATTATTGGTGTGTTATTGGGACTTACGATGGGAATTCTCCATGACTTCAGACTGACATCTGTTCATGCTCATCTTAATTTGCTTGGCTGAGTATCCAGGGCTCTTTTTGGACTTATTTATCATGTTTATCCAGCGGCAGCCAACACACCGTTGGCAAAACGGCAATTTGGGATTCATAACATCGGTCTTCCGGTTATGATGACAGCGATTGGAATTCAAATTTGGACTGGAGATGAAACGCTTGTTCCTGTGGCGATTATCGGTTCTCTTCTCGTTGTCATCGGCGTTCTACTTTACGCCGTCAATCTATTTAAATATATGGACAAATAACACAAAAAGGGCTGACTCAATTGATTCAGCCCTTTTTGCCGGTAAATAATTTCACGAAAGAAAAATAAGCGGGTTAAAACAAATGCAATCATGAAGATAAAATCAAGACGTTCTAACATCGTTAATATTATTTCAAAAATGTTCATCCCCCTTTTTTATTATTTAATGCAGGTCAGAATTTTCCCTGCGGCAACTTGAACATGGTATGATAGATGGAGAAAACAAAGGATTCATCGACAGAAAAGTGAGGCTAATGAAATGAAAACAGAAACAGATTTTAATTCCCTTGTAAGCGGACACTTTCATGATTTTGATGAAGCAGCGGTGCGTGTTCTGCAAATGATGGCGCAGTTTATTGACCTGAATACCCTTTTTATTGCGCGTAACGACGGAAAGACAAACCGGATTATCAAAGTACTAAATAAAAAAGAAGAACTGGTAACAGAAGGGGATGAACTTTCCTTTACGGAAAGCTACTGCAATTTAAGTGTGGATCACGGCCAGCAAATTCTCATCATTCCAGATGTGAACAACAGTGATCTCACCCGGGAATTAGCCGTAACTAAAAAATTAGGCGGAGGAACGTTCATCGCAATTCCAATTTATTATGAAAACGGCGAAATTACGGGACAATATGCGGCCTGGATACGAAAAAGCAGGAATTTAGTGATGAACAAATAAAAATGTTTGAAACGATGGCGGCATTGCTGACGTATGTGCTTGAACTGGATTATACGCATCAGCAGCTGCATAATAACGCAGCACCGGTCGTCCCCATTACAAAGGGAATCGCCATCCTTCCAGTAATTGGGGATATTGACGAGCGCCGTGCTGAAAGTATTATTCAAACCGCGCTTTTCAAAAGTCAGGAATTGGCACTGGACTATCTGGTCATTGACTTGTCCGGTATCGTATCCATTAACGAAACCGTCGTTGCGTCGTTATTAAAAATCACGTCTATTTTGAAATTAATCGGCGTGACCCCGATCTTAACCGGTTTCCGTCCTGATCTTTCCATGAAAGCCATTCAAATAAACGCCGATTTGAAAAATATTTTGATTCAGGCAAACTTAGAACAGGCATTGAACGAAATTGGCTTTGTCTTGAAAAATGAACAATCCCGCCACGCGTGGTAACTACTCAGACCAAGCCGAATAGGCCACGCTTTTTGGCCTAGCCAAGTCAGCTGAACACATGTGGCACTTCAATCGCCTCTTTTCACA
>NZ_MSDU01000016.1 GCF_001936625.1 Domibacillus antri | reverse complement strand
GGGTTTTCAAAGAACACAAAAGAAAAGCCGGCCTGCCTGCTGGCAGTCCGGCTTCATTCCGTACACTGGAGAGCATAAAGACGCAGCACTCTGCTGGTCTTTCATTATTATTTATATACTTTTCCGTTCTTTCGCTTTTTTCACGGCATAGGCAATGCTGGTGCCCATGCCGCCCCAAATAATGAGAACCCCAATGATCATCATCACGATCGCGCTTGTGCTCATTACAATTCCCCCTTATTGCTACCGCTCCACGGTTTAGCATACATAAATACAAATCCGGCAATTAACGCGGCCGCTGCGACGAGCCAGCCGTATGTCAGGACGAATGAAACTGGATACCCGCCATATGGCGCGCTGATATTTTGACGGATGTTATCGAACATCATAAAAAATAGAACAATCGGCGTCACGATGCTTAAGCAAATTTTCCACCATGCGCCAAGCTGAATATCTGAAACAGAGTCAGCATGCTGCTTTAATGAATCGAGTTCTTTAAACACCCATGCAACTAAAATAACCTCAACAAGTCCGGCGAATACAATCCCAAATTGGTTAATGAAGTTATCCGCAACATCAAGGAAATTCAAACCGCCTTTTGTCGCGAACACTAATGAAATAATGGCAGCAAGCCCGCCTCCGAACGCCACTGATTTCGTGCGGGAAATATTGAATTTTTCCTGAATACCGGCTACAAATGTTTCTATAATAGAAATGAGTGATGTAAGGCCTGCAAGTGTTAACGAAATGAAAAACAAGAAACCGAAAAATCCGTTCGCCACCGGAAACTCGTTAATAATTTGCGGAAAAACGGCAAATGCAAGGATGACGCCGCTCGACACAACTTCATTAACCGGAACACCTTGCTGCATGGCCATGAATCCAAGTGCCGCAAAGACACCGAAACCCGCAAGTAATTCAAAGGATGAATTTGAAAATGCCGTGATAAAAGCATTATTCGTAATATCCGCTTTTTTCGGTAAATAACTGGAATAGGTGACCATGATCGCAAAACCTACCGACAAACTAAAGAAAATTTGACCGTAAGCGGCAATCCAGACTTTACCATCCGTAATCTTTGACCAATCCGGCTGGAAGAAAGCGTCAAGCCCTTCAAGCGCACCCGGAAGTGTCACCGCACGGACAACCACGATAAAGAATAAGATGACTAGAAGGGGAAGCATGACTTTATTAGCGGCTTCAATTCCTTTTTTAACGCCGGAAAACATAATGCCAAGTGTCACAATCCAGACAATTAAGAGCGGTAAAAGAACACCGTTCGCAAATCCCCCAAATTGCCCCGCTTCAACAACCTGCAAGTAATCACCAAGCAAGAAGTCCTGCGGCGTATCACCCCATGTTAATTTGAATGAGAAAAATGAATACGATGTTGCCCAGGCAACAATAACGGAGTAATACGTGGCGATAACAAATGCGATGGCAAGCTGCCACCAGCCGAGCCACTCTGCTTTTTTGTTCAAACGCGTCATCGTAAGCGGCGCTGAACCACGGTATTTATGCCCAAGCGTAAATTCCATGATAAGAAGCGGGATACCTGCCGTGAGCAGGGCAAACAAGTATGGAAGGAAAAAAGCGCCGCCGCCATTTTCATACGCAACAGCCGGAAAACGCCAAATGTTTCCAAGTCCGACTGCCGATCCAACAGCTGCCATAATAAAGCCGGCACGAGATCCCCACTGTGGCCGATTTTGTTCCATAAAAATGGACCTCCTTATAACGCACGAATGTGCCAAATTTTTTTATTTTCAGATAATTTCCGAAACACATCTTTAGTATAAACCTCTTTAAAACATTCGTAAATATGTTTTTGATTGTTTTTATAGAATAATTTATACAAAAGCGCATACATATCCATATTACCCTCTTTTCCCTGTTTTCATATTAGTAAAACCTTCCTGAAATAAACAGAAAAGTGCTGAATTTCGTGCAAAATATTATTTCTTCGAGCACAAAAAAAGCAATGAGAATAAGCGCTCATTGCTTTTGCATTCCATTTCATTTTCAGCGAAAATAAAAATTGCAAACATATACCGCTCTCTTTTTATTTCGGTGGTACACCAATCGAATCAGGGTTATAATACTCCGGCACACTGCCATGAACAAGCCCCATCGCTACTGGAAGTGTCTGTCTGACAACCGTTGTATCCGCTGCAAACGGGACGATAACCTGTACAGCTACTTCCAGCTCAATATACACTTCGACGTAGGCTGAATTAATGCCGAAAGGCTCCACTTTCGTTTTTACGTTGGACGTTACGTCACCAATAGCGTGAAAGCGAATTGGTATGCGCGGTCCGAGATTCCCGAGCAGCGCATTGTTCGTAATTTGTCCAAGGGGAATGGTATATGAAATCCCCTCCGCCTGCTCGGTCCGCTCCGTATCAATATCGACACCCGACAATTCTTCCAGCTCGCGCAAATTTCCTTCTTCTGCCTGATTTAAATTTTCCTCCGCCAGGTCCGTTACTTCTGCGAGCACTTTATTGATCACTTCAGCGTTGAAAACAGTCGATGTGCCTTCTCCTTTTTCTGTAATCATGATGTCTTGTATATCCAGATTTTCTGTAATTTCTTTACTGATGGCTTTCTGTAACACCATCGAGGCAATTTTATTTGTCTGCGCATCGGCGAAATTGAGCAGCACCGGCTGAATATTCCGGTTAATCAGCCATAAAATGAAGAAAATACCTGCTATAAATAGAAGAACAGCAATCATCAGCCGGTGCCGTATTGACAGCTGTGACCGGCTTCTCCATTTTCTCCGCCGGCGCATAAAAAAACCCCCTTTACCGCATTATATGCGGCAAAGGAGCGTCATAACTTTAATAATTTCCACTCCAGCACGTCACGTAAAAACTCCGGCATAAAATACGTTTTTACAGGCGCCCGGTGCAATTCAACAAAATAATGTCCATAGGTGAACATATCCAGCGTTGCAAGCTTATATATTCTCTTCATGTCAAGCGGCTTTCCATCAATGTAAATCACCTGGCCGTCCATTTCAATCTTGTCATAAACAAACCGTCCCATCACCTTCCCGCGAAAACCGAGCCCTTTAATTTGCATATGCGGCCATTGTTCGTCCCGTGTCTGGCGCAGCACTTCGGCAAGTTCTGCGCCTTTGAGTTCGATGACACATGGATTAATGGGATGTGGAAGCAATCCATGAATATCGTATTTCGTCACGGTTCCGGCAGGCAGATGGCCGAGCACAACCCCCGCATTTAAAAAGGAACAGTCTGCATTGCACCACTCTGTCAGCGCTTCAGTGAGCATCAACGGCAATACTGACGGCTGAAACCAGTCGCTATTCAATTCGTGCTCCAGATGAACAACGGGTACGGACAGCGCTTTTTTCCCCTCTGAAGAAAATGTTTCCTGCTGCAGCCGTTCATCTGCCGGTGCTTCCAATGACCGGTTCGTTTCATATACACGTGCCCGTTTTTTGCGTATTGAGCGGGTTTCCTCATTAATTTCAATTTCCACATGACCGGCAAAATATCCATATCTTCCAGCAGCCGCAAGCAGCGTGCCGTTGATTTCTTTTCCCTCATGGAACACATGATGCGTATGGGCGCCCAGAATAACATCCGCTTCTGTTTCTTCCGCAAGCTTTTCATCGTCATACATACCGAGATGGGAAAGCACAATAACCATATCCGCTCTTTTTTTGAGCATTTTAATTAGATTTCTCAACTCGTTCAGCGGATCGGTAATCGTCCAGCCAAGCTGCTCATAGAATGTTGTGTATTGAGCTGTGGCGGATGTTACCGCAATCTTCATATCCCCTGCGTGAAAAAAACGATATGGTAAAACCCAATCCGGCCGCCCGCCCATTTTGTCAAATAGATTGGCACAAATAACGGTAAATTCAGCCCGGTCATACAGCCGGTTTAACGCCTCTTTCGGCAATGTAATGCCTTCGTTGTTGCCGATAGCGACGGCGTCAAATTTCGACTGATTTAATAATTCCACATTGAAAGAACCGAGTGTTCCTTCTGTCAGCGGGTGGGCTCTGTCCACATGGTCGCCGATATCAAATGTTAATGTACATTCTCCCGCCTCTTCATGAATGCGTCTTCTTTCCTTTAAGAAATGCGCAATGCGCGGCCAATTTTCAAAATGGCTGTGCAAATCGTTCGTATGGTAAATATGTATCGTTTTCTCCATCAATCATTCCACCCTTTAACTGATGCCCTGCCAAATAAGCCGGATTCCGATGAGAATAAGGACAAGGCGAAGCAGGAGAACGACCGTTTTGGACGCTATCCGCGCATTCAGCCATGCACCAAATTTGGCACCAAACCATGCGCCTGGTACTAGCGCTGCGGCATAAAACCATTCGACATTCCCAAGCGAGATATGCGTCGCACTCGAGACGCCGGCTGAAAGAAAAATTAACAGCATCGATGTAGCGACGGCAACATGCGGCGGAACAGCAAACAGCATAATCATGGCCGGCACCATAAGAGATCCTCCTCCAATACCAAACAGTCCACCGAAAAACCCGACAATAAACGACGCGACTGTACCGGTCACCGGCTCAATCGAATATGTATGTGTTCCTTCCTGATCAATAAATGTACGTGGGATGCCGCGCGTGCCGAAAATAGGTTTAGCACGGCTTTTAAACATTAAAACGAATGACATGAAGACCATAAACAAACCGAAATAAAGGCTGAACTGGCTCATGTCGAGTCCTTTGTTCGCATAAGCACCGAGAATACTGCCCGGCGCGCTTCCAATAAAAAGAATGAATCCAAGTTTATAATCAACCTTTTTTTGTTTCATATACGCAAGCGTCGAGGACAGACCCGTAATAATTAAAATAACCGATGACGTGCCAACCGAGACTTGCGGTGAAACAGGAGCGAAAAGGGCTGTACCGCCGAGAAACAGCAGCGCGGGCACGATAATAATCCCGCCTCCAAGCCCAACAAGCGCTCCGATTGCAGCGGCAATAAAGCCGATGATAAGTAAAATAATCCATTCCATAACGCGGTGTTCCTCCTAAAAAAGATCGAGCTGGCGTGATGCCAGATTATCATATTGTATTTCGGCCAGATCGAGAAACTGCTTCGCATTATCAGCCGCATCGCCGCCCGAATTATTGTTAAACAAGATATATACGTCTTTAGACTGCTGCGTAAGCTCTTTTGTATAGTCTACCCACTGGCGCAGTTCATGTTCGTTGTAGCGGTACAGGTAACGCACTTCACGCCAATTTTTGTTTCCGTTTTTCTGCCAGCCGGCACGGTTCCGCCCGTGCATGCGGATTAACGTTTTTTCTTGATGGGTCGCCTGCAGCACAATTGGAACCGATCCTTCTCCTGCCTGCGGTTCATCACACACCGTATGTATCCAGTTTTCCCGTTCCAAAAAAGCGATGGTTTTATCAATAAAAGCCGCTTTGTACCACGTTTGATTGCGGAATTCGGCCGCAAGAGACACGTCCCCCATTTTTTCTTTACAATAGCGAAGATACGTCACATTTTCCCGTGTACAGTCAAACCATGGTGGAAACTGAAACAGCACCATTGCGAGTTTGCCAGAATCAATCATCGGCGTCAGCGACAATAGGAAAGCCTGAAACATCTCTTCCTTTGAATCAAAAGGAATCTCTCCCCGTTCATGTCCCGTCATTCCCTGATACGCTTTCACAACAAAACGGAAGCCTTCCGGAGTTTCATCTGTCCATTTGTGCATGTTCCGCTCCGGCTGCACGGCATAAAAGGTGGAATCGACTTCAACCGTTGGAAAATGGGCCGCATATTCTGTTAATTTATCACGGGAAGCCACACCTTGCGTATAAAGCGTATCGTGGTCACCCCATCCCGTTACACCCGTATAAATCATACAATCACCTCATACTGATTTTATCATAATTAGGGCTAAACCGTTTACATATCATTTTGAGCATGATCAAATTTCATTCATACGAAAAAAATCCCCTCGCAAAAGGGGATCTTCTCTTTATTAACCGATACTGCCTTCCATTTCGAACTTGATCAATCTGTTCATTTCAACGGCATATTCCATTGGCAGTTCTTTTGTGAACGGCTCGATGAAGCCCATGACGATCATTTCTGTTGCTTCTTCTTCAGAAATACCGCGGCTCATCAAGTAGAATAGCTGCTCTTCGGATACTTTCGACACTTTCGCTTCATGTTCAAGTGAAATGTTGTCATTTAAAATTTCGTTGTATGGAATCGTATCAGATGTTGATTTATTATCCATAATCAACGTATCGCACTCGATGTTAGAACGGGCTCCGTCTGCTTTACGTCCGAAGTGAACAATTCCGCGATACGTTACTTTTCCGCCTTGTTTTGAGATGGATTTTGATACAATCGTTGACGAAGTGTTTGGCGCCAGGTGAATCATTTTCGCACCGGCATCCTGATGCTGTCCTTTACCGGCAAGGGCAATGGACAATGTCATGCCGCGTGCACCTTCACCTTTTAGAATAACAGCAGGGTATTTCATCGTTAATTTTGAACCGATGTTGCCATCAACCCATTCCATTGTCGCGTTTGCTTCACATACCGCACGTTTCGTTACAAGGTTAAACACATTGTTTGCCCAGTTTTGAATCGTTGTGTAACGGCAGTACGCGCCTTCAGCAATGTAAATTTCAACAACCGCTGAGTGAAGTGAGTTTGTTGTATAAACCGGAGCCGTACATCCTTCAACGTAATGCACGCTTGCGTCTTTGTCGACGATAATAAGCGTACGCTCGAACTGGCCCATGTTTTCCGAATTAATACGGAAATACGCCTGCAGCGGTGTATCGACTTTTACACCTGGCGGCACATAAATGAATGAACCGCCTGACCATACAGCCGAGTTCAATGCAGCAAATTTATTATCAGTCGGCGGAATCACCGTCGCCCAGTATTTTTTGAAGACGTCTTCATTTTCTTTTAAAGCTGAATCTGTATCTTTAAAGACGATTCCGAGCTCTTCCAAATCTTCTTTCATGTTGTGATATACAACTTCTGATTCGTACTGAGCGGAAACACCCGCAAGATATTTTTGTTCCGCTTCAGGAATACCGAGCTTGTCAAACGTCTGTTTGATTTCTTCCGGTACTTCATCCCAGGATTTTTCCGACTTTTCGGATGGCTTTACGTAATACGTAATTTCATCGAAGTTTAGAGACGACATGTCGCCTCCCCATTGCGGCATCGGCATTTTATAGAAGTGATCCAATGATTTCAAACGGAAATCGAGCATCCATTGTGGTTCTTCTTTCATTTTTGAAATTTCTTTTACGATTTCCGGCGTCAATCCGCGTTCTGATCGAAAAATCGAGACATCACGGTCATGGAAGCCATATTTGTAATCGCCAATTTCAGGGGCTTTTTTAGCCATGCTTCATTCCTCCTGTTGTCGCAGAATGGTGGCAAACGCTCGCTTTCGGCGTTGCTTGCCATTTTTGAATGCTCATGACCATTAGGGTCACTCCGCTTCAAAACCGGCTTCGCGCCTGGAAAGACAAGCGTTTTCACTCATTCTGTTTTATTATATTTACTTCTCGTCTTGCAGTCCTTTTTCCATTGCTTTCCACGACAACGTCGCACATTTAATACGTGCCGGGAATTTTGCGACACCTTGCAGCGCTTCAATATCGCCAAGGTCTAAGTCATCCGGATAGTCATTGCCAAGCATCATTTCAGAAAAAACATTGGAAAGCTGCAGTGCGTAATCTATATTCTTGCCTTTAATAGCCTGCGTCATCATCGATGCGGAAGACATAGAAATGGAGCAGCCTTCCCCGTCAAATTTCGCCTCTGTGACAATCCCGTCTTCTACATTCATCGTCAAATGAATACGATCGCCGCACGTCGGGTTATTCATATCAACTGTGACGCTGCCGTCTTCAATTGACCCTTTATTGCGCGGATTTTTATAATGATCCATAATCACTTGACGGTACAGTTGATCTAAATTATTAAAAGACATCTGAGAAATACTCCTTTGTTTTTAACAAACCGGCGGCAAGTCTGTCGATATCTTCTTCCGTGTTGTACAAATAAAAGCTTGCGCGGGCTGTCGCGGATACATCCAGCCATTTCATCAGCGGCTGTGCGCAATGGTGGCCGGCGCGGACAGCGATGCCTTCCGCGTCAAGTACCGTCGCTACATCATGTGGATGAACGTCATCTAAATTAAACGTCACCACGCCGGCACGGTCTTTTCCGCTTTTCGGACCGTAGATCGTGAGCCCCGGAATTTCAGGCAGTTTTTCAAGCGCATATGATGCCAGTTTATGCTCATGCTGTTCGATCGCATCAAGACCGATTTCGTTCAGGAAATCAATCGCTGCTCCTAATCCGACAGCGCCGGCAATAATCGGTGTGCCGCCCTCAAATTTCCACGGAAGCTCTTTCCAGGTTGATTCATAAAGACCAACAAAATCAATCATTTCGCCGCCAAATTCAATCGGCTCCATGTTGTTTAAGTGCTGCTCTTTCCCGTATAATACCCCAATTCCGGTCGGGCCGCACATTTTATGACCCGAAAAAGCAAGAAAATCGCAATCGAGCTTTTGTACGTCAATGTGAATATGCGGAGCGGCCTGCGCGGCATCAACGACCATAACAGCTCCGTTTTCATGGGCGATTTTTGTGATATCTTCAATCGGATTGATCGTACCAAGTACATTCGAGACCATCATGACAGAAACAATTTTCGTATTTGAAGTGACTGTTGCTTTCACATCTTCCATCGAGATCGTTCCGTCATCCTGCATTGGAATGTATTTGAGCGTTGCACCCGTAAATTTAGCCAGCTGCTGCCATGGAATAATGTTTGAATGGTGCTCCATGTATGTGATGACAATTTCGTCACCCTCTTTCACATTGGCCCGTCCATAGCTTTGAGCAACAAGGTTTAATGCTGTCGTTGTTCCGCGTAAAAAGACGATTTCTTTTGTGGACGATGCATTGATGAAGCGGCGCACTTTATCGCGCGCCCCTTCATACAAATCCGTCGCCCGGTTGCCGAGCGTGTGAACGCCGCGGTGGACGTTCGAGTTATGCTGGCGGTAATAGGCGTTCAATGCTTCAATCACTTGAACAGGTTTTTGCGATGTTGCCGCGCTGTCAAGATAAACGAGTGGATGGCCGTTCACTTCTTGATCGAGAATCGGAAAATACTTTCTCAATTCTTTTGCGTTCATTGGCGTACTTTCCTTTCAATGACACCTGTTAATTGCTGTTTCACATTTTCGATTGGCAATTTATTGACAACCGGTGCTAAGAAGCCGTGAATAACAAGGCGTTCCGCTTCCTGCTGCGTGATGCCGCGGCTCATTAAATAATAAAGCTGAAGTGGATCAACACGTCCGACAGAAGCGGCGTGTCCCGCTGTTACATCATCTTCATCAATCAACAGAATCGGATTCGCATCCCCGCGCGCTTTTTCGCTGAGCATCAACACGCGTGATTCCTGCTCGGCATTTGATTTTGACGCGCCGTGTTCGATTTTGCCAATTCCGTTGAAGATCGATTTTGCTTCGTCTTTCATGACACCGTGTTTCAAAATGTAGCCTTCTGTATGCTTGCCGAAATGAACGACTTTTGTTGTAAAATTCATGGACTGTTTACCACGGCCGACAACGACCATTTTTGTATCAGCGAATGAACCATCACCGATTAAGTTCGTCACATTTTCAGAAACGGTATTGCCGTCGTTCATGACACCAAGTGACCATTCGATGCGTGCATTTGGTGCTGTAATACCTCGGCGGTTTACATACGTTGTGACGTTTTCGGCAAGCGTATCAACCGCTCCGTAAGATACTTGCGCGTTATCGCCTGCAATAACTTCCGTGATAATGTTCGCAACACCTTGCTCTGTTTCCACTGTGGAAATGTAGTTTTCTACGTATGTGACTGAGCTGTTCGCTTCCGCCACAACGATGACGTGGTTGAAAAGAGCCGCATCTTTATCGTCATGAATGAACACAGCCTGTACCGGTTCCTTAATCTCCACGTTTTTCGGTACGTATAAAAATACGCCGCCATTTACAAGCGCTGTATGAAGAGCGGTCAATTTATGCTCATCCGCTTTGACTGCCTGCGTCATAAAATATTTTTGAAGAAGTTCGCCATGTTCTTTTGCCGCTGTCGCGAAATCAGTGAAAATAACGCCTGCTTCTTTCAATTCGGAAGATATATTTAAAATGGATGGTGTTCCATTGCGCTGTACATATACATTTTGAACGGAACTTTCTTCACCAACGACCGCCTTTGCCTCTTCCGGAAGAGCCGCAAGCGATTCAAATGGAGTACTCTGTACATTGTGTGTGCCGAACTCCGTAAAATTCCATTTATCGATTTTTGTTTTATCCGGTTTTGGCAGCGGAAGATCCTCCGCTTTGTTAAACGCATCAAGACGGGCGTTTAACAGCCATTCAGGTTCGTTGTTTGCAGCTGAGAAATCGCGGATTGCCGATTCGTCAACTGACCATTTTGTTTCAGTCATTGTTTGCTCCTCCTCGATTACTGTACCGTTTCGTCTTCGATGCCAAGTTCCTGTTTAATCCAGTCATATCCTTCTGCTTCAAGGCGTTCAGCCAATTCCGCACCGCCGGATTTCACGATTTTGCCCTGCATCATAACATGAACATGGTCAGGCGTGATGTAGTTCAAGAGACGCTGGTAATGGGTAATCATTAAGCAGCCAAAGTCTTCGCCGCGCATTTTGTTGATCCCTTTTGATACCACTTTAAGCGCATCGATATCAAGACCGGAGTCGATTTCATCAAGAATCGCAATTTTCGGCTCAATTGTCATTAATTGAAGAATTTCGTTGCGTTTTTTCTCCCCGCCAGAGAACCCTTCATTTAAATAACGCTGTGCCATATCCTGATCCATTTCAAGAAGGTCCATGTTTTTGTCCATTTGACGGATAAATTTCATGAGTGAAATTTCGTCTCCTTCTTCACGGCGTGCATTCACAGCAGAGCGAAGGAATTCCGCGTTTGTAACGCCTGTAATTTCACTTGGATATTGCATCGCCAGGAAGAGGCCCGCACGAGCGCGCTCATCTACTTCCATTTCCAACACATCTTCACCGTCAAGCGTGATCGATCCTTGTGTTACCTCATATTTAGGGTGGCCCATGATCGCGGAAGAAAGCGTGGATTTACCTGTTCCATTCGGTCCCATGATCGCATGAAACTCGCCGCCTTTAATCTCAAGGTTGACCCCTTTTAAAATCTCTTTCCCGTCAATGGAGACGTGAAGATCTTTAATTGTTAATGTTGATTGTGACATGTTTTACCCTCCGTATTCATCGGCTTGAGTAACCGATTGTGTCTATTCTCAATTTATTCTCATTACAATCTTATAACAAATAGAATTTATATTCAACCCAAGAAAACGATTACAATTTGTATTCGCAAATAAAAGTAGAAAAACCGGCTTTTATGCCGGTTTCCCCTCTTTTCGTTACGATATGTGATTGGTAAATTTCCGGTTAAAATCCGCAACCATGCGTCTGCTTTCCAGGTAATCCTGCTCGCGCTGCTGCTCGACGTCAATTCTCACTTCATGTTTCTGGCTGTACACCGCGTAGCCGACACCGTGTGATGCGTGCATCGCTTTTTCCATACCTTCTGTGTACTTCATATCCAGTGAGTTACTAATAGGGAATCAATCCTTTTCGTTTTTTTTGGAGAGCTGCTCCGTTATTAATGGTAACAGCTTACAGCCTGGACGCGCAAAGGCCATAAAACCGCCTGAGATCCTCTCACATGTTGTGAGCTCCAATATACTCTTGTATATATCCCTATACGCAGAATATAAACCAAATCCTCACAAATTCGTAATTGTTTGAAAACTTCCATTGAAAAAACCCGGCGAAATGCCGGGCGTCATCTGAAATTATTCGGTTACAGGAACGACTGCGCCGCCCCATTCCGCTAAAATAAAGTCTTGAATCTCTTGAGAATGAAGCACTTCAACGAGCGCTTTAATTTTTTCTTGGTTTTCATCACCGGAGCGAACCGCAATCACGTTCACGTATGGAGATTCTTTGTCTTCAATGGCAATGGAATCTTCAAGCGGATTCAAGCCGGCGTCAATCGCGTAGTTTGAGTTGATCAAGACAGCATCGCCTTCTCCATTATTATACACTTGCGGAAGCAGCGCTGCTTCATATTGATAATCAAATTGGAAGTTCTTTTTGTTTTCGGCAATATCATCAATTGTTGCTTCTTCTTTCACAACGCCATCTTTCAGCGTAATAAGACCTTGTGCTTCAAGCATTGTTAAAATACGGCCGTGGTCCGCAACAGATGAGCTCATCAAAATGGTTGCACCTTCTGGAAGTTCGTCCAGGCTCTTATATTTTTGTGAATAGACACCGATTGGTTCAATATGAATACCGCCGGCGTTGACGAAATCATAACCGTGTTCTTTTTTCTGCGCTTCAAGGTATGGAATGTGCTGGAAATAGTTTGCGTCAATTTCGCCTTCTTCTAGCACCTTGTTTGGTAAAATGTAATCCTGGAACGTTTCGATTTCAAGATCATATCCTTTTTCTTTAAGCAGCGGTTTTGCTTCTTCTAAAATAACGGCATGCGGTACATTCGATGCCCCTACGACTAATGCAGTATCTTCTTCCGATGAACCTGAATCTGCACTTTCGTTATCTGTTGTTTCTTCTCCGCCTCCGCATGCTGCCAAAACAAGTACGATGGCAGCTGTTAAGAAGCCTAAAAGCCATTTTTTCATCATGAAATTCCTCCTGAAAAATATATTTTATCGTTTATCGAGCTTGCGGGTTGCCGTATCGCCGATAAACTGAATGATAAACACAATAATTAAAATAATGATTGTTGCCATCATCGTCACATCATTGCGGCTGCGCTGGAAACCATCAAGATACGCAAGATTCCCGAGACCGCCTGCGCCGATGACACCGGCCATTGCCGTGTAGCCGACGAGCGCAATCGCTGTAACGGTAATCCCGGAAACAAGTGCCGGCATCGATTCCGGAAGTAATACTTTCCGGATAATCGTACCGGTTGATGCCCCCATCGCACGCGCCGCTTCAATAACGCCTTTGTCTATTTCCCGCAAGGCAATTTCGACCATCCGGGCATAAAATGGCGCCGCACCGATAATCAGTGCCGGAAGCGCCGCATTCTCACCAATAATCGTTCCGACAACCGCTTTTGTAAATGGAATGAGCAAAACGATTAAAATGATAAAGGGAATGGAGCGGAATACGTTGACGATGATAGCTGTTACGCCATACACAGCTTTATTTTCCCACAACTGCCCTTTCGATGTTAAAAAGAGCAGGAGACCGAGTAATATACCTAAAATAAAGGTGATAATGACTGAAATACTCGTCATATAAAGCGTCTGTACTGTTGCTTCCCACATTTTTTCCCAATCGACATTCGGAAACCATTGTTCAGTCATACGCTCCGACCTCCGAATCCACTTGCTGTGCATCTAAAAATGCCACCGCTTTGTTCACTTCAGAAGTATCACCCGTTAAGTGAACATACAATGTTCCATAGGCACCATTTTGTGTCTGTGAAATTTTCCCCTGCAAAATGTTAACAGCCACGTCAAACTGGCGGATCAATTCGGTTATCACCGGCTGTTCAGCTGAAACGCCAACGAACGTTAATTTCACAATTTTCCCATTTGGATGAGCTTCAAGCAAATGCTGAATCGTTTCTTTTGATTCGTCCGGCTCTGTCACCTGCTGGACAAACCGCTTTGTAATCGGCTGTTCCGGACGGCGGAATACATCCAGTACCGGTCCAAGCTCCACAATTTTACCCGCTTCCATCACCGCCACACGATGACAAATTTTCCGGATGACATGCATTTCATGCGTAATGAGCACAATGGTCAAACCGAGCCTTTGATTAATATCAACGAGCAGTTCTAAAATGGAATCTGTTGTCTGCGGATCGAGAGCGGACGTTGCTTCATCACACAGTAATACTTTCGGATTATTGGCAAGCGCCCGGGCAATGCCGACACGCTGCTTTTGACCGCCCGACAGCTGTGACGGATACGAATCTCCCCGTCCATCGAGTCCGACGAGTTCAATCAGTTCGTTTACCCGCTTGTCCCGTTCCTCCTTTGACACGCCGGCTATTTCAAGCGGGAATGCAATGTTGCCGCGAACCGTGCGTGACCAAAGCAGGTTAAAGTGCTGAAAAATCATGCCGATCTCCTGGCGTGCTTTGCGAAGTTCGCCGCCTTTAATTTTTGACACCGCGCGCCCTGCAACCGTGACAGAGCCTTCCGTTGGTGTCTCCAGACCGTTCAGCATCCGGATAAGCGTACTTTTTCCTGCACCGCTGTAGCCGATCATGCCAAAAATTTCCCCTTCCTGAACGGATAGGTTTATATCACTCACAGCCGTCACCGGACCGTTTTTCGTTTGAAAGATCTTCTTGGCCTGTTCGATTAAAATCATGATGTCAACTCCTCTCCATAAAAAAAACCTATCTGCTCAAAATGACAGAAAGGCGAAGCGTTACGTTCCTTCCTCTCATCTGCCGGAGCAAACTGCTTCGTGTGATTTAGCACCTTTTCTATAAAAGACGGTTGCTGGGCTTCATCGGGCACGTCCCTCAGCCTCTCTTGATAAGAGCTTGTTATGAATCTGAATGGATTTTAACATTCACAAAACAATTATGTCAACAAAACATTTTTCAATCCCGACTGAAATAAATGGCATTACATTCATGATCGTATTTCTTCATATATATATGGAACTGACTGAAAAGCGTAAATTTTCTTTTTTAGTTTCCCGTTTGAAAATAAAAGTAAACACGGTACGCTTTCAATCTCAAATTCACGCGCCAGATCCTCATAATAATTTAAATTGATCCGCTCAAGCGGCACATCAATGTTCATCGCTTCGACAACATCAAGCATTCTGCCGGCGACCTGGCATGTGCCGCACATCGGTGTATAGGCATATAATGCTGCTTTTGGTGCAGCCATTAATGGTTGAATGAATTGTGTCGTTTCCATCACTATTGTGAACCTTCTTTCTGCAAAAATTCTCCATGCACGTCGATATCCGCGCTCATTAAAACAGAAGCGAGATAATAATGCGGTGCAGCCGCGACTTCTTTGTAGCGGCGGTCAATATAAAGATGCCGCGCTTCAGGAAGCTCCCGTTTAAACTGACGGCGCAATTTTTCGCCTGATGCATCCGCGTCAACTAAGATGTAAACGTCCCGTCCGAATAACTCATCTACAAGCTCATCGAGACGCGACACACCAATCGTTCCGTTCGTGCAAATGATGTCCACTGGCTCCTTCACAATTTCAGCCACCCGTTTCCGATCAGACGATCCTTCCACGATAATTGTTTTTTCCACCAACATCACCATCCCCCCGCTGCATGTTGTTATCTCTATTGTCACCTGTTTTCATGGAAAATGCAAAATAAAAAGACCGGCAAAAAACCGGCCCTTGAATTAATCTTCTTTTGTCATTTCTTCATATTGCTCAGCAGTCATGAGATCGTCAATTTGAGAC
Organism: Domibacillus antri; assembly: GCF_001936625.1. Taxonomy (GTDB): domain Bacteria; phylum Bacillota; class Bacilli; order Bacillales; family Domibacillaceae; genus Domibacillus; species Domibacillus antri. Next base: position 34,938 of record NZ_MSDU01000016.1, on the reverse strand, counting down.
GCATCAGACGGCTCAACAACAATCATCCATGCTTTTTCATAAGGAGATTCGTTGACAAATTCCGGGCTGTCATCCAGCTCTTCGTTCACTTCAACAACCTTCCCGCTGATCGGTGCATACAATTCAGAAACCGTTTTAACGGATTCAACGCTGCCGAATGGTTCGTCAGCTGTTACGTCATCACCGACAGACGGAAGCTCAACGAATACGATATCGCCAAGTTCAGATTGGGCGAAATCCGTGATTCCGATGCGCACTTTCCCGTCTTCTTGTTTTACCCATTCATGTTCTTCAGAATAACGCAGCTCTTTAGGCAAATTCATTTGTTTGTCCCTCCAGATTAGAATAATTACACTTTACACTTTACTGATTATTCATACAGAAAGCAAGAAGATCAATGCCATTTTTGTGCATATTCTTCTTCTTTGAAGCCAACTGTCACGATTTCGTTGCTGATCGCGAGCGGCCGCTTTATTAACATGCCGTCCGATGCCAGTATGTCAAGCAGCTCATCATCTGAAGCGGATGCGACTTTATCCTTTAATCCGAGCTCCCGGTATTTTTGCCCGCTCGTGTTAAAAAACTTCTTTAACGGCAGTCCGCTTTTTTCATAGGCTTTTTTCAATTCCGCTTTGGACGGCGGCGTTTCCACAATATGAACCGCTTCGTATGATACATTGTGTTCATCCAGCCATTTTTTTGCATTGCGGCACGTCCCGCATTTTGGATACCAATAAAACTTCATAATTAAATCACCTCAACGGATGATTTTCGACACGTTTTATATAAATCCTTCTTCCAATTGAGCGTCCGGATTCAAATTTGGTTGTGAATAATTATAAATGCCCTAGTTCATCTGGATTTATTCACGTTTATCTCCTTTTGCTCACGCTAAAAAGCCCCCTTTTTGTCAAAAGGGGCTCTCGTTTATTAAACGACGTATTTCAACGTATTGTTCAGTCTGTCTGCTGCTTCACGCTTTTTCGCGATAACATTGACCGGGGTGTGGCGGCCGAGTTTACGCAATACAGACATCATCATGCGTAGGCTGTCACCGGATTCAATTGCCACGAGCGTTTCTTTTGCATGTGCTTCAATGTCATTAAAGGCTTCCTGGCAGAAAATTTGTGTGTACAAAAGTTTCTGTTTGCTTTTTTCTTCTCCGGACTCTTCAATTGCTTTTTCAGTGCGTAATACCGCTGATTCCATTGCGTAGACTAAATTCGCCAAATCCGCGATATTGGCCAACACTTCCTGCTCCGCTTCAAGCGCTTTTCCGTATTTTTGAACGGCAAGACCAGCTGCTAAAAGCGCGATTTTCTTCGCATTTTTCACGAGCATTTTTTCTTGCGCAAGTACAGCTTCCCCCGGCTCTTCCGGCATGAGCATCATGATTTCCCCCTGCAGCGCCTGTGCTTTTTCAAACAGCGGCAGTTCGCCTTTGAACGCTTTTTTCACAAATGTGCCCGGTACAAGCAGCCGGTTAATTTCATTCGTGCCTTCGAAAATGCGGTTAATGCGGGAATCGCGGTACATTCTCGCAATTTCATACTCTTCCATAAACCCGTAACCGCCGTGGATCTGTACACCTTCATCGACAACATAATCAAGTACTTCTGACCCGAAAAATTTGCCGAGTGAACACTCAATGGCATATTCGGCAACGGATGCCGCAATCGACTTGCCATCTTTTTGTTCTTCTTCAGACAGCGCACTCATCCGCTCTTCAAAATAGCCGACCGTCCGGTAAATCGCACTTTCTGCCGCATATATTTTCGATGCCATCGTCCCAAACTTTTCTTTAATTAAATTAAAGTTGGCAATCGGCGTTTTGAACTGCTGGCGCTCATTGGCGTATTTCAGTGAAATATCAAGAGCCCGCTTCGCACTTCCGACCGTACCGACGCCTAGTTTGTAACGTCCGATGTTTAAAATATTAAACGCAATCACATGCCCGCGTCCCGCTTCCCCAAGCAAATTTTCGACCGGCACTTGCGCGTCCGATAAAATCAATGTCCGCGTTGATGAACTTTTGATTCCCATTTTTTCTTCTTCCGCTCCGGTGGATACACCCGGATACTCTTTCTCTACAATAAACGCTGAAAATTGTTCTCCATCAATTTTCGCGTACACAATGAACACATCGGCAAAGGCCGAGTTCGTGATCCACTGTTTTTCCCCGTTCAACACGTAATGTGTCCCTGCTTCATTCAATTGGGCTGTCGTTTTCGCGCCCAATGCATCTGATCCCGAGCCGGGTTCCGTCAGTGCATATGCCGCAAAACGTGTGCCTGAAGCCAGATCCGGCAAATATTTTTGCTTTTGTTCTTCATTTCCAAATAACACAATCGGCAAAGATCCGATCCCGACGTGCGCACCGTGCGAAATGGAAAACCCGCCCGCGGCCGCCATTTTTTCGGCAATCAGCGCAGAACTGATTTTATCGAGATTCAGTCCGCCATATTCTTCGGGTACATCCGCTGCCAGCAGTCCAAGCTCACCCGCTTCCTGCAATAATTTCACCGAACGGTCAAATTCATGCTTTTCTAAATATGGTAATGCCGGCATGACGCTGCCCATGACATATTCTTCCGTCGTTTTTGCAATCATTTTCTGTTCATCTGAAAAATCTTCCGGTGTGAAAATGGAGTTGAATGCCGCTTCTTCTATTAAAAACGAACCGCCTTTTGCTGCCATGATCATTTCCCCCTTTTATTCCATCATTTCAAAGACGCCGGCGGCCCCCATGCCGCCGCCGATGCACATCGTGACGATGCCGAACTGCTGCTTGCGGCGCTTCAATTCATGCAATAATGACAAAGTCAGCTTTGCCCCGGAACAGCCAAGTGGATGGCCAAGTGCAATCGCCCCTCCGTTTACATTGACAATGTCTTCATTCAGCCCGAGCTCCCGAATGACCTGAATCGACTGGGATGCGAACGCTTCATTCAGTTCAAACAAATCAATATCCGATAATTCCAGTCCGGCGAGCTTCAATGCTTTTGGCACCGCGACAACCGGCCCGACACCCATAATTTCCGGCGGCACGCCCCCAACCGCAAACGAGCGGAACTTCGCAATCGGGGTGAGCCCGAGTGACTCCGCTTTTTCCCGTTCCATCACCATCACCACCGCTGCGCCGTCAGACGTTTGTGAAGCATTGCCGGCCGTTACGGTGCCTGTAACTGAAAATGCCGGACGCAATTTTGCCAAGCCTTCCATCGATGTACCATGCCGCACCCCTTCATCTTGTGAAAAAACAACATGATCCTCTGTTAATTTATGATCAGCACCAACATCTCTGAACGTCACTTCGACCGGCACAATTTCATCGGCAAATTTCCCTTCCGCAATGGCACGGGCGGCCCTTTCATGACTGCGGACCGCAAACGCATCCTGGTCCTCGCGTGAAATCCCGTACTTCTTTGCCACTTCCTCTGCTGTATGCCCCATCGACATGTAATACCCCGGCATCTCTTCCGCTATCCGCACATTCGGCCTTGCGACATGACCCATCATCGGGACATGGCTCATCGATTCCGCTCCCCCTGCGATAATCGTGTCCGCGTGTCCGATCATGATTTTTTCTGCTGCATAGGCGATGGACTGCAAGCCAGAAGAACAATACCGGTTAATCGTAATAGCCGGTACGTCATGCGAAAGTCCAGCGAGGGCGCCGATATTCCGCGCCATATTCAATCCTTGCTCCGCTTCTGGCATCGCACACCCAATAATGAGATCGTCTATATTGCCATCGTAGCTGCCGGCTCTTTTCAGCGTTTCTTTTACAACAATGGCCCCGAGATCATCCGGCCGCGTATTCCGCAATGTCCCTTTTTTTGCCCGGCCGACCGGTGTACGCGCACCGGCGACAATGACCGCTTCCTTCATTTCTATCTCCCCTTTAATTACGAAGTGGTTTCCCTTTAACGAGCATATGCTGCATGCGCTGCTGTGTGTTCGGCTGTGCTACGAGCTGTAAAAATGCTTCCCGCTCCAGATCCAGCAAATATTGTTCATCAACTTCCGTTCCGAATGGTACATTCCCGCCTGCAATCACCCATGCCAGTTTTTTCGCAATCGTTAAGTCATAGTCGGAAATGAAACCGGACGCGTGCATCGACTGGGCCCCGAGCAATAAGGTGGCATAACCTGTTTCACCCGTGACCGGCACTTTTTTGCGAATAGGTGCTGTGTATCCATTCTCGTGTAAATGAAGGACGGCCTGTTTCGCGTCATGCAGCAGGTGATCCTGATTCACGCTGATGCCGTCCGCTTTATATAAAAAGTTATGATCGCGTGCTTCCGCTGCGGAGGTGGACACTTTAGCCATCGCAATCGTTTCAAATACTTTATTGGCAACTGCCTGTAAATCAACCGTAACACCTGCCGGCAGCTGCTCAAGGTGGCGGATATAAAGCTCTTTATTGCCCCCGCCGCCTGGAATGAGTCCAACTCCGACTTCCACAAGGCCCATATACGATTCCATGGATGCCTGAATATGGGCAGCTGGTAAACACACTTCTGTTCCACCTCCGAGTGTCATCGCAAACGGGGCCGCGACAACCGGTTTTGCACTGTATTTGATTTTCATCATCGCCTGCTGGAACCCTTTAACGACCATGTCGATTTCCCATATGCCATCATCCTGGGCAGCCATTAAAATCATCGCAAGATTCGCGCCAACACAGAAGTTTTTCCCCTGATTTCCGATGACCAGCCCTTTATAATTTTTCTCGACTTCATCGACCGCTGTGTTGATCATTTGCACAATATCCATGCCGATTGCATTGTTCGGGGAAGTAAATTCAAGCAGTGCCACACCGTCGCCCAGATCAATCAAATTCGCTCCGCTGTTTTGTTTTATGATTTTCCCGTCTTCTTTCAGCTGTTTCAAATCGATGACTTTCGCATTTTTTTCAATCGGTTTGTACGATTGAGTTAACGGATCGTAATAATGACCGTCTTTATAAAATGAGCCGTCCATTTCTTTCACCCAGTCCGGTACGCTGCGGCCTTCCAATTCCATCTTTTTGATTGAATCAGCGACACCGATTTTATCCCATATTTCAAATGGGCCTTCGTTCCAGCCAAATCCCCATTTCATCGCCCGGTCAATCGACACGATATCATCGGCAATTTCACCGGTTAATTCCGCTGAATAAAGAAGCGTGGGGGCGAGCATCTTCCAGATAAACTGCCCCGCCTGATCATTCGCATAGGCGAGTGTCTTCCATTTCGCTGCCCCTTTTTGCTGTTTGGCCATTTCGATTGAAGCCGCTTTCATTTTCTTCCGTTCAATATATTCCATTGAATTTGGGTCTAATTCAAGAATCGTCTTCCCATCCTTTTTAAAGAAGCCCTGCCCCGCTTTTGCACCGATCCAGCCTTTGTCACGCATGTTCAACAGCACATCAGGTATATCAAATACGGCTTTTTCCTCACCATCCACTTGATCATAAACATTTTTAGCGACGTGTATGAACGTATCAAGCCCGACGACATCGAGCGTTCTGAACGTAGCGCTTTTCGGCCGGCCGATCAGCGGTCCTGTCATTGAATCGACCTCACCCGGTGATAAGTTCATCTCGGTCATGACATGCATGGTTTTCAGCAAGCCGTATGTGCCAATCCGGTTTGCGATAAAATTCGGCGTGTCTTTCGCTAATACGACCCCTTTGCCGAGCACGTCTTCCCCAAACATTTTCATATACTCTAACACTTCCGAAGCTGTTTCAGACGTCGGAATGATCTCAAGCAATTTCAAATAGCGCGGCGGGTTAAAAAAATGCGTGCCTAGAAAATGCTTCTTAAAATCTTCACTCCGGCCTTCCTTCATGGCTTCAACGGAAATACCGGATGTGTTGGAGGAAACGATGCTCCCCTTCTTCCGATGCTGATCTACTTTTTCAAATACAGCTTTCTTTACATCAAGACGCTCCACAACAACTTCAATAATCCAGTCGGCTTCCGCCAATTTGTCCAAGTCATCTTCCAGATTGCCAGCTGCGATCAACGCGGCGTTTTTTGGGGACGAAAGCGGAGCAGGTTTTTGTTTAAATAGTTTTTGAAGAGCGCTTTCAGAAAGTTCATTTCGATTTTGCGCATGTTCCGGGACGATATCAAGTAAAATAGATGGAATGCCTATGTTCGCAAGGTGCGCTGCAATGCCGGAACCCATAACACCGGAACCGATAACCGCTGCTTTTCGAATGTGCTGAACCACGTTCATATCCCCCTTTGAATGAATGCTCATTCATTTATTCTATTTTTACTATACAGCACTCTTTTTTAAATTTCAACTGTCACTTTCGGAAAAAACGGGTAAACTGAATTATAGTTGAGAGGGGGTATTTGCCATGAGAGAAAAAGCCGTACAGCTTATTGTTTTAATTAGTGTTGTAGCGCTTATTTATTTTGGAATACGCTATTTTTCAAATGAATTGTCGGTCGCGTTTACGTATCTCGCTGGAATCGTTTCCATTTTCGTCGTGTTTAATTTACTTTTATTCGATTCGCGGGGCACGAATTCAAAAGTGGCATGGATTGCGATCGTCCTCGTCTTTCCGCTGGCGGGAGCCATTGTTTATTCCGTATTCGGACGCGATCCGCGCAACCGGATGCTGCCGAAGCATGTCATTGCGGAAACGACAAGATTTATCACCACCATGCGCCATCAAGGGGAGAAATGGGATGTTTCCGATGTTTTGCCTCAAGCGAAAAAGATCCAAAACATGACGGGCTTTGAAGCGCTGGCCGGCAATAAAGTTGATATATTAACAAACGGAGAAGAAACGTTCCCTGCCATTCTCGATGCCATCCGCCATGCGGAACATCACATTCACATTCAATTTTATATTTTCCGGGAAGATGACATTTCAACCGAAATACGTGATGCTCTCGTCGAGCGGGCAGAAGCAAATGTTCACGTCCGATTTTTGTATGACGGGCTTGGTTCATCCGGATTATCGGAAGCATTTTTAAGCCCTTTGAAAGAAGCCGGCGGTGAAGCGTATGCGTTTGATCCGATTGTATCCCCATGGTTTACGCGCACAGCGAATTTACGCAATCATCGGAAAATCGTCGTTGTGGACGGACATACCGGCTTTACCGGCGGGCTCAATGTCGGTGAAGAATACCGGAGTAATACGGAACAGTTTGAAGTGTGGCGTGACACGCACTTACGAATGGAGGGGCCGGCTGTCCGCCAGCTGCAGGAGTCCTTTATAACCGATTGGATTCATGCGACACATGCTAAAACGTCCCTACTGGATGAATTAAAAGAAGCATTTCGATTTTCCGCTTATTTTCCATCTGAACCGCACGAAGCAGACGAGATGGTTCAGACCGTGTATGGCGGCCCGTATAATGAAGAACGCGATGTGCGCGATGCGATGATGGAAATGATCCAGACCGCGGAAAAATCGATTTGGATTGCATCCCCTTACTTTGTACCGGATGATGAGGCGCTGGCTGCTGTGCGCGTTGCGGCCCGAAGCGGAAAAGATGTGCGCGTGATCGTGCCGGGTAAAGGGGACCGCACGATTTCCTTTTACGGAACGAATTCTTATTTTCATGATCTGTTGAGCGCTGGTGTGAAAGTGTTCGCGTACCGTGATGATTCCTTCATTCATTCAAAAGTACTGCTGATTGACGGGCAGCACGCGATTGTCGGCACAGCCAACTTTGACGTCCGCAGCTTCCGGCTCAATCATGAACTCATGACATTCATCTACAACCGGACACCTGCCGTCGAAAAAGTCGAGGTAGATTTTTTAAATGATTTCTCGGTATCTGTTCCAATCAGCCGCGAACGGTATGAACATAGAAGTTTCCCGACACGAATCGGCGAATCACTCGCCCGGCTGCTGTCGCCTATTTTATGAAGGCTGCTCTGTAAGGTGATCAATCATCACTTACAGAGCAGCCTCTTTTCGTTTATTAAATTCTGAAAAGCTTATCGGTCTTCTACTACTATATAAGCCGCTTTCACAGGACCGTGCACCCCGACAACGAGGTTCATTTCAATATCGGCCGAGTTGCTTGGGCCGGTGATAAAATTGATGCAGGACGGAATCGTTTCTCCCGACTGTACACGGCGCGAAATCTCCTGCGCGGCCTGCGTCATGCGCGGGACAATCGTACTTTTTGGGATAATCGCAATGTATTTGTGCGGAAGCAGGCTGACGGATCGTCCTTTGTCAGAACTTGAAAACAAGACAACCGTACCTGATTCAGCAAGCGTCATATCGCTGAATGTGATGCCAATGTTCGCCCGTTCCGCTTCTGCAATGTTGGCTTTCCCGCGGAATGAGTCCCATTCGTTCACTTCGACACTGCGGGCCGGCCACGTTTCACGAATGAGTTCTCCAAGGCCGAATTCGTCAAAGCGGGGATCACGCCATAATGAAATCGGTCCGCCTCCGTACAAATTCACGGTTGATTCCAGCACCGTTTCGAGCTTATCACTGGTCGTTTCAATTAATTCCGTATGAATAAGCCGGCATTGATCGCGCAAAACGGTCATAAGTTCATCCGGTGTTTTGCCGCTCAATGTTTTGTCCTGCGGTCGGAATTTCCAGTTGCGCTCTGGTTTTACAGACGTATTCCGGCTGCGGCCGAGCTGTGCGGCCACGTTAGTTAAAAAGGAATCACGATGATGGATCATTGGCCGCTTCCTCCTTTTTCATGGTCTTTAAACCAGTCACGGAACCGTTCTTTATTCGGTGCCGGAAATTCACGAATTTCCGTCCATGCTTTCAAAGGACCTGGTCCGTTTGAAATCCGGTCATTTTTCGTAAACGGCTTCATCATGGCGGAGGCCATTTTTGAGCCGGCTCCATAAATCGGGTTTGATGCCGCTCCGAGTCCGAACGCCTTCATCGCCAGCTTTTCTGATATTGGCGCCCGTCCTTCTTTTTCCACAATCACCTGCCGATGTTTATGCAAAAGCTCATGCAGCGGAATTTTCACCGGACATGCATCGGTACACGCTGCGCACAATGTTGATGCATAAGGTAAATCTTTAAAATCATCGTATCCGCCGAGAAGCGGTGTGAGGACAGCGCCAATCGGGCCAGGATAAATGGAATTGTATGAGTGTCCGCCGATATGGCGGTAAACAGGGCACACATTAATGCAGGCCGCACAGCGAATGCACTGTAAAACGGATTGGAATTCCGTTCCTAAAATCTTCGAGCGGCCGTTATCCACAATGACCAGGTGGAATTCTTCCGGTCCATCGGCATCCCCTTCCTGACGGGGTCCGGACAGTGCCGTGATGTAACTTGTTAATTTTTGTCCGACCGCACTGCGCGTCAGCAGGCTGACCAAAACGTCAAGTTCTTCAAATGTCGGCACAATCCGTTCCATGCCCATCACCGTAATTTGCGTTTTCGGCAAAGCTGATACGAGACGCGCATTGCCTTCATTCGTTACGAGGCTGATCGAACCGGATTCCGCGACCGCAAAATTGCAGCCGGTAATGCCGATGTCCGCCGTTAAAAATTCCTGACGCAGTTTTTCCCGGGCATGAAGCGCCAGCTCTTCCGGTTTCGATGTTAATTTATAATCTAATTTCTTCGCAAATACATCACGGATCTGTTCTTTATTTTTGTGAAGTGCCGGTGTAACAATATGAGACGGCGGATCATGTTCATCAAGCTGTAATATGTATTCGCCGAGATCCGTCTCGATCACTTCGCATCCTTCTTCTTCTAAAATTTGATTTAAGCCGATCTCTTCTGTCACCATCGACTTTGCCTTAACAATTTTTTTCCCATTCTTGGAATTAACAACTTCACGGACGTATGCATTTGCATCCTCTGCTGTTTCAGCAAAAAATACGTGTCCCCCGCGTTTTTGCACATTTTCTGTCAATTCATGCAAGTAGTAATCGAGGTTATCAAGCACATGCTTGCGAATTTCTTCCCCATGCGACCGCCACTCTTCCCAGTTGCCAAGCTCTTCTGCCGCATCGAGACGGCGCGTGCGAAGACGTTCCTGCGCACCCGCCACTGCACCGCGCATGAATGTATCCTGCATGTTTTCGTTTACGTTATCTTTAAATTTGCCTTCACCGATTTTCATTGCCATGTTGTTTTCCCCCTCACCGGCTGTTTAATACTTCCGCAATGTGCAGGACGCGGATCGGTTTTCCTCTTCGCTCGATTCGGCCGCCGATATTCATTAAACAGCCGCCATCAGCACCAATTAAAAAGTCGGCGCCGCTCATTTCCGCCGAGTCTACTTTTTCATCCACCATCTGCTTGGAAATATTGCCCATTTTCACCGAGAATGTGCCGCCGAACCCGCAGCAGTTATGCGCGTTGGGAAGCGGTTCAAATTTGAGCCCTTTGACATTTTTGAGCAGCGTCATTGGCGCGTCCTTTACGCCGAGAAGGCGCGTCATGTGGCAGGACGGGTGATACGTCGCTACACCGTTCAATTTGGCTCCTACATCTTCCACTTTCAAAACATCGACGATAAATTCTGTCAGTTCATACGTTTTCGACGCGAGCTTTTCCGCCCGTGGACGCCAAACAGGATCATCATGAAAAATATGCTGGTATTCTTTAAACATTGTCGCGCATGAACCCGACGGCGTTACCACCACTTCCGCATGTTCAAACGTCGCAATCATTTTTTTCATCGCATCTTTTGATTCTTCCACGTAGCCTGAGTTATAGGCCGGCTGGCCGCAGCACACCTGTCCCATCGGAAATTCAATCTCACAGCCGAGGCGCTCCAGCACTTCCACTGTGGCTTTGCCCACATCGGCCTGAAACATATCGACAATACACGTAATAAAAAGTGTCACCTTCACTTTGTTCACCCCATAAAGTAAGGTCATCTGATGACCTGTATACCATTTTTCTTTTTATCATACTACAAACGCTTACAAATTTTCAAATCCTTTTTCGAAACAAAAAAACCGGCTGCACTCCGCCGGTTTCCACCAAATTCAATGACTGTCCATGTAATCATGCAAGACGTTTTCAACATAATCAAGATGTGCGGCCATTGCCTTTCGCGCAGACGATGCATCACGGTTTTGAATCGCCCGCAAAATGGTTTCATGCTGCACATTGAGCTGGTCAACAGTCGCCGTTTCTTCATATAAACAAATACGGCGCGTTTCACGCATCGACTCCGCTGTCATATCGGATACATGATGCATTAAGCTCGCCAGCAATTTATTACCGGCTGCTTCGGCAATCGCCAAATGAAAGGCGAGATCCGCTTTCTCGCCAAGCTCTGCGTCCCCTGAATATTTCGCCATATCGGCAAATGCCTGCTCCATTGCGGCGAGATCTTCATCGGTGCGCCGTTCCGCTGCCGATGCCGCAATACCCGTTTCCAGAATTTTGCGCACTTCCATTAAACCGGTCAAATCATCGCGGTTCATTAACAGCGCACTCTGCAGCGGAAATGCGATCCCATCTGCAGAAAAGGACTTTACGTATGTTCCTTCCCCCTGCCTCATTTCAATCAAGCCCATCGCCCGGAGTGAGGTCAGTGCTTCCCTGATGGCAGAGCGCCCGACCTGAAAACTTTCCGCCAGCTGCTGGACGGAATCTAATTTTTCACCTGGCTGCAGGTCGCCGGAGCGAATGGATTCGAGCAGCGTTTCCGCTACTTCTTCATATATTTTTTTCGGTTTAATTTGCTTGTATTTCAACGTTATCGTCACCTCTTTATTTTATTATAAACACAAATAACAAAAAATTTTGATTGTTTTTTGAAAACATTCCCTCTATAATCAAAAACAGGTCATCTGATGATCAACTAACTTACACATTGAAATCGCTTACTTATCGGAGGTGGAACTTCTTTGAGCTTATTTACTTTATCAATGATCGCTATCGTGCCTATTGTGACCATTCTTATTTTTCTTGTCTTTTTAAACTGGCCGGCTACCCGGGCCATGCCAATTGCACTCGTCGTGACAGCATTGATCGCGATGTTCGTCTGGGGAACAGACAGCACGATTGTCGCCGGGGCAGCATTTAACGGTCTTATCACCGCGCTTGAAGTTATTTTTATCGTATTCGGCGCTGTCCTCTTGTTAAATACCGTAAAAGAAAGCGGTGCTATTAATACAATTCGCCGCGGTTTTACCAGTATTTCACCAGACCGCCGGATTCAAGCCATTATCATTGCGTGGCTGTTCGGCGCCTTTATTGAAGGCGCTGCAGGATACGGTACACCGGCCGCTGTTGCCGCGCCGCTTCTTGTGGCAATCGGTTTTCCGGCAATGGCTGCGGTTATGGTTGCGCTTATTATTCAAAGTACGCCTGTTTCATTCGGGGCGGTCGGAACACCGATTCAAATTGGTGTCAATACCGGTTTAACCGACCAGCCGACGGTTCTTTCTGCTCTTGAAGGTACAGGAATGGGCTACATTGATTATTTGATGTACATCTCATCCAATGTCGTGCTCGTTCACGGTATCGTCGGTTCACTCATTCCGCTCTTAATGGCGGCTGTGCTTACCCGCTTTTTCGGTCCGAATAAATCGTTCCGCGAAGGCCTCAAAGTATGGAAATTTACTTTATTTGCCGGTATTTCATTTACAGTGCCGTACTACTTTATCGGCATCACGCTAGGTCCGGAATTCCCATCTTTGCTCGGTGCATTGATTGCGATGCTGATCGTCGTTCCTGCAGCCCGAAAAGGTTTGTTTATGCCGTCAGCTGATGATCATTTCGACTTCCCGCCGCGCAGCAAATGGGAAGAAGACTGGTTCGGTAAACTGAATTATGAACCGGAAAAAGAAGAAGGTTCACAGCGTTCGATTTCTATGGGTATGTCATGGCTTCCTTACATTTTAGTTGCAGGACTTCTCGTTGCATCCCGTACAGTCGAACCATTAACAGCCGCGTTGAAAGCGCCTGCACTTGTTTTTGAAAATACATTTGGTTCCGGTATTACCACAACATCAACACCATTGTTTTTACCGGGCTTTATTTTCATCGTCGTTTCCGTACTAACGTTCTTCCTGCACCGCATGAAGTCATCAGACTACACGCGCGCATGGAAAAGCTCTTTTAAAACAGCGGCATCTGCCGGCTTGTCACTTATTTTTGCGGTGCCGATGATCAAAATTTTCTTAAATACATCGTTAGCTTCGGATAAAGTATCTGCAGCAACAGAAGCACTTGCCGGTCAAAATATGCCGCTTGTCCTTGCTGAAAGCGTATCCGTTGTCGCCGGCGATTTCTGGCCGATCGTTGCCCCTGCTGTCGGAGCACTCGGCGCATTTATTGCCGGAAGCAACACGTTCAGCAACATGATGTTCTCACTCTTCCAGTTCGGCGCAGCCGGCAACATCGGCCTCGATGTGCATCAATCCGGGATAATTGTTGCCTTGCAGGCAGTCGGCGGTGCAGCCGGTAACATGGTTTGCGTCCATAACGTGGTCGCCGCTTCTGCAACAGTTGGCTTGATTGGAAAAGAAGGCGCACTGATCCGTCGTGTGCTGCTGCCGCTGACATATTACTTGCTTGCTGCCGGTTTTCTCGGCATGGCAATCATTCACGGCGTCTTCAATGTGTGGCTTCTCATCTATGCCATCATCGTCTTCGTCTACATTGCCCGGCTCTTTACCGCAAAAGACGGTTTAGCCGTGGCTTCAGTCCGATAAATAGTAAGAAGAGGCTGTCTCCAAAGATCATGGAGGCAGCCTTTTCTTCGTTTCTATGGCCGGATTTCTTACAGTGTGGGCCGGATTTTCTGATTTTGGGCCGGTTTTCTTGTCACTTTGGCCGAATTCCGATCAATTCGGCCTTCAAGAAGCAGAATTCGGCTCTCATTTCAATAAATCGGCCTAATTGGGTCAGAATCCGGCCTTGTGGGACAGCCTCATCTTCGCTCTTAGAAAAATATTGCTTCCATTCACTTACTGTTCCTTCAGTCTATACCACTCTCCGTCCCTTTCCAAAGGGAATGCATAACGGCGTACCGAAAATAGGGTCGCGGTCAATCCGGCAGTCGAGGCCGAAGACGTGCTTGACGAGTGCAGCATCGACGACCTTTTCCGGCGCCCCTTCCGCATAGATCGTTTTATCTTTAACAGCAACAATATGGTCGGCGTACCGGCAGGCGAGATTCAAATCATGCAGCACCATGACAATGGTGCGGCCTTCCTGTTCATTCAGTTCAAACAGCAAATCGAGAATATCAATTTGATGCGTCATATCCAGATATGTCGTCGGTTCATCAAGCAAAATGATATCCGTATTTTGCGCAAGCGTCATCGCAATCCATGCGCGCTGACGCTGGCCGCCGGACAATTCATCGACAACGCGGTCCGCCAGTTCTTCCATCGCTGTCGCCTTCAATGCACGCTGCACCGCTTCCTCATCCGACACTGACCACTGCTTCAGCCACGTCTGATGCGGGTAGCGCCCCTGTTTTACAAGCTGCAGCACCGTTAATCCCTCCGGAGCGGCGGGGGACTGCGGCAAAATCGCCATTTTGCGCGCCGCTTCTTTGGTCGACATCTTTTCTAAAAGGACATTGTCCAGCAGTACGTGACCGGATGATGGCTTCAAAAGGCGGGCGGCGGACCGGAGAAGCGTCGACTTCCCGCAGCCATTCCCGCCGATCAGCACCGTAATTTTCCCTTCCGGCACCGTCCAGTCCAGTTCATGAATGATCGTTTGTTTTCCATATTGGAGCGTGACGCTGTCCATCGTGATGATACTCATTATCATCTATCCTTTCGTCCGAAAAAGTAAGTAAATAAAATACGGTGCACCGATTGCGGCGGTGAACACGCCGGCCGGTACTTCAAGCGGTAAAAAGAGCGTGCGCCCTGCAAGGTCGGCCAGCATGACAAGAATGGCACCGATCAGCGCGGCCGCGGTAATGAGCGGACCTGCGTGTGAACCGACGAGACGGCGAGCAATATGCGGGGCCATTAAGCCGACAAAACCGATGCCGCCCGCAAAGGCGACGGCACCACCGACAAGAGCCGTCGCGAGCGCGAGAAAGAAAAATCGCTGCCGTTCGACATGGGCACCCGCACCAATCGCAAGTTCATCCCCAAACTGCTGCATGTTTAAATGGCGGCTCGCAATAAGGACAGAGATCAAACCAATCACTGCCCACGGTGCCATGATCATGACTTCTCCCCATGATGAACCATTCACCGAACCTGTCATCCACATATTGGCCTTGGACGCCTGATAAATCGGCCCGATGATCATCATCATCGTCGTAACAGCTTTCATCGCAGCAGTCAATCCGATACCGATTAAAATAAGACGAATCGGGGACATACCGTTTTTCCAGGCGAGAAGATAGACGAGAAATGCCGTGACAGCTGCCCCGATAAAGGCGGCAAGCGGCAGCCAGGCAATGCTGACGGTAAGCGCGTTGTTTTTATCGCTGAATATTGCTAGAAACGCGGTCACAGCTGCACTGCCGCCAGCGGTCATCCCAATTAAATCAGGTGACGCAAGCGGATTTCGGACAAGTCCCTGCAAAATCGCTCCGGCTGCGGCCAATGCTGCTCCTGCACAGAGCGCCACTAAAATGCGCGGCATGCGGAATGAATAAACCACCATATGCTGAAACGGATCACCGAAGCCGAGAATGGTTTGAAACGCCGCGATAGGGCTGAACTTAATATCGCCGAGCGCGGCACTGGCAATAAGAACAGCCACCAGTCCTGCAAACAAAGCCGTCATTTTATAGACGGTTTTTTGCTCAATTAACAAGGACACAGCTCCGCGTAAAGGACGGATTGCTTTCATCGGCTCATCCCTCCTTTACGGGCGATGTGAATGAAAAACGGCACGCCAATGGCCGCGGTCATCACACCGACCGGTACTTCCTGCGGCATAATGATGTAGCGTGACGCAATGTCGGATGCAAGAAGAAGAATGGCCCCAAGCAGTCCGGAAAACGGCAAAAGCCAGCGGTGATCAATCCCGATCCAGCTTCTGGCGATATGCGGAATGATAATGCCAACAAACCCGATCGGACCGGCCACTGCGACCGCCCCGCCGGCAAGCAAAACAACGAGGAGTGATGCGGCGATTTTCGTAAAACCTGTATGCAGACCGAGCCCGCGGGCGACATCTTCTCCCATTGCCAGTACATTTAATTTGCCGGCGAGAAGCATGGCCCCGAGAACACCGGCTGCTAAATAAGGCAAAACGGATAAAAGCAAATCAAGATTTCTTCCCTGCACCGATCCCGCCAGCCAAAATAAAGCCTGATCCAGCATCGCTTCATTAAAAACGAGAAAGCCTTGCGTGATGGACGAAAACATCGCCGCAATGGCCGCCCCGGCAAGCGTCATTTTCATCGGTGTCAACCCTTCCCGTCCAGCCGAACCGAGCACAAAAACAAGGAATTGCGCGAGAGCGGCTCCAATAAACGCAAGCCATGTGATAGATTGATTGCTGCCGACGCCGAACATAACCAGTCCCATCACAACGAAAAAGCCGGCGCCGGCATTGATGCCGAGAATGTCCGGTGATGCCAGGGGATTTTTCATCAATGTCTGCATGATCACTCCCGCCATCGCGAGACTCATCCCAATACATGCGGCAATCAGCGCCCGCGGAATACGCACTGTTTGAACAACGATATGTTCGTTCGATCCATTAAAAGAGGTAAATGAATCGTACACGCCCTTCCATGTCGTGTCTGTATAGCCGTACACGACACTTGCGGCCATTAAAATAATCGTCATGACTGTTCCTATAAAAAGAAGCCCCGCTTTTGTTCCTGTTGTCATCGTAAACGCTTCCTGTCTGTCAAAGTTTTTCACGTCTTCCATTGTAAAAAGACATGGGCTTTTCGTCAATGATTTTGAAAATCATTTTCAATTATGTGTTGACAGATTTAAAAGCAGCATTTATGATAATACTTGTAAACGGTAATGATAATCATTATCACTTTTGCTTTACCCCACCGATTCATTGTGCACATTTTGGCGGTCCGAACGCCCATCCGGATCGCCCCCTTTTTTGCAGCGAACAGAATTTTTCTGCAGCGATAGATTTTTATTTTTTCAGGAGGAAAGAAAGATGAAGAAATGGCTTTTATTTATTCCAGCGGTGCTGATGCTTTTCTTGGCCGCTTGCGGAAACAAAGAAGAAAGCAGCAGTACAGCCGCTGAACCGGAAACGGATACATATACAGTCGAACACGCAATGGGTACGACTGAAATTACTGGAACACCTGAAAAGGTTGTCATTTTAACAAATGAAGGAACTGAAGCTCTTCTCGCACTAGGCGTGAAGCCGGTTGGCGCAGTTCAGTCCTGGACCGGCGATCCTTGGTATGATCACATTGCAGCGGATATAGAAGGCGTTGAAGTGGTTGGGATGGAAGACCCGGTTAATGTGGAAGCGGTCGCAAAGCTGCAGCCGGATTTAATTATCGGAAACAAAATGCGCCAGGAAGCCATTTATGAGCAGCTGAGCGCGATTGCTCCGACGGTTTTCTCTGAAACATTAAAAGGAAACTGGAAAGAAAACTTTGAACTGTATGCTAAAGCATTGAATAAAGAAGAAGAAGGAAAACAAGTGCTTGCAGAATACGACAGCCGCATTGAAGACATGAAAACAACCTTTGGTGATAAATTGTCACAGGAAGTATCCATGGTCCGCTTTATGGCCGGAGACACTCGTATTTACCATAAAGATTCATTCTCCGGCGTCATTTTAGAACAGCTAGGATTTGCTCGCCCGGCGGAACAGGATAAGCCGGATTTTGCTGAAACAAATGCCACAAAAGAACGCATTCCGGCAATGGACGGCGATGTCATTTTCTACTTCACGTACGATACTGGTGACGGTGAAGCCTTGAAAGCTGAAGAAGAATGGGTTAACGATCCATTGTTCCAAAACCTTAAAGCTGCGAAAGCAGGAAACGTTCATAAAGTCGATGACGCCATCTGGAACACAGCAGGCGGCGTGCTCGCAGCACACAAAATGCTTGACGATCTTGAAAAATATATGGCTGAATAATGCTAAAGAGGCCCCTCTAATGCCGGGCCTCTTTTCTATGCTGCTTTCTTGTTCTTATTAAACCTTTTCGTATAATAAATAGAGAGTCCAATAATAACCGGTATCCATTTCCTTTATGTTTGATAATCCATTTGTTTTCTAATTTGTTCTTTCGCATCAAAACCGGCTAATTTTTCACAAAGATACAGACCTAAATCGATGGAAGAACTGACACCTCTTGCCGTAATAAGGTCCCCTTCATCAACAATCCGCTGATCGAGTACTGTACAATAAGTTTCTAATTCACGAAATGCATTCGGATGAGTTGTCGCGGACTTCCCTTCTAAAAATCCAGCCGCTCCAAACAGCAATGAGCCGGTACAAACCGATGCTTTTATTTTGCTGTTCTCGGCGGTTTTGAGCCAATCAATAAAAGAAGCATCATTAACCAATGTCCTTGTACCAAATCCGCCCGGCACAATGACCATGTCATACGGCTCAAGAGATTCCTTCACTCTTGCCGGTGTAAAAATGAGTCCTGTTCCATCCACAATCTCTTCCGTAAAAGCACAAAGATCCCACTTTAAATCCGGAATGAACTTCATTGTTTTCAATCTCGTTACAGCGTCGTACACCCCAACAAAGTCAAGCGCCGTTACACCATTAAATAGAATAAATGCGATATTCATTTTTTTCTCCCTCCGCTCACTATTCTCTACATCAAATGTTCTGAAAGTTTCCCTTCCAATATCGTTGTCACTTTTCCGGAAATCCGCACTTCATCATTAGAAACATATACGTTTAATAGACCGCCTCTTTCCGAAGCTTGATAAGCAGTAAAAGTATGTTTCCCCATCTTCTTTTGCCAATATGGGCCGAGACAGCAGTGCGCCGATCCCGTGACATAGTCTTCATTCAATCCTTGAACAGGAGAAAAAAAGCGGGATACAAAATCGATACCGGAAGCATCCGAACGGGCTGTTACGATCACACCGCGCACTGGAATCTTCTCAATCAGCCCAATATCAGGCTTCATGTTTCTGACGATATCCTCCGACTCCACTTCCACCAGCAGATCAAACTGATTTTTTCCGACGTAAACAGGGTTCACTCCCAGCGCTTCTACAAGAAATGCCGGCGTCTCGATCTCAATTTCATAAAGCGCAGGAAAACATAATTGGACTGAATCATCTGCCAAAGTTGCCGTCAGCACCCCGCTTTTCGTTTGAAAATGAATAGTCTGCTCTTTTGAAATATTTTGATTATTCCATAAAAAATAAGCACTTGCCAGCGTCCCATGTCCGCAAATCGGGATTTCCGTCGTCGGCGTAAACCACCTTAACCGAACGTTTCCACCGGACATTCGAACAAATGCCGTAACAGGCAAATTCATTTCTTTTGCCATCTGCTGCATCCATTGATCCGCTTTTTCCTCCGTCAGCAAACAAACTGCTGCCGGATTTCCTTGAAACGCTTCCTCTGTAAAGGTATTCAATATAGACACGTTCACTTTTAACCCACCCCTTCAAATGACACTTATTCGCTTCTATCATAATATATAATTCATAAATTATGGTAAAATGAAAACAGCTTGAAAGATTTTTTGCAAAGGGGGAACTGTTATGAATTTCCATAATGAAGTATGTACGTTATTAAACATCCAATATCCGATCATTCAAGCAGGCATGGCCGGTGATAAGTTAACAACCGTTGATTTAATTACCGCTGTTTCTGAAGCTGGCGGACTTGGAACACTTGGGGCTGCTTACATGCAACCGGAAGATATTCGTGAGACGATCCGAAATGTAAAGGCGCGGACGAATAAGCCATTCGCTGTCAACCTATTTTGCACGGACATGACGGATGATTTGACCGGCATCCACGACGTACAACGTTTTTTGGACCAAATGCGTGAATCGCTCGGCATCGAACCCGGCCCTAGAGAAGTGCAGTCGAAAAACCTTTTTGAGCAGCAATTTCAAGTGCTGCTGGAGGAGGAAGTGCCCATCATCAGCACCGCATTTGGCATCTTGCCTCCCTATGCCATGAAGCTGGCGAGAGAACGCAATATGAAAGTGATCACAATGGTCACCACCGTCAGAGAAGCTCTATTGGCGGAAGAACAGGGGTCAGATGTGATTGTCGCGCAAGGAAGTGAAGCCGGCGGACACCGCGGCACGTTTGACATGAAACAACACCCGAACGGCGCCGCAGTCGGATTGTTTTCTCTCCTTCCTCAAATAGTGGATCAAGTACATATCCCGGTCATTGCGGCCGGCGGCGTCATGGATGGCAGAGGATTGGTCAGTGCTCTTGCCTTAGGCGCAAAAGGCGTTCAGATGGGCACAGCTTTCCTGACGACAATAGAATCCGGCGCTCACGAATCGTATAAAGAAGCATTACTGAACAGCACCGAAGAAAGGACAGTTATCACAAAAAGCTTCTCCGGCCGCCCTGCCCGCGGCATTCGTAACCAATTTATCCAGTCCTTTGAAGAGTCCGGCATTCCGCCATTAGCCTTTCCGACACAAAACGCCGTAACCGGTGACATCCGCCGGGCAGCCGCTAAACAAAACAAGCCGGAATTCATGTCGTTATGGGCCGGGCAGGGAACTCGTCTATTAAAAAAGGACCAATCCGCAAGTGATGTGATTCATCAAGTCATGAAAGAAGCCGAACAGATTTTAGGGAATCTCAGCACAAGTAAGCAGGTTTAGGTTCCATTATGGAGCTGAAATGGGCGTTTTTTTCGAAGTGTTGCCCTTACTGTTACACAAAGAGGCGGTCCCACAAGTATGGGGAAGGCCGGATTCTGAACCATTTAGGCCGATTTATCGAGAGGAAACCGGCCCAAGATGCAAGAAATCCGGCTATTGTAATGAAAAAGGGATGTCTCATCCTATCTTCTTGAGAGACTCTCCCAGCCGGAAGAAGGTATCGTCCGGCTGTGTCACTTTAGAATTGAGCAGACACAAGTCCGCTTATAAACAATGCCCATAAAGATTTTGACGTATCCTGTTCCCATTTACATCTCTAAAACAAACTGGACAGTAAACGTTCCACTGGTTCCCGACTTGAATATTATAGTTGCCGGATGGATATTTTAATAATCTTGGCGTCGTACTATTCGGATGAAAATCACCTCTGCATTGATTTTTCACCCAAACATTTTCGCATCTGTCACAAATGTAAGTAACTTTATAATTTCCCAGAATACATTCGGCATCGCCTCCACATTTAGGGCACATTGACAGCCAATTGTTAAAGTGATGAAAAATTCTTTTCATGTATGTGGCCAAATGGTCTGTCAAGCCAGGCAATGTGGGGAACTGGCTAATTTTATACAAATGATTTGCATCTACATTCCAGTTATTTGTTTTTTCATCTATATGAACGAGCGCCGCACTTTTTACCGTTATTTTTTCATGTTTGATTTCTAAATATCGTCGTGCCGAATGTTCCAAATCGTTTTGGAGTACGTTTTCGTTTATATTCGTATACGGTTTGTATTTAGCATCTAAAACATGCGCATCCCAATTTTGATTTGAATTTTTGAAAAGAAAAATGAAGTCTGGCTTAACTTTTCTTCCATTTTCCAAATCAATCTCTTTTTCATAGTACAGACCTGCTGCTCCTTTTGAAGATTTAAACTTCCCGCTCCAGCCGCTTAGTGTTCTTTCTTTCTCAAAATGAGCGATCATGGATCCGGTTATATTTTCACATGTAAATTGAGCTTTTTTCAGTTGATGAATTAATTGAAATAATATCCACACTTCATACAGATGAGGGGAACTGACCATTGCCGATTCAAAATCCCTCTCTTTTGCCGTCAGAATAGGTGCATTTGTTCGTATATTTCATAAACTGCTTGATATGCTGGATGACTGATAAATAAATGTGTCCAGCTTGGTTCTTCTTCCGGGACATCAAACAGCGGGTTCACAATAAAAGACGACATGAACCCGCTTAATGCTTCCCATCTTATCGTTCGCTCTTCAAGTTCTTTTATATCTTCTTTAAGCTGTTCATTCCGTTTTCTTATTTTCTCAATAGCGCGGCCGCCTTCTATTGTGTTGTTTGTATTCAATTTTTGTAAATCATCCGCAATTCGCTTCACGTTTTCATAAGCTGCTTTTTCTGTTTGTACTTCTTGTTCAATTCTGCTGTCGATTTGTTCCAGCATCCAGCGTATCATGCGGTGTTCAGTTATGTTTGTTTCTTTTTTGAATGTTTTGGCTGACAGCTTTTCACGATAAGGAAAAAGGCTTGCTTCTAAAACCGTTTGGCTGTCCCATTTTTTCAAATGAAGCTTCTGTACTTTTTCTTTTTCCAATTGAAGCGTTTCAGCCGGATTTTCTATAATTTATTCCAGCCACTCCGCCCATTTCTTTAGCTGTTTTTCCAGCTTTTCGATTGGAAAAAGAGCAATGTCCAGTTCTTTAATTTTTGTTCGCTCATCTGGCTGCGCTGACGTAAAAGCCAGCTCTTCAAACATCTTTTTCACTTCCATTTGCATGACGGTATATTGCTCTATGGTTAACGTCTGAGGAACAATTTTTGCTTTTGCCATTGAAAGAATGCTGCCGTTTTCGCCGTAAGCTGTTACAGTCCATTCTCCGCATGAATTGATGCCGAAAATCGACTCTTTCTTTGTCTCAAATCCATCTTCCATCCATATTTCCGACTTTTCATACCACATGTTTTTTTCATTTTCAGATTGTGATAAAGGAATTTCCTTTCCCCATGATCCTTTTATTTCTACACGTACTGCTCCTTCAGCCTTCACGCCAATCCTCATTGTTTTACCTTTTAACCGTTCATATTCCTGCATAACATAAAATGACCCGTCTTTTGGCAGTTCTTCAAATACCTCTATTGCTATTTCTTTGCACTTCTTCCTCCCCGTTGAAAGAACTGGCTTCTCTTCTTTTACGTAAATGTAAAACAATCTCATGTTGATCACCAGAACCGCACAATACGTTCATCAGCAAGCATTTTTTCAAGCTTTGTGGATGAATATTTGTATTTCCTTATTCTCTCTGCAAAATCTTGCAGCGCTTTTATTCCTTCTTCATTTTTCTTGGACACTTCAATACGCGGAAGGATTTTAGAATAAATTAATTGGTCATAGTATACATCTTTTTATTTTTTTGTCATTTTTTGTTCAGGAATTCTATCGAGATAAGCGGCAATTTGCTTTCTTCCCCAGCTGTTTAAAGGTGCATTTGCAATAATGTCCAGCTGCTGAGATAAATCGATTATTTCCTGTGTTTCCTTTTCAAACGCATTTTCGACGGTAAAAAACCGGCTGAGCGTTTCTACATTCACAACGATACAGCCGGTCAGCACATTCTCTTGCACCTTTTTTTCAATTTGCCCTTTTTGTTTCTTGTCTAAATGATCTATTTCAATAATGAAACTTCTATCAATGACTTTTGGGCTTAATGATTTCACTGTATGATCCATATTCATCGTTCCGATAAAGGGGACATTCGGCGGGATGTCAAATTTATAAGGATATCGATTGACCAGATCTGCTGCATTTAAGAATTCTTCGCTTTCCGGATCAACCTGATCACTGCTGATCCTCTTTTCAGCAATATCAAAGTACCTCTTACTATATAGACGAATAGAAGAGGACTTATTTTCACGGCTGCTTAAAAACTCAGAAAAATAATATTCCACATGAGACAAATTCATTTCATCGAGACAAATGATATGCAGGTTTTCCAAATCATTTGCCGCATCCGCCAGCGCTTCCATGAAAGGTGTCGGAACAAAACATTGATCCATCGGATTAAAATACCCCAATAAATCTTGTGTATCTGTCCACCCGGACTGTACCGGAACGAATGTCGCTTTTGCGTTCTTAATAGCATGGGCAAATTCCGATACAATGCTTGATTTCCCTGTTCCAGATGGTCCGCTTAAGACAACCATTGTATTCGTTTGAATAGCACGCAACAAATTTTCAATGACTCTTTCGTCATAGATCAAATCATCTTCTGATTTGTGATAAATAAGTGTCTGCAGCGTATCTACAGCTTTTTCAGGCTCCCAAGGATGTGTTGGTCTGTCGTCCTCTTCCTTTACATCTTCTGCTAAATTTATGTACCGATCAATTTTTCCGAGAATTTTTAGCCATTGAATTTGTTTTTCAGTCAGCTGAATGTCTTTATATGTTTCTAAATCAAACTTAATCAGATTATGTAAGTGTCTTTTATCGCGCTGCATTTCATATGCTGCTTCAAATAAAGTGCCTTTTACAAGCACTGCTGAAAGTTTCTCTTCAGAAATAATCGAGGATACAGACCAATTTAGTCCTGGCTGTAATGGATGCGGGCACGGATGATATTCTCCTGTTTCTGTCGGTTCCATAACCGTAGCATTTACAATAATGGCATCTGTTTTGGATGGCTTTTTAATCCTTTTAAATGAATCCACTGAAAAAACCATATGCTCCCAGAACAACTCATTTTTCAAACGCTGTAAAAAAAGCGGTACATTCTCGAGATAATCATTTTGCTTATTTTTGTTACACAGCTCTTTTGCTCTCTTAAATATAAAGCATCCTCCCATCCCTCGTTATTTAGCCAATGTTCAAATGTTTTTACTTTCGTGTCTTTAGTCATAACCATTATTTCTGATATTTAATTCTACAAAGAAGCAATATCAGAAATCCCCCTTTCTCATTTATACTTCATTCCAAAATAACGAACATGACGGCCAATTTGAATTCCTTTCATCATTTCGCCACAGCGGCATGTCAAAAAAGCCATCATGCTCACACTCCATTTTTAAGACAATTTTACCAATTATTTTTGATTACTTTTGTCGAAAGTTGTCGAATTTCCTATAAAACTTGATTATTTTCTTGGAATTTCGTCGGCAGCTTTTTAAAAGAAAAGGAATGCAAAAAACCCGTACCATTTTTGGTGCGGGTTTTTTGCTTCACCTATAATGATCCGCCGCATTGTGCATTCATGAGGAGGCGCGGCGGATTCTGTTTTGCAGATTGTGTTTCATGACTTTTCATTTTGTCAGCACTATCCGTTATTTGATGCAATGCCATCCGAATATATGTGCTATAATGGCATCTGTACAATCGCATAGGCTCACTCAAGGGATGGTCTGGCTCACCCCGCTTGAAAGGGGGTGATGCCCAGGACAGTATTTGAAGCATTATCACTGATGATCGCTTTCGGAACATTAATGGTCCTGCTGTCTAAAGATACAAAGAAATAGACCTCCCTTGAGCCCTGACAAGTTCGGGGAGGTCTATTTCATAATACTCCTGAGTCAGCCGCTCCCTGAGTGGCAGCGATCTGTACATCGCCGTGGGTGTTACCAGCACCTGCGGCTTTTTTTATGTTATGCGTTTGTTACGGTTATTATAACGGCTTTGGCGGGGGATTTCAAATAAAGACTTATCATATGTAAAGCTTATCTTGTTCAACACACATCCCAAAAAGAATCCAGCCTTACACCTTTTCCCTGCACAACTTGTGAGGCAGCGCAAATATTGTTGCTCCGCCCGTCTGCTGAAAATAAGACGTTCACTTTTTATGAAAATCATAATTGCATGCCTCAGCGTTTTTCTTTCGCGTTAAATTATATTTTCGAAAAGAAGAATATCCCACTTTTGCAGACCCTTCCTCTGTTTCTCTTGAAATTCCCGGGCTGCCGCTAATTGTTCCGTTATCTTCATGCAGCTCTCTGAAAAACTCTACCGTTTCTTAAACACATGTTTTCATTTTTAAAATAAAAATAACTTTAGGAAATTGTTTACTGCTGTTCACCAATCATGTTTTCTGATTCTATCATCCATTAAATTTCCGTATAGATACGATGGCGCCTGCAAATGCTGCAATGGCGTCTTTTTTTCTAATGGAACAAATTCCAATGCATGCTCTATAACTTGCTTGCTTATAGAGCGGTTGGTAGTACTAAGAAACAATGTGTTCCCTTTGATAGAATAGCTGAATTCTTTTCCTTTTTTCTGCGTGAATATTTCACCTTCGCACTCTATAATTCGCGTCCAGATTTTTTCAATCATAAAAGCAGGCACTCCCTTCCTTCTGCATTTCTTGGGGGAATGCGATGTCAGAGAAACGGAATTCCGAACACAAGAGTAAACAAAAGCGATCCGCGCAGAGCAGATCGCTTTTTCACGATGACGGATGAATAAGGCTCGTCTTTCAGGAAGGAAAATCCGTTTCCGGTATTAAATGCGGGCAGCGCTTCAAAATAGCCCGTTTCATTTGTTTCGGGGTGCCGGCTTGCACGACGATATGATCAAAATCATGACCTTGCAAATCAAGTACCACCACATGGCTTGCATCGCTATAAGAGAGAAAATATTTCTTTCCTTTATAAATAAAACGGCCAGCTTTATATCCAAACGGGATAGAGGTTCCTCCCAAACGCAAAGCGGCCCAGTGCAGCTTAAAATTTCCTGCTTCTACATTTCGGATCGTCTGGTACGGAATTCTCAGCTCTTTTTTTAAGCCGGCAGCAGCCGTTAATCTTGAAAATTTGATGACAAGTTCTTTCTCTTCAAATTGAATTGTTCTGCCCATAAACATCCCCCCTGCCTTTCGTTCGTTTTTCATTATTATACATTATTTAGAAGGGAAGCAGACGACATAAGAATGGATTTTCATTTTGCTTCCGTCAATCAACAGCCGACGAAAATCCGCATCATCAATAATCACCATATAAGCATGATCCTATCACCACAAGGAGCTTCAATGCAATTTTTGGAACATTCGGATGTTCCTTTCATCTAAAATTAACGGATTTCGACGAACTAGATGTTGACGCTATTCAATAATAGTTTGACTTTCCTAGAAAGGGAAACATGAAACCGGCTCATAAAATGTGTCTGTGCTATACTGAAAAGAAAAAGGACTGATTGACTTGGATATTACCATCACACCGGCTGCGTCCGAAAAAATAAATGCGTTAAAAAATCGGGAAGACGGCATCTTGAAGTTGAAGTGGGATACGGAAGGAAACGGCTGTGTCCTCAATGGTGTGCCGACTCTTTGGTACGTGGATGAAGCGGATGCCGATCATGATGTGCTTCTTGAAACAAACGATATGCCCATTCTGGTGGAGAAACCGAAAATGGTCTTTTATGATGAAGAATTGAAAATTGATTACTCTGCTGAAGCGGGTATGTTTCAGCTCAAAAGCCCGAACCAGATTTTAAATGGCCGGATGGCGTTCCGGAATAAATAAAAAGAAGGAGATGGCCGGATTTAGATGGAATCCGGTCTTCTCGTGTGGAATCCGGCCGTTCTTCCCTATCCGCCATTTACTTTTCCTTGCCCTCGCTTCCTTCTATCTCGTTTCTTCCTCATAATGCAGCCATTCGGGATCAACCCCTTCTTCATATCCTCCGCCGCTTTGGTATACGCGTTCATCATCCACTACATAACCGTACATGACACCGGGTTCATTATAAAAGACGACTTCCACTTCATACATTGCGCCGACCGCATTGTACGACACCCATTTCTCATCCGGATACAGCGCTCGTAAATGCTCGTCGACGGCGTCCAGATTTTCATATCCTTCAACTCGGTCCGCATCCCTGTCATTCATTAAATAAATGACTTCTCCAGCACCGATACACACAGCCGCCAGCAATAGCCCGGTTCTCCGCTTTTTCATAAGCAGCGCGATTAACAAGACCAGGGCAATCGGCACTAAAAATAAAAAACACGTAATCAGCGTCGCGGGATACATAGCAGCACGCTCCTATTCTTTTTTCGAATCGATCATAATATCCATAAATAAATAACCCCGGTCAATCGGATAGGAAAAAGTTCGAATGAGCAAATTGGTTTCCAAATCCGGATAAGGTTCGGACAACATTCCTCTTCGTTCCATTTTCATTCTGGCAATGTTATACACGAAATATGGCCGCCAGCTCCAGTTTTTCCCTTTATATTCAGGCTGCTGCCGCCACTTTCCTTTCGATAAAATGAAATTGTCCGTTTTTTGGTATCCTTTATCATCACATACGTACACACGATAACAAAAGTCTTTCATATACGCCGCCAGGTCTGATAGATAAACCATCGGATCGGACATCGTTGATATAGAAGACTGAATTCTCTTTAATGTTTGGTTTAGCGAATGCTCCAGCTCAAATTGATTTTTCCACGCAGTTAATTCCGCTTCAATTAACTGGTCGATCATATGTACGATTTCTTTCTTAGCAGAAGCGTACAGTTCCTGAAAGCTGGAATTCGGCCGGCCAAAAAGGTAGCCTTGATAAAAACGCCCGCCGCTTTTCCAGGCATTTTGCAATTCACTCTGTGTTTCAATTCCTTCGAATAATAAAGAAGCCCCCATTTTCCGGGCCAGCACAGATAAGGATTGGAGAACGTCCATAAACGACTTGGAATGTGTACTATTTTTAAGTAAAAGAATGTCAACCTTCAATATATCAGGATGAAAGGAAGCGATCCGATCTAAATTGCTGAACCCTTTTCCGACGTCATCAATGGCGATTTTACAGCCCAGCTTCCGGTAGTAGTCGAGCATTTCGATCAATTCCTTTTCCTTAATCAGAAACAAGAATTCAGTAACCTCCAACACAACCTGTTTTGGATCGACGCCATGTTTCGATATCCAATCTTTGTCCCCGTCCTGCCAGTCCATCTGAAGCCAGTCCGGATTTATATTGATAAATAAATGAGTGTTCTTATTTTCGACTTTCGCGAAGCGCTGCAATGCAGACTGTCTAATGTGCTGATCTACACGGCGCTGAAGTTCGGCATCTTCTTCTGGATCATTAAAAAAAGGGCCGAGTGATTTGACACCAGATGGGGAATTCAGTCTTCCCAATACTTCATATCCCCATATTTCCTGTTCATCTGCACTGACAATTGGCTGAAAATAGGGAATGACCTGCTGCAGATCTATCATCCCTTTACGTTTTCCTCTTTTCGTCTCTATTTTCATAAAAATACGTTCCCTTCGATAGGGGGCTGACCCCTGAAGATAAATGTTATCTTTATTATACAGATTTGAAACACAAAACTTTTGAAAAGTTTCTATAAGTTAGAATGAATAACGTCATTCTGATATAAAAATGAGCAGGTGTTAACCTGATGAATTCCTTTTTTTCATTTTCTCACCATCGAATCTTTTTCAATAGATGCTGCACAGCCTGCCTGGAATCCTCGCTTATGTCCCAGCCGTCCACTTCATTTTTAATATGATTCAGTGTGCCAAATTCCCTCACGAATCCGTTTAATCTCGCGGTTAGCGCCGAATCGGTAAACGCGTTCTCCGACGGATAATATAGCTTTAGCCATTCTGTCGCTTTCAAAAAACGCTTCAAATAATATTTTTGATGACGATCTTCCCATCATGATAAAACAACAGCGACATGTACTGCCGCTCCTTATCGTTCACCCGATTTGTCGATGTGTGATTTCCCCCAAAAATACGCAATATCTTTTCAAATGAAAGGGCCGCCGGATCAAAATCCACCTGCAGAGTTTCGGTATGATCACCCATGTGTCGATACGTCGGGTTCTCTCTTAAGCCGCCCGCAAAGCCGACACGCGTGCTAATCACACCCGGCAGTGAACCAAATCTTGCATCCGCCCCCCAAAAACAGCCCATCCCGAATGTCGCTGTTTCCACTTTCAATAGATGAGACTGCCACTCCCCTTCAATCGCAGGCATCAGCTTTTCATCCTAATTCATGTTTTTCGCCCCTTTTAAAAAATGATACAAGACCGTGCTTTAATAGTAAAAGAAAAAGGGGAACTCTTAGAAACTCATTGAGACTTCCCCTTCTTATGTCGATGGCTGGAATTCGTGATCATTGGACGGATTTTCTTTGAATTCGGCCGAATTTGTGCAGAATCCGGCACCCATTCGCCATCAGCAGCTTATAGGACACATCATTTAGGAATAAATTACAAAATACAACCTTACTTTATCTTTCAACAAGCTTAGCATACGCCGCCCATATAAGAGTCGGCGTTGTTTAATGGCTGCGCGACTTTTTCCGCTAACATATGAAGAAAAAAAGAGACGCTTTTAACGAAGCCGCTCCCTTTCACATTATTCAATTTACTTCAGCCCATTTTCTGATACTTCTTTTACCGCTGAAACATATTTCTCATACCATGTTTCCCACTTGTCTTTTCGGGATTCTATAATTCTGCCATCCAGAAGTGCTTCGATGACCTCCAGACATACATGCCAGCCGGCAAGATCCCTTGGCGTATGGTCCGTTAACGCACGAATCTTTTCAATGAAGATCATCCGGCAGCCTGCCGCATCTGGATACAGCTCAAACCGAACAATATCTTAATCCCATGTATATTCCAAGACGGAATGCATCCTGAGTTCAAGAATTTTCATCTTTTCAAACAGACCATTCTGCATATCGAACGTGATCGTGCCGCCTTCCCGAAGATCCTCGACCCGGAGCTCGGAAAACCATTTCTCCAGCTTGTCGTTCTCCGTCAGCATCCCCCAAACTTCTTCAACAGAATGATTGAAATGACGCTCAAACCGGGCAATATAACCTTGTTCCGCTTTTTGTATGGCCGCTAACATCATACTCTCCCCTTTCCGTTTTTATCATTCCCTCTTAACGGACGTACCAGTCATTTACTTTCACTTCAAAAATACAGGGCCATTCTACGAAACACTTTTTTGCGTTTCTTTGACCAGTCCGTAATAGGACAGCAGTGCAAGAGAGCTTGCGGAAAAGATAATGACTCCCATCGGAACGGCTGACTGTTCACCTGCTATTCCAACAAGCGGCGCGGTAATGGAACCAAGAACAAAAGGCAATAAACCTAATAGAGCAGAGGCGCTTCCCGCAATATGACCCTGTGTTTCCATTGCGAGTGAAAACGAGGATGAGGCAATGATGCCAATCGAAGAAACGAAAAAGAATATCGGAATCACGACAGCCCAAAGCGGCCCTTTGAATAAAACCACAGCTAACAAGGTGATGCTCGCGGCGATTGACATCGATAAGCCTATTTTTAAAAAGCGGGTTTCCGAAACGGTATCAACAAAGCGGCCGACCAGCTGCGTGCCGATCATAAGACCAATTCCGTTCATCCCAAATAAGACACTGAATAACTGCGGGGACACCCCATAAATGGATTGATAGACGAATGGCGTGCCGGACACATACGCAAAAATCCCCGCCAGCGTAAATCCTTGTGTGAGCGCGTAACCGGCAAAATGGCGGTCTTTAATTAAAGAAAGAAAGTTTCGGAAGGTTTGTCCTAAATTGCTCGGCGGTCAGCGGGCAGCGTTTCATCCAATTTCCATGTCACGACAAGGACAAGCAAAATACCAACTGCGCCCAAAACGATAAAGACCCCGTTCCAATCCGTAAACGCAAGAATGCCGCTACCGGCAACCGGAGCTAAAATCGGCGCCATGTTGTTTATCAGCATGAGCAGGGCAAAAAACTTCGTCAGTTCCCGGCCGCTGTATACATCGCGAACAATCGCCCGTGAAATAACGAGTCCGGCTGCTGCAGAAAATCCCTGCATAAAGCGCGCGCCGATAAACCAAAAGATCGATGGCGCGAAGGCACAAAAAATAGATGCAGCGAAGTATAAGAAAAGAAAGAAAATGAGCGGTCTGTGCCGGCCCCGGACGTCGCTCATCGGTCCGATAACGAGCTGCCCGAAACCGAGCCCAAGTAAGCAGGCTGTTAAACTGATCTGAACAAGTGATGCCGTTGTGCCATAGTCATTTGCAATGGTGGGAAACGACGGCAAATAGGTGTCGATCGTCAAAGGACCCAATGCCGCAAGCGCGCCGAGAAGCAGCGCAAACCGCATTCGTTTGTTTTCCAGTAATTGATTCACGTGATGCAGCACCTTTCTTCTAGCTTTTTAAACGCGACTGTTCCACAAGCATGGGGGAAGGCCGGATTTCGAGTCATTTAGGCCGATTTATCGATAGAAAAGCCGGATTCCGCCTCTCGAAGGCCGAATAGATGAGAATCCGGCCTAAAGCGCCAAAAATCCGGCTCAAAATAAGAAAATTCGGCCCAAACTGCCAAAAATCCGGCCTAAAATCAGAAAGTCCGGCTTTAGAAAGGATTCACTGAACCTTTTTCAGAAACGACAGCATCTCACGAATCAGTTCATCCGGTTCTTCCAGCATGCTTATATGACCGGCTTTCTTTATAAGCGAATGGGTAATCGTCGGGCCGGCCGCCGAAAATGTTCTTTCAGGCGAGATCACTTGATCCCCTTCACCGGCCACTAATAAAACCGGCAAATGCGTGTTTTCCAGAACATGATTCCGATCAGGCCGGGTTTTCATCGCCTGAAGTCCCGCAATCACCCCTTCTGGTGATGTTGTGTAGCCAATATCCTTCGCATTCTCTACGTCTTTTGCATTTGTGATCAACTTTTCCTTTGCAAACAGTCTAGGCACCAATACATCAATCAGCACATGAACACCATGATTTTTCACTTTTTCAATCGTAGCATCCCTGCCCTTTTTGGCTTCCTCTGCATCCGGAAAAGCCGTTGAGTGGACAAGAGAAAATCCGCTTAATCGATCGCTGTTTTTTTCGGCAAAAGCAAGGGCTACGTATCCGCCTAGTGAGTGACCGAATATGACTGCGTTTTCGATCTCCAACTCATCCAGAAGCAGTTTCACATTTTCGGCCATCCCTTCAATGGTCTGCGGCAGGTTATCTGCAGAAGATGCTCCATGACCGGGCAGATCAGGCACGATAACCCGGTACTGCTTGGAAAGTTCAGGCACTGTTTTTTCCCAATAAGCAGCGCTTCCGCAAAAGCCGTGAAGCAGTACAATCGGCTGTCCTTTTCCTTCCTCTATAAAAGCCATTGTTGAGTTTGCAAGTGTCATTGTTTTTTTGTTCATCATGATCTTCTCCCCTTTTTCGTTTTTCAGTATGTTGAACTACCCCCACTTAACACTCTTGCGAGCTGTTTGAAGTGGGAGATTCCTAAGAACACCAGCGTAATCGCCAGTTATTGATTAGGCTATCCCCGCAGCTCCTACGGTTAGAAGTCTTACAGCTTCGTTTTTAAGATTTTGTCCTGCGTTAACGTCTCTATCGTGATGCGTGCCACAAGAAGGGCCATCCCACTCACGAAGATTTAGATTCTTAACATCTTTGTTTTGATAGCCACAGCGGGAACACAACTGACTGGAAGCGAATGTTTTCGACACAGCAACTACTTCTTTGCCATACCATTTCGCTTTGTACTCAAGCATGGTTCTAAATTGTGACCAGGATGCTTCACTGATGGCTTTTGCTAATTTGTGATTTTTCAACATGTTACTTACTTGCAAATCTTCAATACCAATCACATCGTGGTTTTTGATGATGTCAGTAGAGATTTTATGCAAGTAATCTGTTCTTGCGTTTGTGATTTTCTCATGTAGTCGTGCTACTTTACACTTTTGTTTCTGATAGTTCTTAGCTTCATCCAGTTTGCATTTTCGTTTCAAAGCCAACTGTTGTCGTCTGGATAGAACACGTTGTGCATCAGCCAACTTCTTTTCCAATGTACGAAACCATTTAGGATTGCCAAATATTTGACCTGTAGAAAGGATTGCAAAGTCTTTTAATCCCACATCCACTCCAACAGATGAGCCAGTTTTAGGCAGTTCTTGCACTTCTGTTTCAACAAGAATGGACACAAAGTATTTGCCGCTTGGGTTACGTCTAATTGTGGCATTAAGAATACGTCCTTCAACTTCACAGCTTTTTGCAAAGCGAACAAGACCAAGTTTAGGCAACTTGATTCTATTGTCTGCAATGGCAATATTTCCATTCGTGTGCTTGGTTGTGTAAGATTGTACCTTGTTCTTTTTAGACTTGAAACGTGGGGCTTTGTTCTGCTTTTTAAAGAATCGTGAATACGAATCAGCAAGGTTTTTAAGTGATGATTGAATGGCGATGCTGTCTGCTTCTTTTAACCATACTAATTCTTTCTTTAGTTGCGTTAATTGAGAAGAACAAGCGTTATAAGTTAACCCTTTACCTGTTTCTTTGTAAGCATCATTCCATCGTGCCAAAAAGTGATTGAATACAAAGCGGGAACAACCGATTGTTTTAGCAATCAGTATTTCTTGTTCCTTGTTTGGATAGATATGGAATTTATATGCTTTATTGACTAACATTGCCTTTCACCTCACTTCAAATCCGGTGTCCCCATGACTTGATTAGCAGTGTTGCAATCGCCCACGCTACCGCCGACATAAACCCTAAAAACGTACCCGTTTCGATATTGAGCTGGCTGCCCATCGTAATAAACACACCGGCCATTCCAAGAAGCACTCCCACCCACTGAACAAGCCGGCATCGAACCCTCAAAAAGATTGTGCAACACTACAACAAGCAGCGGATTCGTAAAAGTTAAAATTGCAGACTCACCCGATGTAATGGTCCGCAAGCTTAAAAAAATGAAGCCCATCACTGCTGAAGTTTGAAAAAAGCCGACGGCCGCCATCTGAAGCCACTGTTTCACTTTTAGCGGGTGCGGGCGTTTCAAAGCTTTTACGATAACAGCCATAACTACACCTGCAATAGTAAAGCGGAAAGCAACGAGCAGCAGCGGGGAAAAATAAACCAGTCCCATTTTTCCGATAGCAAATGAAGAACCCATTAAAGCAGTCGTCATTACAACCAGCAACCCGTAAATAAATTTATTCACCTGCACTCCTCCTGTTAACATCTGACGTGACCCTGTTTATTTCGTCCTCAAAAACTTCTCTTTCTTTTTTCGGATCAAAAGTGTTACTTGCACCATTGTAAATAACAAAGACGATTTTTTTCGGTATGCTAAATATTTAGACTCACGCGTGTTGATTAACAATAATCATACAGTTTCCTTCCAGTTAACCTCAAAATAAAGATGTAGAAACAAGGGCATTTCCGCCTGCCATTCCAACTGAAGAGCACCATAAAGACCCA
>NZ_MSDU01000015.1 GCF_001936625.1 Domibacillus antri | reverse complement strand
TTTACAAGATGGCATCTCTTTTTTGTCGTTTATTTATGGAAGATTATTCATAATCAACACGCGTGTTAAATTTACCCTTTTTTAATGATATTATGCCGTTAACCGGTAAAAATAATGGTTATAAATATATATTCAGAAAATTTAAAAATATCAATAAGGGAAGTGAAGTTGGTTTGCCGATTCGATCCATTGTAAAATATAGAGCATGGGGGGGTTTTAATGAATAAAACGAATTGGATGAATGAAATACTCGACCGTCGGGATCAGTTTACAGCCGATCTTCAAAAGCTTATACAAATTCCGAGTGTAAAAAGCGCAACGGGGGAAAAGAATGCGCCATTCGGAAAATCGGTGAAAGAAGCACTTGATTATATGCTGACCCTCGGTGAAACAGATGGGTTTACCGTAAAAAATGTAGACAATGTTGCCGGCCATCTTGAAATGGGTGAAGGAGAGGGGTTGATCGGCCTGTTATGCCACGTTGATGTTGTACCTGCTGGAGACGGCTGGACGCGGGAGCCGTTTGGCGGTGAGCTGGAATCCGGTAAAATTTTCGGCCGCGGGGCAATCGATGATAAGGGTCCGACGATGGCTGCTTATTATGCGATGAAAATCGTGAAAGAACTTGGTATTCCGCTTGAAAAGCGGGTACGGATGATTATCGGCACGGATGAAGAAAGTGACTGGCAATGTGTGGGCCGCTACTTTCAAACGGAAGAAATGCCGGATGCGGGCTTTGCGCCGGACGCAGATTTTCCGATTATTTTTGCGGAAAAAGGCATTGCGGACGCAGACGTGGAGCTGTTATTGCCAAAACCGGATCAAGCAGAGGTATCGATCACCAAATTTGATTCAGGCCTCCGTTATAATATGGTCCCTGATTTTGCCCGGGTCTCCTTGTTAATTGATCAAAACCATACACTTTTTTTGCAAAACTACACAGAATATATAGAAGAGCACCATTTGGATGGCAGCTATCATATTGAAAGCGGAATGGTTGTCCTTGAAATGAAAGGGAAATCTGCCCATGCAATGGAGCCTGATCTTGGTCAAAATGCCGCGCTGTCTTTAGCTGCTTTTTTGGACAGACAACGTCTCGATGCGGCGGGCGCTGCTTATATTCAGTTTATCATGCGTCATTTTTATGGGGACACGCGGGGGCATTCGCTCGGACTGGCCGCTGCTGACCCGGAAATGGGAGATGTGACATTAAATCCGGCGATTTTCCGGTATGAGAAAGAGAAGGTGGCGCATATTGGTATAAACATCCGTTACCCGGTGTCTTTTTCGTTTGACGATGAAATGACAAAGCTGACAAAGCGATTAAAAAAGGAACAAGCTGTTTGCCGCATTGTGTCAAACAGTGAGCCCCATTACGTGCAGCCGGATGATCCGTTTATCAAAACGCTAAAGTACGTATACGAAGAGGAAACAGGAAAAAAAGCGGAGCTGCTGTCCATCGGGGGAGGGACATATGCGCGGGCGTTGAAAACAGGTGTTGCATTCGGTGCGCTGTTTCCTGGCCGTCCGGATGTTGCGCATCAAAAAGATGAATATGCTTTTTTAGGGGATTTAATGCAGGCGGCCGCCATTTATGCGCGGGCGATTGTTGAACTTGCCGGAAAGAAAGAATAAATGGCGCAGCGGACAAAAAAGCCTTGCCGTTCATCAAAAAAGTGTCCCATAAGTGCGGAGGGAAGGCCGGATTGTGAGCCATTTAGGCCGATTTATGGATTTGAAAGCCGAATTCCGCCTCCTGAAGGCCCAAATGACAAGGAAACCGGCCTAAAATCAGAAAATCCGGCCCAAACTGCAAGAAATCCGGCTATAGAAATGAAAAGGGCTGTCTCCATCCATTTTGGAGACAGCCCATAAAGAGAATCATTCATATTGAAAGACGTCTGTTGATAAGTACCGCTCACCGGTATCGGGTGCAATGCAGATGACGATATCATCCTTTGTTAAGGTTTTGGCTGTTTCAATGGCCGCAAAACAAGTGGCTCCGCCGGAAGGTCCGAGCAAAATGCCTTCTTCGGCAGCTAAACGGCGTGTCATTTCATAAGCATCGTCATCTTCAATTTTAAAAATGGAATCGTACACATTTGTATTTAATGTCTTTGGTACAAAGCCGGGGCTCGTACCGACAAGTTTATGTTTACCGGGCTTGCCTCCTGATAACACAGGTGATCCGGCCGGTTCGACGACATGTACCTTTAATTCAGGATATTGCTTTTTTAATTCTTCACCTGTACCGGTAATCGTACCGCCTGTGCCCGCGCTGGCAATAAAGGCGGCAAAATGTTTGCCGATTTGATTGACTGCATCAATAATTTCAGCTGATGTTGTACCTCGGTGAGCATCGGGATTTGCCGGGTTGTCAAACTGCATCGGTATAAAGCTGTCTGGAATCTCTTTCGCCAGTTCGATCGCTTTTTGGATGGAGCCGGGCATTTTTTCATCGCCTGGTGTGAGAACGACTTCTGCGCCGTACGCTTTCAATATATTGATTCGCTCTTTCGTCATCGTATCCGGCATGACGAGAATGGCTTTATATCCGCGGGCAGCGGCATTCATTGCGATGCCTATACCTGTATTTCCGCTTGTCGGTTCGATAATCGTCGCACCGGGTTTCAGCTTTCCTGATTTCTCTGCTTCAATCATCATATTATAAGCGGCGCGGTCTTTTACGCTTTTGCTCGGATTATAAAATTCTAGTTTGACATAGACGTCCGCTCCATGTTCAGGTGACAGACGCTGTAATTTGACGACAGGTGTATCGCCGATCAAACTGGCTATATTATTTACTACTTTCATTTAAAGTCACCCTTTCCGTTTCCTTTTATTAAACCATATCATTTATATAAATCCAATGAATATACGCAGAATAAAAACCCTAAATGACTTTGTTTGTTTTTTGTTAAACTAAACAAAGAATAAGACGAAATAAGGAGTGGAAAACATGAAGCCGCATTATTTTTTCGCTGTGGTCATACAAGATGAAATAAAACAAGCGATTTTCCAGGAAATGAGCCGGCGTCATTTCCCGTTCAAACGGTTTACACATCCTGATGATTATCATATTACGCTGTCCTTCCTCGGCGGAGCGGAAAAGGAGAAACTTCAAAAAGCATGCTCCTATATCGAGAAAAGTCTAAAGGATATACAATCTTTTCCATTATCGCTAACATCGTTCCAGACGTTTGGACCATCATTATCTCCCCGTATTTTTTGGATGGGAACGGATGAACCGGAAGAGCTGTTTCACCTGCAGACAAAGGTGGCGGATTCATGCGGGGAAGCTGGTTTTGTTCTGGATAAAAAACCGTTCCGTCCTCACATAACCACAGCGAGAAAATGGTTCGGTGAGAAGCCTTATGAAGCAGCTGATGAACCGGAACGGCTTTCTTTTCACATCCAAGAAATCGCTCTGTATGAAACGAACAGTTTACACGAACCGCGGTATACGAAAAAATGGTCGTTTTTGTTAAACACGAGGAAAGAGGAATAATGCCATGGCGCAGTTAATAAAATTACAAAATTACATATCCCGATATGAACATGATTTATTTCATTATCCGGCCCGCTATGTCCGTCTGAAAAAACAGGAATGGGAAAAATTCCATGCAAATTGGGCGCATCAAAAAATGAACGCTTCCACGGCGCCTGCCAATCCGGAAGATGATTGGATGGTCGAACCTGAGAAAGAACGAAACGGTCTGTTTCGATCCCTGTTTTCAAAAAAAGAACGTCCAGAGCCTGAAATGGAAGAAGAGGTTCAAGACCCGGGAGTCGAGGCCATGTTATCGATAAAGGAAACAGAATCCCCTTTTTTGTACACAGAAGAAGATGCAAAAAAGCTGTTTGTGGAAAAAATGTATCATTTCCAGGTGAAATGGGCGAGCTCGACGCTTCTTCACCAGTCCCCGCTTGATCATAAATATTTTGTCGATGAACGGTTAAAATTTTTACTTAAGCGGCTGCCGGATACATTCCTTGTTTTATATGAACCGGTTTTTCGTTTTCAAAAAGCGGTCGTTGAACTGGATGTAGTCATGATCACCCCGGTTGAAGTTTGGTGCCTCACCTTTTTAGAAGAGCAGGATAACGCTGTTTTTGCCGGGGCTCCGGAGCGTTTTTGGACGAAACGCTATGGTGACCAGAAAATAAGGCTTCTCAGTCCGATTGTCCCGCTTTCGAGAACAGAAACGCTCGTCAAAAAGCTCTTACGCCATGAACAAATTGATATCCCGGTAAGAAAAGCGATTTTATCACGAAATGGCTATATTGATTATCCGGGTGCGCCAGCGGATATCGAATACATTGATAAGCGTGCGTTTGACACTTGGCTTCAATATATGAGGAACATGTCATCACCCCTTAAAACAATTCAGCTGAAAGCGGCAAAAGCGCTGCTTGATCATGCGGATACGATCAGCATCCGCCGCCCGGAATGGGAAGAGGAGGAATCCGAATGATTAACACCCGTCCATTTAACGCGTATTTAGATAAATTACATGAAGTGACCGTTCTTTTGCCAAAGCATTATTATAATGGACAATCGTCTTCTTTTTATATTGAGAGCGGACATGTCGTGACGAGAATGACAATTGTTGAAAAGCAGGAGCTTGAAACGACGGTAAAATATGTCTGCCGTGCGCCGGAAATGCCGGCATTTGGGACGGAGCATGTGATTCTCGATGAGCGGCTGATGCGGACGGATCTGCAAATGGGCGGGGTCATCCGAACGGAAGAGTTCGATCATTTATTTTATTATGACGGGGAACTGGGTGCGGTATACTTGCCTCATAAAACTACGTTTCGCGTGTGGGCGCCGACGGCAACGGAGGCATTTGTGAAATTTAAAGAACATACGGACAGCCCGCTCCGCTATATACCTATGGAGCGGGGTGTATCCGGCACATTTGAAGCGGTACTGAATGAAAATGCGGAAGGTTATTTCTATCATTACCAGGTGCGCATTAATAATGTCTGGCATGAGGCGGTCGATCCTTATGCCAAAATGGTATCCGTCCATAGTGAATGGGCACGTGTTGTCAATGAGGACAAGATGAATGTCCCGAGGTATACACTGCCGCCCTTTTCTTCGCCGCTGGATGCCATCATTTATGAAGCCTCGATTCGTGACTTGTCTGTTCAGCCCGAAAGCGGCATTAAACAGCGGGGAATGTATCTTGGATTGACGGAAGAAGGTACACAAAGTCCGGATGGGCAGCCGACAGGGATTGATTATGTAGCCTCTCTCGGTGTGACACACGTTCAGTTTATGCCGTTTTTTGATTTTTTCGGCGTATCGGATATTGACTCCACAGCAAATTATAATTGGGGCTATAATCCCCTTTATTTTAATGTCCCGGAAGGCAGCTTCAGTACAGATCCGTCGGATTTATACGCCCGTTCGGTTGAATTGAAGAAGATGATTGAAGTGTTCCATCTAAAGGGGCTGCGGGTTATTATGGATGTTGTATATAATCATGTTTTTGTCCGGGAAACGTCCTCTTTTGAGCGGCTGGTGCCTGGTTATTTTTTTCGGCAAG
This sequence comes from Domibacillus antri, assembly GCF_001936625.1. Taxonomy (GTDB): domain Bacteria; phylum Bacillota; class Bacilli; order Bacillales; family Domibacillaceae; genus Domibacillus; species Domibacillus antri. Next base: position 111,695 of record NZ_MSDU01000015.1, on the reverse strand, counting down.
GTCTGGATGGAATGCCATCAAACGGTTCGGGGTGCGGCAACGATTTTGCATCAGAGCGGAAAATGGCGCGGAGATTTATACTCGATTCACTCGAATATTGGATGACAGCGTACAATGTTGACGGATTCCGGTTTGATTTAATGGGGCTCTTGGACGTGGAAACGATGCAGGAAGCGGTTAAACGGATGCGTACGCATAAACCGGACGCTGTGATTCTCGGGGAAGGCTGGGATTTAAACACGGCGCTTCCAGCGGAGAAAAAAGCGACGATTCAAAATGAAGGGCAGCTTCAGGAAGCGGCGTTTTTTAACGACCGGTTCCGGGACACCATTAAAGGCAGTACATTTCAATTATTTGAAACGGGTTTTTCATTAGGCAATACACAGCTGATGGATCATGCATTTGCCGCTTTTACCGCAAACGCAGGGTGTGCCGGTATTGACCGCTTGTTTCATTCGCCGGCACAGTCAGTAAACTATGTCGAATGTCATGATAATTATACCCTTTGGGACAAACTTGAAGCTTGTTTTCCGGGGGATGTCATTCAAAATAAGCGGAAACATCGGCTCGCAACCGCATTCGTTCTATTATCACAGGGCATTCCGTTTTTACACGCAGGTCAGGAGTTTTGCAGGACGAAGTATGGGGTTGAAAACAGTTATACGAGTTCGGATCTCATTAATCAGATCGACTGGCGCCGGCGCGGTGAATATATTGACAATGTTGAATATGTGAAAGGATTAATTACTTTGCGGCATAAACATGGCGCTTTTCGCCTTCGCTCAGAAGAAGACATTTGCCATCATACTGTCAAATGGCCGTCCAATGCAGACACGCTGTCCATCTGGCTCAAAGATGTCGGGCAGTTTGGGGAATGGTGTGATCTTCTTCTTTCCTTTAATGCCGGTGCCTCTACTTCGAGCTTTTCACTTCCGGAAGGAGCAGGATGGAATCAAATCGTATCCGGTTCAAAAGCGGACATCACGCCATTCGAAACAGGACTGATGACCGGTCATGTGGATGGATTTAGCTGTGCGGTTTTTATCCGGTAGATTCTTGTCGAATTGAGCTGGCAGAAAGCGTGTATTCGTGATACAATACTTCATACGATAAAAGGAACGAGAATAGTAAATAAAAAAGACAGCGATTGTTTTTCGAAGCGGCTGCTGTCTTTTTTTTATGAAAAAGGTGAGGCATTGTGGAACATTTTCTTGGCGGAGACTGGGAGATCACGCCGGCAGGAGGCGTAACCGGAAAAGCATTTTTTGCTAGACATGGAGGGAAAGAGCTGTTTTTAAAACGGAACTCTTCGCCTTTTCTTGCTATGCTTTCAGCCGAGGGAATTGTTCCGAAACTCGTCTGGACGAAGCGGCTTGAAAATGGGGATGTCATCTCCGCACAGCATTGGATGAACGGACGTGAATTGGCACCGGGCGAAATGGAATCCGGGCGTGTAGCAAGATTGATGGGGAAAATTCATTCATCGAACCCGCTTTTGTCGATGCTAAAGCGGCTCGGGAAGCAGCCATTTTTGCCGTCGATGATGCTGAATGAAATATACTCCCGGATCGGTATGCTGTATACGCATCCGGATGTTGCGGCAGCCGTCCGGTTTCTTGAAACGCAGCTGCCCTCTGTGCCTGAATCCCAATTTGTTGTCTGCCATGGCGATGTCAATCACCATAATTGGCTTTTATCCGATGAAGACGAGCTTTTTTTAATTGACTGGGATGGAGCGATGATTGCCGATCCCGCGATGGATATTGGCACGCTTCTGTTTGGCTATGTCGAACGTGAAAAATGGACAGACTGGCTTTTGGAATGCGGATATGATTTGACCCCGTCTTTTTTTCGGCGGATGAAATGGTATGCCGTGGCGCAAATGCTGCTGTCGATTGAATGGAACCGGGACAAAAGCCGCTTTCATGAAATGAATCGAATGATTGCGGCACTGCACGGGTTAATGCTGGATGATCATAATTTATTTGGAAATGGAGAGACGAAGCAAGATGCGTTTAAGAAATAAACCGTGGGCACGTGAAAAAATTGAGGCGCACCCGCAATATATTATTCCGGAGCCGGAAAAAGCAAAAGGACGCTGGCATGAAGTGTTTGGCAACCATAATCCCATTCATATTGAAGTGGGAACCGGAAAAGGACAGTTTGTCACCGGGATGGCGAAACAAAACCCGGACATTAATTACATTGGGATCGAGTTATATGAAAGTGTTATTATTACCGCACTGGACCGTTTAATTGAAGCGGATTTGCCGAATTTGAAATTATTGAATGTTGATGGGGCTGATCTTCTTCATTATTTTGAAAAGGGGGAAGTGGGCCGCGTCTATTTAAACTTCTCTGATCCGTGGCCGAAAACGCGCCATGCGAAACGCCGGCTGACCTATAAATCGTTTTTGAACCTGTACGAATCACTTATGCCGGAAGGCGGCGAAGTGCATTTCAAAACGGATAATCAGGGCCTTTTTGAATATTCATTGAAAAGCTTTTCGGAATATGGCATGCTGCTCACATTTGTCAGCCTCGATCTTCATAACAGCGGATTTGAAGGAAATGTGATGACGGAATACGAAGAAAAGTTTTCCGCGATAGGACAGCGTATTTACCGGTCTGAAGCGAAATTTCAGCCGCGTACATAAAGAAGCTCAAACGGTCTCAGCCGTTTGAGCTTTTTTATGTTAATTGACGGACTGTACGTTTAAAAGCGACCCTGTTTTGGCATCCGCCGCAAATTCAAATTGTTCATTGCCGGTTTCACCTGGACGGGAAATGCCGCCTTTATACACCAGCACACGAAAGCCATTATTTTCATATTCTTCCGGTTTCATTTGAATCCAGGAACCGTCCACCGGTCCGTTTTGTTTAAATGTTTCTTTTACTTGCTTCAAAACTTTTTCAGGCGGCACGTTCATCGACTCAGACGTTTGTTTTTGAATAAGATAGGCTGCCGCTGCACCGGCGGCTGCACCGATCCAAAAAGCTGTACGATCAAACTTTACCATGTTTCATCCCCCTGTTTTTCTCGTATTCTGCTACTCAAGTATACAGGATTTCAGCCATTCAGAAAACCAAAATGCGCTTCGTTCCAATCTTCGGCCTATTTCCGTTATAATGAGGAAAAGAATAGCACGAGAGGGGACTTATCATGAATCAGGAAACGAAAGACATGTTTCAAACGCTAACAGAACTGCCGGGTGCACCGGGAAATGAACATGCGGTGCGCGCATTTATGAAAAAAGAAATGGAGCCATTTGCGGATTCGATTATACAAGACAACCTAGGCAGTTTGTTCGGCGTAAAAAAGGGAGATGACAACGGTCCCCGGATTATGGTAGCCGGTCATATGGATGAAGTGGCGTTTATGGTCACCGCCATAACCGAAAACGGTATGATCCGATTTCAGACACTTGGCGGCTGGTGGAGCCAGACGATGCTTGCCCAGCGCGTGCAAATCTATACGAAAAACGGTCCGGTGGAAGGGGTTATTTCGTCCACGCCTCCTCATTTGTTATCGGAAGACCAGCGTAATAAACCGATGCAAATAAAAAATATGCAAATCGATATTGGCGCAGATGACAGAGCGGATGCCGAAACGATTGGAGTGAAACCAGGACAGTCCATTTTGCCGGCGTCGGCGTTTACACCGCTTGCCAATCCGAAAAAAATTATGGCCAAAGCATGGGACAACCGGTACGGATGCGGACTTGCGATTGAATTGTTAAAAGAAGTGCACGGTCAAACATTGCCAAATATGCTGTATTCCGGTGCAACAGTACAGGAAGAAGTAGGGCTGCGCGGAGCTCAAACAGCCGCCAATTTAATTAATCCTGACTTATTTTTTGCCCTTGATGCAAGTCCGGCAAACGATGCTTCCGGAAATAAAAATGAATTTGGCCAGCTTGGAAAAGGAGTTCTTTTGCGTATTTTTGACCGGACAATGGTCACGCATAGCGGAATACGTGAATTTGTCCTTGATACAGCGGAATCAAATGACATTCCATATCAATATTTTGTTTCGCCGGGCGGAACGGATGCCGGGCGTGTCCATACATCTGGAAACGGTGTGCCAAGTGCGGTCATCGGCATTTGTTCCCGATACATTCATACACATTCATCGATTATCCATACGGACGACTACGATGCGGCAAAATCACTGCTTGTCAAATTAGTGACGTCGCTTGACAAGTCGACCGTCGATACAATCAAAAACAGCTGAAAGAAGGAATGACGTTTAATGTCTACAATGAAACTGAAAAGAAAGCTTGAGGAAGCATTAAAAAAAGAGAACCGGACGCTGTTCTTTGATCGGGAAAAAGAAGAAATGCGCGTGGAAAACAGCGATACGAAAAAAGGGGTTACCGTCGCACTCGGCGGCATTCTGGCAAAATTCGAGGGAAATGTTGAAAAAGCAGCGGAAGAGACGATTTATTACGTCAATGAAGCGCTGAATGCGTTTGATGGCAGCGGAAGAAAGGAAGAGAAAGAAAAGCGGATTTTTCCGGTCATCCGCGCCGCTTCGTTCCCGAAAGAAGCTGAAGAAGGTGTGCCGCTATTTTATGATGAACATACGGCAGAAACACGCATTTATTACGCTGTGGACTTAGGGTCTACATACCGGCTGATTGATGAAAAATTAATGGAGAAGGAGAATTGGACAGCGGAGCAGATTCGGGAAACTGCCCGTTTCAATCTGCGGTCACTGCCGCTGGAAGTGAAACAGGATACCGTTGCCGGCAACGTGTTTTACTTTTTAAATTCCAAAGACGGATACGATTCAAGCCGCATTTTAAATGATCGGTTTTTAAAAGAAATGAGCGAAAAAATTGAAGGCGATATGACCGTTTCGGTTCCGCACGGCGATGTGCTTATTATCGGCGATATCCGCAATGAAACGGGGTACGATATTTTGGCCCAAATGGCGATGAGCTTTTTTGCTGCGGGCCGTGTGCCCATTACTGCCCTCTCATTCATTTATGAAAATGGACATCTTGAACCGGTGTTCATTTTAGCGAAAAACCGTCCGAAAAAAGACTGACTTCCTTGTGAGGACAGTCTTTTTTCTTCCCCTTCTATTTTCCCAAAATTCCGTTTTTCTGTTAACAAATCTCACATTGCTGTTACAATGAAAAAGACTTCAACTAGAAAGAGTGGTTAAGGATGAGCTTATTTAAAAAGATTCTCTCCTACTTTAGAGAAGAAATTTATATCATTGATGAAGAAGAACTGGAACAGCCGAAAAACGAAGAAATAAAAAAAGAAGAAGCATTAATTGATCCTCGTATAAAAGAGCCGGTTCAGCCGGAAAGGAAAACGGAGCGTCATGTGCCATTAAATAGTGCTCTGCCGTCTGCACAGCAGATTTCAGCCCGTGTTGCTTACCGCTATCCGACAGTAAAGCGCGGGATTGATCATGCTGAGCCCCGCACAAGACATCTCCGTCCTGAACCGGAATGGGAAGAGCCGGTTCAGCGTTATGAACAGCCAGCGCAGTCACCGGCTGCCCGTGCAGCACCCCGTCCGTTTCGTCCGACGGAAATCCCGTCTCCGATTTACGGCTTTCGTGCCCGTCCGGTAAAAGAAGATGTGCGGGATACCTCCAGTGAAAATCAGGAAGAGAAGCAGGAACCTCTTCTTCTATTCACGAAAGAACAGGCAAACCGCCCGCTTAAACTTGAAAAACCGGCAGCGAAGGAAACGGTACTGGAAGAAAAACCGGTCGAAATTGTTGAAAAACCCGCACTTGTTAATAATGAAACAGGCAAACTGCCGCCGGCTGACCGTCCGGCACGTGCAAGAGAACGGCGTCATTCCCCGTTTAATGTCGTCATGCTGAAAAAAGACCGTGAAAAACTGGCCGCACCTGCATTGAAGCCAGCTCCGCAGGAAGTGAAAAAACAGGCCCCGGCTGTCATCGATACGGCATTAAACCGGCCGCCGCTGTCTTTTTTAACGCCGCCTGCTAAGAAGACCGTGGATGCTGCGTGGGTCCGTGAAAAAACAAAGCGGTTAAACGATACGTTTAAAAGCTTTAACATTGAGGCAGAAGTAACGGGCGTGACGACCGGCCCGGCAATTACCCGATTCGAAGTGACACCATCGATTGGCGTTAAAGTGAGCAAAATCGCGAGTTTATCTGATGATATAAAGCGCAGCCTTGCTGCAAAAACGCTCCGGATTGAAGCACCGATTTCGGGAACAGAAGTGGTGGGCATCGAACTGCCGAATGATCAAAGCCGTCCGGTTTTTATAAGCGAAATCATCAGCCACAGTGAATTTCAGATGGCGGAATCTCCGCTCGCGTCAGCGCTCGGCCTCGATATTGCGGGTGCCCCGGTTGTGCTCGACCTGCAAAAAATGCCGCACGGACTCATTGCCGGTGCGACCGGTTCCGGCAAAAGCGTGTGCATTAATTCAATCTTGGTGAGCCTTCTTTATAAAGCAGCACCGCATGAATTAAAGCTGTTATTAATTGACCCGAAAATGGTAGAATTGACACCTTATAACGGTATTCCCCATTTAGCAAGCCCGGTCATTACGGATGTAAAAGCCGCAACGGCCGCTTTGAAATGGGCAGTTGAAGAAATGGAACGCCGCTACCAGCTGTTTGTCCATGCCGGTGTTCGTGACGTTGCGTCCTACAATGCGAAAGTGAAAGAGTCGGAATTTAATGAGCCGCATTTACCGTATCTCGTGATCGTTATTGACGAGCTTGCCGATTTAATGATGATGGCTCCGGCTGAAGTAGAAGAAGCGATTTGCCGGATTGCCCAAAAAGCGCGCGCGTGCGGTATTCATTTAATCGTTGCCACTCAGCGCCCATCTGTTGATGTCATTACGGGCCTTATTAAAGCAAATATCCCAACGCGCATCGCTTTTTCCGTGTCGTCTCAAATTGATTCACGAACCATTTTGGACAAGGTTGGTGCTGAAAAACTGCTTGGCAAAGGAGATATGTTATTTTTAAATAATGGTGCGAGCGAGGCTGTGCGGTTGCAGGGGACGTTTGTTACAAATGAAGAAATTGATGAAGTGGTCCGTTTTGTCCGTGAACAGCAAAAGCCTGATTATTTGTTCAAACAAGAGGAACTGCTGCAAAAAGCCACCGTACAGGATGAAGAAGATGAATTGTTTCAGGATGCATGTGAATTTGTGGTCCGGCAGGGAGGTGCCTCCACATCGATGCTCCAGCGAAAATTAAAAGTCGGCTACAACCGCGCGGCGCGTTTAATTGAAATGATGGAAGAACAGGGGCTCATCTCCGGTCAGCGTGCCGGCCGTCCGCGTGAAGTGCTCGTATCGGAAGAAGAATTTTTTGCTTTTCTTGAAGAGACAAATTCAAAGACCATGTAATAAGCCGGTGCTGATGCGCCGGTTTTTTCAAGCGGCATAGTCACGTTTTGAAAAAAGTGCTATAATGTACAAATGCAATGAATAGCTATAAATTGTTTCAAAGTTAACGATGATACATATACTGTATGAAACAGGCTAGAAAATGTTGGAGGTTTAATGATGACAACCTATCATTTTGTTGGAATAAAAGGATCGGGAATGAGCGCCCTCGCACATATTCTTCATGATAAAGGATATAAGGTACAGGGTTCAGATATCGAAAAAACATTTTTTACACAAAAAGCGCTTGAAGAAGCCGGCATTCTTATATTGCCGTTTAATGCGGACAATATTCAATCGGGCATGACGGTGATTGCCGGAAATGCCTTCAACGATGAACATGAAGAAATTAAACGGGCTGTTGAAATAGGCATACCGGTTATTCGCTATCATAAATTTTTAGGGGATTTTATTCAAAACTTCACGAGTGTGGCGATTACCGGCTCACACGGTAAAACATCGACGACGGGCTTAATGGCGCATGTAGTCAGCGGCGCGGCGCCGACATCGTATTTAATTGGAGACGGGACGGGGCGCGGAGCCAAAGAGGCTAAGTATTTTGCATTCGAAGCGTGTGAATACCGCCGCCACTTTTTATCGTATGCACCGGATTATGCAGTAATGACAAATATTGACTTTGATCATCCGGATTATTTTGCCGACATTGATGATGTCTTTTCTGCTTTTCAAGAAATGGCGAAACAAGTAAAAAAGGGAATTTTCGCCTGTGGTGATGACGAATATTTACAGGGCATTCAAGCGAATGTACCGGTTGTTTTTTATGGCTTCGGAGATGAAAATGACTTCCAGGCCCGCAACGCATCATTTGATGAAAACGGCACAACGTTTGATGTGTTTGTACGAAATGAATTTTATGCGACGTTCCGTATTCCGGGGTACGGCGATCATAATATTTTAAACGCACTTTCTGTCATCGGACTCTGTCATTATGAAGAAATTGATACGGACATTGTGAAGGAACGCTTACTTACGTTTTCTGGCGTAAAGCGCCGTTTTTCTGAAAAGAAGGCGGGCGGTCAAGTGTTGATTGATGACTATGCGCATCATCCGACCGAAATTCGGGCAACGATTAATGCAGCCCGTCAAAAATATCCGAACCGTGAAATTGTCGCCGTTTTTCAGCCGCATACATTCTCGCGGACGCAAACATTCCTTGATGAATTCGCAGACAGCTTAAACAAAGCGGATGCCGTTTATTTGTGTGACATTTTCGGCTCTGCCCGGGAAAATCACGGCAAGCTGACGATTGAAGACCTGCAGCAGAAAATTCCGGGTGCCCGTCTGATCAAAGAAGAGGGAACGGCGGTTCTTGCTGAACATAAAGACAGTGTTCTCATTTTCATGGGCGCCGGGGATATTCAAAAGTTCCAGGCTGCCTATGAACAGGAAATAATGTAAAAGCAAAACGCCCTTCGCCGAAAATCGGCGAAGGGCGTTTTTGCGTGACCAAATCTAAATTCACTTTAAGTTTTCCGGATTTAATCCGTCGAGCTCCGGCAAAATGAACAGGCCGTCTTTCCGAATCAAAACGCCGTCAAACCAAATTTCACCGCCGCCGTATTCAGGACGCTGAATGTTGACCATGTCCCAGTGAATGCTGGAATGATTGCCGTTGTATGCTTCTTCGTAGCATTCTCCCGGTGTAAAGTGGAAGCTGCCGGCGATCTTTTCGTCGAACAAAATATCCTGCATCGGATTCAAAATGTACGGATTGACCCCGATCGCAAACTCGCCGATAAAACGGGCGCCTTCATCCGTGTCAAAAATGGTGTTAATCCGCTTTACGTCATTGGCATGCGCATCAATGATTTTACCGTTTTCAAACCGCAGTTTTACATTCTCGAATGTGAAACCGTTGTATGGAGACGGTGTATTAAATGAAATGACGCCATTCACGGAGTCACGCACCGGTGCAGTAAACACTTCACCGTCCGGAATGTTTAAGCGGCCGGCACATTTTATGGCCGGAATATCTTTGATCGAAAAAGTTAAATCGGTTCCCGGACCTTTCAAATGAACCTGATCTGTTCGGTTCATCAATTCAACAAGGGGGTCCATCGCTGCGTCCATTTTGCCGTAATCGAGGTTGCAGACATCAAAATAAAAATCCTCGAATGCATCGGTGCTCATTTTAGCCAGCTGTGCCATGGAAGGGGTCGGATAGCGGAGCACGACCCATTTCGTTTTTGGAACCCTGATATCACGGTGTACTTTTTTCCCGATGGTATTGCCGTGAATCTTCATTTTCTCCGATGGTACATCGGCCTGTTCATTAATATTGTCACCGGCGCGCAGACCGATGTAGGCATCCATTTCTTTCATGACGTTCGCTTCAAAATCCGCCATCAAATCGTATTGCCCCTCAACGGCTCCCATTAAAAGAGAGCGGTCAACACGGTGATCCTTCAGCAAAACGAATGGCCAGCCGCCAGCTTTATACGTCTCCTCTACAAGTGCCGTGACGAGTTCGCGCTGCAGTCCAAAATTTTCGATCAGCACTTTTTCACCCGGCTTAATCTGGCATGAATAATTAATTAAGTTCGCTGCCAGCACTTGAATTCTTGAATCTTTCATAAAAATATCCTCCTTTTTATCACTTTCATTGTACGATGACGGCGAATTTTGTGCAAAAAGAAGGAAAAAGGGCATACTGAAAAGAAATAAATATAATTAGTGTTTAGATTTAACGGCACTGGGTAACTTTATTACATAAACATAGCAGGAGGTGTCTTGGAGTGGAAATCATTCTATACTTGAGCGCAGCCGTTGCGGCCATTGCGTTTCTCATTCTGGTCTTAAATTTGTCCAAAACATTAAAATCAGTCGACAATACGCTCGACACGCTGTCCCGGACAGTAGACCGTCTCGAAGGACAATTGAAGGATGTGACAGCGGAAACAGCTGAACTGTTACATAAAACAAATGCGCTCGCTGAAGATGTTCAGCATAAAACAGAGCAATTGAATACAGTCGTGTACGCAGTGAAAGATGTTGGATCCTCGGTTCATAATTTGAATCACTCACTGAAAAAAGTAACAACAACGATTTCCTCCCAAATGGAAAAAAATCAGTATAAAATTTCACAAGCCGTCCAGTGGGGAAACGTCGTGAAGCAAGTGGTCGATAAATTTAAAGAAGATAAAGCAGCGTCCCGTACCAAGCCAGCTCAGCCACCGACGGTCCGCAATGAGGCGCTGCCGGTCAGTACAAACCAGCATCAGCACAATTAAAAAGGAGGAGTGTTTTATTTATGAAAAACAACCAAGCATATGAGCAATTCAATATTAAAAAGAACAGCGTCAACACACCTCAGCAGGCGCAGTATGACAAATTCGATTTAAACACAGACCGGTATAATAATGATGACACAATAAATACGAAAGATTTCCTGATCGGTGCATTGTTAGGTGCTTTTATCGGTGCCGGGGCAGCGCTTATGATGGCACCTAAATCAGGACGTGAACTGCGTGATGATTTAAATATACAGGCAGGTACTTTGAAAGAACGTGCAAGCGGATTGACGGATACAGCAAGAGATAAAACATCGATGTTATCCAAAACGGTGCAGGAGCAGTCGACTGCCATCGTGGATAAGGTTAAATCTATGAAATCAAGCGACAGCGCAGCCAATTCAGCAACAGCAGAAGAAAAGAAAGAAGAAGCGAAAACGGTAGTTGATCGTGCGGCAGAAACCGTAAAAGACAAAGTGGACACGACCGCTGATACAGCGAAAACAAAATTGGATGAAGCAAAAAAAGCGTTTGATGAAGCTGAAAAATCAACCAGCACATCTTCTGCTGACACGACAGGAACCGCTGTTAAACCGGCATCTTCTGCTGATAAAGGAATCAATGAAAAGAAGAAAGACAACGGTCCGAACAACAACAATAACAACAAAAAGCCAAATAACAAGTAAGAAAAGAGCCGGCATATTCCGGCTTCTTTTTGATAAAAGGAGTCTTATATATGGAGAAGATTAACGAAATTGCACAATTTGAAGAACTTGTTGAATCAAAAGAACCTTTCTTTTTATTGAAGCACAGTACGACTTGCCCTGTGAGTGCGGCGGCATTTGAGGAATATAAAGCATTTTTGGGGGAAGCAGGAACGAATCAAAAAGGCTATTATTTAGCTGTACGGGAGTCACGTGAACTTTCCAACTATATTGCCGAGACCGCAAACATTCGCCACGAGTCACCTCAAGTGATCTTTTTTAAAAACGGTCAGCCGGAATGGAACGAATCTCATTGGAAAATCACAAAAGATAATTTAGCTTCTATTCGCTAAAAACGTTGGCCGGGCGCGGTTTGTCCGGTCTTTTTTATACTTAAACGCTTTAATGCTTAAAAGCGTTTAAGAAATAAAGCAATTTTTTCGTGACATTTCGAAATAGATGATTTATAATAACCGTAATAGCTCGCAGGGGCAAATCACTGCTAGACAGCAGCTTTGATTTTCACAGTCAATTGCGGGAATATTTTGAATTTCTACTTGCGGAAGGATGATGAAAGTGAGCAATCAAGAACTAGAACAGCTAAGAGACAAAGTGGATGAGATGAACGTCCAGCTTTTAAAACTAATCAACGAGCGCGCGGAGCTTGTTAAGGAAATCGGCCGCGTCAAAGAAAAACAAGGTGTGAACCGTTATGATCCAGTCCGCGAGCGTTCCATGCTTAACAACCTTTTAGAAAAAAATGACGGACCGTTTGAGCGTTCAACGGTTGAACATATTTTCAAAGAAATTTTTAAGGCGGGTCTTGAGCTTCAAGAAGACGATCACCGTAAAGCGCTTCTTGTTTCCCGTAAAAAGAAAAAAGAAGACACAATCGTTACCGTACGCGGTCATCAAGTGGGCGACGGCAATGTCACTTTTGTATTCGGACCATGTGCGGTTGAATCATACGAGCAGGTTGCTGAAGTGGCAAAATCAATTAAAGGCAAAGGTCTTAAAATGATCCGCGGAGGCGCCTACAAACCGCGTACATCTCCATACGATTTCCAGGGTCTTGGTCTTGAAGGCTTGAAAATTTTGAAGCGTGTAGCAGATGAATTTGATCTTGCCGTTGTCAGTGAAATCGTAAATCCGGCTGATATTGAAACTGCATGCGAATACATCGATGTGATTCAAATCGGCGCACGCAACATGCAAAACTTTGAGCTTTTAAAAGCAGCGGGCTCTGTGAAAAAGCCGGTTCTTTTAAAACGCGGTCTTGCGGCAACGATTGATGAATTTATTAACGCAGCTGAATACATTCTTGCACAAGGAAACGATCAGGTCATCCTTTGCGAGCGCGGAATCCGCACATACGAGCGTGCGACACGCAACACGCTTGACATTACAGCTGTACCGATTTTGAAGCAGGAAACGCATCTTCCAGTATTCGTTGACGTAACACACTCAACAGGCCGCCGTGATCTTCTTCTTCCGGCTGCGAAAGCAGGTCTTGCGATTGGTGCAGACGGTATCATGGCAGAAGTTCATCCAGATCCAGCTGTAGCACTTTCAGATGCAGCTCAGCAGATGAATTTACAACAATTTGATGAATTTTACGATGAAATTATCAAATCTGTTCCAGTAAAAGCTTAAAATTTAGACTCCTGTGTTTGCACAGGAGTTTTTTTTCGTTAATATAGAGAGAAAGAAACAAAAAGGAGCAAATTCACATGAACATTACGATTTATGATGTAGCAAGAGAAGCAAACGTGTCGATGGCGACCGTGTCACGTGTAGTAAACGGAAACCCGAATGTAAAGCCGGCAACGAGAAAGAAGGTTAATGACGTCATTGAACGTCTTGGCTACCGTCCAAATGCGGTTGCGCGTGGTCTTGCGAGCAAAAAAACAACGACAGTCGGGTTAATTATTCCTGATATTTCGAACATTTTTTACGCGGAATTGGCGCGTGGGATTGAAGATATTGCGACAATGTACAAGTACAACATTATTTTGAGCAACTCGGACCAGAACGAAGATAAAGAGATGCACCTTATTCAGACGATGCTGGGCAAGCAAGTGGACGGCCTTATTTTCATGGGCAACCATATTAACGATGAACATGTAAAAGAGTTTGACCGCTCACCGGTACCTGTCGTCCTCGCCGGCTCAGTGGAGCAAACGGGCAAAACGCCATCTGTCAACATTGATTACAAAGCGGCAGCCCGGCAGGTTGTTCAATCATTGATTGATAATGGACATGAGCGGATTGCGTATGTGGCAAGCCCTTTCCATGATGTGATCAATAAGGATTATGCATTCGCTTCTTATAAAGAAGTACTCGAAGAAGCCGGTATTTATGCAGAAGAACTTGTTGCGGAAGGCGATTACACGTATGACTCAGGTATTGAAGCTTGGGAAAAATTAAATGATGTGAACGACCGCCCGACAGCTGTTTTCGTTTACAACGATGAAATGGCTCTTGGTGTCGTCCATGGTGCACAAGATGACGGTCTAAATGTGCCGGAAGACCTTGAGATCATCAGTTTTGATTCAACAAAATTGTCGCTTATGGTGCGCCCGCAGCTGACAGCTGTCGCACAGCCATTATATGATATCGGTGCCGTTGCCATGCGTCTTTTAACAAAATTAATGAACAAAGAAGAAGTGGATAATCCAGTTGTCGTTTTACCGCACCGCATTGAAAAACGAGGTTCAACGAAAGCTTAACATGCAATGGAGGATGGCGGACCAAACATGAAAAAGCTGGACATGTTAACACCGATCGGATTGGCAATCGGTTTGACGCTTGTCGCATTTGCCATCATATCGAGCGGAGGCGCTTCCGGATTTACTTCATTTGTTAATTTTGCTTCTTTTTAATCGTCATCGGCGGCGTAACGGCGGCTTTACTGATTAATTTTCCACTGAGAGACATAAAGCGTTTTTTTCATGTTATGAAGGAATCGTTTACGGAAGAACCACATGATATCTCTAGGTTAATACATCGACTCGTGCAGAATTCGGAAAAAGCCCGGCGCGAATGCCTGCTGTCTTTGGAAGCGTATCTGCAAAAGGATGATGAATTGTTTTTGAAAAAAGGTATTTTGCTGGCGGTTGATGGCATTGAACAGGAAGAGCTTGTGGAGATAATGAATGCAGAAATGGATGCGCTTGAAGAACGCCACAGTAAAGGCCGGATCATTCTTGAAAAAGCGGGTGAATACGCACCTTCGTGGGGAATGATCGGTACATTGACCGGTCTCGTTCTCATGTTGAAAAATTTAAATGATCCAACGTCACTCGGTCCTAATAAGGCCATTGCTCTCTTAACAACATTATATGGATCTCTTCTGGCTAACCTTGTTTTTTTGCCGCTGGCTTCCAAGCTTGAATTGAAAACAGAGGAAGAAATTTTTTATCGTCAAATTATTATTCAAGGGGTCGCAGGAGTACAATTCGGTCAAAATCCAAATATGCTTCGTGAAAAATTAATCGTGTTTTTAAAAGATACCGATGGAAAGAGGAAAGCAGAAAAAGCGGGAGAGGCAATCGAAATATGAGAAAGAAGCGCCGTACACCGGTACAAAAGAGCGGAGCACCGAAGTGGATGGTGACGTTTTCTGATCTTGTCATGCTCATTCTCGTTTTTTTATTTTGCTGTTTTCCGTTTCGCAAATTGATAAAGCGAAGTTTCAAACGATTGCAGAGTCATTCCGTCAACAGGAGTCATTTGAAGAAACCCCTTCTATCGTTCCGGGTGACTATCCGAAAGAGGAATTAAAGGAGGGCGGCAAAGCATCTCTTATGCCTGAGTTGTTTTCGTTTTTGGCGAAGATCGGGAAACTGTTTGCGGATATGCCAAATATGATCAAAGTAGAAGGGCATACGGATAATGTACTGATTCAAAGCGGGGGTTACCCGTCTAACTGGGAGCTGTCGACTGCTCGTGCAGCGAGTGTCATCCGCTATTTTATTGATCAGTTCGCACTGGCGCCGGAACGGAACGGTTTGCCGCTGTTGGATATGCGGATACGAGACCGCTCGTTCCAAATTCAACAGAAGAAAACAGGCAAAAAAAACCGCCTCGTTGAAATCATTATTCTTGCCCCGGTCTTAACAAATGAAACGGAAGCAGCGCAGCCGGACTAATCGGCTCCGCTGCTTCTTATTTTTTTTGATCGCGCAGCGGGTATAAAAGTTTTTCCACTGTCATCCGGTTTTTTTCCGTGATTTCTTCTTTCCTCGGAATGGCCGGGTACATATCGGCAGGATCGGTCCATTCAGTTGGCAGTGGATAAGGTGCTTTTTCCTGCCATTGTGCGGCCCATGCTTTTGGGAATTGATCGGCTAAATGAGACTGTCCGCTCATTTCCAGCCAGAGAAGCGCCCAGGCACGCGGAACCACGCGCCATATATCATAACCTCCGCCGCCGACAGCAATCCATCGGCCGTCACAATATTCGTGTGCCAGTTCATGTGCCAGTTTGGGAATCCTCTTATAAATGTTCATCGACGCAGATAAATGAGTTAGCGGATCGTAATAATGGGCATCAGCACCGTTTTGCGTTAAGATTACATCCGGTTTAAAGAAGTGGGCCACTTCACGCAGGGTAGTTTCATATGATTCAAGACATGACTCATCTTCTGTAAACGCATCAAGCGGGACATTAAATGAATAGCCGTATCCCTGTCCGTGACCGCGTTCATTCACGTTACCTGTCCCCGGAAACAGATAGCGTCCTGTTTCATGAATAGAATATGTACATACATCCGGATCGTCGTAAAAGGACCATTGAACGCCGTCACCGTGATGCGCATCTGTATCAACATACAAGACGCGGGCGTTATATTTTTCCTGTAAGTATTTAATCGCAACCGAGCTGTCATTATAAATACAAAAACCGGATGCTTTGCCGCGGAACCCATGGTGAAGGCCGCCGCCGAGATGAACGGCATGGTTTGCTTTTTCCTGCATGACTTGATCCGCAGCAATTAATGTGCCGCCTACAAGCAGGGAGCTCGCTTCATGCATGCCTTCAAACATTGGTGTATCTTCAGTGCCAAGACCATATCCTTCGCCTGTTGATTCTGATAATTCACCGCGTCCTGCTTTCTTAACCGCTTCGACGTACTCACGGTCATGAATAAGCGTTAATTCTTCATCCTTTGCGCTGCGGGGTTCAACGATGTCGCTGTCATTCAATGCACCCATTTTACGGAGCAGATCCATTGTCAGCGTAAGCCGAAATTGGTTGAAAGGGTGATTTTCTGAAAAACGATAGCTCAATAATTGATCAGAATGCACGAAGACGGCATCGTGTTTCATGAACAAACCCCAGGCATGTTAGGCCAGAGAACGTGATGGCCCGCTTTTTTTAAATCGTCGATCACCCCGGCAGGATTCATTGTCCGCACGCGGAAAACAATAACTTTATAGTTTTCATCGTCACGATCCGGATAAATAAGTACACTATGTATATTGGCGCGCCGTTTGTTCATCACCTGCGATATTTCAAACAGCATCCCTGCTTTATTCGGCACTTTTACTTCAACACGTGAACCTGGCTGATTGACCCCTGTCAGCTCGACAAACGTGTGCAATACATCTGTTTCGGTAATCAGGCCGACAATTTCTCCGTTCTGAACAACCGGCATGCAGCTGATATCGTGTTCATAAAACGTTGCTGCCACATCCTCCACAAAATCAAGCGGATGACCGGTAATGACGTTTTTTTCCATAATCAGACTGAGCGGCTTATTTAATTCTTCCTCGCCGACTTCTTTTTGTAAAATAGAGGGTGTCGCATCTTTAATATCACGGTCAGTGACAAGTCCGACCAGCGAACTTTCTCCATCGGTAATTGGAATATGGCGGATTTTATGATCGCGGCAAAGCTGAAGGGCCGCGGCAATTGTATCGTCTGGTGAAAGCGTATGTACGTCCATCTGCATAACTTCTTCTACAATCACTGGTCAGTCCCCCTTATCTCTTAATACATAAAACGGTTCATAAAGCGGATTTGATCAAATCTTTGAATAGATTCCTGATCGACGCGCGCGCCGATTCTTACCATTAAACAGTTGGCCGGATGAGAACTGATTTCCGGATCATCTGTTGCATACCAGACAAGTCCGCCTGCATTCATCATTTTCTCCATAATTTTTCGATATTCCCAAACATTCAAACCGGTTCCTTTTAAATCCCAGTGCCAATAATACTCTGTCGTAATCGTGATGTAATCTTCCATTTGATCGTCCATCATTGCGACAATAAGCATATTTTGGCCAACACGTGCGCCTCGGTATTCCGGTGCGACTTCAATTGCTCCAAGCTCGATCAAATTTTCCAGCTTTGCTTCCGACCACCGCTCAAGCGGATCGGGGTATAAAAATGTGACATACCCGACGATTGTATTGCCGCTGCGTGTAATGATAATCCGTCCCTCGGGAAGTCCGGCGATGTCAATTAATGCCTTGTGCTGCTGCTCTGGCTGGCGAAAGGCGACAAGCCCTTCATGAAATTCATACTGTGCAAGTGCTTCCGGCGTGACAGGCCCTTCAATAAACAACGTGCCGGCGGGTGTTTCCACTTCTTTTGAATGGTACGTTTTACTATGCTCCATTAGGTCACCACCTTAACATTTATCCATACTTAACATTATACATAAATGCACATAAAATAAAGCGTTTTCACCTTTTTTTCAGAAAATCTATAAAAACTTAACAAAAAGATTTTTGAATAAATTGTGAAAATTTCTAAAGTATTATATAATAGCATTGTATTACTCATACATAAGGGGGAATCGGTTTATGAAATTGGAAGCGCTATCAGCTGTGCAGGGCAATTATAATTTAACAAGCTATGAAGACACATACGCTTCTTTTGATTGGAAAGAAGCGGAGAAAGCTTTTTCCTGGTCCGAAACAGGAAAAGTAAATGCTGCGTATGAAGCGATCGACCGTCATGCCGAGTCTGACAGAAAAAACAAAGTAGCACTGTACTACCGTGATGCAAACCGCAATGAACAATACACATTTGCGGAAATGAAAGCGAATTCGAATAAAGCGGCCAACGTATTGAAAGAGTACGGAAATGTAGCAAAAGGAGACCGCGTCTTTATATTTATGCCGCGTTCGCCGGAACTATATTTTGCGGTACTCGGTGCGATTAAAGCAGGAGCGATTGTCGGACCGCTGTTCGAAGCGTTCATGGAAGGAGCCGTTCGCGATCGTCTTGAAGACAGCGAAGCGAAAATCATCGTTACGACGCCGGAACTGCTCGAGCGTGTGCCTGTAAATGAACTGCCGCACCTTGAAAAAGTATTCGTCGTGGCGGACAATGCCGAAGAAGATGAAAAACATATCGATTTCCTTTCTAAATGGAGCAGCGCATCGGATGAGTTTGAGATTGAATGGGTGGACCGAAATGACGGTTTGCTTCTTCATTACACGTCTGGTTCTACCGGAAAACCAAAAGGTGTTCTGCATGTACATAATGCCATGATTCAACAGTATCAGACAGCGAAATGGGTACTGGATTTACAGGAAAATGATGTATATTGGTGCACAGCTGATCCAGGATGGGTAACAGGAACAGCATACGGCATCTTTGGACCGTGGCTCACAGGTTCAACAAACGTCATTGTTGGGGGACGCTTCAGTCCGGAAGCATGGTACGGTACAATCGAAGAATATAAAGTCACGGTCTGGTACAGCGCGCCAACAGCCTTCCGCATGTTGATGGGGGCCGGCGATGAAGTCGTGAAAAAATTTGACCTTTCTTCACTCCGCCATATTTTAAGTGTTGGCGAACCGCTCAATCCTGAAGTAGTCCGATGGGGCAAGAAAGTATTTGACCTTCGTATTCATGACACATGGTGGATGACGGAGACAGGTGCACAGGTCATCTGTAATTATCCGGCAATGGATATTCGTCCGGGCTCAATGGGCAAACCAATCCCGGGTGTAAAAGCAGCTATTGTGGATGATCAAGGAAATGAGCTTCCGCCAAACCGTATGGGCAACCTTGCTATTAAAAAAGGCTGGCCGTCCATGATGGCGGCAATCTGGAACAACGAAGCAAAATATGAATCATATTTTATGCCGGGAGACTGGTACGTTTCGGGTGACTCTGCATACATGGATGAAGATGGCTACTTCTGGTTCCAGGGCCGCGTTGATGATGTCATTATGACGGCGGGTGAGCGCGTTGGTCCATTTGAAGTCGAAAGCAAACTTGTGGAACATCCAGCGATTGCAGAAGCCGGAGTTATCGGGAAACCGGATCCGGTCCGCGGGGAAATCATTAAAGCTTTCATTGCACTGCGCGACGGCTATGAGCAGTCGGATGAATTAAAAGAAGAAATTCGCCAGTTCGTGAAAAATGGTCTTGCCGCACATGCCGCACCACGCGAAATCGAATTCCGTGATAAGCTTCCGAAAACGCGTTCCGGTAAAATTATGCGCCGTGTCCTGAAAGCATGGGAACTCGATTTGCCGACAGGCGACCTCTCGACGATGGAAGACTAATAAGTTTGAAAGCTGCTCCGGACTTTCGGAGCAGCTTTTTGCCGTGACTGCACGTATTGAGCAGAAATGAGTTTGACAAAATAAAATAAGCGGGCTACAATGTTCCTTATATTATATAAAAACAAGCGTTGAACGGAATAAGTAGTCTTGCTGTCCCTGTTACAAAGAGAGCTTTCGGCCGGTGAAAGAAAGCACAAACAGCGGGATGAATTACCTCCCGGAGCTTTCGCCGTGAACAGTTAGTAGCGGATGACGTCACCGTCGTTACCGGTTTGAGTGGAGAAAATCTTTTTTCTCAAGTTTTGGGTGGTACCGCGCGTATAAGCGTCCCTGCATGTTTGCAGGGACGTTTTTTGTTTGAAAAAAGGAGATGACATAATGGAATTGTTAGAAGATTTAAAGTGGAGAGGCATCGTCTATCAGCAAACGGATGAAGAGGGCATTGAAAAATTGCTGAACAAGGAAAAAATTGCGCTGTATTGCGGCGTCGATCCGACTGCGGACAGTATGCATATTGGCCATTTGCTGCCGTTTTTAACATTGCGCCGTTTTCAAAAGCACGGTCATAAACCGATCGTTTTAGTTGGCGGGGCAACAGGTACAATCGGTGACCCGAGCGGAAAAAAAGAAGAGCGTACACTGCAGACGATGGAGCAGGTGCAAAAAAATGTGGATGGATTGCGTGCGCAGCTGGAAAAAATCTTTTCCGTTGAAGGCGGTAACGGGGCGGTTCTTGTCAATAACTACGACTGGATCGGTTCAATGGATGTGGTCACATTCCTTCGTGATTTTGGGAAAAACATTGGCGTTAACTACATGCTGGCAAAAGATACAGTCTCATCGCGTCTTGAAAGCGGCATTTCTTTTACTGAATTTTCCTACACGATCTTGCAGGCGATGGATTTTTACTACTTACACAAAAACCATGACTGCCGCATGCAAATTGGCGGAAGCGACCAGTGGGGCAATATTACAACGGGCCTCGAGATGATCCGTAAAATGAATCCGGAAGGCGAGCAGGCATTTGGCTTTACAATTCCGCTTGTCACAAAATCAGACGGAACGAAATTCGGAAAAACAGAAAGCGGTGCGGTCTGGCTTGATCCGGAAAAAACGTCTCCATATGAATTTTACCAGTTCTGGATCAATACGGCGGATGCGGATGTAGTTCGTTATTTGAAAATTTTCACCTTCTTAGAGAAAGCTGAAATTGAAGCGCTCGAAACGTCTGTAAACGAAGAACCGCACCTGCGTAAAGCGCAAAAAGCACTTGCGGAAGAAATGACACGTTTGATTCATGGCGATGCAGCATTGAAACAGGCGGAAAGCATTACAAAAGCATTATTCAGCGGCGACATTAAATCATTGTCAGCGGACGAAATTGAACAGGGCTTGAAAGATGTGCCGAGTTATACGCAGGAAGGTGAAATCCCGAATATCGTGGATCTTCTTGTTGCAGCAGGTATTTCTCCGTCAAAACGTCAGGCGCGTGAAGACGTGCAAAATGGCGCTGTTTCGATCAATGGTGATAAAATGACGGATACGGCGTATGTATTGTCGGAAGAAGACAAAATGGACGGCCGTTTTACCGTTATCCGCCGCGGGAAAAAGAAATACTACTTAATTCAATATCAATAATGAGAAAAGCTGCTCACAAAAATGGGCAGCTTTTTTCATACAAAAAAACCAGCCCGTAATGGACTGGTTTTTGAACGAGATTAACGTGAGTAGAACTCAACGATAAGCGCTTCGTTAATTTCAGCTGGAAGCTCTGAACGCTCAGGAAGGCGTGTGAATGTACCTTCAAGTTTATCAGCGTCGAAAGTCAAGTAGTCTGGTACGAAGTTGTTCACTTCAACTGCTTCTTTAATGATTGAGAAGTTGCGTGATTTTTCGCGAACGCCGATTGTTTGGCCGATTTTCACTTGGTAAGATGGAATGTCAAGACGTTTTCCATCAACAGTGATATGACCATGGTTTACAAGCTGACGAGCTTGACGGCGAGTGCGGGCAAGACCAAGACGGTATACAAGGTTATCAAGACGTGATTCAAGGAGAATCATGAAGTTTTCGCCGTATACGCCTTTCAATTTACCAGCACGGTCAAACAAGTTACGGAATTGACGCTCAGTCACGCCGTACATGTGACGAAGTTTTTGCTTCTCTTGAAGCTGTTGTCCGTATTCAGACAATTTTTTACGCTGGTTCGGGCCGTGTGGACCTGGTGCGTAAGGGCGTTTTTCGATTTCTTTACCTGTACCGCTTAATGAAATGCCGAGGCGGCGGGATAATTTCCAGCTTGGACCTGTGTAACGAGCCATAAGATGACTCCTCCTTTAGTGTTTTTATTTTGTTGTAAAATAAAAACCGGTGTGATTCCGACTATTTGCGCATTTTGTTTTCATGCACCATCGCCCTGCAGCAACGGGTTACACGATGCCCCTTTTCCGGAACGCGCCGGATAAAGAAACAAAATGACATCAAAACAGCGTACACATAGGCTGCATTTATTTTACACAAAGAATAGTATATAACGCACAAATTTCACTGTCAACCTTTTCTTAAAGGAAACGGACAAGCATGTCAGCGAAATGGGTCAAACCTGCTTCATCTTCTTCATCGAAACGGTTCACTTCCGGACTGTCAATATCAAGCACACCGATTAAATTGCCGTCTTTTAAAAGCGGAACGACAATCTCTGAACGGGAGGCCGCGTCGCACGCAATATGACCGGGAAATTCATGAACATCTGCTACACGAAGCGTCTTTTGTTGGGCTGCAACAGTACCGCATACGCCTTTCCCGAATGGAATACGTACACAGGCCGGCAATCCCTGAAATGGACCGAGCACAAGTTCATTGCCATCATTTAAATAAAACCCAACCCAATTGATCCGGCCGAGAAATTGGCCGAGAAGCGCAGATGCATTGCTTAAATTGGCGATCTGATTCAGTTCACCGGCTGCGAGTGCTTCGAGCTGTTTTGTAACGAGTGAGTATTGCTCCTGCTTTGTGCCTGAATAATGAGATGTTTGGAACATCATTTATACACTTCCTTCTATTAATTTGCGATCAATGTGGTCGAAGCCTTGACCAATCCCGGCCGCTGCATGGGCATCGGAACCGTAAACGAGTGGAATACCCAGTGAATGAGCGGCGCGGGCGATATTTAAAGGCGGATATGTTTCCAAGCAGAGAGGTTTAACCATCCCGGCTCCATTGTAGTCCAATGAATAATTGTATTTTTTTACGGCTTGCAATATCGCTGTGATGTTGTCGTCAAATGACTGGCTGCATGGATACATAAGCTGAAACTTATGAACGAGTGTTATATGACCGATTCGTTCGGGCTTAAAAGCACCGAGATCTGCTTCGACCGATTGTAGCAATGTATCATAGTACAATTTATAAACT
This sequence comes from Domibacillus antri, assembly GCF_001936625.1. Lineage (GTDB taxonomy): Bacteria > Bacillota > Bacilli > Bacillales > Domibacillaceae > Domibacillus > Domibacillus antri. The sequence continues at coordinate 88,388 of NZ_MSDU01000015.1, read as the reverse complement.
GATTCAACTGATCCGACTTTTCCGACGATGGCACCGAACTCCTCCTCACTGAAATCAACACAGTAATAGCGGCCGGCATGGCGTAAAAAATGCACGGATAAAATGCTGTCATCAAGGTGCGGTCCATACTGATTAAGAAGATCGGCTGTGTCAGTCTCAAAACCTTCAATAAAATCGATTTCCAGGCCTGTGCGAATTCGGATTGACGATTTATACCTTTTTTTTGCTGCCTCAACCATATGTAAGTAGTTTTCCAGCTCGGTCCATTCCATCGCGCTGTCCCGTTCAGGTGCTGGATCGGTGAAATTTGCCGGAAGCGGAGCGTGCTCGGTAAAGGTGATATCGGTAAATCCATGTTCAATCGCACGTTCAATATAGTAATCTAATGTATCTTTTGACCCATGGGGACAGAAGGAAGTATGAATATGCCCATCTCTAAACATGTGTAAAAACTCCTTTTTTTCTAATTTAACAGCTAATTTGACATTTTTTTGCGAAATATGTGCGAAAAAACACAAGTTCCCATCCAAAAAAGGTGCAGTCGTGCTATTATTAAGGAATAGTGAAATTATACGTAATTGAACGGAAGGGTGCAATCCGGCTCTATTTTTACATACATTTTATTTTATTCGTTGTTACGAGGGGGCTTATGATGGTGAAATTTGTCATTGGAGCGGTAATTGTCGTATTAATTCTGCTTATTTACACACTTGTAAGCAGAAAGAGAAATGCAGAAGAAATTGATCGGCTTGATATGAAAAAGACGGAGCTTTTGCATCGTCCCGTTAATGAAGAGCTGACGAAAGTGAAGCGTCTCAATATGACTGGCCAGACGGAAGAGCTATTTGACAGATGGCGCACAGAATGGGATGAAATTGTAACGGTTGATATCCCGGCTGTTGATGAAAAATTATTTGCTTCTGAAGAGCAGATTGATCAATTTCGCTTTGGCAAAGCGAAAAAGACAAATGCTGAAATCGCCAGCCGCCTCGACCAAATCGAGAAGAAAGTCGATGGGATATTAACAGAATTGGATCAACTTGTCGGCAGTGAAGAAAAAAACCGGTCAGAAGGGGAAGAAATGCATGCGAGACATCGTGATGCCAAAAAGCGGCTGCTCGCTCATCGTCACACATTTGGTAAAGCGGCACCTGTCCTTGAAGTTCAATTAGATGTATTGACAGGACGATTTGAAAAATTTGCGGATTTAACAGAAGAGGGGAATTACCTGGAAGCGCGCGAACTATTGAGGGAGATTCAGACGGAAATGGATTTAATGCAGCATAAAATGGATCGTATTCCTTCGCTTATGACCGAGGTGAATCATACATTGCCTGCGCAGCTCTCCGAAATAGAAAACGGTTATAAAGAAATGAAGCAGGACGGCTATTTGCTGGATCACCTGCAAATTGAAAAAGAGATTGGGCAGCTGAAAGAAGACTTAGGGCGCTGCCGTGATTTCCTTGTGAAAACAGAGGTGGACGAAACAGAATTGATCGTATCGGATGCAAGGGACAGCATCGAGTTCTTTTATGACCTTCTTGAAAAAGAAGTGTTGGCCAAACATATCGTCCTGAAAGATGAAGGTGAAACCGGCCTTATTATTGACGGTATAAGCGAATATAACGGCAAGCTGATGGAAGAAACCGATGTTGTCAAGCAAAGTTATCATCTGGACGGTGAAGAAGCCGGAGTGCCGCGTCGTCTGAAAGAAGAAATTTATCACCTCGAAAAACAATATGAAATTTTACACGGCCGGATTGCGGAAGAAAAAACAGCCTATTCGTTTTTATATGATGAATTGAAAGACATTCAAGCACGAATTGAGGAGTTGAAAAAAGAGCAGGACGGATTTGCGGCGTATTTGCAGACACTCCGCAAGGATGAAGTGGAAGCGGGAGAAGAGCTGCAGTCACTACGGCTTCGTGTACAAAACATTTCGCGTATGGTAAAACAAAGCAATCTACCCGGTCTGCCCGATTATTACCGTGATATGTCGGAAGAAGCGAGTTTACATTTAAATGAAACGAATGCGTATTTAAATGAAAAACCGCTTAATATGAAAGCAGTCCGTGAAAAGCTTCAGACGGCAAAAGAAGAGATTGACCGTCTCGGAAGCAAAACAGATGAATTGATTGAACAGGCAGCGCTGTCCGAGCGGATGATTCAGTTTGGAAACAGGTACCGCCGGACGCATCCGAATATCGGGCCGAAACTGAATGAAGCAGAACTCGCTTTCCGCCATGCTGATTACGGTAAAGCGCTTGAACTATGCGCTACGGCAATCGATAAGGTCGATTCAAAAGGGTTAAAGAAATTCGACGCGCAATATAAAGAAGAGCAAAAAACATAAAGAAGCAGCCGTCTCCAAAACAAAAGAGGCGGCTTTTTTTATGCGGTTGTGCTAACATGAATAGGTGAAAAAATGTGAGGGGTATGAAACATGATTTATTTTGATAACAGTGCAACGACGATGCCTGATGGGTCCGTTATGGAAACGTTTTTGAAAGCGGGAACCCGCTTCTTTGCGAATCCGTCATCCCTTCATACGCCGGGGATGGAAGCGGAACGTCTGATTGAAAAAGCGCGCGCGCAAATCGCCGGATTGATTGGCGCAGCTCCGGATGAAATTATTTTTACTTCCGGCGGAACGGAGTCAAACAATCTTGCGGTGAAAGGAACTGCCGCTTTTTACAAAGGACGCGGCCGTCATATCATTACAACAGCTTTTGAACATCCATCTGTCTATGAAGCGTTTCTTGCCCTTGAAAAGGATGGATTCAGCGTTACGTTTGTAAGACCGGACGAAAACGGCATTGTAAGGGTGAAAGACATTGAAAAGGCCATCACCGATGAAACCATCTTTGTATCCGTTATGCATGTAAATAATGAAACAGGTGCCGTGCAGCCGGTGGAGGAAATCGGCCAAATGCTGCAACAATACCCGGGCGTTTCATTTCATGTAGATGGTGTGCAGGGATTTGGAAAGGTCCCGCTTCATTTGAATAAAGCGTGTGTTGATCTTTTATCGGTGTCCGGACACAAATTTCATGGATTAAATGGCACTGGTTTTTTATATAAACGGTCTGGGGTGAATGTTTTGCCGCTTTTCTCAGGGGGAGGTCAGGAAAACGGCTTACGGAGTGGAACGGAAAATGCGGCTGGAATTGCCTCGCTTGCCAGAGCCGTGCGCTTGCTGCATAATGAAAATCCTGAAAAGCTGCGTAAAATAACAGGAACAATTCGTGAACAGCTGAACACCAGAAATTGGGCAGTCGTTCATACACCGATTCAGGCAGCTCCGCATATTCTGAATTTTTCTGTGCCGGGAGTGAAAGGGGAAGTGCTCGTTCACGCGCTGGAGAAAGAAGGAATCGTTGTCTCGACTACGAGCGCATGCTCGTCAAAGCAAAATAAGCCAAGCCGGACTCTCGAAGCGATGAACGTAAGTGGAGAACAGGCAGCTTCCGCCATCCGTGTCAGTATTTCACGATATAATACAATGGAAGAAGCTAATCAATTTATTGCCGCCTTGGACCGCGTTGTGCCGGTTCTGGCGAAAAAAAGGAATGAACGAAAATGAAATATGACCGCATTTTAGTCCGCTACGGTGAAATCTCAACAAAAGGCCGCAACCGGAGCAAGTTTACAAATAAAATGAAATCGAATATAAAGCGCCTGCTCGCTGATGACCAAATTCAAGTGGAAGCCCAGCGCGACCGTATGTTTATTTATTTAAATGGCGCATCATTTGATGATGTGAAGGAAAAACTCGTTCATGTATCAGGTATTCAATCATTCAGCCCGGTTGTGAAAACATCGCAGGAACTGGATGAGGTGAAAGCGGCCGCTCTTGAATTAGTGAAAAAAGCAATGAGTGGCGGGACGACGTTTAAAGTGGAAACACGCCGTGCCGATAAAACGTTTCCGCTTGATACGCACACGTTAAACCATGAAATTGGCGGGCATGTATTACGCAACACGGAACAGTTAACGGTTGATGTGCGCAATCCGGACCTAACGCTTGTTGTCGAAGTGAGGAAAGAAGCAGTATACTTGTCATGTGAAACCATTGCCGGAGCAGGTGGAATGCCGGCTGGCGCTGCCGGAAAAGCGGTGCTTCTCTTATCAGGAGGTCTTGACAGCCCGGTTGCCGGCTACTTGATGATGAAGCGCGGCGTCGAAATTGAAGCCGTCCACTTTTTCAGCCCGCCGTATACGAGTGAACGGGCGAAACAAAAAGTCATTGACCTAGCTGACGCCTTAACCAAATATGGCGGTCAAATTCGCCTTCATATCGTGCCGTTTACATCTATTCAGGAAACGATTCATAAGCAGGTGCCGGAAAATTATACGATGACGTCAACGCGTCGAATCATGATGCGGATTGCGGACCGGATTCGGGAGCAGACAGGATCGCTTGCCATTGTGACAGGTGAAAGCCTAGGGCAGGTCGCAAGTCAGACGATGGAGAGTATGGCGGCGATTAACGACGTGACGAACACACCCGTTTTGCGCCCGCTCATTGCTTCGGACAAGCTGGATATTATGGAGATTGCCAGAAAAATCGGCACGCATGATATTTCCATTTTGCCGTTTGAAGACTGCTGTACGATTTTCACACCGGCCGCACCGAAAACACGGCCAAAAACAGAAAAAGTACAGTATTTTGAAAGCTTTCTCGACTTTAATCCGCTGATTGAACAGGCAGTACGTGATACGGAAACCATCATGCTGCCGAAAAAAGAAGCGGAAATAGAAGACTTATTATAAAATCCCGCGCCTTACAAAGGGCGCGGGATTTTACCGGAAGATATTTCGAGTATAGAAAGAAATCAGGTGTAAATATGCAAAACGAATGGAAAACAGGTATTCTATTCACCGCAGGTTCATATATTATTTGGGGTCTAATTCCGATTTATTGGAAATTAATCGACAGTGTATCTGCTTATGAAATACTGGCTAACCGGATTATCTGGTCGTTTATTTTCATGATTATACTGCTTATTGTCATGAAAAAGCTGGCACCGCTTCAGAGCGTGCTGATAGAAATAAAAACGCATCCGAAAGAGGCACTGGCACTCGCAGCAGCATCCCTTTTAATCAGTGTCAACTGGTTCGTTTTTATTTGGGCGGTCAATCACGACCATATTATTGAAACGAGCATGGGGTATTATATTAATCCGCTCATGAGTGTACTGCTTGGTGTTATCGTGTTAAAAGAAGCGCTTTCCAAAGCACAGCTCGTATCCTTTTTACTCGCAGCGACGGGCGTTCTCGTCATGACATTTTCATATGGGTCATTCCCATGGGTGTCGATTTCGCTGGCGGTGTCGTTTGCCTTGTACGGTCTGGCGAAAAAAATGATCAAAATGGATGCGGCAGTCGGCTTAACCATTGAAACAGCCGTTGTAACGCCGCTTGCGGTTCTTTATCTTGTCTATACATCTATGCAAGGAGGAATGAGCCTGTTTTCGGGGGAGGTGAAAACGGACTTGCTTTTAATGGGGGGCGGTGTGCTGACAGCGATCCCGCTCTTGTTATTCGGTCATGGCGCACAAAAAATTCCGCTTTATATGATCGGTTTTTTACAATACATCGCGCCGACCATGACCCTTTTGCTCGGCGTACTCGCTTATCATGAACCGTTTACGTCGTCACAAATGCTGTCATTTGTTTTCATCTGGAGCGCGCTCGCTGTTTTTACATTTGCTCAAGTGAGAGGCATCCAAAAGAAAAAAGCCGTCATTTAATCCTTTTCCATTGCAATTATCCTGGTTTTTTCAGTATGATGTATGTATACTGCTGAATTTGGAGGGAATTATACATGGCAAATGTAACATTTAAAGGAAATCCGATTACATTGATTGGCAGCGAAGTAAAAGTGGGTGACAAAGCACCTGATTTTAACGTGCTCGCAAATGATCTATCTGCGGTGACATTAGCGGATACAGCGGGCAAAGTTCGCTTGATCAGCGTTGTGCCTTCGCTTGATACGGGCGTATGTGATGCACAGACACGCCGTTTTAACGAAGAAGCAGCAAAAGTGGACAACGTTGAAGTGTTGACGATTTCAGCTGACCTTCCATTTGCTCAAAAACGCTGGTGCGCAGCTGCGGGTCTGGAAAGTGTAAAGACATTGTCTGACCATCGTGACTTTTCTTTTGCCGAAGCATATGGCGTCGGTATTAAAGAACTTCGCCTATTGACTCGCTCTGTATTCGTGATTGATTCAAATGATACAGTTACATACGTGGAGTATGTCAGCGAAGCAACGGATCATCCGAATTACGATGCGGCGATTGAAGCAGCGAAAGCAGCAAACTAATTCAGTACGGCACGTCACACAGCCGGCTTTGACATTTTGTCGGAGCCGGCTGTTTTTTGCGAATAGAAAGAGAGGATTTTACGATGAATCAAGGAGTATCCGTTGAACAGCTTTTTACTACATTCGATGAATCTGCCCTTATACTCGGGCGCGCATTGTCGATCACTTATCTTGAGGCGCTCGGTGAAACGGCGGAAAATTTGTTTCACGGCGATGTGATCCATAAAGAACTTTCGGAAATGGATAAAAAGCGGCTTCAAAAGTTGTATGATCATGCCCATTTGGACCGTTATTCAAAAGAATCGATCCGTAAGTCGTACCAGCTGGCCATTTTAAAAGGCATGAAAGAACATGTGCAGACAAATCATCAGATGACGCCGGATTCGATCGGCTTATTTATTGCGTATTTAATGAGAAAAAGCATTGGCGGCAAAAAGCCGTTTACACTGCTTGATCCGACGATTGGAACGGGTAATCTTGTAACGACGATTTTAAATGAATTTGATGGAATGGTGGAAGCGCATGGTGTTGATTTGGATGATGTGCTTCTGAAGCTGGCTTACGCGGGCGCCAATCTTTTGCATCATCCGATTACATTATATAACCAGGATGCATTGGAACCGCTCTTGATCGATCCGGTTGATGTGGTTGTCTGTGATTTGCCCGTCGGGTATTATCCGAATGATGTACGGGCAGCGGACTACCGCTTGCAGGCAGACAGCGGCCATTCATATGCGCACCATTTATTCATCGAGCAGAGTTTGCGTCACACGAAACCGGGCGGACAGCTGTTTTTTATCATTCCAAACGGGCTGTTTGAATCGCCGGAAGCGAAAAAACTGCAAGCCTTTTTAACAGAAGTAGCGTACATTGAAGGTGTCATTCAACTGCCGGAAACATTGTTTAAAAATAAACAGGCGGCAAAAAGCATTCTTATGATGCGTAAAAAAGCGCCGGATGTTAAAAAACCAAAAGAGGTGCTTCTTGCTTCTATGCCGTCTTTGACAGATAAAAAAGCAACAGCAGGCATTGTGCAGAAAATTGACCGCTGGTTCAGCGATTATCAGAAAGGATGACACGTATGTGGACAGAACGGGACCGAGCGTATTGGGACCGGCTTATGGACTGGGAGCAGCAGCTTGCCTCCTATGAAGGAAATGATGTTGAATACCAGGCGGCGAATGCGCTGGAGCGTCTGATGCAGGAAATTCCGGAAGAAGTACGGGACCGGTCCTTTGCCCGGATTGATCAGGCCTTGTTTCATGTACACTCGCTTTTGCAAGGATCTCAGCTCCAAACGGAAGCGCGCGAACGTATTCTCACATCAGCCCGCATTTTCCGTGAGGATATTGAACATGTTCGGGACTTGCGGAAATTGACGATCGATCAGCTTTGTTACATCAGCCGGCAGCAAATGACGCGCACCCGCTTTTATTCAGCTGTGCAGGGAGCGGTAACGGGAACAGGCACGGCACTGCCGGTTGCGGCTGATTTTTTGGCAATGGCTGCGGTTAATTTAAGAGCGGTTCAGTTAACGGCACTTTCGTATGGATACGATGTTGAAATTCCTTTTGAAATGACCGCTTCATTGAATGTCTTTCATGCGGCCATGCTGCCGGACCGGTTGAAAGCGGACGGCTGGGCACAGCTTATTTCCGATGTGGAAGATGGGAAAGCCCCCTTTTATTTTTATGAAGGGACTGAACGGATGGCGGATGAATCGTGGCTGGAAGAGCCGATCCGTCAATGTGTAAAAATCGCTGCGGTGATGGCGCTTCGAAACAAAAAAATATCCGGCATTCCGCTTTTATCAGTCGCAATCGGCGCCGGCGCCAATTACAGGCTGACGAAAAAAGTGACAGAGTTCGCGGAAAGTTACTATCAATTCCGTTATTTGAATGAAAAAAAAGAAAGAACCGGAGAATGATCCCGGTTCTTTCAGCTATTTATGAATGTCTTTTTTGCGGCGAATCTGATGAATTTACATCCGGTACGGTGCGAAACCAGAGCCATAAATCATTAATAACCGAAGCAAGTTCACTGATTTCGGTATTTAAGCGGCATGAAACGATGAAGTTTTCTTCATTATTTAAAGCAGTTTGCTTTTCGTTTATCGATTTTTCCAGTTCTTGAATCCGATCAGGGATCATCCCGCGGATGGTTTCCCATATATGCATAATCTGTTCCTGTTCTTCAAGCGGATAATCTGTCCATTCACGCGGCAAAACGGGAATGGAAATGCCAAGCCGATTGTCATGCTGAAACATTGGATCACCTACAAAAATGATTTCTTTCTATTTTAATAGAAGTCTTCAAAAATGGCAAAATAGGCGTTTATACATGATTTCTACATAAATACACAAAAAACTGTATTTTTTTATGAAAAGCACTTGAAAGGCAAGGGATAACGTGATATTCTTTATACATGTTAACAGAATAAAAATAAAAATTGATGAATATTTATACTAGTGAACGTAATATAGAGGAGGCAATATAGATGGGTAAGAAAGTAGTTCTCGCTTATTCAGGTGGTTTAGATACATCCGTCGCGATTCCGTGGCTAAAAGAAAAAGGGTATGACGTTGTGGCGGTTTGCCTTGATGTTGGCGAAGGAAAAGACCTTGAATTTATTAAAAACAAAGCGCTGCAAGTCGGTGCTGTTTCAAGCTACATGATCGATGCAAAAAAAGAGTTTGCAGAAGATTTTGCATTAATTGCTTTACAGGGCCATACATGGTACGAAAATAAATATCCTGTTGTTTCCGCTCTTTCCCGTCCGTTAATTTCTAAAAAATTAGTTGAAATCGCTGAGCAGGAAAATGCTACAGCAGTTGCACACGGATGCACTGGAAAAGGAAACGACCAGGTTCGTTTCGAAGTGGCCATCCGCGCTTTAAATCCAGACCTGGAAGTACTTGCACCTGTTCGTGACTGGGCTTGGTCGCGTGAAGAAGAAATTGAATACGCGAAACAACATAACGTTCCGGTGCCGATCGGAAAAGAAAGTCCGTTTTCAATTGACCAAAACTTATGGGGGCGCGCAAACGAGTGTGGTGCATTAGAAGATCCGTGGGCTGCGCCGCCGCTTGATGCGTATGATTTAACAGCGCATTTGGAAGATACGCCGGACACGCCGGAAATCATTGAAATTGATTTTGTAGAAGGCGTTCCAACAGCAGTCAACGGACAGGAAATGGAACTGGCTGAATTGATCCTTCACTTAAATGAAGTGGCGGGCAAGCATGGCGTTGGCCGTATCGACCATATCGAAAACCGCCTCGTCGGCATTAAGTCTCGTGAAGTATACGAAACGCCTGGTGCAACAACATTGATTATCGCTCATAAAGAATTGGAAGACCTTACACTTGTAAAAGAATTGGCTCATTTTAAACCGGTTATTGAAAAACGCCTGACGGAGATTATTTATGATGGCTTATGGTTTAACCCGATTCGTGAAGCACTTGTTTCGTTCTTGAAAGAAACACAAAAATACGTTACGGGCACAGTCCGCGTGAAACTGTTTAAAGGTCATGCCATTGTAGAAGGCAGAAAATCACCTTACTCATTGTACGACGAGAAACTGGCAACGTATTCAAAAGACGATGCATTCGACCACGCCTCAGCAATTGGCTTTATTAACCTGTACGGACTGCCGACAGTGGTCAGCTCCCGTGTTCATAAAGAGAAAGGGTTAAAATAATCATGACGAAAAAATTGTGGGGCGGACGGTTTCAGAAATCAGCGGAAGAATGGGTAGACGAATTCGGCGCGTCCATCTCATTTGACCAGGAGCTCGTTTTTGAAGATATCGAAGGCAGCATCGCCCACGTCACGATGCTCGGTGAAACGGGTATTTTAACAAAAGAAGAAATGAATCAAATCAAGGCGGGACTGGAGGCTTTAAAGAAGAAAGCCGAAGCCGGTGAAATCGAATTTTCGGTTTCCCTTGAAGATATCCATTTGAATTTGGAAAAAGCGTTGATTGATTCGATCGGCCCGGTTGGAGGGAAGCTCCATACCGGACGAAGCCGGAACGATCAGGTTGCGACCGATATGCATTTGTACTTGAAGAAGCAGGTCAAAGAAATTATCGGCCTTATCAGCCAGTTCCAGTCGGTTTTAGTGGAGAAAGCTGACAAACATAAAGAAACGATTGCGCCTGGCTATACTCATTTGCAGCGTGCGCAGCCGATCTCGTTTGGACATCATTTGATGACGTACTTCTGGATGCTTCAGCGTGATAAAGAACGGTATCAGGAAGCGCTAAAACGCATCGATGTGTCCCCGCTCGGCGCAGGGGCACTCGCCGGCACGACGTTTCCAATTGACCGCAAACGGTCCGCTGAGATCTTAGGCTTTTCCGCTGTGTATCAAAACAGCATGGATGCTGTGAGCGACCGCGACTTCATTTTAGAATTTTTAAGTGCTTCATCGATTCTTATGATGCACCTGTCCCGCTTTGCGGAAGAGATCATTCTCTGGTCGAGCCAGGAGTTTCGCTTCGTCGAGATGGACGATACGTTCTCAACCGGGTCCAGCATTATGCCGCAAAAGAAAAATCCGGACATGGCGGAACTCATCCGCGGCAAAACAGGACGCGTATACGGCAACCTGTTCAGCTTGCTGACAATTTTAAAAGGACTGCCTCTTGCCTATAACAAAGATATGCAGGAGGATAAAGAGGGCATGTTTGATACCGTCCATACGGTTCTCGGTTCTCTGAAAATTTTCGCCGGCATGGTCGATACAATGACGGTAAATGAAGACCGCATGAAAGACGCTGTGCAAAATGATTTCTCGAATGCGACTGAGCTGGCGGATTACCTTGCTGCAAAGGGCATTCCGTTCCGTGAAGCGCATGAAATTACCGGCAAACTAGTATTCACGTGCATTCAGAAAGGATGCTTCCTGCTCGATCTTTCAATGGACGAGTTGAAAGAAGCGTCGAATGTCATTGAAGAAGACATTTATGGCGTTTTATCCCCGTATGAAGCAGTCAAGAGAAGGAAGTCTCTCGGCGGCACCGGTTTTGACCAGGTCGAAAACCAGATTCAAGCGGCGAAAGAATTGCTTAAATAAGACAAAAATCCGCCAACGGAGTGGCGGGTTTTTTGTGAAAAAGGGTGGAGCGGAATCCAGTTATTATTCAGTCATCATGCCGATTGATTCCGCTCATAACCGATACATCGCACAAAAAAACCGCTTTCCTCATAGGGGCAGCGGTTTTTCGCGGTTATTCAGCTGCTTCATCTGTGCGAACGATCAGCACGTCGCAATTTGCGGCGCGGGTAATGTGTTCGGAAACGCTTCCGATCAGAAACCGTTCCATTGCATTAAGACCTGTTGCCCCACAGATGATGAGGTCCGCTTCTACTTGTTTAGCCACATCTTTAGGAATCACAACTTTTGGAGAGCCGTACTCGACGAATGAGTTTACTTGCTTCACGCCGGCCGCTTCCGCTTCCTTTTTGTACTCATCAAGAAGGTCATTGCCGTACTTTGTTGCACGTTCTGCAATTGAGCGGTCATATGCTTCAATTGCAGCGAATGAACGCGTATCGATGACGTGGACCAGGTTTAAGGCGGCTTCGTTTCGCTTTGCGATTTGAACAGACTTTTTAAATGCCCATTCTGCTTCCTTTGAACCGTCAACAGCCACTAATACGTTTTTGTACTTCAACATAAGTCATTCCCCCTTATGTCTTTATTGTACAACAAAATAAAAAAATAGAAAGCAATAAAGTTGAATATTCACGCAATTTCGCAGGGGGGAAATAGATTATTCTTGATGGGTGCTTTCTTTTTTTGCAGACCAATTTTCTCCGGCAATAAAAAGGGGTTTGGCTGGTTTTATCGAATGTATGATAGGGAAAAGGCAGTGAGAATGGATAATGGAGAGGAGATTATAAGATGAAAGTATCATTTCACGGGCATTCCGTTGTTAAAATTGAATCAAACGGCAAGACGGTCTTGATTGATCCGTTTATTACAGGCAATGAATTGACGGATTTAAAAGCGGATGAACAAAATCCGGATTTTATTATTTTGACGCATGGTCATGGCGACCATGTCGGGGATACAGTTGAGATCGCAAAACGAAGCGGTGCGCTTGTTATTGCGGTGAATGAGCTGGCGATTTACCTGCAGCATCAAGGACTTAATGCGCACCCGATGCATATTGGCGGCAGCCGGGAATTTGAATTTGGAAAGGTGAAATTCACACCTGCATTTCATGGTTCCGGTCTTCAGCAGGAAGACGGCACATTTTTGTATATGGGGATGCCGGCGGGCGTGCTGATCATGAATGAAGGAAAAACAGTGTATCATGCGGGAGATACCGGTCTTTTCTCTGATATGAAATTAATTGGTGAATTGCATCCGATTGATCTCGCCTTTCTGCCAATCGGTGACAATTTCACAATGGGACCAGAGGATGCGGTACTGGCGGCTGGTTTTTTGCAGGCGAAAACAGTTGTCCCTGTTCATTATGATACGTTCCCGCCGATTAAACAGGATCCGAAAGACTTCGTTTCAAAAGTAAAAGAAGGAACCGGGAAAGTCATGAATCCTGGCGACGTGGTGGAGTTATAAGGATCAAAGGCTAAGAACGCGACGTCATGTCGCAACGCCTTTGTGACCCACATCATGCGGTCCGGTGAAAAGCTGTCTCATTAGAGGCGGCTTCTTTTTTTTCCTGTTCTTTTGTTCTATAATAATAAGAGAGACATGCGGAAAGGGACGGGTGGAACAGGTGATAACGAAACACGAACAAATTCTTCAATATATAGAGGAATTGCCAATCGGTGAAAAAATTTCCGTGCGGCAGATCGCAAAAGCACTTTCAGTAAGTGAAGGGACAGCTTATCGGGCCATTAAAGATGCGGAAACAAAAGGGCTTGTCAGTGCGATTGAGCGCGTCGGCACCATCCGGATTGAGCAGAAAAAGAAAGAAAATATTGAAAAGCTGACCTTTGCAGAAGTGGTTAACATCGTAGACGGTCAGGTGCTCGGCGGACGGAATGGTTTACATAAAACACTGAATAAATTTGTCATCGGCGCAATGCAGCTGGAAGCGATGATGCGCTATACAGGACCGGGAAATTTACTGATCGTCGGAAACCGTGTGAAAGCACACGAGCTTGCGCTGCAGGCAGGAGCCGCTGTGTTAATTACAGGCGGTTTTGAAGCGGGCGATGAATTAAAAAAACTGGCGGATGACCTCGAGCTGCCGGTTATTTCGACGAGCTATGACACATTTACTGTCGCCGCCATGATTAACCGGGCTATTTATGATCAGCTCATTAAAAAGGAAATTGTGCTCGTCGGTGATATTTTAACACCGGTTGAAAGCAGTGTGTTTTTAGAAGTCGGGGATAGTGTCGGTGACTGGCTTGATAAAAATCGCGACACATCACACAGCCGATTTCCGGTTGTTGATGAGCATTTAAAGGTATTTGGTATGGTGACGGCGAAAGATATTATGGGAAGCGGCCGTGAAGTCATTATCGATAAAGTCATGACGAAAAATCCGATTACCGTGACGATGAAAACAAGTGTGGCATCAGCTGCTCATATGATGATTTGGGAAGGCATCGAGCTGCTGCCGGTCGTGGATGAACAAAACCGTCTGCAGGGCATTATCAGCCGTCAGGACGTCTTAAAAGCGATGCAAATGGCACAGCGACAGCCGCAGGCAGCTGAAACGCTGGATGATACGATTGCCAAGCAGCTTGTGCTCCCTGAAGACCGGGAAGCGGGAGACGTGTATCAATTTGAAGTGACACCGCAAATGACCAATCAGCTCGGGACGATTTCATATGGTGTTTTTACAACCATTGTGACAGAAGCAGCGAATCGGGCGCTGCGTGCGCATAAACGCGGTGATCTTGTCGTGGAGAATATTACGATTTACTTTTTGAAGCCTGTTCAAATGGAATCAACACTGGACATTTATCCGAAAGTGATGGAAATTGGCCGAAAGTTCGGAAAAGTGGATGTGGAAGTATACAATGAAGGGGTTCTCGCCGGAAAAGTGATGATGATGTGCCAGTTGATTGACCGATAAAAAAAGCAGACTGAATGCAGCCTGCTTTTCACCGATCATTGTCGAGTTCGTCCGCTTCTTTTTGAGCAAACGGCAAATAATACTTGTACATTTTATAGCCGGCAATCATGCTCGCAAAGCCAAATAATATGAAAACGGCGGCAACGATGTAAGAAACGGTCGTTTGCTGGACAAACAGCGTATTAATGCCGAACACGCCGACAAATAATCCGAGTGCCATACTGGATTTGGCAGACAGCCACTTTTTTTCCATCGGCCGTCTGCTGCGAACGTTTTGCACTCGATAAAAAACATAAAAAGCAAACGCAACGACAATAACAATGACAAGAAAAGCCATGAGTGTAATTCCTCCGTTCAGTAAACTCTTGTTTATTGTAACGGGAACGGCGGTGGATTTCCAGCCGAAATAAGCGTTTAGAGAAGGAGAAATCAAGTGAAACAACACATTATTGACAAAATTAAAGAATACGAGACGATCATTCTTCACCGCCACGTGCGCCCTGACCCGGACGCGTACGGCTCGCAGGGAGGACTTGCGGAAATCATTAAAGCAACATTTCCTGAAAAAAACGTATATACAGTCGGAGAAGAAGAACCGACGCTAGACTTTATGCGCCGTCTCGACGAAATTGATGACAGCGTGTATGAAGAGGCGCTTGTCATTGTGTGTGACACAGCTAATCAGGCGCGCATCTGTGACCAGCGTTATAAAATGGGCAAAGAAGTCATTAAAATTGATCACCATCCAAACGAAGATCCATATGGTGATATGCGCTGGGTCGATGTAGACGCTGCAGCGTGTAGCCAGATGATTTATGATCTTTACAAAACGTCGGACGGCCAGCTGAAGATGAGCGATGAAGCAGCCCGTTTGCTATATGCGGGTATTGTCAGTGATACAGGCCGTTTCCTTTATTCATCGACAACCATCGAAACCATGAAGTATGCCGGCGAATTAATGCAGTATGATTTTAACCGCCAGGAATTGTTTAACAGCATGTATGAAAAAGATCCTCATGTTTTAAAAATGGAAGGCTACATTTTGCAAAACTTTGAAATGGATGAATCCGGTGTCGCTGAAGTCAGACTGACAAAAGAACTGCTTGACCGTTTTAACGCGACGCAGGCAGAAACATCACAGCTTGTCAGTATATTAAATGGGGTGAAAGGCATTCAGGCATGGGTGTTTTTCATTGAAGAAGACGATCAAATCCGCGTTCGTTTCCGTTCGAAAGGAACTGTCATAAACGGTTTGGCGATGAAATACGGCGGCGGAGGCCATCCGCTTGCTGCCGGTGCAAGTGTTTATTCATGGGAAGAAGCCGGCCGTGTATTGGCGGACTTAAAAGCATTGATTATGGAAAACTAAAAGGAGAGGATTTCTCCTTTTTTTATACAAGAAAAAGAACATACATTCACTTTAAGAGAAAGGAGCGGAGGAAATGTTCATTCATCTGGAAACGGAAACAGCATTCAGTTTTCGTGCATCCACGTTAACGCCTGAACTGATCGCCAAAAAAGCGGCGGAGAACGAATGCAGTGCGGTTGCATTGACAGACTTTAACACGCTTCATGCGGCAATTCCGTTTTACCGGGCTTGCAAGGAACGCGGTGTTAAACCGATTATCGGTTTAAAAGCATTGGTTCAATCCCATTCTGAAAGCGGACAAGGGTTTCCGCTCCTTTTATACGCCAAAAATGAAACAGGATTTTCCCACCTTGTGAAAATATCAAGTGCTATTCAAACGAAAGCGAAAGATGCTTTGCCGCTTAAATGGCTTGAAGCATATGCATCAGGGCTGATCGCGGTGCTGCCCGGCATGGATGGGGAAACAACAGAACAGGCGGCTGCTTCTTTTAACGGGCTATTTGAGCATTTTTACATTGGGATCCGCGGTCATGAATCGGAGCAGGCGCTGAGAACGATCGCTGCAGCGGCGAACATTCCTCTTGTTGCGATCAGCCATGTTCAATATGCGGACAAGGCCGGTGCGTTTGCATCACGCTGCCTGCAGGCCATTCGTGAAAATAGACTGATCGATAGAGAGGATGAAATGACCACTCCGATACATTCATTTGAAACGCAGGAGGAAATAAAAAAGAGATTCGCAGATGTTCCAGAAGCGGTGAAAAATACGGAAAAAATCGCTCAACTATGTCATTTAGACTTATCATTCGGCGGGCGGCTCATTCCATCTTTTCCGGTGCCGGAAGGGGAAACAGCGGATTCTTTATTAAAGAAATTATGCCTTCAAGGTCTCGGACAAAAAAGTCAGCGTTATATGGATCGGCTAACCTATGAATTGTCCGTCATCAGCCGGATGAAGTTCAGTGATTATTTTTTAATTGTGCATGATTTTATGGCGCACGCAAAAAAACAAGGCATTTTAACCGGACCGGGACGTGGATCAGCAGCCGGTTCACTTGTCGCTTATGCGCTCGGGATTACAACCGTTGACCCGATTGAATTCGGGCTTTTATTTGAACGGTTCTTAAATCCGGAGCGGATCACCATGCCGGATATTGATATTGATTTTCCGGATAACCGGCGGGAAGAAATTATTCAATATATTGCCGGCAAATACGGAGCGCTGCACGCAGCTCAGATTGTCACGTTTGGTACACTGTCTGCCAAAGCGGTCATGCGCGATGTGGCACGGGTTTTCGGATTTGATACAACTGAACTATCCCGATTGTCAAAGCTCATTCCTTCTGTACCGGGGACGAAACTGGCCGAAACGGACTTAACAGATTGGATCAATGAATCACCTGTGAACGAGCGTATTTATCGAACAGCCATTCAGCTTGAAGGGCTGCCGCGCCATACATCGACGCACGCAGCCGGCATGATCATATCAGAAGAGCCGCTCACAAACCGAGTGCCGGTTATGGAAGGTCATAACGGCGTATATTTAACACAATATGCGATGGAATCATTGGAACTGCTTGGACTGCTAAAAATTGATTTACTTGGACTACGCAACTTAACCGTTATTGAACGTATTTTATCATCCATTAAACGAACGACAGGAACATCGATCAGTCTGCATTCACTGCCGCTTGACGATCCGGCTGTATTTGCCCTGCTCGCAAAAGGAAAAACTGCCGGGATATTTCAGTTCGAGTCAGACGGTATGAAAAAAGTGCTCATGCAGTTAAAACCGGATCGTTTTGAAGACATGGTGGCTGTCAACGCTTTATACCGGCCGGGTCCGATGAGCCAAATTCCTATCTATATTAGACGGCGGCACGGGGAAGAAAAGGTCCGTTATTCCCATCCGATTTTAGAAACAATTTTAAAGACGACATACGGCATTATTGTGTATCAGGAGCAGATCATTCAAATCGCTGTGGAGATGGCCGGCTTTACACCAGGTGAAGCGGATCTGCTGCGCCGGGCTGTCAGTAAGAAGAAAAAAGAAACGCTTGAAGAAGAGCGGCGTCATTTCGTTAATGGAGCGCTGGATAAAGGCATTGAAGAAAAAATTGCTTCCCATGTATATGATTTGATTGTCCGCTTTGCGGATTATGGATTCAATCGAAGTCATGCGGCTGCCTACAGCATAATTGCTTATTGGCTTGGTTGGCTAAAAGCGCATTATCCGGCTTATTTTCTGGCTGCATTATTGCAGTCGTCTTCAGGGAACGAAGATAAATTCCGGCAGTTTAGAGCGGAGGCTGCCGAATATAATATTCCGTTTCTTGCACCATCTGTGAACAAAAGCGGGTATTCGTTTCAAGCGACTAAAGAAGGCATCCGGTTCGGGCTTGTTCCGGTGAAAGGCATCGGACAGTCTGCGGCGAAAGTCATTATTGAGACAAGACAAAATGCGCCGTATGCGGATTTGTTTGATTTTTGCCTCCGTGTACCGCTCCATGCGGTGAACCGGCAGGTAATTGAATCGCTTATTGTTTCGGGAGCGATGGATGAGTTTGGGCAGGACCGGGCTGTTTTACTTGCAAGCATTGACGCAGCACTCGAACATGCGGCTCTTTTACAACCGGAAGAAGGCAGTTTATTTGAGGGAGCGGCTGTATTATTTAAACCGAAATACACAGAAGCAGAAGCGATGCCGGCTGATGTAAAGCTCGAAAAAGAAAAAGACGTGCTTGGCGTTTACATATCCGATCACCCGATTGCGAAACTGCGTCCGTCATTAAGGACGGCCGGTGCCGTGCCATTGTTATCTCTTCAATCAAACCGCTTTATACAAACAGCGGGCCTGATCGGTGCGATTCGTGAAATTCGAACAAAAAAAGGCGAAAAAATGGTGTTCCTGACCGTAATGGACGAAACGGGAGAAAGAGACGCCGTCATATTTCCGGATGTGTACCGAAAAGCAGCACCGATCATTGAAAAAGGAGCTGCCGTGTTTATTACCGGATCAGCGGAAGAACGAAATAACGAGGTGCAGCTGGTTGTTCAAAAGATTCAGCTGCTCGATAAGGGATTGAAACAGGCGCTTGAACAAAAGCAGACGCTTTATATTAAATTGCCGGAAGGAACAGGAACCGACCTCCTCGCTGAACGCGTGTATCGTTTGCTTTTGGACTATCCGGGGTTTGCATCGGTTGTTGTGCATTATGAACGAAAGAAAGAGACGGTGCGGCTCGGAAAAAAATATTTTGTTACGCCGGATGATCGTCTCATACAGGCATTGAAACAAGAATGTGGGACGAAAAATGTCGTACTTAAGTAAGGAAACCCTTTACAAGTATGCGGTAATCGTTTAAAGTGTTATAGTAAATCTTGTGGTCAGACCACTTGAATGAATATACAGGAGAGATGAGAACATGTCTAATCGTGAAGAAGCACTTCATATGCACAGAGAAAACCAGGGGAAACTGTCTACTGGTATCAAAACAGCCGTTAAAAACGCACGGGATTTAAGTCTTGCATACTCACCAGGCGTTGCGGAGCCTTGTAAAGAAATTTATGAAAAACCGGAAACGGTGTATGATTATACGATGAAAGGCAATATGGTTGCTGTTGTTTCAGACGGAACAGCTGTGCTTGGATTAGGCAATATTGGTCCCGAAGCTGCTTTGCCGGTAATGGAAGGGAAAGCTGTCTTGTTTAAAAGCTTTGCCGGCGTGGATGCATTTCCAATCTGCTTGAACTCAACAGATCCTGAAAAAATTATTGAAACGGTAAAATTATTGGAGCCTACTTTTGGCGGGGTCAATCTTGAAGATATTGCAGCACCAAACTGCTTTATTATTGAAGAACGTCTGAAAAAAGAAACGAATATTCCTATCTTTCATGATGATCAGCATGGGACAGCCATCGTGACGGTAGCGGGGCTGATCAATGCGCTGAAATTGACGGGACGAAAAATGGCCGATATTAAAGTGGTTGCAAATGGTGCCGGAGCGGCCGGGATTGCGATTATTAAACTATTGACAGGGTACGGCGTGCAAAATATTATTATGTGTGACTCGCGCGGCGCAATTTATGAAGGGCGTACAGAAGGGATGAACCCCGTCAAAGAAGAAGTCGCAAAATTCACAAACCGTGAAAAGAAATCCGGCAGTCTGGCAGATGTGATTCAAGGAGCGGACGTCTTTATTGGTGTATCGGTTGCCGGTGCGCTCACGAAAGAGATGATCGAAACGATGAACAGCGAACCGATTATTTTTGCTATGGCGAATCCGACACCGGAAATCATGCCGGAGGAAGCCAAAATGGCCGGAGCAAAAGTCATTGGCACGGGCCGTTCCGATTTCCCGAACCAGGTGAACAATGTTTTGGCTTTCCCGGGGATTTTCCGCGGGGCGCTTGATGTACGTGCGACTCACATTAACGAAAAAATGAAACAGGCAGCTGTAGAAGCGATTGCCGGCCTTATTGAAGAACATGAAATTAATGAGGATTATGTCATCCCGGGTCCATTTGACCTCCGCGTTGCACCGGCTGTCGCAGCAGCGGTAGCGACAGCGGCGATGGAAACGGGTGTGGCCCGCATGAAAGTGGATCCAGAAGAAGTGCGTGAAAAAACGATAAAATTATCGTTAATTGGCAAAGGTGAATAAATGACGGGATCACAGCGTCCGCCATCCAAATTTGTGGCAGCTATTTCACAAATTCAAGAGATGATTAAAGCGGATCGGATCAGACCGGGTGATAAACTTCCGTCAGAGCGTGAACTATCAGAGCGGCTATCGATTGGCCGCTCTTCTGTTCGCGAAGCATTGCGGGCGCTCGAGCTTCTCGGTTTGATTGAAACGAGACGGGGGGAAGGGACTTTTCTCCGTGATTTCCAAGATCATCAGCTCGTGCCGCTCATCAGTACCTTTATTTTTAACGATGATCAAAAAAAAGAACACGTTCAGGATATGAAAGCCATTTTAGAAATGGGCTGCCTTGCTATACTGGCCAAGCGCCCGGACTTTAAAAATAACGCCATCAGTCTGCAGGCGGATTTTCATGAATTGATGGACGCTGCAGGCAACAGCCTGCTGAAAAAAATCTGGCTGATTATTTCTGACTATGCCGGCACTAGTCGAGAACAGGACCGTGAACGCCTAAATGAGCTGTTGATGGGATTCATGAAAAACAATCCCTCATAAGGATTCTTAAAGGGGTGGAACAGTGGCAATAAAAGATATGTTTTCAAAACAAAAACCGAAAAAGAAAAAGTATGCGACAATTCCATCAGAGGCAGCAAAACAGGATGTCCCTGAAGGTATTATGCAAAAATGCCCGAAATGCAAAAAAATTATGTATACGAAAGAACTGAAGAAAAATCTTCACGTCTGCCTGGGCTGCGGTTACCATTATCAAATGACCGCCTATGAGCGGCTTGAATCCCTCCTCGATGAAGGATCTTTTCGTGAACTGGATGCGGATCTTTCAACAGGAAATCCGCTTCATTTTCCGGATTATGAGGAAAAAGTGGCTGCTGACCGTAAAAAAACAGGGATGAATGAAGCCATCGTGACCGGTGTCGGCTCCATTGATGGACGGGAGTCCGTGTTTGCGATTATGGATGCCTCTTTCCGGATGGGCAGCATGGGGTCTATCGTTGGGGAAAAAATTGCCCGTGCCGTTGAAGAAGCGATTCGTCTTCATATTCCATTTATCATTTTCACAGCTTCAGGAGGCGCGCGCATGCAGGAAGGCGTTTTGTCTCTTATGCAAATGGCGAAAACTGGTGCGGCATTGAAACGGCTGAGTGACAGAGGAGGGCTTATTATTTCTGTCATGACGCACCCGACAACGGGCGGTGTTTCTGCGAGTTTTGCGTCGCTCGGAGACTACAATTTTGCGGAACCGGGTGCTTTAATTGGATTTGCCGGACGCCGTATTATTGAACAGACGATACGTGAAAAGCTGCCGGATGACTTCCAGACAGCTGAATTTTTATTGAAATGCGGACAGCTTGATGCCGTGATTCACCGCAGTGATATGAGAGACAAGCTTTCGTTTTTACTTGATATTCATCAAACGGGCGGTGATAAAAAATGACAGGACTTGAATTTGAAAAACCGGTCCGCGACCTGCAGGAAAAAATTGCGGAACTGAAGAGCTTTACAACAACAACCGATGTTGATTTGTCTGATGAAATCGCCAAGCTTGAGCTTCGGTTGAAAAAGCTGGAAGATGATATATATAATAGTATGACGCCGTGGGACCGCGTTCAAATGGCCCGCCATCCTAATCGGCCGACCACACTTGATTACATTCCACACTTGTTTGAAGACTTTTTTGAATTGCATGGAGACCGGACATATGGTGATGATGCAGCGATTGTGGCCGGTATAGCTAAATATCATGGGACGCCAGTGACGGTGATCGGTCATCAGCGCGGGCGCGATACGAAAGAAAATATTCAGCGCACCTTTGGCATGCCGCACCCGGAAGGATACCGAAAAGCACTGCGTCTAATGAAGCAGGCTGAAAAATTTAACCGTCCGATCATTTGCTTAATTGACACGAAAGGCGCATATCCGGGCAAAGCGGCGGAAGAACGGGGGCAGAGCGAAGCCATCGCCCGCAATATTTTTGAAATGGCAGGACTTCAAGTCCCGATTGTCTGTATTGTCATTGGTGAAGGCGGAAGCGGAGGGGCTCTTGCACTTGGAGTCGGAGACCGTTTATTTATGCTTGAAAACTCTACGTATTCTGTTATTTCTCCGGAAGGCGCAGCGGCTCTTCTATGGAAAGATGCAAGTCTTGCAAAAAGGGCAGCTGAGACAATGAAAATTACGGCACCGGACTTGCGGGCACTTGGCATTGTGGATGAGATCATTCCAGAGGTGCGCGGAGGTGCACACCGCGATGCGAAACACCAGGCCGCATTGATTGATGAAGTGTTAAAGACGGTCATTGCGTCATTGCAGACCATTCATCCGGACGAGCTGATCGAGCAGCGATACGAAAAATACAAGAAGATCGGTGGATATGCTGATGAAACGGCCGGCCCAAAAGGATAACCTTTTCGGGTCGGTTTTTTTTCGGGCGTGAAATGTCCCGGGCTATGACTTTTTTTGAGTGTTAGCGCTTACTTTTTGACTAAAGATTGTGAAGAAGAAAACGTTCTGTTATCTTAAAAGAAGATAGGCATATGAGAGTGTAAGACGGCCAATAATGAGCTAGAGGTGAAAGGAACAATGAAACGAATTGGTGTATTAACGAGTGGCGGCGATGCGCCGGGAATGAACGCTGCGGTGCGGGCGGTCGTTCGTAAAGCAATTTATCATGATATTGAGGTATTTGGTATATATCAAGGCTATCATGGCTTAATAAACGGCCATATTGAAAAGCTTGAGCGTGGTTCTGTAGGAGATATCATTCATCGCGGCGGAACCATTCTTCGTTCGGCCCGCTGCCTTGAATTTAAAACACTTGAGGGACAAAAAAAAGGAATTGAACAGCTTAAGAAATTTGGCATAGAAGGTCTGGTTGTCATTGGCGGAGACGGATCATATATGGGCGCAAAAGCCTTGACTGAACACGGTTTCCCATGTGTAGGCGTGCCAGGTACGATTGATAACGATATTCCGGGAACAGAATTTACAATCGGGTTTGATACGGCACTGAATACCGTGATTGACGCCATTGATAAAATTCGTGATACAGCGAGTTCACATGAACGCACGTTTATCGTTGAAGTTATGGGGCGCCACGCAGGTGATCTTGCTCTCTGGTCAGGTCTCGCCGGCGGTGCGGAAACGATTTTAATTCCGGAAGCCCCTTATGATATGGCAAAAATTGCCGAGAAACTGAAACGCGGACAAGAGCGCGGCAAAAAGCATAGTATTATTATAGTAGCGGAAGGTGTTATGACGGGTGCTAAATTTGGTGCAATTATTGAAGAATTAACCAATTTTGATACGCGTGTATCCGTACTGGGCCATATGCAGCGCGGTGGTTCACCGACAGCGTCAGATCGTGTACTTGCCAGCCGTCTGGGGGCTTACGCGGTGGAGCTTCTTATGGAACATAAAGGCGGCCGGGCTGTTGGAATCGAAAAAAATCAAATTGTAGACTATGATATCATTGAGGCATTGGCGAAACCGCATAAAATTGATCAGCGCATGTATGAACTATCACAGGAACTTTCGATTTAACGAGAAAACAGGAGGAACTATCGATGCAAAAAACGAAAATTGTCTGTACGATCGGACCGGCAAGTGAAAATATTGAAACATTGCAATCACTAATGGAAGCAGGCATGAACGTAGCCCGTCTTAATTTCTCACACGGCAGCCATGAAGAGCATGGAGCCCGTATTCAAAACATTCGCCAAGCGGCAAAAAACACAGGCAAAACAGTTGCGATTTTACTTGATACAAAAGGACCGGAAATTCGTACGCATGACATGGAAAACGGCTCGATCGAACTGATCAGTGGTACAGACACTATTATTTCTATGACGGAAGTATTGGGTACACCTGAGAAATTCTCCATTACGTATCCAGGTCTTATTGATGATGTCGAGCCGGGTTCAAGCATTTTGCTTGATGACGGACTGATTGCTCTTTTAGTAACAGGTACCGATCATGAAAAAGGGGAAATTGCGGTACGCGTATTAAACAGCGGAACGTTGAAAAATAAAAAAGGGGTAAATGTCCCGGGTGTGTCAGTGAAATTGCCGGGTATTACCGAGAAAGATGCGGCGGATATCCGTTTCGGCATTGAACAGGACGTGGATTTTATTGCGGCTTCATTTGTGCGCCGTACATCAGATGTTCTTGAAATTCGTGAGCTTTTAGAAAAGCATAATGCCACACACATTCAAATCATTCCAAAAATTGAAAACCAGGAAGGCGTCGATAATATTGACGATATTCTGGAAGTTTCAGACGGTTTAATGGTGGCGCGCGGCGATCTTGGTGTTGAAATCCCTGCTGAAGAAGTACCGATCGTTCAAAAGAAGCTGATTAAAAAATGTAATTTTCTTGGGAAGCCGGTTATAACGGCAACACAAATGCTTGACTCCATGCAGCGCAATCCGCGTCCGACGCGTGCAGAAGCGAGTGACGTTGCGAATGCCATTTTCGATGGTACAGACGCCATTATGCTTTCCGGAGAAACAGCGGCAGGTTCTTATCCGCTTGAAGCAGTACGGACGATGCATAACATTGCGGTCCGCGCGGAAGCTGAGCTGCAAATGAGAGACATTCCACCGCGCCGCCGTAATAACACAGGCCGAATGACCATGACGGATGCGATCGGTCAGTCTGTTGCCAAAACGGCTGAAGCACTTGAAGTACACGCCATTATTGCCCCGACATCAAGCGGCCATACCGCACGAATGATTTCACGCTATCGTTCAAAAGCGTCCATTTTTGCTGTGACAGACAGCGAGCGTGTGTCGAGGAGTTTATCGCTTGTCTGGGGTGTTTTTCCGGTGATCGGACTTCGTGTATCTTCAACCGATGAAATGCTTGATAACGCCATTATTCGCTGCCTTGATGAAGAATTAATCCACCATGGCGATCTAGTTGTGATTACAGCAGGCGTTCCGGTTGGTGAATCGGGCACGACGAATTTAATGAAAATTCATGTTGTCGGCGATATTTTAGTAAAAGCACAAGGGATCGGACGCCATTCCGCATATGGAAAGGTTGTAACCGCGAAAACAGCGGAAGAAGCATTGCAAAAAGTGAAACCGGGCGATGTTCTTGTTACGTATGGAACAGACCGCGATATGATGCCGGCTATTGAAAAATGTGCGGCCATCATTACAGAAGAAGGCGGATTGACAAGCCATGCAGCGGTGGTTGGAATCAGTCTTGGTATTCCGGTAATCGTTGATGTGGAAGGAGCCATTACAAAGCTTCGGGACGGTCAGGAAATTACGGTTGATGCAGCACGGGGTATTATTTATAACGGACACGCTAACGTTTTATAAACAACAGCCGCAGCAACCCGGAACGATAAATGGATTGACAGGCTAAAAGGAGAAAAGGCCCTGTAATCATACCGGCCGCCCCCCAAAAAGTTAATCCGGCAAAAGCTGTGAATAAAATGGCGAGCGGGTGAAGACCAACAGCACCTGATACGAGTTTTGGCTCCAGCAGCTGCCGCATAAGAACAAGTGCCGCATATAGGATACAGAGCAAAATGGCGGCCATGTACTGACCGGTGAGCAGAGAAACGGCCATCCATGGAATAAATAATAAGCCTGATCCGAGAAGCGGAATTAAATCTGCAGCAGCAGCTAAAAAAGCTACTTCAGCCGCATGTGGATAACGCAGAAGAAAAAATCCGAGAGATGCACAAGCAAAGGTGATTGTAAACAATATGATTTGCGCCGTCATAAATGATTGAACCGCCGATATGAAATAAGTGATGGCCAGCAACAGCCGTTCTTGATAGAGCGCGGGAATGAGACGGATCATACGGTTCCCGTCCCGGGCGATAAAAAAAGCGGAAAGCAGCACCACGATGATTTCAGATGCAGCGCCCGGAATGCCAAGAATAAGGTTCGTACTTGAACGGAGTCCTATTTCTGCATATTGGCCGGCCATGTTAACAGCTGAATGACTCATTGCTTCAATAAAACCAACAACAGATTCCTTTTGCTGCTCACTTAATGCATCCGAAACGGTATGAATGATCTGTTCTATATTTGAAAGGATGATTTGGGTATAGCCGGGGATCACATAGGCGATATGAGATGCTGCTCTTGCGGCCGTAAAACCAAAGACCAATGCCGCTGCTATAAACAAAAATGCCGCCAATACGAGCGCTGAAAAAATGGACATATTCTCTGAAAGGCACGATTTTTTTTGAATAAAGCGGGCTGGTTTTTGAACAGTGATGGCAAAAAATGCCCCGATTATAAATGGCTTGAATACGGGTAAAAACAAATAAAAGAGAAATGCTAGAACAGTAAGGATGATCAGCATATTCCATAACCGCATGGCGCTTCCTCCATTTCTACATTACACGTATGTGGAAAAGAGGACAGCCATGCGTCTTTTTTTAGGAGGGGTGATATGCACGCGTATTTATTTTTATTTTTACTCCTTGTGATCAGCTTAATCGCTAAAAATCAATCGCTTCTCATTGCATCTGCATTGCTGATCGTATTAAAAGCGGCCGGTTTAGAAGCAAAATGGTTTGAGATGATGCAAAAAAACGGCGTTCATTGGGGTGTAACCGTTATTACCATTGCCGTGCTCGTGCCAATTGCGACCGGTGCGATCGGTTTTAAAGATCTCGGCGCCGCATTAAAGTCGCCTTATGCGTGGATCGCGCTTACAGCAGGTATTCTTGTCGCACTTATTGCGAAAAATGGCATCGTGCTGCTGGCTGAAGATCCACATATTACAACCGCTCTCGTTTTCGGGACCATTCTGGCTGTGGCTCTTTTCAATGGTGTCGCAGTCGGACCGCTGATCGGTGCAGGAATAGCGTACTACGCTATGAAAGTATTCCAGTCGTTCCAGTGAATTTTTGTGAAAGAGTGAAACTTTTTCATTCTTTCTGTCGTATAGTGTATGGAATAAAACATCGAAGGGGGAAATGGTAAAAATGAAAAATGCGGGTCTTGCCGCTGTACTCAGTTTTTTCTGGACAGGTGTCGGACAAATTTATAACGGACAGATTATGAAAGGCCTCATTTTAATTGTTGTGCAAATGGTGAATGCGGCATTAATGTTTGTGCTTATCGGATTCATTACGTATCCGATTGTCTGGATCTGGGGCATTTACGATGCTTATAAAACGGCCGAACGTTACAATAAAAGCTCAAATTTTTAAACTGAAACTTTATATAATACCATAAATCAAATACATGTCATGTTCGAAATTTTAATGATTCATAAATAAATTTCGAACTTTTTGACATGTTTTGATTCACAAACATGCGCTCATTGTTTATAATAGGCAATGTAAGCGCACACCATTTTGAACATTGCATGTTTTCTTTTGTTCAAAAAAGTGTACATATGCTTGGAACAAAGCTTTTTTATTTTTTAAAATGGTACTGAGCAGTTGCTCGGCCACGTACATACTTAAATAAAAAAGCGGGTAACGGGGAAATTAAAAGCGAAGGAGAGAGATTCTATGACAACTGCACGCGGACTCGAAGGAGTAGTTGCCACAACGTCATCTGTCAGCTCCATTATTGATGACACACTTACATACGCAGGCTATGATATTGATGATTTAGCCGAAAATGCGAGCTTTGAAGAAGTTATCTACTTACTCTGGCATCGCAGCCTTCCGACACAGGCACAGCTTGATGAGCTGAAACAGCAGCTCGCGGAAAACTATGACATTCCTCAAGAAATTATTGACCATTTCAAAATGTATCCTATCGACAAAGTTCATCCAATGGCTGCTCTTCGTACATCAATCTCACTTCTTGGTCTTTACGATGAAGAAGCAGATGTAATGACGGATGAAGCAAATTACCGGAAAGCGATTCGTCTTCAGGCAAAAATTCCAGCGCTTGTAACCGCTTTTGCGCGTATTCGCAAAGGACAGGAACCAGTTGCGCCGAAAAAAGAATACAGCATTGCCGCAAACTTTTTATACATGTTGTCAGGCAAGGAGCCGACAGCAGTTGAAATCGAAGCGTTTGATAAAGCGCTCGTTCTTCATGCGGATCATGAACTCAATGCTTCCACTTTCACAGCACGTGTTTGTGTGGCTACTCTATCTGATATTTATTCTGGCATTACTGCAGCTCTTGGCGCGTTGAAAGGCCCTCTTCACGGCGGCGCAAACGAACAAGTGATGAAAATGCTTACAGAAATCGGATCTGCTGATAACGTAGAACCATATATCCTTGAAAAATTGAACAATAAAGAAAAAATTATGGGATTCGGACACCGTGTTTACCGCCAAGGTGATCCACGTGCGAAACATCTTCGTGAAATGTCAAAACGTTTGACAGAGCAGACTGGCGAGCCAGAACTGTATAATATGTCAGTTGAAATTGAAGCGCTTGTGACAGGAAGCAAAAATCTTCCGCCAAACGTTGATTTTTATTCGGCATCTGTTTACCATAGTCTCGGCATTGAGCACGATTTGTTTACGCCGATCTTTGCGGTAAGCCGTGCATCGGGCTGGATTGCGCATATTTTAGAGCAGTATGCCAACAACAGACTGATCCGTCCGCGCGCTGAATATACAGGGCCGGATATGCAGAAATACGTGCCGATCAGCGAACGCGGTTAATGCAGGAAAGCATTTGCAAATAAGCTGAAAACTAGTGTAGTATAAATGTGGCAAACAAAGGTTAGATGGCGCTGGCCTCTAACCTTTGATCATGGAATTGGAGGGAATAGCAAGATGAGTCAAGGCGAAAAAATTTCAATGCAAAATGGTGTACTGAACGTACCGAATAATCCAGTCGTTCCTTTTATTGAAGGCGATGGAATCGGTCCGGACATCTGGGCTGCAGCATCACGTGTCCTAGATGCAGCGGTTGAGAAAGCATACAATGGAGAAAAGAAAATCGTCTGGAAAGAAGTTCTTGCCGGCGAAAAAGCATTCAACCAAACAGGCGAGTGGCTTCCGAAAGAAACACTTGAGCAAATTGATGAGTATTTAATCGCAATTAAAGGTCCACTTACAACTCCAGTTGGCGGCGGAATCCGTTCATTGAACGTGGCACTTCGTCAGGAATTGGATCTTTTTACATGCCTTCGTCCGGTTCGTTATTTTGACGGCGTACCATCACCTGTTAAGCGTCCTGAAGATACAGATATGGTTATTTTCCGTGAAAATACGGAGGATATTTATGCCGGTATCGAGTATGCGGAAGGCACTGAAGAAGTGAACAAAGTCATCGAATTCCTTAAAAATGAAATGGGGGTAAACAAAATTCGTTTCCCTGAAACTTCTGGTATCGGTATTAAGCCTGTATCAAAAGAAGGTACGGAGCGTCTTGTTCGTGCAGCGATTAACTATGCACTGAAAGAAGGCCGCAAATCCCTTACACTTGTTCACAAAGGCAACATCATGAAATTTACAGAAGGCGCGTTTAAAAACTGGGGCTACGATCTTGCTGAAAGAGAGTTCGGCGAAAAAGTCTTCACATGGGCGCAATACGATAAGATTAAAGAAGCAGAAGGTACAGACGCTGCGAACAAAGCACAGTCTGACGCTGAAGCGGCTGGTAAACTGATTGTTAAAGATTCAATTGCAGATATCTTCTTACAGCAAATTTTGACTCGTCCGAAAGAGTTCGATGTGGTTGCAACAATGAACTTGAACGGTGACTATATTTCTGATGCTCTTGCAGCGCAAGTAGGCGGAATCGGTATCGCACCAGGTGCAAATATTAATTATGAAACAGGACATGCTATTTTTGAAGCAACTCATGGTACAGCTCCTAAATACGCTGGTCTTGATAAAGTAAACCCATCTTCTGTTCTTTTGTCAGGCGTTCTTCTTCTTGAACATCTTGGCTGGAACGAAGCGGCAAATATGATTACAAAATCTGTTGAAAAAACGATTTCTTCTAAAGTAGTTACTTACGACTTTGCACGCCTAATGGATGGCGCAACAGAAGTAAAATGCTCTGAATTCGCCGATGAATTGATCAAAAACCTTTAATTCGAATAAAGGCTCCCTCATTCGGGGGAGCCTATATACATAAATTGAACACTTCATTAAGGAGGATTTTGATTATGGCACCATTTAAACGTAAAAAAGTTTCTGTAATCGGCGGCGGTTTTACAGGTGCAACAACAGCGTTCCTTCTAGCTCAAAAAGAACTTGCTGACGTTGTTCTTGTCGACATTCCGCAAGCGGACGGCCCTACAAAAGGAAAAGCATTGGATATGCTTGAAGCAAGCCCGGTTCAAGGGTTTGATGCCAACATTACAGGTACTTCGGATTACGCGGAGACAGCCGGTTCTGATATTGTTGTTATTACAGCAGGTATTGCCCGCAAGCCAGGCATGAGCCGTGATGATCTTGTACAAACGAACCAAAAAGTAATGAAGGCGGTTACAGCGGAAATTGTGAAATATTCACCAGACTGCATAATTATTGTATTGACTAATCCGGTTGATGCGATGACGTACACAGTTTTGAAAGAATCAGGATTCCCGAAAAACCGTGTAATCGGCCAATCAGGTGTTCTTGATACAGCACGTTTCCGCACATTTGTTGCACAGGAACTTCAAGTATCCGTAAAAGATGTTACCGGATTCGTTCTTGGCGGCCACGGCGACGACATGGTACCGCTTGTGCGTTACTCTTATGCTGGCGGCATTCCGCTTGAAACATTGATTCCGAAAGATCGCCTTGATGCGATTGTTGAGCGTACGCGTAAAGGCGGCGGCGAAATTGTTCAGCTTCTTGGCAACGGATCTGCTTACTATGCTCCTGCTGCGTCACTTGTTGAGATGACAGAAGCAATCCTAAAAGATCAACGCCGCATTTTACCGGCTATCGCATACCTTGAAGGCGAGTATGGCTACAACGAGTTGTATCTCGGTGTACCGACGATTCTAGGTGCAGGCGGTATTGAAAAAGTTATCGAGCTTGAATTAACGGCAGACGAAAAAGCAAGCCTTGATAAATCTGCTGATGCAGTACGAAACGTTATGTCTGTTCTTGCATAATCATAGAAAACAGGGGACCCGCCAGCTAACGGCGGGTTCTTTTTTATGTTTTGGTACGCAGAACGGCCCTTTCTCAAGCGGCATAAATTCGTTATAATGAAAATTGGACATTTAAATACGGGAGGGCGCAATGAAAAAAATATTAGTCGTAGATGATGAGTCGTCTATCGTTACGTTAATTAAATATAATTTGGAACAATCCGGCTTTGCTGTGGAAACGGCATGTAATGGAGAAGAAGCGCTCCGCCGTGCGGAAGAAGTGTCTCCGGATTTGATTATTCTTGATTGGATGCTTCCGAAATTTGATGGAATGGAAGTATGTAAAGATTTACGGCAGCGCCGTGTGACAACACCGATTTTAATGTTGACGGCGAAAGATGAAGAGTTTGATAAAGTGCTTGGGCTGGAACTCGGTGCAGATGATTATATGACGAAGCCATTTAGTCCGAGAGAATTGACCGCCCGCGTGAAAGCGATCTTACGGCGAGTTCAGCAATCACCGACGGAGCCGATTGAAGAGAAAAGTGAAACGGACCAATCGATTCAAGTAGCCGACTTACTATTATTCCCTGAAAAATATGAAGCATTTTACAAGGATCATTTATTAGAATTAACCCCGAAAGAGTTTGAATTACTTTTGTTCCTGGCTGAAAATAAAACACGCGTGTTGACGCGCGATCAGCTGCTAAGCGCTGTGTGGAAATACGATTTCGTTGGGGATACACGCATTGTGGATGTTCACATTAGCCATTTGCGTGAAAAAATTGAAGAAAATACGAAAAAACCGCAGTATATTAAAACGATCCGCGGTCTTGGATATAAGCTGGAAGAACCGAAAGAAGCATGATTAATTTCCGTACAAGGCTCATTTTATCACTTGTTACGCTCATTGGTATCGTATTGGTAGCACTTGGCGTGTGGCTGGGCCAATTATTTAAAACATACTATTTGGCCACAGTCAATGAACGGCTGGAAAAAGAAACGGAGCTTCTTGCGGATTCGATCGGAAATGCAGGCGGTGTGGCTTTTCTGAACCCCACGATACTGAATGAGTGGAGCGGCAAAATGGATAATCGCTTAACGATTGCAGATGAGAAAGGGAACATATTATACGACAGCGGAGGCAGTAATGAACAGTATACAATGGTTCATCGTGATGTCGTTCAGCGCATTTCAAGCACCGTAAATCCCGAAAGCTATAAAAGTGCACTGCGTCGTAAAATGGATGTGCAATACCATTGGGAAGACATTGTCAATCCGGATGGTGACAAAGAAGGCTATATTGTTATGAGCATGAGGGTTGATGCGCTTGACGATATTTACGGGCAAATTTGGATTACCTTATTGACTTCCCTTGGCTTGTCGCTTATTTTGATTGTCTTAATTGGAACAAAAATTACGAGCCGCTACGTGAAGCCGATTGAGTCCGCAACCGCTGTCGCCATCGAGCTGGCAAAAGGGAATTACCGGGCGCGTACGTATGAAACGCCGCCGGATGAGGTTGGGATGCTGAATACATCTATTAATATTCTTGCCCGCAATCTACAGGAAATGATGCAGGCGCAGGAAGTGCATCAAAACCGGCTGACGACATTAATTGAAAATATTGAAAGCGGACTTCTTTTAATTGATGACCGCGGCTATATTATTATGGCAAACCGATCCTTTAAAAAAATGTTCGGCAGTGGACGAATTATAAAAAAACGGTATCATGAAGCCATTACGCAGGATGAAGTGATTAACATTGTGGAAAATGTGTTTATGACTGAAAAAAATGTCCGCCGTCAGATGACCCTGCCGCTTCAGCTGGAGCAGAAAGTATTTGAAGTATCCGGCGCACCGATCATCGGGACGAATGATGAGTGGAAAGGCATTTTAGTTGTTTTCCACGATATTACTGAATTGAAGCATCTTGAACAGATGAGAAAAGACTTTGTCGCCAACGTGTCACACGAGTTAAAAACACCGATAACGTCTATTAAAGGTTTTTCGGAAACGCTGCTTGACGGTGCATTAAATGATCCTGAAGCGGCTAAGATGTTCCTTGATATCATATGGAAAGAAAGCGGGCGCATGGAAACGCTCGTCGCCGATTTATTGGATTTGTCAAAAATTGAGCAAAAAGGACTCGTATTAAATATTCAGCCTGTATTGCTCAATAAACTCCTTAAAGAAGTCATCGTCACGCTTGAAAACAGACTCGAAGCTAAGCAAATTGATTTGCGGGTGGAATTAAAAAAGGAATTACATATTCCGGGTGATGAATACAGGCTAAAGCAAGTGTTTTTAAATTTAATAACGAATGCTATTTTATATACACCTCAAGGAGGAAGCATTACAATTGAAGGCTGCGACGAAGGGGAAACCGTGAATGTAACTGTTTCTGATACAGGAATTGGCATCGACAAATCGGAATTGCCTCGCATTTTTGAACGTTTTTACCGTGTCGACAAAGCACGGAGCCGTGAATCAGGGGGTACCGGACTTGGTCTAGCGATTGTGAAGCATATCATGGAAGCGCACCATGGGAAAATCAGCGTGGAAAGCGAAGTGAACAGAGGAACCGCTTTTACCGTTTCTTTCCGAAAAGATCTTTCCAACGATTTTACAAAAAATTAATGAAACGTTTACACGTTGTTTATATTCAACTGTTATAGTATACGTATCAACCCCCTTTATCCCGCTTTTGTTTGGCGAGGGCCTTCTGTAAGGCCGTCGCCGCTTTTTTTAACCGGGGCTGACGAAATAAGCCGTTGTTTTCTTTTTTTGTTCTGCGCATGGTAGAATAGGAAAGAAAATAACGGCTTTTTTATGCGCACTGACATGAAGTGCAAAGGAGGCAACATGGATAAGAAATTAGTATTGATTGACGGAAACAGCATTGCATACCGGGCATTTTTTGCACTTCCGCTTTTGAGCAATTCAAAAGGAGTGCACACAAACGCTGTGTACGGATTTGCGATGATGTTAAATAAAATTGTGAAAGACGAACAGCCATCACACATACTTGTTGCATTTGATGCCGGGAAAACGACATTCCGCCATGAAACGTACAAAGAATACAAAGGAACACGCCAAAAAACACCGCCGGAATTATCCGAGCAGTTTTCATACGTTCGCGAACTGTTGAAAGCATACGGGATTCCTTATTATGAGCTTGAAAAGTACGAAGCGGATGACATCATCGGCACCCTTTCCCTTGATGCGGAAAAAGAAGGCTTCGTTGTGAAAGTATATTCAGGTGATAAAGATTTAACCCAGCTGGCCACTGATAAAACCACAGTGTGCATTACGAGAAAAGGCATTACTGATATTGAAGAATATACACCGGAACATATTCAGGAAAAATATGGCCTCACACCGCTCCAAATTATTGATATGAAGGGACTTATGGGCGATTCATCCGATAATATTCCAGGCGTGCCGGGTGTTGGTGAAAAAACCGCAGTCAAACTGCTGAAGCAATTTCAATCTGTTGAAACACTGCTTGAATCGATTGATGATGTGAGCGGGGCGAAATTGAAAGAGAAACTGCATGAACATAAAGAACTGGCGCTGTTAAGCAAGGAGCTGGCGACGATTCTTCGTACAGTGCCGCTTGATGTGACAACAGACCGGCTCATTTATCATGGCGCGAATGAAGAGCAGTTATATAACTTATTCCGTGATCTTGAGTTTAAAACGCTTCTTGACGGACTGAATCGGACGGAAGATGAAGAAGAAGCTGCAGATGTTTCCTTCGAGATACTCACATCGCCGGAACCGGTTCATTTTGAACAGGCAGACTCCTTATATGTCGAAATGATTGATGTCAATTATCATAAGTCGCCTGTTGCCGCTGTTGCCGTATCGGGACAAGACGGGACCTATTTTATGACCGGTGAAACCGCCCTTTCGTCCGAAGCTTTTAAAAAGTGGGCAGAACAGGAGTCCATCCGTAAAACCGTTTTTGATGCGAAACGAACGGTCATTGCCATGCGCAGACATGGCATTGAGCTTGCCGGCATTGAGTTTGATGTGTTTCTCGCTTCGTATTTAATTAATCCGTCTGAATCGCCGGAAGATTTTGCGGCGGTTGCTAAGCTGCATGGTGAAACAGGGATTGCCTCCGACGAAACGGTATATGGAAAAGGCGCCAAACGGGCACTTCCCGCAGAAAGCGTATATGCAAAGCATGTCAGTGCGAAGGCGGAAGCGCTTAGCCGCTTAGACGATACGTGCCGTAAAGAGCTGTCTGAAAACAGTCAGAATGAATTATTTGATGAACTGGAACTGCCGCTCGCGCTTATTTTGGCAGATATGGAATCTCAAGGTGTACGCGTCGATATGAACCGTCTTGAAGAAATGGGGGTTGAATTGAAAAAGCGCCTTGACGAGATGGAAAAGACGATTCATAGTCTGGCTGGTACGGAATTTAACATTAATTCACCGAAACAGCTTGGCGTCATTTTGTTTGAAAAGCTCGGGCTGCCTCCATTGAAAAGAACGAAAACAGGGTATTCAACGTCAGCCGATGTACTTGAAAAGCTGGCTCCTTCTCATGACATCGTCCAGCATATTCTCGACTACCGTCAAATCGGCAAGCTGCAGTCGACCTATATTGAAGGACTTTTAAAAGTGGCCGATCCGGCTACGCACAAAATTCATACCCGTTTTAACCAGGCGCTTACGCAAACTGGGCGTCTCAGCTCGACGGAACCAAATTTGCAAAATATCCCGATCCGGCTGGAAGAAGGACGGAAAATCAGGCAGGCCTTTATACCGGAAAAGCCTGACTCGGTTATGTTTGCGGCTGACTATTCCCAAATTGAGCTGCGCGTTCTTGCCCATATTAGCGGGGATGAAAAATTAATTGAAGCCTTCCGTCAAGATATGGATATCCATACAGCTACGGCCATGGAGGTCTTTCACGTCGATCAGGATGGTGTCACATCCAATATGCGTCGTCAGGCAAAAGCAGTAAACTTTGGAATCGTATACGGCATCAGCGACTATGGTTTATCTCAAAACCTAGGCATTGCAAGAAAAGACGCAGCTGATTTTATTGATCGTTATTTAAACACCTATCCTGGTGTGAAAGAATATATGGAAAATATTGTCCGTGAAGCGAAAGAAAAAGGATACGTGACGACTCTTTTAAATAGACGCCGCTACATTCCCGAAATTACGAGCCGCAACTTTAATCTCCGCTCATTCGGTGAACGGACAGCGATGAATACACCGATTCAGGGAAGCGCGGCAGACATTATCAAAAAAGCGATGATTGATGTCGCAGAACGGCTTGAAAAAGAATCATTAACATCCAAACTTTTATTGCAGGTGCACGATGAATTGATTTTTGATGTGCCAAAAGAAGAAATTGAAGCGATGGAACGGATTGTACCTGACGTAATGGAAAACGCGTTTGAGCTGGATGTTCCGCTCAAAGTCGATTATTCATTCGGACCGACATGGTACGATGCCAAGTAAGGAGTGAAAAAACATGCCGGAATTACCGGAAGTTGAAACGGTCCGGCGTACATTGATGGATCTTGCGGCCGGAAAAACAGTCGCAAAAACCGATGTCCGCTGGCCTAAAATCATTAAACACCCTGAAGAGCCGGCTCAGTTTCAAGATGCCCTGGCAGGTGAAACGATCCGCGAAATTTCACGGCGTGGTAAATTTTTAATTTTCCATTTGGATCATTACGCGCTCGTTTCTCATTTGCGTATGGAAGGAAAATTCAGTGTGAATGAGCAGGCTGAACCGGAAGCACCTCATACGCACGTTGTGTTCACATTCACGGATGGAACACAGCTGCGCTATCGTGACGTGCGTAAGTTCGGCACGATGCATTTATTTAAAAAAGGAACGGAAAGCGGACTGGCACCGTTAATCGGCCTCGGTCCGGAGCCATTTGACGAAACGTTTACAGCAGACTATTTATATGGACGGCTGCAGCGTACATCACGCCAGGTGAAAACAGCGTTATTGGACCAAATCATTGTGACCGGACTCGGCAATATTTATGTGGATGAAGTTTTATTCCGTGCTCGTGTTCATCCGCACCGGATCGCTTCTTCCATTACAATCGAAGAAGCGGAGCGCATTCACCGCTTTACAAAAAATGTGCTGGCAGAAGCGATTGAACGCGGGGGGAGCACCATTCGCTCCTATGTAAACAGTCAGGGACAAATCGGTACATTTCAAGAAGTGCTGAATGTATACGGCCGTGCCGGCGAAGCATGTGTCGAGTGCGGAGCGGAAATTGTGAAAACAAAAACAGGCGGACGGGGTACGCACATTTGCCTTCATTGTCAGCCGCTGCCGGAGGGAACATAACGATGGCACTGATTATTGGATTGACCGGCGGCATAGCGAGCGGGAAAAGTACCGTGAGCAATATGCTGAAAGAAAAAGGATATACAATTATTGATGCAGATATAGCTGCTCGTGTTGTGGTTGAACCGGGACAGCCGGCATTGCAAAAAATTATGAATGTATTTGGACCGGATATTTTGACGGCAGAAGGGACGCTTGACCGTGCGAAATTGGGGGCCATTGTGTTCCATGATGAAGAAAAGCGGAAACAGTTAAATGAAATCGTTCATCCGGCTGTTCGAAAATGGATGATGGATCAAAAAGAAGAAGCGATTGCGGCAGGAAAAAAAACGATCCTGTTTGACAGTCCTCTTTTGTTTGAAAGCAATCTCACCTGGATGGTGGACAAAACGCTTCTTATTTATGTTGATCCTAAAACGCAGTTACATCGCTTAATGGCGCGAAACGGTTTTACAGAGCAGGAAGCGAAGGCCAGAATTCAGTCACAATGGCCAATAGATGAAAAAAAAGAGCTTGCTGATGACGTGATTGATAACAGCAGTACACTCGCCGAAACAGAGCGGCAAGTAAATGAATGGATCACCCGATTAAGACTCGAGTCTTAATCGGGTCTTTTTTTGTCCCGATTTATCAGAATTGCAAGACTTTTTAAAATGGGGCAATTAGTTATTCCATTCTGCATTAAATATGTTATACTAATTGTAGATTAATTAAATAAAAGTATAACATTAAAGTATAGGAGGCCCCCATTTATGACAAAGGCGAAAGTAGCGATTAACGGATTTGGCCGTATTGGCCGCATGGTATTCCGAAAAGCAATTCTAGACAATGAACTTGATATTGTAGCGGTGAACGCCAGTTATCCGGCGGAAACGCTTGCGCATTTGCTCAAGTACGATACGAATCATGGGAAGTTTGAGGGAGACGTACAATCGGAGGAAGGCGCACTCATCGTTAACGGGAAACGTGTTCAGCTGCTTTCAAGCCGCGATCCGCTCGAACTGCCGTGGGGTGAACTCGGCATTGATATTGTCATTGAAGCAACAGGTAAATTTAATGCGCGTGAAAAAGCGGCCCTTCATTTAGAAGCAGGGGCGAAAAAAGTTGTGTTAACAGCGCCGGGTAAAAATGAAGATGTGACGATCGTCATGGGAGTGAATGAAGAAGCGCTTGATATCGAACAGCATGATGTCATTTCGAATGCGTCATGTACAACAAACTGTCTCGCGCCTGTCGCCAAAGTACTCGATGACAACTTCGGCATTGAAAACGGCTTAATGACAACCGTTCATGCATATACAAATGATCAGAAAAATATTGATAATCCACACAAAGATCTGCGCCGTGCCCGTGCATGTGCACAATCAATCATTCCGACGTCTACGGGCGCTGCCAAAGCATTATCTCTTGTGCTGCCGCAGCTTCAAGGAAAACTGCATGGCATGGCTCTTCGCGTACCGACGTCAAATGTATCCCTTGTTGATCTCGTTGTTGATGTCAAGCGTCCGGTTACAGCAGAAGAGGTGAACGCTGCTTTTATTGACGCAGCGGAAAATGACCTGAAAGGCATTTTAGATTTCACGATGGAGCCGCTCGTGTCTGTTGATTTTAACACAAACCCTCATTCCTCTACAGTAGATGGATTGACAACAATTGTCATGGGCGAAACAAAAGTAAAAGTGCTTGCCTGGTATGACAACGAGTGGGGCTACTCTTGCCGCGTTGTTGATCTTGTCCATTTTGTTGCGGATGAAATGAAAAAGAAAGTGAAAATTTCCGCGTAACGTAAGCGGTGACAGGCTCCGGCAAATGCCGGAGTTTTTCTTTTATAAAAATTTAAAAGAAACCTGTTGCAAAATGTTGCGGCAGGTCTTATACTCAAATTTGTGAAATAAATTCTGCTTAAAGGGTTAGGACCTCTTCGGACTAACTTTCCCCCGTGGCAGTGATCACTTTTACAATTGATTCAAAAATTTACTTTGTAAAAGGGGGAAACGATCATGGAAACAATGGGTCGTCACGTCATTTCAGAATTATGGGGCTGCAATTTTGACAAATTAAACGATATGGAAGTAATCGAGAGAATTTTTGTCGACGCCGCTCTTAAATCAGGTGCGGAAATCCGCGAAGTCGCGTTCCACAAATTTGCTCCTCAGGGAGTAAGTGGAGTCGTCATCATCTCCGAGTCACATTTAACGATTCATAGTTTTCCTGAACATGGATACGCAAGCATTGACGTATATACGTGTGGGGATCTTGATCCTAATATTGCTGCGAACTATATCGCAGAAGCGCTCGAAGCTGAAACACGCGAAACGATTGAAATGCCGCGTGGTATGGGTCCAGTGCGATCACAACTTAAAGAAACTGCAAACGTCATGTAAACAAAACGAGGTGTATGATCTTCATACGCCTCTTTTCTATTTTCATGGCGTCTTTTTTTTAGTATGATAAAAGGCAAAGACAGAAAATCGGAGTTGATTTTTTATGATTTGCCCTGACTGCCGTTTCAACGGGACGAAAGTAGTCGATTCGCGCCCTTCAGATGACGGGCATTCCATCCGCCGCCGCCGTGAATGTGAAAAATGCGGCCATCGGTTTACGACGTTCGAGCGTGTCGAGCATATGCCGCTTATTGTCGTAAAAAAAGAAGGAATGCGCGAAGAATTCAACCGCGAAAAAATGCTGCGCGGATTAATAAAAGCCTGTGAAAAACGCCCGGTTCCGCTTGGTACACTTGAAAAAATGACCGCGGACATCGAACGGGATATACGGGCAAAAGGCATTTCGGAAGTTCAATCGGAGAAAGTCGGCGAAATGGTCATGGACAGGCTCGCTGATATTGATGAAGTCGCTTACGTACGTTTTGCCTCCGTATACCGGCAATTTAAAGATATTAATGTCTTTTTAGACGAGTTAAAAGAAATTATTAACAAAGAAAAATAAGCCCCCGGGAGAAACGCGCTCCGGGCTTTTTTCTTCTTGTCAGGGAGTGAACAGCATGAATAGGCACTGGAATGAAATGCAGCCTGCAGACGCGTATACAGTTTCAATGTCCGGCTGCATAGACAGTCTGGAGCAAAAAGTAATTATCCTTTTGTACCAGCCGCTGATCGGTGCACAGGCGGTAAGTTTGTACATGACCATGTGTGCGGAAGTGGAGGACGGCAAATTGTCCTCCGGCGGAGCGCCCCATTATCATTTAATGAATACACTTGGATGCAGCCCGCAGCAAATATACGAAGACCGATTGAAGCTTGAAGGGATCGGTCTGTTAAAAACTTATGTGAAAAAAAGCGATTCAAACCGTGAATTTTTATATGAAATCCAGCCGCCGCTCGCGCCGGATCAATTTTTTTCAGACGGACTGTTAAATGTTTTTTTATATCGAAAAATCGGCCGGCCGCATTTTTTACGGTTAAAGCGCATGTTTTGTGACAGAGAAGTAAAAACGGCTGATTTTGTTGATGTGACACATGATTTTCCCGATGTGTTTTCAACGAATTATACGGAAGGACAGGATGCGGAGATGGACAGCGCCGTACAGCCAGGCACCCGGTTTGCCGGAAATGGTGGAAACACCGGTCCCGTTTTAGCCGAATCCTTTGATTTTTCAGCGCTGGAATTGTCTCTGAAAGATGCGCTCATACCTAAATCAGCATTGACACCGTTTATAAAAGAAACCATCAAAAAGCTGTCCTTTTTGTATGGCATTCAGCCGTCTGAAATGAAAAATCTCGTTTTGTCGGCGATTAATGAACAGGACGAGATCGATGTGGAAGAATTGCGGAAATCAGCGAGGGATACGTATCAATTTGAATCGGGCGGGCGTCTTCCGGATCTGACGCCGCGTATCCAAACCGCTCCATCTGCTTCCGCACCTGAGCCGAAGACACAGGAAGAAAAGCTTGTCCATTATTTGGAGACGGTATCGCCGCGCCAGCTGCTGATCGATATTTCCGGAAGTGTTCCGTCCAAAGCGGATATGCAGATTGTCGAGCAGGTGATGCTGCAGTACAATCTTGAGCCGGGTGTTGCCAATGTTCTGATTCAATATGTTATGCTGAAAACAGATATGAAACTTTCAAAAAGCTACGTTGATAAAATTGCTTCTCACTGGGCGCGTAAAAAAGTCGCTACGGTTCTGGATGCGATGAACCTGGCAAAAAGCGAGCATCGGCAATATGATGAATGGGCAAAAAATAAAGTCAAGCCAAAAACAGCAGGAAGTAGAAAAACGACACGTCAGGAGAAACTGCCGGCGTGGTTTACGAATGAAAAAGAAGAAAAAGAAATTATAGACCAAAGCTTTGAAGAAGAAAAACGGAAGCTTGAAGAAGCGCTCCGAAAACGTACAGAGAGGGCGTCTGCCGGTGAAAAAGATTAACGAAGCACTCGGGAACATGAAGACGTCACCCGGGTTCGACAAGCTCTACGAACAGGCGAAGCGGGATGTGCTGAGTGATCCGGCCATCAGAGCATTTATAGAAGAGAATGAAATTAGTGAAAAAAGTGCAGCCAAATCACTTATAAAGCTGGACGAATACAGATCGCAAAGTCATTTGTGCGATAAATGCCCATCGCTTGACGAGTGCATTAACCTGATGCAGGGCTACGAGCCGGAACTTGTCATGCGCCATGGGGCGGTCGAGCTTGAATATAAACGCTGCCCGCGCAAAGTACGCGATGATGAAATGAAGCATTTGCGCCGGCATGTAAAAAGTTTATACATGCCGGGTGATGTGTTGAAAGCCACTTTCTCGCAGGTTGAACTGGACAACCGCAGCCGTCTGAGCGCGGTATCGAAGGCGAAAGATTTTGTAGACGGATATAAGCCGGGTGAAACATCGAAAGGACTTTACATACACGGGAAATTCGGTGTCGGAAAATCCTTTTTATTCGGCGCAATTGCCAATGAACTGGCTGAAAAGCATATTGCATCCATGATTGTTTATTTTCCGGAATTTGTCCGTGAAATGAAGCAGTCACTAAACGACCAATCCACAGGCGATAAAGTGGATGCCGTGAAATCTGCACCTGTATTGATGATTGACGATATCGGGGCAGAGACGATGTCAAGCTGGATTCGTGATGATATTCTCGGGACCATTTTGCAGCACCGTATGCTGGAAGGTTTACCGGTGTTGTTTACGTCAAATTTTAATTATGAGGAGCTTGAACATCATTTAACCCATTCCCAGCGGGGCGAATCGGAAGCGTTAAAAGCTGCCCGCATTATGGAACGCATTAAATATTTGACGACGCCTGTCGAAATGACCGGCGCGAACCGGCGCCATTAAATCGCTCTTGATTTTCAGCCGGCGTGATACTATAATAACGTCATATGAAAAGCGATGACAGGGACATGTTTGATTTGGATCGTCTTCAGAGAGGGAAAGCATTCGGCTGCAACTTTCCCGGCGTGAAAAATACATTCACCACCCTCGAGCTCCGCCTTTGAACGCGATTTTTGTCAGTAAGGGGCGGCGGCACCAGACCGTTATCTGACTGCAATGAGCCGGCGTATGCCGGAAAGTTGGGTGGAACCGCGATTTAAACCTCGCCCCTTCGTTTACGGAGGAGCGGGGTTTTTTGTTTTTTATTAAAGGAGGAAACAGAGATGTCGATTCAATTAACATTTCCGGATGGAGCAGTCAAGGAATTTCCAAACGGAACAACAATGGAAGAGGTAGCACAGTCCATCAGCCCGGGCTTGAAGAAAAAAGCACTTGCAGGAAAAGTATCCGGGACACATATCGATTTGCGTACCCCGATTGAACAGGATGGCGCAATTGAAATTATTACACCTGAACATGCGGACGCGCTGGAAATTTTACGCCACAGCACCGCCCACTTAATGGCGCAGGCTATCAAGCGCATTTACGGTGCAGATAAAGTAAAACTTGGTGTTGGTCCAGTCATTGAAGGCGGGTTTTATTACGACATCGATTTAGACGAGTCGATCACGCCGGAAGATTTGCCGGTTATTGAAAAAGAAATGAAAAAAATCATCAATGAAAATGTGCCGGTCATCCGCAAAGAAGTTACACGGGATGAAGCGAAAAAGTTTTATGAAGAAATCGGCGATGAATACAAAATTGAGCTTCTTGAAGCGATTCCGGAAGACGAAACAGTTACCCTGTATGAGCAGGGCGATTTCACAGACCTTTGCCGCGGTGTGCATGTGCCTTCAACAGGCAAGCTGAAAGAATTTAAATTGCTGAACATTGCCGGAGCATATTGGCGCGGAAATTCCGACAATAAAATGCTTCAGCGTATTTATGGTACAGCTTTTTTCAAAAAAGAAGATCTTGACCATCATTTAAAAATGCTTGAAGAAGCGAAAGAGCGCGACCACCGTAAAATCGGCAAAGAGCTTGACCTGTTTATGAACTCGCAAAAAGTCGGGCAGGGCTTGCCGCTCTGGCTGCCGAAAGGGGCGACAATCCGCCGTATTATTGAGCGCTATATTGTGGATAAAGAAGAAAGCCTTGGCTACAATCACGTTTACACACCGGTACTAGGAAGCGTGGAGCTGTATAAAACAAGCGGACACTGGGATCACTATCAGGACGGGATGTTCCCTGTAATGGAAATGGATAACGAAGATTTAGTACTCCGTCCGATGAACTGCCCGCATCACATGATGGTGTTCAAAAACGATATTCACAGCTACCGTGAACTGCCGATCCGTATTGCCGAACTTGGTACCATGCATCGGTATGAAATGTCCGGCGCGCTTGCAGGCCTTCAGCGTGTACGCGGCATGACACTGAATGATGCACATATTTTTGTTCGTCCGGATCAAATTAAAGACGAATTGAAACGCGTTGTCCAGCTCGTGCTTGAAGTATATAAAGACTTTGATTTAACGGATTATTCATTCCGGTTGTCCTACCGTGATCCGGAAGATACAGAGAAATATTTTGATGATGACAACATGTGGGAAAAAGCGCAAAGCATGTTGAAAGATGCGATGGATGAACTGAATATGGATTATGTGGAAGCGGAAGGAGAAG
Source organism: Domibacillus antri (assembly GCF_001936625.1). GTDB lineage: Bacteria > Bacillota > Bacilli > Bacillales > Domibacillaceae > Domibacillus > Domibacillus antri. Next base: position 43,614 of record NZ_MSDU01000015.1, on the reverse strand, counting down.
CGGCATTTTACGGACCGAAGCTTGATGTGCAGGTGAAAACAGCACTTGGCAAAGAAGAAACGCTCTCTACTGTCCAGCTTGATTTCTTATTGCCGGAACGCTTCGATCTCACATATATCGGGGAAGACGGCAAACAGCATCGTCCAGTCGTCATCCACCGTGGCGTCGTATCGACAATGGAACGCTTTGTGGCTTTCTTGATTGAAGAATACAAAGGGGCTTTCCCGACATGGCTTGCGCCGGTGCAGGTTCAAATTATTCCGGTTTCAAACGAGGTGCATTCTGACTATGCGAAAGAACTGCAGGGAAAATTGCGTCTTGCCGGTATTCGCGTCGATCTGGATGACCGTGAGGAAAAACTGGGCTACAAAATCCGTGAAGCACAAATGAAGAAAATTCCGTACATGCTTGTCGTTGGAGATAAAGAACTGGAGTCCCGCTCCGTCAACGTCCGCAAATACGGCGAACAAAATTCAGATACAATGTCATTTGACGATTTCCGTGATCATGTTCAAAAAGAAGGAAAGAGATAAAAAAAGAGTTGTGTTTTTTCGTAAGCAATGGTATTATTTAAAACGTTGGTTCTTTCAATTGCGCCTCTGGACATTTGAGAGAATATATGATACAGTTGCTTAGGTGAATAGAACACGCGATAAAAGAAAGCAGAAGCGCCCGCTTCTCACCTCGTCTGATAAAAAAGTCGGCAGGTTGACATGGTAAACGACAAAGCTGTTTGGACAGCTTTTTACTGGCGGGGCATCTACTTTAGATGCTCCGCCTTTTTCATGCAGCTGCGCGCTCATCTTTTTAAACAGTGTTTTCTAAAATACCCTGGAGGTGGCTTATTATTAGCAAAGATATGAATGTAAATGAAGGCATCCGTGCCCGCGAAGTACGCCTGATCGATCAAAACGGCGAACAGCTCGGCATTAAGCAAAAGCGTGAAGCTCTTGAAATTGCCGGACGTGTTAATCTCGATCTTGTGCTTGTTGCACCGAACGCGAAACCGCCTGTAGCCCGCATAATGGATTACGGCAAATTCAAATTCGAACAGCAGAAGAAAGAGAAGGAAGCCCGTAAAAATCAAAAAATCATCCAATTGAAAGAAGTGCGTTTCAGTCCGACGATTGATGACCATGACTTCAATACAAAACTTCGCAATGCGATTAAGTTTTTGGAAAAGGGTGATAAGGTAAAAGCGTCGATCCGTTTTAAAGGACGTGCGATTACCCATAAAGAAATCGGCCAGCGTGTACTTGACCGCTTTGCAGAAGCTTGCAAGGACGTTGCGACAATTGAGTCTAAGCCGAAAATGGATGGCCGTAGTATGTTCCTTATTATGGCGCCGAAAAACGAAAAGTAAACCAGTTTGAGGAGGAAGTCGAAATGCCAAAAATGAAAACTCACCGTGGTTCTGCCAAACGTTTCAAAAAAACAGGTTCAGGTAAATTGAAACGTTCACACGGTTACACAAGCCACTTGTTCGCAAACAAGTCTACGAAACAAAAACGTAAATTGCGTAAAAGCGCAATGGTTTCTAAAGGCGATTTCAAACGCATTCGCCACATGCTCGATAATCTGTAAGAAAATTAACGTAACATCATTAGGAGGGAAATAGTATGCCACGCGTAAAAGGCGGTACTGTAACACGCAAACGTCGTAAAAAGGTTCTTAAGTTAGCAAAAGGTTATTTCGGTTCGAAACATCGTTTATATAAAGTTGCCAATCAGCAAGTGATGAAATCCCTGCAATATGCATACCGGGATCGTCGTCAGAAAAAACGTGATTTCCGCAAATTGTGGATCACACGTATTAACGCAGCTGCCCGCATGAACGGTCTTTCTTACAGCCGTTTAATGCACGGTTTGAAACTTGCCGGCATCGAAGTAAACCGAAAAATGCTTGCTGACCTTGCTATTAGCGATGAAAAAGCATTTGCTCAGCTTGCTGAAGCAGCCAAAAAACAACTCGGTTAAGATAACTGATGAAACTGTCCCGAATCATTTCGGGGCAGTTTTTTATTGGATAGAAAACCAGCTGCCAGGGCCGAAAAAAGAGTATATGGGCCGAAAAAGGGCTGCTATGGCCGGAAAAAGATTTATTCGGCCATGGCGCCGCATAATCCGGCCTGGGAAAAATTAGTCCGGCCCTCATTTGCTGATCATGCGTTTTAAGAGGAAGTTTGCTACAATAATCATGGAGGTGCGCTGATGCCGATCATCTTTCTTTATTTTCTATTTATCAATTTCATTGCCTATATCGTCATGGCAAACGATAAGAAAAAAGCGCAAAAACACCAGTACCGGACGAGTGAATCTGCGCTTTGGATGCTGGCGCTGGCAGGCGGGGCGCCGGGAAGCTGGCTTGCCATGCAGACGCGCCGCCACAAAACAAAACACGCCGCGTTCAAATACGGCATGCCTGTGCTGGCGGTTATGGATCTCGTCATTTTGGGTATGATAGGGGGAGTAATATGAAGATCGAAAAACTGTTTGAGATGCAGCGCGGCCTTGATCGTTACATAGAAGAAGGACACAACCTGACCGGCGCGGATTTATTTAATCAAAAAGTGTTGGCTTTACTCGTTGAAATCGGCGAACTGGCCAATGAAACCCGCTGTTTCAAATTTTGGAGCACAAAAGGGCCTTCTGAACGGAACATTATTTTAGAAGAATTCGTTGATGGTGTCCATTTCATTTTATCTCTTGGGTTAATTGCGGGATTTGATCAAACGAAACCGTCGTTTGAATCAGCTGCTGAAGAACAGACAGAACAGTTTCTCCTTGTCATGGAGGCTGTTCATGCGTTCAAAAAAGAAAAATCGGCTTCCTATTATCAGTCGCTTATGGACCGGTATTTTACGCTGGGAGACATGCTCGGATTTTCACCGGAGGAAGTGGAAGCGGCATACATGGCAAAAAATGAAGTGAATTACGAGCGGCAAAAATCAGGTTATTAAAGGAGAGCATATTTAATGAAGAAACTCGATGAAACGTTAACGATGCTGAAAGACTTGACGGATGCAAAAGGCATTGCTGGCAGCGAGCGTGAAGTCCGTCATGTCATGCAGAAATATATTGAACCGCATGCGGATGAAGTCACAACGGATGGCTTGGGAAGTTTAGTGGCAAAAAAAACCGGTGCTGAAAACGGGCCGAAAATTATGGTGGCCGGCCATTTAGATGAAGTCGGGTTTATGGTAACGCGCATCGATGAAAAGGGATTTATCCGCTTTCAGACAGTAGGCGGCTGGTGGAGTCAGGTCATGCTGGCACAGCGGGTTACAATTGTGACAAAAAAAGGGGATGTGACGGGTGTGATCGGCTCAAAACCGCCGCATATTCTGCCTCCGGAAGCACGCAAAAAACCGGTTGATATAAAAGACATGTTTATCGATATCGGAGCGTCCAGCCGTGAAGAAGCCGCGGAATGGGGTGTCCGTCCGGGTGATATGGTCGTGCCGTATTTCGAATTCACGGTCATGAATAACGAAAAAATGCTGCTTGCCAAAGCATGGGATAACCGCATCGGCTGTGCCATTGCCATTGATGTATTAAAATATATGAAAGATAAAAAGCATGCAAATATCGTGTATGGTGTCGGCACGGTGCAGGAAGAAGTGGGCTTGCGCGGGGCGAAAACATCGGCTCATATGATTGAACCGGATATCGCGTTTGCTGTTGATGTCGGCATTGCGGGCGACACACCTGGCGTGACGGAAAAAGAAGCGATGGGCAAAATGGGCAAAGGTCCGCAAATTATTTTATACGATGCATCCATGGTGTCGCATAAAGGACTGCGTGATTTTGTAACCGATGTGGCCGACGAACTCAATATTCCGTATCAATTTGATTCGATGGCAGGCGGCGGTACGGATTCCGGTGAAATTCACAAAACAGGAAATGGTGTTCCGACCCTATCCGTAACGATTGCGACGCGCTACATTCACAGTCATGCGGCGATGCTTCACCGCGATGATTACGAAAATGCAGTGAAGCTTCTCGGGGAAGTCATTTTCCGCCTCGATCGTGACACGGTCAATAAGATTACGTTTGATTAAAAAAAGAGGCCGCTGCTAATCGCAGGAAGGCCTCTTTTTACTGAACGGTCAAGACTGAAGAGCAGCGGCCATCTTTTGAAGAACTGCCTGCTTTTCATCATTTTGGCTGTTTTTCCAGAACAATTCAAACATCACCCCGAGACCGGGCAGCGTTTTTTCTTCTCCTTTTGCGACCGCGTCTTGAATCGTTTCAGACAGCTGATTCGCGCTTTGGCCTTGCAGATTGTTTATAATGGCATTTCGTAAATTCATTTTTTTCCCTCCTTGTTTATCTTATTTTGACCGGAGCGGCTTATGTTATACAGGAAAAATGCTATAATAAATCGGTGAAAGGGGATTTCAACGTGAATTACATCCAATCGGCCAGCAATCCACATATAAAACAAGTAAAAAAATTACTGACTAAAAAAGAGCGGGATCAAACAGGGCTCTATTTTTTGGAAGGGTTTCATTTAGTCGAAGAAGCACTTCATCACAAGGAATACATTGAAGAACTATTATTTTCGGAAGAAGCGGTGATTCCGGCATCCTGGAACACAGATGATGTAAAGATAACCATGATCTCACCGGAAGCCGCCGCAAAATTGTCTGACACGGAAAACGGACAAGGTGTATTTGCGGTGTGCCGGAAATCGGGCGGAACAGCATTGGCTGAAGGAAAGACATTTTTATTCATTGACGCTGTGCAGGACCCCGGCAATATCGGCACCATGATTCGCACGGCAGATGCGGCCGGATTGGACGCTGTTGTCCTCGGAGCGGGCAGTGCGGATATGTACAATCCAAAAGTGCTCCGTTCTGCTCAAGGAAGCCATTTTCATGTGCCGGTCATCGCGATGGACTTGGCGGAAGCGGTGCAGGAGGTTAAAGAGAGAGGCATTCCCGTTTACGGAACAGCGCTTGAAGGCGCATCCGATTACCGGAATGAGCAGGCAGGTCCGTTTGCTTTGATTGTCGGCAACGAAGGAAGCGGTGTCCGCCCTGAACTGCTTCGAGAAACAACAAAAAATGTATACATTCCGATTTTCGGCCGCAGCGAATCGCTCAATGTGGCAGTCGCAGCTGGTATTCTTCTTTATCATTTTCGGGAAAACAATTGAATTTCAAAATCGGGTTGTCTATAATAATGAGTGTGAATTTGATAATGAAAAGGCTGTGACGGAGAAAAGTACGCCGCGCCTCTTTTTTTTAGGGAGAAAATGCCTTAGACTGCAAGCATTTTTAAAAAGAGACGGCAGAAGTTCACCTCCCGAGCCGGTGCTAGGACCGCTTTGGCGTAAAGGCACCCCGGTTTTAAACAGCCGTTATCCGAATGAAGTGAATGCGCACGTTTGCGCGTTAAAAAGGGTGGTACCGCGATTTAGAAGCCTCGTCCCTTTCCGGGAACGGGGCTTTTTTATTTGTCCAAAAAGGAGGAATCAATATGGAAGAACAATTAAAGCAGCTGCAAGCAGAAGCGCTGGAAAAAGTGGCAGCCGCAGCGAATTTGAAAGAGCTAAACGATGTGCGCGTGGCGTATTTAGGGAAAAAAGGACCGGTTACTGAAGTATTAAAAGGAATGGGTAAATTATCTGCCGAAGAACGTCCGAAAATGGGTGCGCTCGTCAATGTGGTGCGTGAAGACATTACGAAGGCCATTGAAGAAAAGCAGGTGACGCTTGAAGTGGCGGCAATTGAAGAGCAGCTCGCGAAGGAATCGATCGATGTCACATTGCCGGGGCGTCCGGTGAAAGCGGGCGGACACCATCCGCTGACACGCATTACAGAAGAAATAGAAGACTTATTTATCGGGATGGGCTATACGATCGCAGAAGGGCCGGAAGTGGAACAGGATTACTATAACTTTGAGGCACTCAATCTGCCAAAAGGCCATCCGGCACGTGATATGCAGGATACATTTTACATTACATCAGAGCTGTTAATGCGTACACATACATCGCCAGTGCAAGTACGGACAATGCTGAAACATGCAGGGAAAGGTCCTGTTAAAATCATTTGCCCGGGTAAAGTGTACCGCCGCGACAGCGATGACGCGACGCACTCCCATCAATTTAACCAGATCGAAGGACTTGTCGTTGGCGAAAACATCCGCATGAGCGATTTGAAAGGAACGCTTGACGCGTTTGCGAAAAAAATGTTTGGCGCCGACCGCGAAATTCGTCTCCGTCCAAGCTTCTTCCCGTTTACAGAGCCATCTGTTGAAGTGGATGTGAGCTGCATGTGCGGAGGCAAAGGCTGCTCGATCTGTAAAGGAACAGGCTGGATTGAAGTGCTTGGAGCCGGTATGGTTCACCCGAACGTACTGGAAATGGCCGGCTTTGATTCAACGAAATATTCAGGATTTGCTTTTGGTATGGGGCAGGAGCGCATTGCGATGCTGAAATACGGCATCGATGATATCCGCCATTTTTACACGAATGATCTTCGTTTCTTACAGCAATTTTCCGTACATGAATAAGGAGGAGTATACACATGTTTGTTTCATATAAATGGCTCGAGCAGTATGTCGATCTGTCGGGCGTAACACCGCAGGAACTGGCGGAAAAAATTACCCGTGCCGGCATTGAAGTGGAAGGAGTGGAAACACCCGCTTCTGAGATGAAAAATATCGTGGTCGGGTATGTCCAATCGCGCGAGCAGCACCCGAATGCGGATAAATTAAGCAAGTGTCTTGTGGATGTGGGAGAAGAGGAGCCTGTACAAATTATTTGCGGCGCGAAAAATGTCGATGCCGGGCAATATGTAGCGGTGGCAAAAACGGGAGCGGTTTTGCCGGGGAATTTTAAAATTAAACGCGCGAAACTGCGCGGTGAAGAATCAAACGGCATGATCTGCTCGTTATCCGAGCTCGGTATAGAAAGCCGGCTGACACCGAAAGAATATGCGGAAGGCATTTTCAATTTCCCGAACGATGTGACACCGGGAGAAGATGCGCTTGCGGCGTTAAACCGTGACGATGCCATTCTTGAACTGTCCCTTACACCAAACCGATCAGACGCACTCAGCATGATCGGTGTAGCATATGAAGTAGCGGCAATTTTAGGGCGTGACGTGAAACTTCCGCAGCCTAACCCGGCTGAATCAACTGAAAAAGCCGCGGATTCGATTCAAATTCGAATTGATGCACCGGAAGACAACCCGCTTTACATTGCACGCGTTGTCAAAAATGTTAAAATTGGTCCGTCGCCGCTTTGGATGCAGACATTTTTAATGAATGCCGGCGTACGTCCTCACAATAACGTCGTCGATATTACAAATTACGTATTGATGGAATACGGCCAGCCGCTTCATGCATTTGACCTTGACCGTCTCGGTTCAAATGAAATTGTTGTCCGCCGTGCCGATGAAGACGAAAAATTCGTGACACTTGATGATACGGAGCGCACGCTGTCAGCGGATCAGCTTGTCATTACAAACGGCAAAGAGCCGGTTGCCCTTGCAGGAGTAATGGGCGGCGCGAACTCGGAAGTTCATGAGGGCACAGTGAATGTATTAATTGAATCTGCCTACTTTGATGGCCAAATTGTCCGCACAGCGTCCAAAGCACACGGGCTTCGCTCTGAAGCAAGTGCAAGATTCGAAAAAGGGGTAGACCCTGCACGCGTTCAGGCTGCCTGTGACCGAGCTGCTGAATTAATGGCTGAACTCGCAGGTGGAACAGTGCTTTCAGGGAGCGTTGTTGCAGGTGAATTAAATGTTGAACCGAAAAAAGTGTCCATTACACTTGAACGGTTAAATACACGTCTTGGAACCGATCTTCAAATGGGCGGTGTAGAAGACATTTTCCGCCGTCTGCAATTTGATACGGAAACAAACGGCAATGAAATCACCGTCACCGTGCCGACACGACGCAGTGACATCACGATTCCGGAAGACTTGACGGAAGAAGTGGCGCGCCTATACGGTTATGATCACATTCCGCTCACACTGCCGGAAGGAGAATCCCAGCCGGGAGGATTATCTCCTTATCAGCTCGGACGCCGCGTTGTCCGACGATATTTAGAAGGAGCAGGCTTCAACCAGGCGGTGACGTATTCATTAACGTCTGAAAAACGCGCTGCTCAATTTGCGCTTGAAGTGCGTCAGCCGGTGGCACTTGCGATGCCGATGAGTGAAGAACGCGCGTACTTGCGTGAAAGCCTGCTGCCGCATTTGATCGAAGCAGCTGCGTATAACAATGCCCGTCAGATGGCATCTGCCGCTTTATATGAAACAGGCTCCGTTTATTTAAATGAAGGCGAGAATGTGCAGCCGAAAGAAGAAGAGCGTCTCGCCGGTGTCATCACAGGCATGTGGCATGAGCACCTATGGCAAGGAGAAAAGAAAGCGGCTGATTTCTTTACGGTAAAAGGAATTGTTGAAGGACTGGCCGCCCGCATCGGACTTGCGGACCGCCTGACATTCCAGAAATCGGCGCCGGAAGGATTCCATCCAGGCCGCACAGCGGAAGTGCTGCTTGACGCTGAACCCATCGGTGTGGTTGGACAGCTTCACCCTTCTTTGGCGAAAGAAATGGATTTGAAAGAAGCGTATTTGTTTGAATTAAAACTTGACATGCTTTTAAATGCAGACCGTGAAGATCTCTCCTATGTGCCGATCCCGCGCTTCCCGTCCATTGGCCGCGATATCGCACTCGTTGTGGAGAGCACAGTCGAAGCTGCATCGCTTGAAACCGTTATTAAGCAGGCAGGCGGCTCGCTCTTAACAAGCGTTCGGGTGTTTGATGTATATGAAGGAGAACGGATGGAAGAAGGCAAAAAATCCGTCGCATTCGCGCTGACATATGCTGATCCGGAAAAAACATTAACAGATGAAGAAGTAACAGCTGTTCATGAAAAAGTTCTTGCTGCCTTAAAAGAACAAGCAGGCGCTGAACTTCGCGCATAAAGAGAAAGGGGCTGTCCCAAAAGTCAGTAGAAACTGACTTTTGAGGCAGCCCTGTTTTTATGCACAAAAAAATCGCCTCATCCGATATAATGTAAGTGACCAAACCAACATTACGGAGGCGAATTTTTATGAGCAGCACAAAGGCTACTTTTATTGATTATACCATGGGACAGCTGATTCTTCATTTAAGAGGCTTTTGAGACAGCCCCTTCTTTTTTATAGGTGGGATCCGGCCGTTCAGCCGCCACTTATGGAGAAGCAATTTTTATAATTCGGCTGCTTTAAAAACCACGCACTAGTTTTTTTGCTTTCTCTGTATTGGCAAAATGGAGCTTGGTAAAATGACGGAGCGTGTTTTCATCGTACGTTTTAATCAGCCGGGCCGCCGCTTGATCCACAGCAGGTCCCGCGCCTTTCGGGATGGTGAACCCTGCTTCTTCCGACAGCTGATCCATTTCTTTTAAAAACGCATAACGGGCGAGAATCGAAGCCGCCGCAACAGCAATATGAACACTTTCCCCTTTCGTGCTGAAAAATACATTCTCCCGCACGATGGATTTCTGTCCGTTCAAGTGACGATAATACACTGTTTTTTCTGCAAACTGGTCAATGAGCACCGCTTCCGGCTGTTTCGGGGCTATTTTTTCGTGAAGTTTGCCGAGTGCCTGGTTGTGCAGAAGGGCTTTTATTTTTCCTTGTGACATGCCGCTTTCCTGCAGGTCGTTATACTTTTCGTTTCGCAAAATAAGCAGGCTGTAAGGAAGATCTTTCAGCAGGTTTTTTGCGACAGACACGATTTCCGGGTCTTTCATATCTTTCGAATCACGGACACCGAGTGCTTTTAACGCCGAAATTCGGCTATTTTCGACATACGCCGCGACGACTGTAATGGGGCCGAAATAATCACCGGTTCCGACTTCATCGCTGCCAATGACGGACATGGATGCGAATCCATCCGGTAAAACGGTGTTCGGTACCGATTTTTTCTTCGGTGCAGCAGGTGTTCCAGCCCATTTTGAAGATTCCAGCTCCGCATTTTTTCCTTGAAACAGCACTTTCCCGGAACGGTAACCGGTCACAGAACAGCCGTCCACTTTTGATGCGAAGACCGCCCCGGCCGGCAGTTTGGCCGAAACACCATAATGCTGTTTCATTTTCTGCAATGTTTGACTGCTGACAACTAACAAAGTATGACTCAATTTGACAGACCTCCAGACTTTCTTCCTTTTCACACTAAAACAGTCGTGGTATGATATATAACAGTATTGCATGAGAAATGGGGGCCGTAAACTTGTCGGACGGAGAAAGAACTCGCCTAACAGTTGACATTTACGGATATCAGTATACCATTGTGGGAACTGAATCAGAATACCATATCCGCCGCGTAACGGAAATGGTTGATGAAAAAATGCGCGAAATCGGCGCCCGTAATGCCGCACTGGATACGCAAAAAATTGCGGTGCTGACCGCTGTTAATATGGTGAATGATTACTTAAAATTAGAAGAAGAACTGCAGGAATTGAAAATGGAATTAAGCCGCACGAAAAATCGAAATGCCGCCAATAGCTGAAAAACTTCTCTCAATTTGGTAGAGGAGTTTTTTTCTGCTACTATAAGGAAAAGAAGGTGACTTAATTGGTCAATAAAAAAGATATTATTCGTCTTTTGGAAAAAATTGCTGTCTATATGGAATTAAAAGGAGATAATCCATTTAAAATAGCCGCATTCCGAAAAGCAGCTGCCGCACTTGAAGCAGATGACCGCAGTTTATCTGAAATTGAGGATGTCACAAAGCTGTCCGGAATCGGGAAAGGAACCGCTTCAGTTATAGCCGAATATATCGAAACAGGCGAGTCAACAGTGCTGACGGAGCTGTCCGGCGAGGTGCCTGAAGGACTGGTTGCGCTGCTTGGACTGCCGGGGCTGGGCGGAAAAAAGATCGCTAAGCTGTATAAAGAACTTGGCATCACAAATATGGAAGAATTAAAAGAAGCGTGCGAGCAAAACCGCGTACAGGAGCTGGCCGGATTCGGGGCGAAAACAGAAGAGAAGATTCTCGCCGCTGTTGATAAAGCCGGTACGCAGCCGGATCGTCTGCCGATTATGTATATGCTGCCTGCGGCGGAAAAAATCGAAGCCTATTTAGCGGATTTTCCGGAAGTGAGCCTTTTTTCCCGTGCGGGCAGTCTGCGCCGACTGCGTGAAACGGTAAAAGATCTTGATTTTATTATTGCGACAGAAAGTCCGGAAAAAGTGAAGGAACATCTTCTTGCTATTCCGGATATAAAAGAAATTATCGCCGCAGGGCCGACGAAAGTTTCCATCATCATTGCCGGTGAGTTTGACGTATCCATCGATTTCCGGATTGTCGAGCCGGCACAATATGCCAGTGCGCTCCATCATTTTACCGGATCAAAAGATCATAACGTGAAAATCCGCCAGATCGCCAAAGAGCGTAATGAAAAAGTGAGTGAGTACGGCATTGAACAGCCGGACGGGACAATGAAAACATTTGAAACAGAAGAAGCGTTATACCACCATCTTGGACTTCCATGGTTTCCGCCTGAAATTCGGGAAGATGGGACCGAAACAGATAAATATAAGGAAGGAACCTTAATTCAATTATCCGATATAAAAGGCGATCTTCATATGCATACGGCGTGGTCAGACGGTGCTTTTTCGATTGAAGAAATGATTGAAGCATGCCGTGCGCGCGGATATGAATACATGGCCATCACGGATCACTCACAATATTTGAAGGTGGCAAATGGCTTGTCAGCGGACCGTCTTCTCCGTCAAAATGAAGAAATAAAAGAGTGGAATGAAAAATTCAGCGATATCGAAGTGCTGTCCGGCATTGAAATGGATATTTTACCGGACGGTTCGCTTGATTACGAAGACGATATACTTAAACAGCTTGATTTTGTCATCGCATCGATTCATTCCAATTTCTCGCAGCCGCAAAAAAAGATTATGGAGCGGCTGAAAACCGCGTTAAATAATCCGTATGTGAAATTAATCGCCCATCCAACCGGGCGTATTATCGGACGGCGCGACGGGTATTCTGTCGATATGCAGGAGCTCATAAAACTGGCGGCAGAATCAAATACCGCATTAGAACTGAATGCGAATCCGCACCGTCTTGATTTGTCCGCCGATCATTTAAAAATGGCGCAGGAAGCCGGAGTGAAGATTTTTATTAATACAGATGCTCATACCATTGATCATCTTGAGTTTATGGAAACAGGCGCAAGTGCAGGGCGAAAAGGATGGCTCCGGCCAGAAACGGTCGTGAACACATGGCCGAGAAAGCAATTTCTTTCCTTTTTACGCGGCAATTGATGCCTTTGAAGGAGTGAACACGATTTGAATGAAAAAGTGCTGGCAACACTTGAATATAATAAGATTATCGAAAAACTGGCCCATCACGCTTCATCAGAAGTCGGACGCAGCTTTGCAGAAAATTTAAAGCCGTCACTCGATGCAGAAGAAGTACAGTTATTGCTGGACGAAACGGAAGAAGCAGCAGCTGTGATCCGGATAAAAGGAAATGTGCCGCTCGATGGCATTTATGATATACGCCCCCACGCAAAGCGGGCGCAAATTGGCGGAACGTTGAGCGGTGTTGAGCTCGTGCGCATTGCAAGCACGATTTTTGCAAGCCGCCAAATTCGCAGCTTTATCGAAGACGTGCGGTCAGAAGGACAGGTGACGCTCCGCATTTTACCGGAAAAAACGGCTGTGATTCCTGTCTTGACGGACCTTGAACATAAAATTAAACGGACAGTCGATGAAAACGGGCGTGTACTGGATTCAGCGAGTGATGAACTGCGTCACATCCGCCATGGCATGCGGTCAGCAGAATCGCGCATCCGCTCTAAATTAGAGAGCTTAACGCGCGGACAAAGCGCGCAAAAAATGCTTTCAGATGCGATTGTGACGATCCGAAACGACCGTTACGTCATTCCGGTGAAGCAGGAATACCGTTCGCATTACGGCGGGATCGTTCATGATCAGTCTTCATCCGGTCAGACACTGTTTGTAGAACCGGCATCGGTTGTAAACTTAAATAATGAACTGCGTGAATTGACGGTGAAAGAGCAATATGAAGTGGAGAAAATATTACGAGAGCTAACGGTGGAGACGGCAGAACACGCCCCTTCATTATTTACCATGATGAAAATGCTCTCCGAAATCGACTTCATTTTTACAAAAGGGAAATTTGCCCGTTCAATGAACGCAACGAAACCTCTCATCAATGAAGATGGCTATATACACTACATTCAGGCACGCCATCCGCTTTTACCGGCTGATGAAGCCGTGCCGAGTGATATCGAAATCGGCAGAGACTATACCGCGATCGTTATTACCGGACCCAATACGGGTGGTAAGACCGTTACATTGAAGACGACCGGATTATCTGTGTTAATGGCGCAGTCAGGCCTGTTTATTCCGGCTGAAGACGGATCGGAAACGGCGATTTTCCAATCGGTTTTCGCTGACATTGGCGACGAGCAGTCGATTGAGCAAAATTTAAGTACATTTTCATCTCACATGGTGAATATTTCCGGTATTTTAAAAGAAGTGACACACGAAAGTCTTGTTTTGTTCGATGAGCTTGGTTCCGGAACTGACCCGCAGGAAGGATCGGCGCTTGCGATTGCCATTTTGGATGATGTCATCGCCCGCGGAGCACGGATTATCGCCACAACGCATTATCCTGAACTGAAAGCCTATGGCTACAACCGGGATAATGTGATTAACGCCAGTGTGGAATTTGACGTGGAAACATTGAGTCCGACATACCGGCTGTTAATTGGTATTCCCGGCCGAAGCAACGCGTTTGAAATTTCGAAGCGGATCGGTCTTGATCCGGGGATCATTGAACGGGCACGCAGCATGATCGGTGCGGATTCGCATGAAGTGGATAATATGATTGCCGCCCTTGATGCAAGCCGCCGTCAAGCTGAAAGAGATGCACAGGATGCACGCGAATATTTGCGGGATACGGAAAAGCTGCATCGTGATTTGCAAAAAGAAGTCATTGCTTACCATGAGCAAAAAGAAAAAATGGAAGAAAAAGCGCGCGCGGAAGCAGCAGAGATTATTGAAAAAGCAAGAGCAGAAGCGGAAGAAGTGATGCGTGATTTGCGTGCGCTTCGGTTAGCGGGCGGCGCGAATGTGAAAGAGCATGAACTGATTGAAGCGAGAAAACGTCTTGAAGGGGCCATTCCGGAGCCCAAGCAGAAAACACCGGCGGTTGAACCGGCAAAACGTTTGTGGAAGCCGGGCGATGAGGTGAAAGTGCTCAGCTTCGGTCAAAAAGGGAATATTATTGAAAAAGCGGCAGACGATGAATGGATTGTACAAATGGGCATCATCAAAATGAAAGTAGCCGAATCGGATATGCAATTTATCAAATCGGAGAAAAAGAAAGAACCGAAACCCATTGCGACGATTCGCGGCAGAGGGCATCATGTATCGCCGGAGCTCGATTTGCGCGGCGAACGGTATGAAGATGCGCTTAACCGCGTAGAGAAATATTTAGATGATGCTCTTTTGGCCGGTTATCATCAAGTGTCGATCATTCATGGAAAAGGAACGGGTGCTTTAATGAAAGGTGTGCGGGGTTATTTGACAAAGCACCGAATGGTGAAAAGCATCCGATTCGGCGAAGCGGGAGAAGGCGGACTCGGTGTAACGGTCGCTGAATTGAAATAAGGAGGCGGACTAGATGACCGGTTTTTGGGAAAATCAATATGTGCAGCTCGCCGGCTATTACAGCGTTGCGACCATATGCATCATTCTCTGTCTTGCGGTTTTTGAACTTGTCACTTCTTACCGGAATTGGGAAGAAATCAAAAACGGAAACATGGCGGTGGCGATGGCGACAGGCGGAAAAATTTTTGGCATCGCCAACGTGTTCCGCCACTCGATTTTGCATAATGACTCTGTTTTGACTATGGCCGGCTGGGGTGTGTTCGGTTTTATTTTACTGCTTGCCGGCTACTTTATGTTTGAATTTTTGACCCCCGGGTTTAACGTTGATAAAGAAATTGAACGTGATAACCGGGCGGTAGGCTTCATTTCATTCATTATTTCAGCGGGGCTGTCGTATATGATTGGTGCGGCGCTTCTGTAAACGGAAAAGAGGAACGGACACATGGAAACACTGGCAAAAGTACTGCTCGGATGCTGCGCTGCGTTTTTGCTGATCGGGGTCATTTACATGTATATCAATTGAAAAGCGGTCTTCGGACGGCTTTTTAATTTGCTTGTAAAATGAACAGCTATTCATTATACTTAAGGTGGAGTACGTATTCTTCTGACAAAGGGGTGGATGAAGATGACTGAAAAACCGTGGCTTGCGCATTATCCGCCGGAAATACCGGCGGCGATTGACTATCCGGACCAGCCGCTTCCGCTTTTTTTAACGAAAGCAGCCGCTGAATACGGAGGGAAAATGGCTGTTCATTTCCTCGGAAAAGAATTGTCCTACAAAGAATTATATGATTCCGCTTTAAAAACAGCCGCCTATTTGAAAAAAATCGGTATCCAAAAAGGAGACCGGGTGGCGATTATGCTGCCGAATAGTCCGCAGGCGGTCATCAGCTTTTATGGTGTCATGATTGCAGGAGCAGTCGTCGTACAGTTTAACCCTCTGTACACAGAGCGGGAAATGGAATACCAGCTGAAGGACTGCGGTGCCAAAGTAATCATCTCACTCGATTTGTTATATCCGCGCATTCAAAAAATCATCAGCAATACGTCACTTGAACATGTTATTGTAACCGCTATCAAAGATTATTTGCCATTTCCAAAAAACATGATTTATCCATTTATTCAAAAAAAGCAGACCGGTATCGTCGTCCAGATCGAAAACCGGAACAACAACCACCATTTCAAAAAAATAATGGAGGAGCCTGTTCCGAAAGAGGAACCGTTAAACATTGATGTTGACAATGACCCGGCTGTTCTGCAATATACAGGCGGCACAACCGGGTTTCCAAAAGGGGTTATGCTGACGCACAAAAATCTGGTCGCAAATGCGTCAATGTGCGATGTCTGGATGTACAAATTCCAAAAAGGCGGCGAAACTATTCTCGGCATCATTCCATTTTTTCACGTATATGGGATGACAACCGTCATGATTTTATCGGTGATGCAAGGGTATAAAATGGTGCTGCTGCCGAAGTTTGATGTGAAAACGACTCTGAAAACCATCCAAAAGCAAAAACCGACTATTTTTCCGGGCGCACCGACGATTTATATCGCACTTTTAAACGATCCGGACATCACAAAATACGATTTATCGTCTATTGACGCATGTATTAGCGGTTCGGCCCCTCTTCCAGTTGATGTACAGCAAAAATTTGAAGATGTTACGGGAGGCAAACTCGTCGAAGGGTATGGCTTAACGGAAACGTCACCGGTAACGCATGCGAACTTTATCTGGGGAGACCGGGTGAAAGGAAGCATCGGTGTTCCTTGGCCGGACACGGATGCCGTCATTCTCTCCATGCAGACGAATGAGCCGGCCGGGAAACCGGGTGAATTGGGAGAGATTGCGGTAAAAGGTCCGCAAGTGATGAAAGGCTATTGGAACCGCCCGGAGGAAACGGAACAGACATTTAAAGACGGCTGGTTTTTAACCGGGGATATTGGCTATATGGATGAAAGCGGCTATTTTTACATTGTGGACCGGAAGAAAGACATGATCATCGCCGGCGGGTTCAATATTTATCCGCGTGATGTAGAAGAAGTATTATATGAGCATGAAGCTATTCAGGAAGCTGTGGTTGCAGGTGTCCCTGATCCATACCGGGGTGAAACAGTGAAGGCGTATATCGTGCTGAAAGAAGGATACAAGGTCACCGAGCAGGAATTCGACGATTATTGCCGAAAGCATCTCGCCGCCTTTAAAGTGCCGCGTATTTATGAATTCCGCGAAGAACTGCCGAAAACAGCAGTCGGTAAAATTTTACGCCGTGTGTTAATAGAAGAAGAAAAGAAAAAATTAGAAGAAAAGACAAGTTGATTTTAAAAGGCCGCCGGCTTGACGAAATGAAAAATTGGCTGTAAGATAATAATATGAATGAATAGTCATTCATTTTATTTCGATCAGGGAGGCGGCTTGTTTATATGAAAAAAAACAAACCAAAATATCATCAAATCATCGATGCCGCTGTTATAGCGATTGCAGAAAACGGCTACCATCAGGCGCAGGTGTCCAAAATTGCCCGGCAGGCTGGTGTAGCGGATGGAACGATTTATTTATACTTTAAAAATAAAGAAGATATCCTTATCTCTCTTTTTCAAGAAAAGATGGGGACATTCGTTGAGAAGACGAGCGAAAACATTCAAACGAAATCAAAAGCGGCGGATCAATTGCGGCTGCTTGTTGAAAATCATTTTACCTTGTTGACGGAAGACCCGCACCTTGCTGTTGTGACACAGCTGGAACTGCGGCAGTCTAATAAAGAGCTCCGTTTAAAAATAAATGAAGTGCTGAAATCGTATTTGCTCTTAATTGATCAAATATTACAGCATGGAATCAACAGTGGTGAATTTAGAGACAGTTTGAATATACGGCTTGCCCGCCAAATGATTTTTGGCACAATTGACGAAATGATTACTACTTGGGTGATGAACGATCAAAAATATGATCTTGCCGCGTCCGCACAGGAAGCCGCAGAAATGCTCTTAAATGGTTTTTCAATGAAAAAGGAGTGATAAAATGACGTGCATATCCGTCGCGAAAGAAAAGCTGACGGCGGAAATCATGTTGAACCGGCCGCCGGCAAATGCGCTGGCCGGTTCCGTGATTTCGGAAATTGAGCAAGCGCTCGACGCCCTCGAAAACGATCATGATGTGCGGGTGATCGTGTTATATGGAGAAGGACGTTTTTTCTCGGCAGGAGCTGATATAAAAGAATTTACGGCTGTTTCGTCCGGGGAAGAATTTTCACAATTAGCCGCAAGGGGACAGCGTGTTATGGAACGGATTGAAACATTTCCGAAGCCGGTAATCGCCGCGATTCACGGAGCGGCACTCGGCGGCGGCCTGGAGCTCGCTATGAGCTGCCATATCCGCTATGTGACAGAAAGCGCAAAGCTTGGTCTGCCGGAACTGCAGCTAGGCCTTGTACCCGGATTTGGGGGGTCACAGCGCCTAACCCGATATGTCGGAATGGCAAAAGCGGCTGAAATGATGCTCACGAGTGAACCGATTTCGGGAAGTGAAGCGGTTCACTGGGGGCTGGCAAACGCCGCGTTTTCAGAAGAGGAACTTCTTCCTGCCGCGCGGTCGTTGGCACAAAAAATCGCTGTTAAAAGTCCTGTCAGCGTGAAAGCGGCCATTCATTTATTGAATTACGCAAAACATGCGGAATATTATAAAGGGATTGAACAAGAAGCGGCTGATTTTGGAAACGTTTTCTTATCGGAAGATGCGAAAGAAGGCATTAACGCTTTTATCGAAAAACGTCCGCCGAATTTTAAAGGTCATTAATTTATTGGAGGGAATAGGATGAACATTTATGTTTTGCTGAAGAGAACATTTGACACGGAAGAAAAAATTTCAATTATCGGCGGTCAAATTCAAGAAGACGGCGCTGAATTTATCATCAACCCATACGACGAATATGCCGTTGAGGAAGCGATTCAAATCCGCGATGATCACGGTGGAGAAGTAACTGTCGTGACTGTCGGCAGTAACGAAGCGGAAAAACAGCTCCGAACCGCTCTTGCAATGGGGGCTGACAAAGCGGTTTTAATCAACACGGAAGATGACCTTGAAGAAGGCGATCAATTTACGACAGCGAAAATTTTATCGGAATATTTAAAAGATAAAGAACCGGACCTTATTTTAGCCGGTAATGTGGCCATCGACGGCGGAAGCGGCCAGATTGGACCGCGTGTTGCGGATATGCTCGGTATCCCGTATGTAACGACGATTACAAATATCGAGATTGACGGTTCAACCGTTTCTATTACGCGGGATGTTGAAGGAGATTCAGAAATGATTCAAACATCTCTTCCGCTGCTTGTTACCTGCCAGCAAGGGTTAAACGAACCGCGTTATCCGTCATTGCCCGGCATTATGAAAGCAAAGAAAAAACCGCTTGATGAACTCGAACTGGATGATCTGGATCTGGAAGAAGATGATGTTGAAGCAAAAACGAAGACGCTTGACCTTTTCCTTCCGCCGGATAAAGCGGCAGGCCGCATTCTAGAAGGCGATTTATCCAATCAAGTGCAGGAACTGGTCAGCCTGCTCCGTTCAGAAGCAAAAGTCATTTAATCTTTATTTTCAAAGGGGGGATTTTTCATGGGAAAAAAGGTATTGGTATTAGCTGAAGCGCGTGACGGGCAGCTGCGGAATGTATCGTTTGAAGCCATTGCTGCCGGTAAAAAAGTGGCCAGTGACGGCGAAGTCATTGGTGTATTAATCGGGGATTCAGTCGGCTCGCTGGCAAATGAAATGATTCAATACGGCGCAGACCGCGTGTTAACCGTGGAAGATGCAAAGCTGGCACAATACACGTCAGACGGCTATTCTCAAGCATTTATGGCGGTGGTGGAGCAGGAACAGCCGGAAGGAATTGTGTTCGGCCACACAGCACTCGGCAAAGATTTATCGCCGAAAATCGCGGCGAAAATCGAGTCCGGTTTAATTTCCGATGCGACATCTGTGGAGGAAGAAGGCGGAGAAGTCGTCTTCACACGTCCAATCTATTCAGGCAAAGCATTTGAAAAAATCACGGTAAAAGAAGGTATCGTCTTTGCGACGGTCCGTCCAAACAACATTGAACCGCTTGAAAAAGATGAATCACGTTCCGGAGATGTCTCGAACGTTTCCGTATCCATTACCGATTTGCGCACCGTTATTCAGGATGTGGTCCGAAAAGCAGCGGATGGTGTGGATTTATCGGAAGCAAAAGTGATCATTGCCGGCGGACGCGGCGTCAAAAGCGAAGAAGGTTTTCAGCCGCTTAAAGAACTGGCGGAAGTTCTTGGCGGGGCAGTCGGCGCTTCACGGGGCGCATGCGATGCGGATTACTGCGACTACTCACTTCAAATTGGACAGACGGGTAAAGTTGTCACGCCTGATTTATACATTGCATGCGGCATTTCCGGTGCCATCCAGCATTTAGCTGGTATGTCAAATTCAAAAGTGATTGTCGCCATCAACAAAGATCCGGAAGCAAACATTTTTAACGTTGCGGATTACGGAATCGTCGGAGATTTATTTGAAATTGTTCCGATGCTGACGGAGGAATTTAAAAAAATGAAAGCTGCACAAGTGTAACCTGAAATGTGACGGATCATCCTGTAGACTAAAAACAAGTCTACAGGTTTTTTATATTAGAAAATGTGATGTAAACGGTTATATAAAATATTGAAAAAAATAAGTTGCTTTTTATAGTATAAATGAATATAATCGGGACATAAGAACTAATACATTATATTGATATTATTTTTGTTATCAGTTGATTCTACGATAATGGCAAACTTATTGAAAGGTAAGGACGCAAAGCTACGGGTCTAAGGCTAAAACCGCTATGATCGCCGGGTTACCGAAAAGGATTGGATATATGAACAAAGGGGGCAGTTTTTGCTATACTCTCCCTTATTCGTGTACGCCTGCCAGCCTTTTTGGCAGGCTTTTTTGCCTTTAATTGGCATGAATAAGAGAAAAAAAGTAAATTCAACGATAATGGCAAACTTATCGAAAGGTAAGGACGCAAAGCTACGGGTCTAAGGCTATAACTGCTATGATCGCCGGGTTACCGAAAAGAATTGGATATATCAAAAAAGGGATAATTTGTAATTTTTTAGAATAAACTCTCTTATTTGAGTATGCCTGCCATTCTTTTTGGTGGGCATTTTTTATCCGAAATATAGGAATAGGAGGAATTATAATGACTATCGAACTAGAAAAAGGGCTGCTGGAAGGCCATATTCGATCGATTTTGGAACTGATCGGGGAGGACCCGAATCGGGAAGGTCTGAAAGAAACGCCGAAACGCGTTATGAAAATGTTAGAAGAGGTCTTTTCCGGGGTCGGTATTGCGCCTGAACAGGCATTAACGACAACATTTGAAGAACAGTATGAAGGCATGGTCGTTGTCAAGGATATTACGTACTATACGTTTTGCGAACATCATCTCGTTCCTTTTTTTGGAAAAGCTCATATTGCCTACATCCCGAATGGCCGGGTGGTTGGATTAAGTAAATTTGCGCGGCTGGTGGAGCTTACTTCAAAAAGGCCTCAGGTCCAAGAACGAATGACCCAGCAAATTGCCAATGCCGTGATGAATGTACTGCAGCCGGACGGCGTTATGGTCACTGTTGAGGGACAGCATCTTTGCATGTGCGCACGGGGCGTCAAAAAACCGGGCAGTTCAACCGTGACGACGATTAAAAAAGGTGTATTTAAAGAAGATATCTCGCTGGTCCGCGAATTTGAACAGGCTCTTTTACGAGGTGAATAGAGAGGAGATCCCGAATGCTTTATCTTTCTAGAAAAATGTATTTTTCTGCTGTTCATTCTTATCGAATTGACGAGTGGAGTGAGGAAAAGAACAGAGCCGTTTTCGGTTTATGCAGCAACATAAGCGGTCATGGCCACGATTACCGGCTCGAAGTTATGGTGAAAGGAAAACTGAACAAAAAATCAGGCATCGTTGTTAACATTACCGATATTGATAAAGTGGTTAAATCATTTGTTCATGATAATTTAGACGGGAAGTTTTTAAATAAAGAAAATACGTACTTTCATGACAACATTCCAACAACAGAAGTGATCGTGGACTATATTTGGAAATCGTTGAACGGAAAGATTGATCATTGCAGCCTTCATAAAATCCGGCTGTATGAAAATGATTTTTTGTATTCAGAAAAGGAGGATGAAGAGGTGGTTCGATTAACGAGAAAATATCACTTTTGCACGGCGCACCGGCTGCACAGCCCTTTGCTGAGCGACGATGAAAATATGTCAATTTTCGGGAAATGCAACAACCCTTATGGACATGGCCATAATTATTACTTGGAAGTAACAGTAAGCGGAAAACCGGATCCCATTACAGGTATGATTGCCAATATTGCCGAAATAGACAATCTTGTCGAGAAAGAGATTATGCAAAAATTTGACCATAAGCATCTTAATTTAGATACAGAGGAATTTAAAGATCTCAACCCGACATCTGAAAATGTCACAGTTGTGATTTGGGATTTATTATCACCCGAGCTTAAAAATCTCTACAAAATTGGTTTGTATGAAACGGAAAAAAACTATTTCGAATATTACGGACCCGATAAGGAGTAGGAGCGGATGATGACTCGTATATCATTAAAAGGAAAAACAGTTGCCATTACCGGTTCAAGTAAAGGAATCGGAAAAGAAACAGCCGCTCTGTTAAATGAGCATGGAGCCAATTTAGTACTTGGCAGCCGAAGCAGTCAGCTGAATGTCAGTGAAACGATATTGGAAATGCCATTGGATGTAAAGAGTGAAGCATCGGTCAAATCGTTTTATGAACGGGCGGCTGCTCAATTTGGCACGATCGATGTATTAATTAATAGTGCTGGAGTGGGTACATTCTCAAGTGTGCTTGAATCCTCTACGGAAGATTTTGATGAAATGATTGCCGTCAATTTACGGGGAACGTATTTAACGAGTAAATATTTTGGTCAGCATATGGCACAGCAGCGGCAGGGACACATAGTCAATTTAATCTCGATTGCCGGGACAACCGCTTTAGCCGGAGGAGGAGCCTATTCCGCATCGAAATTTGGTGTACACGGATTGACGAAAGTGCTGCAAATCGAACTTCGGCAAAAGGGAGTGCAGGTGACATCTGTACTGCCTGGAGCGGTCAGCAGCAGCTTTTGGGATGGCATTGACCCCAAACCGGAGTTATCGAATATGATTCCGGTTAAAACAGTCGCGGAGCATCTCCTGCACATTATTCATCAGCCGTCTGGGGCGTATCTAGATGAACTGACCATTATGCCTCCGTTAGGCATTTTGTAAGGGGATGGTATGCTTTGAGACGGTTTATTGACAAAGTTTTTAAAGATTCTTCCAAGGAAATGAAACTTGGTGCTCC
The DNA here is from genome assembly GCF_001936625.1 of Domibacillus antri. Lineage (GTDB taxonomy): Bacteria > Bacillota > Bacilli > Bacillales > Domibacillaceae > Domibacillus > Domibacillus antri. The sequence goes on along the minus strand of NZ_MSDU01000015.1, from coordinate 20,553 downwards.
GTCTCTTCCTCCACAATTACCTTACTCAGACCTTGTTTATATGACAAACAGGGGGTTCCTAGCAAAAAAATTAGGCCAATATGTGGGCTTACATTCTGATGAGGGAGCGGCACTATTCTATCATTCTTTCTCACAACCTTCTTTCGCCGATTATAATCAAGAAAATCAATATGATTACCTTCTTTATTTAAGTGAACAAATGTTGAAGTGGAATAAGTTAAAATACAATATTGCGCTTCAAGTAAAGAAAATGGATGTTAATCCGGATATACAAAATGCGTTATTGAAAGCCTACGAGATCTATAAAACAGATTTATTCGCTGACTCTTATGAAGCGGCTATTCAGGAAAATAAAGTAAAAACTGATCAGCAGATGGATATGAAATGGGTTATCTACAGAGATGTTATATATGCAGCTACGCAGGAGAAGTTTTTGCTTATTTCTGAAGAAGAGGCAAAAGCCTGCCGGCAGGGGAACGTTTTTTGCGAAGGAACAATTAAAAGCCGGGCTGATATTCCAGCCTGCCGCAATTTAGCCAAAGAAAGCCTTGAAGCAGAAAAAATAGGAAGCACGAACATCATGACTTGGATACTGGTTTTATCAGAAGCAATTACGAATACCATCAAGCATGCGGAAGAAGGAAAAATGACGCTGATCAAAGATGAAAAGAATCATGAAATCAGATTTATAATCGAGGATAATGGTCCGGGATTTTCTTTAGAGGATCTGCCCCGGACTACTTTGTTAGCGGGATTTTCCACAAAAAAATCATTGGGACAAGGCTTTACACTTATGATGAAAATGTCAAAAAGAGTCTTATTGTATACGTCTTCCAAAGGGTCCACAATCATTTTGACGTTTGATATAAGTGAGAAGAAAGAAGGTGAATTGAATGCGACAGGATGAAAATCAAAAATGTTTATCTACAATGGACAAGACCCTTGTAACGGCTTCTTTAATAGAAGGGTTTTGGGATAGATGGAAAGCACATGGTGTGAAAGAGGCTCATTTGAATAGGATTCGCGAGTCTTTTTTAACGAAAGATAGATGGATGAAGGGCTGGCAGGAGCTTGCAAAACAATCCCTTGCAGACGCGAAAGGGGCGGACTCCAAAGAAGAAGCTGAATGCAGTTTTCAAATGGCTGGTCTTTATTATCAGCTGATGTACTGGCTGATACCGGAAAGAAATGAAGAAAAAAGATCATGGCTCCAAGAAAGTTTACATGCCTTTCATCAGGCGGACGAATTATCACCGTATAAAACAGAATATGTTCAATTTGAAATTGAAAAAAAGAAATGTTTTGGAAGAGTTCGGATCCCTGACAGCCCGACCGGAGTGGTGATCATTATTAACCCGCTAGATTCGGCAAAAGAAGAACTTTTTACGTATGAAATGGACTTTTTGAAACATCATTTTATAACGGTCAGTTTTGATGGTCCAGGACAAGGCCAAACATACACGGGTGAAGGGCTGAGGGGAACAACGGAACGCTGGCAAATGTTCATCGATTCATTAATCGATTATACACATTCTCAATTTTCACATTTGCCGCTTTATTTATTTGGCACAAGCTCTGGGGCTTCATGGGCTGTTTATGGAAGTTATCATTCAAAAGTAACCAAAGCAGTCGCTGTTTCCCCTGCATTTTTGAATGAAAAAATACGTTTGCCCGATTATTTTATTGGACGGACAGAGTTTGTTTTAGAAAAAGGGGAAAAGCATATGCTTCCTTCCTATGATGGCTTACCTTATAAAACCCCTATTTTTTTAATACACGGAAAAAAAGATGTCATGGTATGTGATGATGATTTATACAACTTATTCAGCCAGTTTCCTGACGGTAGTTTTTTGAAAGAATATGAAGAAGAAGGACATTGTTGCAATAATAAATTGCGAGAAATAAGGGAAATAACAGCAAATTGGCTGCAGAAAGGTTCTGATGTTCTTGAAGCTTGATCATTTAAGAAAAGTCATTTCAGAGGTGGCCAATATCCCTTTGAACGAGGTCCAGGAGCATTCCTCATTTAAAGACGATTTGGGTATTGATTCACTTCAAATGGTAAATTTAATTCTCGAAATTCATACGAAATTTGGTGTCGAACTAAATAAAATCAAAAGCAATGATGACTTGGCAACTGTGGGAAGCATGTATATTTCGCTTACAAGAGATTGAATAAATATAGAGCCATTTATGATTTAGTTGTTTAAAGAGAATCATTGGATTAAAAACTAGAGAAAAAGTAGGGTTTATATACTTTGAATAACATTGACACATTAATAAAGGGGAATGTGGAATGAGTATGTTTTACAATTGGGTATTTGATGAGGAAAAAAATGAAAATAAAATAGCGTTATCGACCTTAACGAATAGCTACACGTATGGAGAATTAAAAAAGGAAGTAGAAAAATATACAAAAATATTAAGCAATTACGGAGATTTAAAAGGAACTAGGACAGCTTTAATAATACCATCTATATTTACCTATGTATCTTTGTTTTTGGCAGTAAATAAATTAGGTGGGACGGTCGTGCCAATAAGCCATCAATTTAGAAAACATGATTTAACGTCTGTATTGCAATTAACCCAACCTCATATAGTGTTTACAGTCAATCAACATGATCATATTTCACATTTAGAACTGTTGAAAAATTGGGCAGATGAAAGTGGAAAACAAACGATTGTATATTCGTATGATAAAAATGAGGATTGGGCAGTTTATTTGAGTGAGGGAGAAGCGTATGAAAAAGATGAAGAGAAAATAGATGTTATTGGCTGTTCATCTGGAAGTACCGGCGTACCAAAAGGAATTATGATAAATATGGAATCGTGGAGAAATTGGATAAGTCAGATTGAGGGTTCCTTTGGAGTATCTAAAAATGATTTAATATTTTCTACATTTCCATTGAATTCACCTTATGGAATAGCCTGGGCATTAACAAGTTTAAAAAATGGATTGAAGATTGTATTTCCGGAAAGTTTTGACGTATTTAAGATTATCCATTATTTAAAGAATAATCAATGCAATAAAATTGTAGCGACACCTTCTGCTTATAATTCATTGAATATGTTTTTGCAAAAAGAAGATAGATCAATTTTAGAAAGACTAGAAAGGATAATGATATCTGGAGAACCAATAACACCTGGCTTTATAGAATCATTGAAAGGAATGGATCATTGTAAATTGACAGGATGTTATGGAATATCTGAACAGGGAATTTTATTAATAAAAGAAGATATGAGGGAATTATATGAGACAGGATGGGATTTAGTAAAGGGTATAGAGGTAAGGATAGAGAAAGATCGTGAATTAGTATTTAAATCTCCAGCCGTATTAAAAGGATATTATAAAAGACCTGATTTGACAACGGAAGTATTAGTTGAGGGATGGTATCATACGGGAGATTTGGGAGAGCTGTTAGGAAATAAAAAGATACAAATAATTGGAAGAAAGAAAGATATGATAAAAAAGGGTGGTCAGCAAGTAATACCAGGAGAAGTAGAGCAGGTATTATTGAAACATAAAGACGTGAAGAAAGTAAGTGTTGTAGGAGTATCACATCCAACTTTCGGGGAAAAAGTAGTAGCATTTATAGTAGGGGATAAACTGATAGCACAAACAGAGTTATATAATTTGTGTAAAAGTGAGATAGCAAAATATAAAGTACCTGATGAAATTCATCAAATAAAAGATTTACCAATGAATCAAGGTAAGGTAGATAAACTAGAATTAAAAAGGATGCTAGCTGAAGGTGATCTTTAGGAGGAACAGAAGGATGAAATCGGGAACATTAAGAACACAATTTATTATAAGAGCTTTTATAATTCTTTTAGTCATTTCGTTAATTTCTGGTGTATTTCAGATATATTTAATTCAAGAACAGGTACAGAAGAGTGTAAGGAATGAAGCAAATTTAATTGCTAATAGTGTGGAGCAAGGAATAATTTCAACGAATTTAGCTGCAGTAAGTATAGAAAAACAAATCGATTTAAATATGGAATCTTATTCAAGACATATTGCTGATCTACTAGAGGGTAAGAATATAAGCGAGATCACGAATGAGGAATTAGTAAAAATAAGAGATGATTTAGGATTAGCGGGAATTACCTTATTTGCGAGAACAGCGGATAAAAATGATATCGTTGGTACAAAATCAAGTGATGAAAATGAAATAGGATTTAGTTTAAAAGAATTTAGTGAAGACGGATATAGTAATATGGATGATATGTTAAATGACAAATCACCAGTAAATGATGGATATTATTCATATATTACAGATAATATGTTTGTGATTCCTATTTCTCAATCTGCCTCAAATGAAGGGGAACCTGTATTTTTTAAATATGCCTATTATCATGTGATAGGGACTGATTACATCATTAATCCTTATATAGAAGCGGATGATGTATATAAATTTACAGAGAAGGTAGGACCGAATGCATGGATAAGTTCTTCAAAAGAAGATAATCCTTTTGTGGAAGAGATTGCTGTACTAGATAATAGAGTATATAAGGATCCAAGTTTAGCTGAGAAAATGTATCCACCATTAAAGAAAGTGATATATGGAAGTTTTGAATATGAGACGAAACGTGACGTCGAAACATTAATAGAATCAGAAGAGAATAAAAAGATAGTAACGTATATTCAAAAGAACAATGGGGAAAAAGTATATAAAATGTTTTTGCCAATAGGTAAAAATCAAGTGATTTATATAGCTTTAGATTATGCCGAAATGAGTTCCCCAGTATATAAACATTCGACTGTATTAATCATAACTGGCTTGATTTCATTAATATCCTTATTTTTACTAATTGTAAGGTTTTTCAATCGAATCTATGAAAACATTCAAAAAATTATAGACCAGATTAAGCTTCTGGAAAAAGGCGATTTAACAGCAAAAAGCAAAGTGAATGACGGAAGCGAGCTGGACAAATTATCAAAAACCACAAATCGAATGGTTGAAAAGTTGAATCAGCTTGTTACGGATACGCAGGAACAGGCAAAAAATACACAGCGGCTTTCTATGATTTTGGAAACAGAAGCCGCGCAGTCTGTTGATAAAATGTACGAATTATCAACAGAAGCAACAATGAAATCAAGAGAACAATTGTATGAAATTACAGAGTTTTTAAATGATATATTAAATGTGTTAGAACCGTCAGAGGAAAATTCGGCTATCATAAAAAATGTCGAAAAAATGAGGAGTGTTGCAGAGAACCGCACTGCCGCAGTAACGAATACGACCATTACATTATCAGATTTAATGCAGTCTCTTCACGAACAATCAAGTGAGCTGTCTACCATTTCTAAAATATTGCTTGAACATATTAGCAAATTCAAACTTTAAGGGGGGCTTTTTAATGCTATTAACCGTTGAAAAAGAAGTTCAAAACGTGACGACAATCCTTAAAGTAAAAGGGCTTATAGATATTACAACAACCAATATTATTGAACCGTACTTAGAAGAAATGGACGGCATGGAAACCGTCATTCTGGATTTCTCGGGACTTGAGTTTATTGATTCGACAGGGATTGGCTCTATTATGAATGCTATTTATTTGTCCAGAGAAAAAAACTTTACCCTGAAACTTCAAGGTATAGATGAAATGACGAATGACGTATTTGAGACAGTCGGGTTATATGAAATTTTAGAGGCGTTTCACGGGGAGGTTATTTGATGTATAAGGATGGGATGACGTATGTACATCAGAAAAACTCCGACGGATTAACGATCATGGATAAAACATTGAAGAGAGAAATCAATTTAGCGCGAAATATCCAATCGCAGCTTCTGAATGGGAAAACACCGGTTTTTGATGGGGGAGAAGTATCCGGTTCCTCTGTCCCCGCCCGGCTTATTGGCGGGGATTACTACGATTTTTACCCGCTCGTAAACGGGAAAATTCGGATTGTCATCGGTGATGTAATGGGGAAAGGGATTCCTGCTGCGATGCTGATGATCTTAACGCGGGGCGCTTTCCGCAGTGCGGCGGAAACGACAAAAAGTCCGGCGGATACGTTAACATCGATGAATCAGGCGCTTTATGCTGATTTGAGGACGCTTAAGTCGTTTGTGACGTTATTGTGTGCAGACTGGGATCCGGAAACGTCTACGCTTACTTACGCCAATGCAGGACATAATTTGCCTTTGTATATAAAAGGAAAAGAACAAGTGGTGCAGGAGCTGCCAAAAATAAAAGGAATCATGGTAGGGGGGCTGCCAAATCAAGTCTATAACAACCATTCGATCCAGCTGCACGATAAGGATACGGTTTTCTTTTATACGGATGGCATCATTGAAGCGCAAAATCATAATAAGGAACAATATAAACTGGAGCGGCTTGTCCAAACTTTGATGGAAAACAAGCAAAAATGTGTCGGTGACATTGAAAAATGTGTAATGGAATCGATCGAGAAGTTTACGGAAGGAGCCCCTCAAAGAGATGATATTACCATGGTCTTATTGAAGATCAGTGATCAAAAAGCGGAAATTACCAGTTTGAATTCTCCATTGATGAAATAAGGGGGAAAAACTATGCAAAGTATTATTTCCAAAGGGAAAAATATAAAGGAAGCGATTGATGTCGGGCTGCTTTTATTGGAAGCAAAAAAAAGTGAGGTCAACATAGAAATCCTTCAACAGGAAACAAAGAGTTTTTTTAAGCTGAAATCGAAAGAGGCCATTGTTAAAATCACAAAACTTGAGCAAAATCCGAATCAAGAACAGCCATATAAAGAAGAAAAAGACCCAATTAAATTAATGGATGAATTTCTTCATCATATTCCTGATCCTGGTTCTGAGAGCTTGGTGGACCTGAAGCCGAAGCCCCGGCCCGCGCCGAAATCAAATGAACTGGCGGGGAAAGTATGGGTCAAAAACGGGGAATTGTTTTGTCAAAGTTCGCCTACTCATTACCCGCTTGTCACCATACCGGATGGGGTGAAGGTGTACCGGAACGAACAATTAATCACGGAAAAAAGTTTTGTTATGACCGACATTGATTTTTATGAAGTGCAATTGGAAACGGAAGAAAAAGAAACGGTCTGGAAAGTTGTGATGGATCCGCATAAACTGCGTGTGGAGCTGCATATTGAACCAGGGTATAAAATCACGAGATCACTTCTTGACACGGAGCCGGCTCAGCATATTGAATTAATGATAGATGAAAAAAAAGAAACCTATAATACCCTTTCGTATCAAGAGGTTATGGATAAATTGGAAGAGCTGAGAGTGAAGCATGGCTTTCATCAAAATGAAATTGTAAAAGCCATGGATGCGGCAGAACCAGGCGTTTTTACCATTGCATCCGGCATAGAACCGATACCGGGGACAGATGGGTGGATTGAGTTTCAAATTAATACAGAAACACAAATCGGTCCGAGAGAAACTGAAAATGGGCGTGTAGACTACCGGGAAATGAAAACCATTCCAAATGTGGAGAGCGGAACGGTCATTGCGATTGTACACCCTCCTATTCCGGGACAGCCGGGCCGAACCGTTACAAACGAACCGCTCCCGGCCCCTCAAACCATTCCAATATCGGTTCAGAGCGGGCGAGGGATCGCCATCATCGATAATAAGATTATAGCGATTGAATCAGGACGGCCTCATGTTGAGAAAAGACGGTCGATCGCAAAGGTGTCGATTATGCAGAAGCTGACTCATCCGGGCAATGTCGACCTTTCTTCCGGTAATATTCATTTTGCGGGTGATGTGGAAGTGCTGGGTGAAGTTTCTGAACGGATGGTCATAGATGCTGAAGGAAATATTATCGTTCACCAATCCGTCAATATGGCAACGTTGACCGCATCGGGAGCTGTATTGACCCATGGAAGCATTATCGGATCGGACGTATCGGCAGGAAAAAATAACATGATCGTGACGGAGCTTGGTCATTTACTGGGTCCCATCAATCAAGATTTGGCCAAGATCATTCAATTAATTAAGCAATTAATGTTATCCCCAGGGTTTAAAGCGAGCGATTTTTCCAGAGGCGGATTGCAGCCGCTCATGAACATTTTGCTGGAAAAGCGGTTTAAGCCATTTCCTGCTTTAGTGAAAGAATACGTGGAAACCGTTAAAAGAAATGAAAACTATTTATCAGATAAGGTGTGGGCAGAGACAGCAAAATCGCTGTCACAGCTTTTCTTGTCATTATCCAGCGAAGCCATCTCGATCGGCTGGATGACGGAATTATCGGAAAAACTGAAGGAGCTTCATGAACTGAGCCAAATGCCGGTTGAACCCAACTCCTATATTACCGTTCCGAATGTATTAAGCAGCCGTCTGTATTGCAGCGGCAATGTGACGATATTAGGTCAAGGCAGTGTGAATACAAAAATATACGCAGGCGGCAAATTAACGATAAACGGTGCTTTAAGGGGAGGAGAGGTGTTTGGACGTTTCGGCGCGGAGATCAATGAAGCGGGTGCTGAAAGCCGCACCCCTACCATTATAGCTGTCCCGGGAGATCAAAAGATTTATATAAATAAAGCCATGGACGGGACTTCTATCAAAATTGGAAATGTTCAATACAAATTTAGTGAAACAAGAAGCCGCGTTATCGCATATTTGAATAAACATGGCCGTATTTCATTTGAATAATGAGGGGGATTCGTATGATCGAGTTTTCAATGAAAGAAGCGGAAGGCGGCACCATTATTGTCAGGCTCAACGGCGATCTCGATATTGATTCGACGGAAATAGTAGAAGAAACACTGCTGCCGGCTTTGGAAAATTACAAAGCTGCGACGCTAAATTTTGAAGAAGTGCCTTTTGTCGATTCATCAGGAATGGGTTTACTGTTGAACGTCGTGCAATCGTTAAAAGAAAAAGGCGTTCACGTAATGATTTCTAACGTGAAAGAAGAAGTTCAATTTGTGTTTGAACTTCTTCAAATTCCTGAAATATTAGGGAAAGATACATTTATTTAACAATTGGTGCCCGAAAATGGCGAAAATTCCATGATTTTTTGTTGTTCATTCCTGGATGCAGGCAAATAAATAGCCTGCATCCGAAAAGGGTGGTATACTTTCGATATGATTTAGAAATTTAGGAGGTAATGATACATGGCAATCGTAAAAGCAACAGATGAAAATTTCGCAGCGGAAACGGGCAGTGGACTTGTTCTTGCTGACTTTTGGGCACCTTGGTGCGGACCTTGCAAAATGATTGCTCCTGTTCTTGAGGAACTGGATGCAGAAATGAGCGACAAGGTGAAAATCGTCAAACTTGACGTTGATGAAAATCAACAGACAGCAGGCGAATACGGCGTTATGAGCATTCCGACATTGATTCTTTTCAAAGACGGACAGCCTGTTGATAAAGTGATCGGCTTCCAACCGAAAGAAGCTTTAGCGGAACTTGTAAACCGCAACGCATAATAACAGTGGAGCGTCCCGCATTGCCGGGATGCTTTTTTTGTACAAAAGAGGTGGCATCGATGAATGAATTAATCCAGCATAAATTATCTCTTTTACCGGATGAACCCGGCTGTTACTTAATGAAAGACCGGCATGGTACGATTATTTATGTCGGAAAAGCAAAAGTATTGAAAAATCGTGTGCGTTCTTATTTTACCGGGTCGCATGATGCGAAAACGACCCGCCTTGTCAGTGAAATTACCGACTTTGAATACATTATTACATCATCTGATTTAGAAGCGCTTATTTTGGAACTGAACTTAATAAAAAAACACGATCCGAAATACAACATTATGCTGAAGGATGATAAAAGCTATCCGTTTATTAAGCTGACGGCGGAACGTCATCCGCGTTTGATCATTACGCGAAAAGTGAAAAAAGATAAAGGGAAGTATTTCGGCCCTTATCCGAATGCCTATGCGGCCAATGAAACGAAAAAGCTGCTTGACCGGCTGTACCCTCTCCGAAAATGCTCGGCATTGCCGGACCGCGTCTGTCTTTACTATCATATGGGGCAATGTCTTGCACCGTGTGTGAAAGACGTGTCCAATGAGACATATAAACAGATGGCGGCGGAAATTACCCGCTTTTTAAATGGCGGCCATCATGAGGTCAAAAAAGCGCTTACCGATAAAATGACAGAAGCGGCGGAAAAGCTTGAATTTGAACGGGCGAAAGAGTACCGGGATCAAATTTCACACATTGATACGCTCATGGAAAAGCAAAAAATCAATATGGGTGATTTTACGGACCGGGATGTATTCGGCTACACCGTCGATAAAGGCTGGATGTGTGTACAGGTTTTCTTTATGCGCCAGGGACGATTGATTGAACGGGATGTGTCAACGTTTCCAGTTTACAGCGAGCCGGAAGAAGAATTTTTAACATTTCTCGGCCGTTTTTATGAGGCACCGGAACATTTCAAGCCAAAAGAAATCTTACTGCCTGATGCAGTGGATGAACATTTAGCCGGGCAGCTTATTGGTGTACCGGTCATCAAGCCGCAAAGAGGAAAGAAAAAAGAGCTCATAAAATTGGCGGAAAATAATGCAAAAGCCGCTCTTCGTGAAAAATTCGCCTTAATTGACCGGGATGAAGAACGCACGATCAAAGCGGCGGAACAGCTTGGGGAAGCGATGAACATACATGTGCCTCTCCGGATTGAAGCGTTTGACAACTCCAACATTCAAGGGACTTCGCCCGTTTCGGCGATGATCGTCTTTATAGATGGGAAGCCCGAGAAAAAAGAGTACAGAAAGTATAAAATTAAAACAGTCGCAGGACCGGATGACTACGGTTCGATGAGGGAAGTCATCCGCCGCCGCTACACACGCGTGCTAAAAGAACAGCTGCCCATTCCTGACTTAATTATTATTGATGGCGGCAAAGGACAGATTGAAGCGGCGCGCGACATTTTACTGAATGAGCTCGGGCTTGATATTCCCGTGGCGGGACTTGCAAAAGACGACAAGCACCGGACTTCGCAGCTTTTATACGGCAGCCCGCTTCAAATTGTACCGCTAAAACATAATAGCCAGGCATTTTATTTGCTGCAGCGCATTCAAGACGAAGTGCATCGATTCGCCATCACATTCCACCGGCAAATACGGGGAAAAGGGGCGTTTCAATCGATACTCGATGGTATCGAAGGCGTAGGGCCGCAGCGGAAAAAGCAGCTGTTAAAAACATTTGGCTCGCTGAAAAAACTGAAAGAAGCAACAAAAGAAGAGATTGCCGACGCCGGTATTCCGGCAAAAACAGCGGAAGCCATATTAAATGCTTTAAAAGAAAAATAATAGCAGAATGATCGTAGAGGGCGGCGGTACTGCCATTTGTATATTCATAATCACGCTATAATAAATGAAAACAGGCTGCCCTCATGACAGCCTGTTTTCATTCCCATTTTACAGTAATCTCTACTTGCCTGCTTCGCGGATGCAAACGGCAAACCGCTTCTGCCGCCACATCATAGATCGAGGCAATCTGCTCGGCAATAAATCCGCTCTCAAGTGTAAAAGCTGGTTCTGTCTGTACATGAAAACGCCGTTCAGTCATCCCGCCCGATAAGCGGTAAGTCATTTCCTTTTTATTTTCTTTCAACAGTTCAATCTGCCCCCAGCCGGCTTCTTCAAAAAAAACGGACAGTTCCTCAGGACTGCCGCACGGAAAACGGCGCGCCAGTGATTTGCCTCCCCAGTATAAAATATCGGCGGAATCACTTCCTAAAATCTCCCCGAGAAGCACATCGCGAATCAGCTCGTATCCGAAAACAGAAACGGCCGGCTTTGCCTGTGCAGTCCGTTCCTGCTCTTCATTTTCTTTCGTCAAAATAAACTCCTCACTTTCATTCTATTATTATATACAATTAGCAGTCTTGAAAAAAGTATATTACGCACCATACGCCGGACAAAAATGTGCCCACCTCTCCTTGACGCTAGTACTTTATGAGAGTAAAATGTACTTGTCACATCGTAATTTAAACATGTGAAGCAGTGTGCGAATAATGAAAATATTTGTCGGATGCTTCAAGATTAAGGGGGGGAAAATGATGGCTGACAATCGAGAGTTTTTTTACCGCAGGCTGCACTCATTGCTCGGTGTCATTCCGGTCGGGCTGTTTATGGTACAGCACTTAGTCGTCAATCATTTTGCGACGAAAGGGGAAGAAGAATTTAACCAGGCTGCAGGATTTATGGCAAGTTTGCCGTTCGTGTATGTTTTGGAAATTTTTATCATCTTCCTGCCGCTTCTGTTCCATGCTATTTACGGGCTGTATATTGCTTTTACAGCAAAAAATAACGTTGGACGTTATGGCTATTTCCGGAACTGGATGTTTATGCTTCAGCGTGTTTCAGGGGTTATTACACTTGTATTCATCGCATGGCACGTATGGGAAACGAGAGTCCAGGCTGCATTGGGTGCAGAAGTGAATTTTCAAATGATGGAGAATATTTTAGATAATCCATTCATGCTCGTATTTTACATAGTTGGCGTACTCTCAGCTATTTTCCATTTTGCAAATGGACTATGGTCGTTCTGCGTTAGCTGGGGTATTGCTGTATCACCGCGTTCGCAGCAAATTGTTACATATGCAACGCTATTCGTATTTGTCGCTTTATCAATCGTCGGTTTGCGTGCGATTTTCGCATTCGTATAATTCCGGCAATGAATCGGTTTCTGCTGAAAAGATAGAGTACGGAACTGGAAAAGGGAGTGGACCTCACAATGAGTAAAGGTAAAGTTATCGTAGTCGGCGGCGGTCTGGCCGGACTGATGGCTACGATTAAAACAGCGGAAACAGGTACGCCTGTTGAACTATTTTCGCTTGTTCCGGTAAAGCGTTCTCATTCCGTTTGTGCACAAGGCGGCATTAACGGCGCTGTTAATACAAAAGGAGAAGGAGACTCTCCTTGGGAACACTTTGATGATACAGTGTACGGAGGAGATTTCTTAGCGAATCAGCCGCCTGTAAAAGCGATGACAGAAGCAGCGCCTGGCATCATTCATTTGCTTGACCGGATGGGCGTTATGTTTAACCGTACACCGGAAGGACTTCTTGACTTCCGCCGATTTGGCGGTACGCAGCATCACCGTACAGCTTTTGCGGGTGCCACAACGGGCCAGCAACTTTTGTACGCGCTTGATGAGCAGGTGCGCCGTTTTGAAGTGGAAGGTCTTGTTACAAAATATGAAGGATGGGAATTCCTTGGTGCAATCGTGGATGATGAAGGCATTTGCCGCGGGATCGTCGGTCAGGATTTGTCTACAATGGAAATCAAATCGTTCCCAGGCGATGCGGTTATTATGGCAACCGGCGGACCTGGTATCATTTTCGGAAAGTCAACAAACTCGGTGATCAATACAGGTTCAGCCGCTTCAATCGTGTATCAGCAAGGCGTACACTACGCAAACGGCGAATTCATTCAAATTCACCCGACAGCGATTCCAGGGGACGACAAGCTTCGTCTTATGAGTGAATCGGCACGTGGTGAAGGCGGACGTGTCTGGACATACAAAGACGGAAAACCGTGGTATTTCCTTGAAGAAAAATATCCTGCATACGGAAACCTTGTGCCGCGTGACATCGCAACGCGTGAAATCTTTGATGTGTGCGTAAACCAAAAACTTGGCATTAACGGTGAAAACATGGTTTATCTGGATCTTTCCCATAAAGATCCGCATGAACTGGATATTAAACTCGGCGGCATTATTGAAATCTATGAAAAATTCATGGGTGATGATCCACGAAAAGTGCCGATGAAGATCTTCCCTGCGGTCCACTATTCAATGGGCGGCTTATGGGTAGATTACGAGCAGCAAACGAACATTCCGGGTCTATTTGCAGCGGGTGAGTGTGATTATTCACAGCATGGCGCAAACCGTCTCGGTGCAAACTCACTTCTTTCTGCTATTTATGGCGGAATGGTGGCTGGTCCAAATGCGGTCCGTTATATTAATGGGCTTGAGAAGAGTGCAGATGCCATTTCTTCTTCTGTTTTTGATAACTATGTGAAACAGGAAGAAGCAAAATGGAACGACATTATGTCACTCAATAAAGGAACAGAAAATGCATACGTTCTTCATAAAGAGCTTGGCGAGTGGATGACAGCGAACGTAACCGTTGTCCGTTATAATGATAAACTGAAGCAAACAGATGAGAAAATTGTCGAACTGTTAGAGCGTTTCAAAAACATCGATATTAATGACACGGCCAAATGGAGCAACCAGGGAGCAATGTTTACGCGTCAGCTGAAAAACATGCTGCACCTGGCCCGCGTGATTACAATCGGTGCATTGAACCGGAACGAAAGCCGCGGTGCCCATTATAAGCCGGAATTCCCGGATCGTAACGATGAAGAGTTCATGAAAACAACAATGGCGGCATTTACAGGTGAAAATACAGCACCTGCCTTCCATTATGAAGACATTGACGTATCGTTAATTCCGCCTCGTAAACGTGATTATTCGAAGAAAAAGGAGGAGAAATAATGAGCGAGCAAAAAACAATACGCTTCATTATTACACGTCAGGATACGGCTGATTCTGCTCCGTACGATGAAGAATTTGAAATTGCGTACCGCCCGAATATGAACGTGATTTCCGCATTGATGGAAATTCGTCGTAATCCGGTGAATGCAAAAGGCGAGAAAACAACGCCGATTACATGGGACATGAACTGCCTTGAAGAAGTATGCGGTGCATGCTCAATGAATATTAACGGCAAACCACGCCAGTCATGTACGGCTCTTGTGGATCAGCTTGAACAGCCAATCCGTCTTGCGCCAATGAGCACATTCCCGGTTACGCGTGACTTGCAAGTAGACCGCAGCCGCATGTTTGACTCTTTAAAACGTGTAAAAGCATGGGTGCCAATCGATGGTACGTATGACCTGGGTCCTGGACCGCGTATGCCTGAACGTAAACGTCAGTGGGCATATGAGCTATCGAAATGTATGACGTGTGGTGTCTGCCTGGAGGCTTGCCCGAACGTAAACAGTAAATCAAACTTTATCGGCCCGCAGCCGCTTTCTCAAGTCCGTTTGTTCAACGCGCATCCAACAGGTGCCATGAACCGGGACGAGCGTCTTGAAACCATTATGGGTGAAGGCGGTCTTGCAAACTGTGGCAACTCGCAAAATTGTGTGCAATCTTGTCCAAAAGGAATTCCTTTGACAACTTCGATTGCGGCATTGAACCGCGAAGCGACGATGCAGTCATTCCGCAATTTCTTTGGAAGTGACCACGCAGTCGATTAATGACGAAACCTTCAGCTTTTTGCTGAAGGTTTTTTAAAAAAGAAAAATGAATAATCATTCATTGGAGGAGGTGTGATGGATGCGAAAGCCCCATTATATTGAGAACATGGAGAAATGGTCGGCTGAATTTTCTTATTATTGGCCTGTAACAATTCGTTTTTCTGAAATTGATATGCTCGGCCATTTAAATAACACAGTGACCTTTAAATATTTTGAAGAAGCACGAATTCATTTTTTACAAGAATGCGGCTTGAGTAAAGAATGGGAAAAAGATGAATACGTTTTCGTTGTTGCTGATTTGCAGTGTGATTATGTGCAGCAAGTATTTTACGGGGAGTCATTGCGCATTTATGTGAAAATAGCGAAATATGGCACGTCTTCATGTGATATTCATTATAAAGCCGACAATGAAAAAGATGAAATAGTCTTCACAGGACGAGGGTCCATTGTTCAAATAGCAAGATCAACAGGCCGTCCTGTTCCATTCAGCGAGGAAATGAAACAGACAATGAGGGGAAATAGCCGCGACCAATCGGATGTACCACGCATATGATATGGTAGCGTGGCTATCCAATACTGGCTGCTCTTTGAAAGGGTGACATTGTGTGTGGCAGCATCCATTTTAACGAAACGGGAAAAAGAGGTGTTTAACTGGCTCATTGTTGGAAAATCGACACATGATATTGCTGTATTGCTTGGTATTAGCGAAAAGACTGTGCGCAATCACATATCAAACGGTATTCAAAAGCTTGGTGTAAAAGGGCGTGCACAGGCAATAGTTGAACTGCTGCGCCTAGGGGAACTCTCTTTATGAACAGTGCTGATACACCAGCACTGTTTTTTTAGTACTTTTCGTTCTCTTGCATTTTAGTCTGAAAACAGGGAAAATATACGAGAAACATGAAACTGTTTTTTGATGAAAGGGTGTAAAGCATATGTCTCTCACACGAAGCAACCCGGGAGAAGCTGTCGCTGAAATTGAACGGAATTTACGTCATATTGACGGCATTATTAAACAAAAAGGACGCGAAATATTAAACGATTATCATATAACACCGCCCCAGTTTATAGCCCTGCACTCATTGTTTGAAAAAGGGGACACGACGATCGGAGAGCTTTCTTCACGCATGTTTCTTGCGTGCAGCACGACGACGGACCTGGTAGACCGGATGGAGAAAGCGAATTTGCTTGAACGTATCCGTGACACGGAAGACCGCCGCATCGTCCGCATTCATTTGCTGCCGGAGGGAGAACGCATTATCGAAGAAGTGATACAGAGACGCCGTCAGTACGTAGATAGTGTATTAAATAATTTTTCAGAAGAAGAAGTGGACGGATTGAATCGTCTCCTCGAAAAAATGTACGTTGAAATGAAAGTGGAATGAGGCGGGTTCTTTGAACAGACCAATTGGTGTAATTGATTCGGGTGTCGGCGGATTAACAGTGGCAAAAGAAATGATGCGCCAGCTCCCGAAGGAAACGATTTATTATGTGGGAGATACCGCTCGCTGTCCGTATGGTCCCCGTCTTCCGGGAGAAGTAAGGAAGTTCACGTGGGAAATGACGAGATTTTTGGAACGGTATGATATGAAAATGCTTGTTATCGCTTGTAACACCGCTACAGCGGCAGTTCTGGAGGAAATCAGACGGGAGATGCCGGTTCCGGTTGTCGGTGTCATCCAGCCCGGCGCACGCGCAGCAATTAAGCAGACGAAAAATCGTCATATTGCAGTGCTTGGCACGGTTGGCACGATTAAAAGCGGTGCTTATGAAAGAGCAATAAAAGCAACGGATTCCACCGCGGAAATTTATCCGCTCGCCTGTCCGGATTTCGTGCCGCTGGTTGAAAGCGGCGAATATAAAAGTGAGCGTGCGAACGATATTGTCGCAGCGACATTGAAGCCGCTTAAAGAAACGCCAGCGGATACCGTTATTTTAGGGTGCACGCATTATCCGCTGCTTGAGCCGATGATTGCGGAATTTATGGGACCGGATGTAGCGGTGATCAGTTCCGGTGATGAAACGGCACGCGGCGTCAGTGCGATTCTTGAGTTTAATGAAATGCTGGCGGAAGATGAAAAGCCGGAACACCGCTTTTTCACAACAGGGGACACAAAAACATTTTACAGCATTGCATCCGATTGGCTCGGTGATACATCCATTCAAATCAAAACCATTCAGCTGGCATAATGCCGGCTTTTTTGTTCTGTAAAAAAAAGCTGTTCATATACATGTACCATTGCATATTCAGGAGGGCGATCTGTGTGCGTGTATATAAAAAAACATTTGTTGCTGCCGCGGTTATGGTCATGTCAGGCTGCAGTTATTCATTTGGAAACGACAGTGAAACAGACGCGCTGCCGAAACGGGTTGTTTATACAGAAGAAGTGGACAGCCCGGCATCGGCCGATGAAACGATCATGGCGGAACTTTATGTAATGGATGAAAATGATCTTGTTGTTCCGCAGATGGTGCCGGTTGAAAAAACTGAGAATGAGGAGAAGGCAGCTCTTCAATATTTGGCTGCAGGTGAATTCACAGATGGGTTTCGGGCGCCGCTTCCGGAAGGGACCGTTGTCGAAGATGTGACCATTCAAGATAAAACAGCAGTTGTCAGCCTATCCGGTTCATTTGAAAAATATGCGCCTGAAGATGAAGCGAATATCGCAGCGGCCATCACATGGACGGTGACCGGTTTTGGAAAGGCGGACCGCGTGCTGATTGACATGGACGGAGAAAGGCTGGAGACAATGCCTGTAGCAGGAATGCCTATTGCAGCGTCCGGCATGAAGCGGGAAGACGGTATTAACATGGACGCGGATTATGCGGAATTGGGAGCGACAAAGCCGCTTACCGTGTATTTTACAGCGCAAAATGAAGATGGTCCGTATTATGTGCCGGTGACACGGCGTATTTCAGCGGACACGACCGATCTCATTTCTGCCGCGGTGTCCGAAATGTCAAAAGGCCCGGAAGCCGGGAGCGGTCTTTCGTCTGAATTTATGCCTGGTACGAAATTGGTTGATGCGCCATCCGTTCAAAACGGACGGGCTGTTCTCTACTTTAACGATGCCATTTTAGAAGAGAACGGCGAACCGTTCATTTCAAGCCGAGTATTGAAGCCGCTTGCCTTTACTCTGGCGGAATCGGCGGGCATCGAAAGCATTTCTATTCAAGTGGATGGACATGAAAACATAAAGCTTGAAACGGGTGAACAGGTGCCTGCTTCGATAACGGCCCCTTTATTTGTCAATGAAGAAATCGCCGTTTCTGCAGAATGAACATTTGACAGACGTACACAAATTCCGCAAAATGGACAGCGGGTACAGTAAATAATGGAGGGAAACGATAATGCGCATAGATGGACGAACGGAAACAGAAATGCGTCCGGTCAAGATTGAAACGGATTTTTTAACACATCCTGAGGGGTCCGTTTTAATTTCAATCGGCAAGACGAAAGTGATTTGCACAGCGAGTATTGAAGAACGTGTGCCTCCATTTATGAGGGGGAGCGGGAAAGGCTGGGTGACGGCGGAATACGCCATGATTCCGCGTGCGACAGGCCAGCGTAATATGCGGGAATCGACGAAAGGGAAAGTAACCGGACGGACCATGGAAATACAGAGGCTGATTGGCCGGGCACTGCGCGCGGTGGTGGATCTTGACGTCATCGGTGAACGGACGATCTGGGTGGACTGCGATGTCATACAGGCGGATGGCGGCACAAGAACAGCCGCGATAACGGGCGCGTTTGTTGCCATGACGCTGGCTCTTCATAACCTCGCCATTGAAAAAGATTTATCTGATTATCCTATTACAGATTTTTTAGCAGCGACAAGTGTCGGAATCGTCAAGGAGCACGGTGTCGTGGTAGACTTAAATTACGAGGAGGACAGCGCTGCGGAAGTCGATATGAATGTCGTGATGACTGGGTCCGGACAATTTGTCGAAGTGCAGGGCACAGGCGAGGAAGCGACATTTTCAATGAATGAACTGCAGCAGCTGCTCGAAGCCGCGCAATCGGGATTAAAAAACCTGTTTGAAATTCAGTCAGACGTTCTCGGTGTTGCGGCGGATTTGATTAATGAAAGGAAGGCCGAGCTGTGAACGAAGTCATTGTTGCCACAAAAAATGCAGGGAAAGCAAAAGAATTTGTGCAAATGTTTGAACCGCACGGCATTGTCGTCAAAACATTAATCGACTACCCGGAGCTGCCCGATGTCGAAGAAACAGGCGAAACGTTTGCGGAAAACGCACTGTTAAAAGCAGAATCGGCTGCCCGCTTAACGGGACGCCCGGCCATTGCCGACGATTCTGGACTCGTCATTGACGCACTGGGTGGAAGACCAGGAGTGTATTCGGCCCGTTACGCAGGACTGGATAAAGATGACAAAGCAAACAACCGGAAAGTCCTTGATGAGATGACGGGGCTGCCTGATGAAAAACGCAGTGCCCGCTTTACATGTGTTCTCGCTGTTGCATTTCCGGACAGGCAGGAACCGGTCATTGTTGAAGGGAGCTGCGAAGGACGCATTGCACACGAAGAGCAAGGGACAAATGGATTCGGATACGATCCATTATTTATTCCGGATGGTTTTGAAGTGACGATGGCGCAGCTTAACGCTGGTGAAAAAAATGCCATCAGCCATCGGGCAGCTGCCCTTCAAAAATTACGGGCGGTGCTGCCCGAACTGGCAGGTGAACCAAAATGAAACTGCTTGTTGTCAGCGATAACCATGGATGGGACAGTATTTTAACAGACTTAAAACGGCGTTATGAACATAAAGTAGATGCGATGATTCACTGCGGCGACTCGGAACTAAAAGCAGACAATCCTGCCGTCGAAGGCTACACAATTGTGCGCGGAAACTGTGATATGGAAGATCAATTTCCGAATGACGTGCTGGAAAGCGTTGAAGACTGCCGTGTATTTGTGACACATGGACATCGTTACGACGTGAAGATGACCCTTTTGAATCTATCATACAAAGCGAAAGAACACAGCGCCGACTTTGTTTTCTTCGGCCACTCGCACACAGCGGGCGTCGAACAGCAGGACGGCGTGATTTACTTGAACCCGGGCAGCATCTCACTTCCGCGCGGACGCCGTGAAAAAACATACGCCATTGTGGAAGTCGACAAACATCAGACTGCCGTGCGCTTTTTTGACGAAAAACATCATGAAGTAGAGAACATGCGCACAACATTCAGCCGCTGATAACTTGCGGATGGCCCCGCAGAACAGCTGCGGGGCTTTTTGGTCACGAAACGAAGAGTTTGGTCACGAACCGAAGAGTTTGGTCACGAAACGAAGAGTTTGGTGAAGATAGGAAGAGATGAGTAAAGATAAAGCGGGGGGGGGGAGGTGGGGGG
>NZ_MSDU01000014.1 GCF_001936625.1 Domibacillus antri | reverse complement strand
TATTGTTTCACAGCTTTCATTCTTTCTTCATCCGTAAATTTAGCCAAAAGAAAAGCACCTCCAAATGTTAGATGATGTCTAACATTCGGGGTGCAGTCCATTGAGGCAACTCTTTTTTGTTCAGCTTATTTTTTGTGTATCCACCGCATTAGGGTCCCAGAGCAGACGTGAGCTATTTTCAGATACCGGAACAAAGCTCATTTTTTTCCAGAAAGGCTGGGATTTGACACGGGGTTTTGTCATAATCGGCAAGTTGAATGACTTGGCGAATTCGACAAGTAAAAGGCCGAGCCCTTTTTTCTGAAATTCAGGCAGCACTTCAAGCTTCCAGATTTCCACGTATTTTTCGCTTGCCGGGATAAGATTCAACTTGTCTTCGCGAACGTACAAACACATACGGGCGGCGAGGCGGTCACCGTAATAAATCCCGTAAAAAGGGGAAGTTGTATTATCTTCCACCATTGAAATTTCAAGCTCTTCAAGCATTGAAAGCTCTTCAAGTCCATACTCTTTAAACGATTTGAATTCCTCAATCGTTTTAAAGTTCATTTTTAAATTTTCCACTTTCAGTCCCAACTCAATTCCTCCTTTGCAATCGTTCTTCCCATATTGCTTCCTCCTTATTATATAATATTCATGATAAAAATTGTAGCGAAAGTAAGATAACGCTTACATAACGGAGGATAAAAATGAACATTCATATTATTGGCGGCGGTGCCGTCGGATTATTTTTTGCCGCACAGTGGTGCGAAAAACATGCCGTTACGCTCTGGACAAGAACGGAACAGCAGGCAGAAATGATTAGCCGGGGCGGAATACGTGTTTTAGAAAATCATATGGAAAACATCTATCCGGTTAATTCAAAAAAAATAGAGAGTCTGTATGTTGAGGGGGACCTCGTCGTTGTGGCGGTAAAACAATATCACATGAAAGAAGTGCTTCCTCTTTTACAAAATGCGGCTGCTCAATCTGTTTTATTTCTTCAAAACGGGATGAGTCATCTCGATTTTCTGGAGCAGGTTCCCCATCCGCATCTTTACGCTGCCTCGGTTGAGCATGGGCTTGCGAAAATCGATGGGCGGACTATTCAGGTGAACGGGCGGAATAAAACGAATATAGGATCATTACGAAGCGGTACAGCAGGAATCATTGATCAATTACAAACCGGATCATTTCGGTTTGACTGGAATGAAAATAGCTATCACATGCTTATTGAAAAGATGGCGGCGAATGCCATTATTAATCCACTCACGGCGTTATTGAAAGTGAAAAACGGTGAAATTGCAGAAAATGCCCGGTTTCGGGCCATTGCAAAAGATCTTTCACGGGAGTTTGCTTCTGTTTTTTCATATAAGACAGCAGAAGACACATTTCAATCCGTTCTTTCCATCTGCACAAAGACAGCCGATAATGAATCCTCGATGCTAAAAGATATGAAAGCGGGAAATTTGACGGAAATTGATGCGATTGTTGGTGTATTGTTAAAAACGGCGGAAAAGAATCATCGCTCTGTTCCAGCGTTTCAGCTCCTATACAACATGATTAAAGGAAAAGAAAACACGCCGGAATTTATGTCAAAATAAGATCCGGCGTGCCTGTTTTCATTATGTGTCCATGATCCATCATGATCACGCGGTCCGCAATGGCGCGGGCATCTTCTTGATCGTGCGTGACGAAGATAGATGTGATGCCTGCTTTTTTTAAAATATCGCGCAGTTCATCGCGGATTTTAATTTGCAGATCCGCATCTAAATTACTGAATGGCTCGTCAAACATAATAAGAGATGGATTCGGCGCCATCGCGCGGGCGAGTGCGACACGCTGCTGCTGACCGCCGCTCAACTCATACGGATAGCGTTTTTCAAAACCGGTTAATCCTACGAGGTCAATGACTTCTTTCAGACGTGCGTCCCGCTCATAACGGTTCATTTTCTTTAAGCCGAATTTAATGTTGGCGGCAACGGTCATGTGCGGAAACAGGGCGTAATCCTGAAATACCATGCCGACACCGCGTTTTTCAGGACTTACAAATGTGGCGTCATCTGTCATGATTTGACCATTGATTTTAATGGTTCCGCTTTCCGGCATTTCAAGCCCGGCGATCAGGCGGAGAATGGTGCTTTTTCCACTGCCGCTCTGTCCGAGAATTGTGATAATCTCTCCTTTTTCAATCGCGATAGAGGCGTCCTGAATCGTTTTCTCTTTTGCGTTTCGGTATGAAAAGGTTAATCCATTAATTTCTACATACATTTACCTGTTCTCCTTTTCCAGCACTTTATGAAAAATAAAAATCGATACCCCGCTGATCAAAATAATGAGCATGGAGGCAAGAGCTGCTTCATAAATCCGTTCGTCATTCGCATATTGGAACGCTTTTGTCGCCAGTGTGTAGAAATTAAAGGGCTGAAGCAGCAGTGTCAGCGGCAGTTCTTTCATCACTTCAATAAAGGCAAGTGTGAATCCGCCGAATACAGCCCCTCTAATCATCGGCAAGTCGACTTTAAAAAAGGTTCTTGTCAGCGGAATACCGAGCAATCTGGATGCTTCCGTAAAGCTTCGGCCAATTTTATCAAATCCGGAATCAATTGGATTAAAGCCAATCGCGAGAAAACGGCTGACATAGGCGAATAAAAGCATAATAATACTCAAGCTGAGGATAATCGGTGCTTCAATGCCCATTGCATGGTAAACGCCTTTCAGCTGACGGTCGATCCAGAGAAAAAACGTGAGGACACCAATAGCGATGACCGCACCGGGTATGGAATAACCTAGCACTGTAATACGTGAGACGGCTTTTGCCCATGCGCCGTCAGACAGCCGTGTGAAATTGCCAATCACCAGCGCAATCACCATAATAAGCGATGCAGCAATAAGAGAAACATAAACAGAGTTAAAAATAAGAGTTAGGAACTCTTCGCTAGCGACTTTTTCAAAAGTCAGCAGCATCCATTGAAACAGCTGGACGAAGGGAATCACGAAACCAATCGTAAAAATGAGTGCTGTATAAACAAACAAAACAGCTGTTTTTTCACGAGAGAGTGATATCGGCTCAAGAGGCCGTACTTTTGCGTTGGAATAACTGTATTTTTTCCGGCCGCGCAGCACTTTTTCGAGAAATAGAATGGCGAATACAATCGCCATTAATATACCCGCGAGCTTAATCGCCGATGCCACATCGCTCATGCCAAACCAAGCCTGGAAAATGGCTGTCGTAAACACTTGAATACCGAAGTATGACACAACGCCGTAATCATTTAATACTTCCAGCACAACGAGGCT
Source organism: Domibacillus antri (assembly GCF_001936625.1). Classification (GTDB taxonomy): domain Bacteria; phylum Bacillota; class Bacilli; order Bacillales; family Domibacillaceae; genus Domibacillus; species Domibacillus antri. Next base: position 173,961 of record NZ_MSDU01000014.1, on the reverse strand, counting down.
CACGCCGCCGACGATCGCCGTGCGCGAAATTGGCATAATCACGCGGAAAAACAGCTGCACCGGTCCGCTCCCAAGCAGCCGGGCATTTTCCACGAGGGAAGCGGACTGCTGCTCCAAATAGGCGCGCGTAATGATATATACATACGGATACAAAAAAATCGTGAAAATAAAAATCGCACCGGGAATATTCATAATATCGAAATACGCATGGTTTGCTTTTATATCAAACTGATTTCGAAGGGTTGCCTGTACTACTCCGGTATAATTTAAAATGCCATGATATGTATAGGCGCCAATATATGGCGGAATGGCAAGAGGAAGGATGAGCCCCCATTTAAAAAAGTTCCGCAGCGGAAACCGGTACGCTGTAACCAGCCAGGCGAGGCTGACGCCAATCATGACGGAAAAAAATCCGGTAAAAAAGACGATGACAAGCGTATTTTGAATGTAATTTTTCAATAAAAATTCTTGAATGTGATACCAGTTTTCATTCGGTTTTTCAAAAATCTGAATAAAGATGGATAGTGTCGGTGAAATAATCAGTAATGTGAAAATGATACTCATTATCGACCAGACATTTAGATGAAGACGAAAAAATCGTATAGCTTTCATAATAACCTCCGATTGATCTGCACATCTTTTATATTATGAAAACCGTTTGCAAAAAACAAGAGAATGTCGGTTTTTATGAAAAAAAAGACAGGCGCTTCAGCGGCCTGTCAATTATAAATTATTTCCATTCTACTTCGTTCATTAATTTTAAAGCGTCTGCATTATATTTTCCAAGCTCGGACATATTCAAATCCTGCGCTTTAAAATCGCCCCATGAAGCAAGCAATTCAGATGGCTCCACATTTGGATTTACAGGGTATTCGTAGTTTGCTTCTGAAAATTGACCTTGTGCTTCTTCGCTGGAAAGGAACTCAAGAAATTTAATGGCATTTTCTTTGTTTTTCGCATGTTTTGTCACACCGGCACCGCTTACGTTTACATGCGTGCCGTTTGTCTCCTGATTCGGGAAGAAAACACCAAGCTGTTCCGCTACTTTTACTTCTTCTGCATCTTCTGAATTTAACATTTGACCAAAGTAATATGTGTTCATAACCGCAACGTCACCTTCACCGGCTGCAATGGCTTTCGCCTGGTCACGGTCGCCGCCTTCCGGATCACGCGCCATATTGTTCACAATACCCTGTGCCCATTCTTTCGCTGCATCTGCACCGTTTAATGAAATAAAAGAAGCGACAAGTGATTGATTGTATATGTTTTCTGATGAGCGGATCAATACTTTCCCTTTCCACTGTTCTTCTGTTAATGCTTCATATGTCGATAAATCCTCTGGTGTTACACGGTCTTTCGCATAGACGATAACACGTGCGCGTTTTGTCAGACCAAACCATTCATTGTCGATATCCCGGTAGTTTTCAGGAACATTGGCTTCAAGTGTTTCGCTCTCAATGCTTTGCAGCAGTCCTTTTTCTTTCGCCCAGTGCAGGCGCCCTGCATCGGCTGTGTAAAACACGTCTGCTTCTGTTGCTTCGCCTTCACGTGTTAACCGCTCCATTAATTCATCTTCTTCGCCTTTGACAACATTCACTTTAATACCTGTTTCTTCAGTGAATTGTTCAAAAAGCGCATCGTCAGTTTCATAGTGGCGGCTCGTATATAAATTTACCACTCCTGCATCTTTTGTTTCTTCGTCTGCCTTTGTACCGGTTTCCGGCTCAGCGGAATTATTATTGCCGCTGCACGCTGCCAGCAGCATAACTGCCAAAGTAAATAAAATGGATAAAAACTTGAATTTCCTGTTGTTCATTGAATAAAACGCTCCTTTGTTTTGTGTGATTCAGCCAGGCTGTAACCTAAATTATAATGATAATCATTATCAAATCAACACTTTTTTGAAATAATTTTATTGGATAGGCACATTGTTTTTCCTTTCGTTACATCAGGTGGTATACTCAAACAAGAAAAATGTACGCAGAAAGGAAGTACTTTTATGGAACAAGAACGCATTTCTGTTCCCGCCTTAAACCAGTTTGCGAAAGATTACATAAGCGGTTCGGAACAGACCGCCCCGTATTTTGATTACCACCCGTTTCAGCAGGCGGATTATGCAGCGAGATCGGCAGAATTACAAACGCGAATATTTCAGCGCGGCGAGCTTGCCCGGATTATCCGCGATTATATGAGACCATTTCAAATAACCGATGAAACCGAACGATCACTTGCTAAGCTTCAGGATGAGAAGTCGGTTGTGGTTATCGGGGGACAACAGGCGGGATTGTTAACAGGTCCGCTTTATTCTATACATAAAATTATTTCCATTCTGCAATTTGCAGCCGTGAAAGAAAAAGAACTGGGTATTCCGGTTGTGCCTGTTTTCTGGATCGCCGGTGAAGATCATGACCTTCTTGAAATTAATCATGTATATGTAGAAAAAGAGGGCCGGATGGAGAAAATGGGTTACCCGGAACGGTTCGTTAAAAAACAAATGGCCTCGGAAACCGTGTATGATCACGATGTAATGGAAAAGTGGATCACATCCATTTTTTCCTGTATGCAGGAAACGATTCATACAAATGCGCTGCTTCAAGATGTTCGGAAAGCAGCCCGTGAACAAGAAACCTTTACCGCTTTTTTTGCGCAGCTGACGCAAACTCTTTTCAGTCGTTACGGTCTTCTGCTCATCGACGCTGCGGAACCAGCTTTAAGAAAGCTGGAGGCTCCTTTTTTTAAGCGGTTAATTATTGAGAATAAACCGCTTGCCGAATGTGTCGCCCGCTCGCAGGAAAAGGTAAAGAAAGCAGGCTATACACCAGCAATCGAAACGGGTGAACAGCCGGCTCATTTGTTTTTAAACGAAGACGGTGAGCGCCGCTTGCTTGAAAGGGACGGCCGCACATTTAGAAGCAAAAGCGGACGAGCCTATTCTGAACAGGAGCTGCTTCAGCTTCTTGAAACATCACCACAGCTTTTCAGTAACAATGTCGTTACCCGTCCATTAATGCAGGAGTGGGTTTTTCCGACACTGGCGTTTATTGCCGGACCGGGAGAAATAGCCTATTGGGCTGAGCTGAAAGAAGCCTTTCACTATTTTGACATGAACATGCCGCCAATCGTACCGCGTGTAAACATCACATTTGTTGAACGGTCCATCGCCGGTGCAGCTTCAGATATCGGTTTATCGATTGAACAGATTGTGCAATCCGGGGTGAAAAGGAAGAAAGAAGCGTATATTGAATCCGTACGGGATCAACATCTTCATGAATTAGCAGCGGAAATGAAAGAAACGTTGTTTGCCAATTATGAGAAAATTGAACGACGCGCGAATGAATTGCATCGCGGTCTGATACCGATTGTAGAAAAAAATAAAGAGTACCATGAACGGCAAATTGACTTTTTAATTCAAAAAAGTGATGCGGTACTCAAACAGACACACGCTGCTGCGCTTCTTCGTTTTGACCGGGTTGAAGCCGCTCTCCATCCGGGGGGGCCACAGGAAAGAATTTGGAACTTATACACATTTTTAAATACGTACGGAAAAGTCTTTATAGAGGATTTGGTGAAACAACCGTTCGACCATAACGGGGACCATTATCTCATTTTTATATGAATAAAAAGTCTGCCTTTTTGGCAGGCTTTTTTGTACGGGAAAAAAGTGAAAAGAATCAAGGAATACAAAGGGTTTACGGCGAAATGAAAATGGTGGTGCAAAGTGGGGGGATGTGGTAAAGTTAGTGTAGAAAGTGGGGAAACGGCAATGTTCATGGGCGAATACCGTCACACGATAGATGAAAAAGGAAGAGTCATTATCCCGGCAAAGTTTCGCGGGGATGCAGGCAAAACGTTCATCGTGACGAGAGGGCTTGATGAATGTTTGTTTTTATACCCGCTGCACGAATGGAAAGCGTTGGAAGAAAAGCTCTTGACACTTCCGCTGACAAAAAAAGATGCGAGGGCGTTTACCCGTTTCTTTTTTTCAGGCGCCAATGATTGTATGCTCGACAGACAGGGACGCATCAATTTACCTGACCCGCTTATGAAGTATGCCTCGCTTGAAAAAGACTGTGTAATCGTCGGCGTTTCCAACCGGATGGAGATTTGGAGTGCTTCAAAATGGGACACCTATCTCGAATTGTCGGAACAGTCATTTTCTGATATCGCTGAAAATTTACCGGATTTTGATTTATAAATGTGATTGGACTGATAAGAAAATGGAATTTAATCATACGACCGTTCTTTTACGGGAAACGGTCGACGGGCTCAATATACGTCCTGATGGAATTTATGTAGACTGCACACTGGGTGGAGCGGGACATAGCGAATATTTATTGTCGCAGCTTGGGCCTAATGGAAAATTGTATGCCTTTGATCAAGATGATACGGCGATTAGTCATGCGGGGATACGCCTTGCTCCGTACGCTGACAAGGTCGTATTGATAAAAAGCAACTTTGAACACATTAAAAATGAATTGGAAGACCGTGGGGTAACAGGTGTAGATGGCATTTTATACGATCTCGGCGTCTCCTCTCCGCAGCTGGATACGCCGGAACGCGGATTCAGCTATCATCACGATGCACCTCTAGATATGCGGATGGACAAAAATGCTCCGTTGTCCGCTTATGATGTCGTCAACGAATGGCCATTTGAACAGCTTGTCCGTATTTTTTTCAAATACGGGGAAGAGAAATTTTCAAAACAGATCGCCCGTAAAATCGAGGCGGCCCGTGAACAAAAGCCGGTAGCCACAACAGGGGAATTGACGGAATTAATTAAAGAGGCTATTCCGGCACCAGCTAGACGCAAGGGAGGCCATCCCGCAAAACGTATTTTTCAGGCAATTCGAATCGCGGTGAATGATGAGCTTGGTGTATTTGAGCGATCGCTTCATGATGCCATTGACTTGCTGAATGTAAACGGGCGCATCAGCGTCATTACTTTCCATTCTCTTGAAGACCGCATCTGTAAAACGGTGTTTAAAGAAGCTTCAACAGGTCCGGAGCTGCCTCCGGGACTGCCGGTTATTCCGGAAGAATATGAACCTGTCTTAAAACTTGTCACGAGAAAACCGATTGTACCGGCTGAACAGGAATTAGAAGAAAACAACCGGGCACGATCAGCGAAACTGCGCATTGCAGAAAAAAGAAAGGCAACCGTTTAGGGGGATAGGGATCCAGATGAACACTACTGCGAAAAAGCCGATAATGGAAGAACCAAAAGCGGGATCTATTAAACAGCGGAAAGTCATTAAACAATTCTTTACTCCGGGTGAAAAGGTCTTATTTCTTGTCTTTATGCTGACGATTTGCTTCATGTGCGCGAAGCTTATTTCGACACAGGCGGCTATTTACGAAACGAACAAACAACTGCAGGATACGGATGCCAAAATCCAGGAACAGGAAAAGATTAATCATGATCTTGAAGTGCAAATCAGCGAAGAAAGCACGTACGAGAAAATCAGGGAACGTGCAAAAGCGATGGGACTTGATTTAAGTGATCAAAATATTAAGGTTGTTGAGCCGAAATGAAAGAAAATCGGAATAATCAAAAAATAGGAGCAGCGATTCTTTTTCTCGGATTCGCCCTCCTCTTTTTTATCTTGTTTTCACGGGTGTTATTTATTCAAATCACTGGAAAAGCTGATGGTCATGAATTGAAAAACGAAGCGCTTCAAAAATATATGCGCACCGATGTTTTGGAAGCGAAAAGGGGGACCATTTATGACACGAACGGAGAGGTGATTGCAGAAGATTCGACTTCGTTTACGATAGCTGCAATATTGGATGAATCCGTGACAACCAACCCAGAAGAGCCTAACCACGTCATCGATCCTGAAAAAACAGCGGAAGTGCTTGCGAAATATATCGATATGGATGAAGCAGAAATAAGAGCGCGTTTAGAAAAAGACGGAGATCCGTTTCAAGTGGAGTTTGGCACTGCAGGCCGCGGTTTATCGAACAGTGTGAAACGGAAAATTGAAGCTGAAAATTTACCGGGCATCACATTTCTCCGGCAGGCAAAACGATTTTATCCAAATGGGAGATTCGCTTCCCACTTAATCGGTTTTACCCGGCTTGTCGAAGAAAAAGAAGATGGGAAGACGTCGTTTGAAGCAGAAGGTCAAATGGGGATTGAAAAATCGTATGAAAAGTACCTTGAAGGACAGGACGGAAAAATCCGCTACACAAGTGACCTTTGGGGCTATCTTCTCCCTGGCCGCCATGAAATGGTTGCTGAACCGGAAGATGGCGATCATTTGTATGTAACGCTTGACTCGAAAATTCAAACGTTTCTCGAAGATGCGCTGAATGAAGTGGAAGCGCAGTACGACCCATCAAAAGCCTTTGCTGTTGTGGCTGAAGCGAAAACAGGCAAAATTTTAGCGATGAGCCAAAGGCCGACGTTTCATCCCGGGACGCGTAAAGGATTGGACGTCAACTGGATGAACGATCTGGTTGAATATTCGTATGAACCAGGCTCAACGATGAAAATCTTTACTCTTGCTGCAGCGATTGAAGAAGGTGTCTATAACGGGAAGGAAATATATAAATCCGGCACATATAAAGTGGGGCCGAATCAAGTCCGTGATCATAATGCCGGCGCAGGATGGGGCGATATAACGTATGAAGAAGGCGTGCAGCGCTCATCAAACGTCGCCATGGCTAACCTTCTTGAAAAAATGACACCGGGAGTCTTCCGCCAATATTTAGAAGACTTTCGTTTTGGTCAAAAAACCGGTATAACGCTTCCGAATGAAGCGTCAGGAAGCATTTTATATAACTTCCCGCTTGAGCAAGTCACGACCTCATTCGGTCAAGGAACAACGGTGAATGCCATGCAAATGCTTCAAGCTGCCACGGCTATTGCCAATAACGGGAAAATGATGAAGCCATACATCATTGATAAAATCGTCGATGATACGACTGGTAAAACAATTGTCAAAACGAAGCCGGAAGTCGTCGGTGAGCCTATTTCAGAAGAAACGGCCGCTGCGACGCTCGATGTGCTGGAGACGGTTGTTACAGCCGAACACGGGACCGGCAGACCTTACCATATTGAGGGGTATGATGTGGCCGGTAAAACAGGAACAGCGCAGCTTGTCGGTGAAGACGGGAAATATTTGACGGGTACAAATAACTATTTATTTTCCTTCATTGGCATGGCGCCGAAAGATGATCCGGAACTGATCGTATATGTGGCGGTAGCGCAGCCGAAACTTGACAATGAATCGGGTTCTGCTCCTGTATCAAAAGTTTTTAATCCTGTCATGCGCAACAGCCTTCAATATTTAAATGTTAAACCGGACGAGAACATTGTGTCCAAAACAGTGAAACTGGAAGATTACACAGGCAAAAAAACAGCTGAAGCGCGGGAAGCCTATGCAAAATACGGGGTAGATCCTGTTATTATCGGGACCGGCAGCGAAATTGTGAAGCAGGTGCCGGCAGCAGGTGAAAAGTTACTGCAGGGTGAAAAAGCGGTTTTGCTTACATCGGACAAATGGACAATGCCGGATATGACAGGCTGGTCCATCCGTGATGTTCTGAAAGTAACCGAAACGGCCGGATTGAAATTAAGTTACTCCGGTACAGGGTATGTCACATCCCAAAATATTAAAGTAAATGGATTATTGAAAGAGGGACAGAAACTCATTGTGAAGCTCGAGAAGCCGGGCAATGCGCAGCAGGCAAATGAAAATGCAAAAGAAGAATCCGATCAATCCCGCTAGGCAATCAGAAACCGTTATGGAATATTTTTCCGTAACGGTTTTTTGTCAATTTTTCATTTTTTCTGCATATAGTCATTGTGGAGGAAAGGGGATGGAACCATTGCGTATCAGAATGTTCTGGCTGCTGGCAGCTTCATTGTTTGCTTTTACAGCGCTCATTATCCGTACCGGCTATATACAATTGTCGATAGGAAGTGAATTAACAGAAAAAGCAGAGGAACTCTGGGGACGAAGCATTCCTGCACAGCCGGAACGCGGTCTAATTAAAGACCGAAACGGAACAGTTCTTGCCGGCAATAAGAGCGCACCAACCGTTTACGTCATACCTGCACAAATTGAAGATGCTAAAACAGCGGCGCGGAAGCTTGCTGCCATTTTAGGAGAAAAGGAATTGGTTATTTATGAAAGAATGACGAAACGTTCATCTATTGAGCGCTTATCATCGAAAGGGAGACATATTTCAACCGAAACGGCACGTAACATTACTGAACTACAATTAAAAGGGGTATGGGTCGGCGAAGATTCAGTGCGTGACTATGTCTTAAATGAGCGTCTTGCCCATGTTATTGGCTTTACAGGAGCCGACAATCAAGGACTGGCCGGAATCGAAGCATATTACGATGAGAAATTATCAGGCTCTTCCGGTTCTGTTCAAATGTTTACCGATGCAAAAGGTGAAAATATGCCGGGTATGGCGGATGACTATATCCCGCCTGAAGACGGAATGGACTTGCAGCTGACCATTGATGCAAAAATCCAAGCAGTGATTGAACGGGAACTGGATTTTGCGGAAAAAACGTACAAGCCTGAAGGCGCTATGGCGATTGCGATGGATCCGAACAGCGGGGCGATTCTGGCGATGTCTTCCCGTCCCTCCTATAACCCGAGCGCGTTTGGTGATTACGATCCCGATGTGTATAACCGTAATTTACCTGTCTGGAGCACATTCGAACCTGGTTCGACATTTAAAATTATAACGCTGGCCGCCGCACTTGAGGAAAAAGAAGCCGATCTTGACCGGGATCATTTTCATGATCCGGGCTATGTGAAAGTAAACGGATCGAGGCTCCGCTGCTGGAAACGGGAAGGACATGGTCATCAATCATTTCTTGAAGTCGTTGAAAATTCGTGCAATCCGGGGTTTGTTGAACTTGGCAGCAGACTCGGTGAAAAAAAACTGTTTCACTATATTCGTAAGTTCGGTTTTGGACAGAAAACCGGTATTGATCTGTATGGAGAAGGAACGGGTATTTTATTTTCAGAGCAGGCAGCGGGACCCGTCGAAGCTGCCACCACCGCATTCGGACAGGGAGTGGCGGTGACGCCGATTCAACAGGTATCAGCCGTGTCGGCCGCTGTGAACGGCGGGATACTGTATCGTCCGTATGTGGCGATGAACTGGACAGACCCCAAAACGGGTAAGGTAACAGTTCAAAATAAAGCAAAGAAAGTAAGACGTGTCATTTCAGAAGAAACATCAAAAGAAGTACGAAGAGCTCTTGAAAGTGTTGTGGCAAAAGGAACGGGCCGCAACGCTTTTGTTGACGGCTACCGGATTGGCGGGAAAACAGGGACAGCACAAAAAGCGAAAGATGGCCGCTATTTAGAAAATAATCACATTGTCTCGTTTATCGGAGTAGCGCCGTCAAACGAGCCGAAAGTGGTCATTTATACGGCTATTGACAACCCGAAAGGCACGGTTCAATTTGGCGGAACCGTTGCAGCACCAATCGTCGGTAAAATGATGGCGGATGTCCTGCCGCTGCTCGGAGTTGAACCGCAAAAGGATCAGATCGAAAAAGAAAAAACGTGGAGCGACCCGGATATCATTGAAGTACCTAAACTGGTTGGGTTAAGCAAACAGCAGTTAAAAGAACAGCTGATCAACGTTAATATCGAAGTGGAAGGCACTGGGGACAGCGTTGTATCTCAGTCGCCGTCTGCCGGTGTAAAAGTAGAGAGGGGAAGCAAAGTGCGTGTTTTACTAAAATAAATAGGTCAAGCCGCCGAAAATTACTGAAACAGGCTGAAAAGCATTCGCATCGGCGGCTTTTTTTCGTTACAATAGAAATCGCGGGAATTGTACATATCGGTTTTGAACAGAAAGGATTGAAAAACGTGGATTTATCAACCGTGTTAACGGCCATTCCATTTTACCGTCAGGATAAAGAAGGAAATCCGGCGATTACATCGATTGAAAACGATCACCGTCTCGTCACAGAAGGGTCGATTTTTATTTGTATACAAGGATTTACATTTGACGGTCATACCGCCACAAAAGAGGCAGTCGAAAATGGAGCAGCGGCGGTCGTTGCCGAGCGGCCGGTCGATGTTTCCGTGCCCGTTATTTATGTGCGCAGCACGAAGCGTGCAATGGCACAATTAGCTGCGCATTTTTATGGTCATCCAACCGATTCTTTTCATTTAATCGGGATTACCGGTACAAACGGAAAAACGACGACGAGTCATTTAATCGAAGAAATCCTTCGCGCTTCTGGAGAAACGACCGGATTAATCGGAACGATGTATATGAAAATCGGCGATAAAATGATTGAAACAAAAAACACAACGCCGGAAAGCTTAACCTTGCAAAAAACGTTTGCGTATATGAAACAAGCGGGTGTCTCGTCAGCGGTGATGGAAGTGTCTTCTCATGCATTACAGGAAGGGCGGACGAATGGCACACAATTTAATGTGGCCGTTTTTACTAACTTAACGCAAGATCACCTTGATTTTCACCGCACTATGGAGGAATACCGGGCAGCAAAAGGACTGCTGTTCGCCCGTCTCGGCAATTCCTTTCATGCATCGGCTCCGGCTTATGCTGTCCTTAATGCCGATGATGCTGCATCTGCCGTTTATGAAGCCATGACTGCGGCGCATGTCGTGACATACGGTATAGAAAAAAAAGCGGATATACAAGCGAAAGATATTCAACTGACATCGGAAGGAACCGCTTTTACGATTCACTATCCGGGCGGGGTGATCCAGATTCATTCCAAATTAGCCGGACTATTTAATGTTTACAATATGCTGGCGGCTTTTGCGGCTGGATTCGTCTCTAAGATTACACCAGATACAATGAAACAAGCACTTGAACGGGTGAGCGGCGTTGCGGGCCGGTTTGAACTGGTACCGAATGAAAGCGGTGTGTCGGTCATTGTTGATTACGCCCACACCCCGGATAGTCTCATCAATGTATTAGAAACCGTTCGTCCGTTGACAAAAGGACGGGTTATTGTCATTGCAGGGTGCGGCGGCGACCGTGATAAAACAAAGCGTCCGCTTATGGCGCAGGCAGCATGTAAATATGCAGATGAAGCGATTTTTACATCGGACAATCCGCGCAGTGAAGATCCGGTTTCCATTTTAACGGATATGAAATCGGGCGTTAGCGGAGAGGCGTATACTGTCATTGTAGACCGGAAAGAAGCCATTCACCGGGCAATTGCACTTGCCAAGCCGGGCGATTCGGTCGTTATTGCCGGCAAAGGGCATGAAACATATCAAATTATTGGTCAGGAAGTTATTCATTTTGATGACCGGGAAGTCGCAAAAGAAGCGCTGGCCGACAAGAAAGGCGGGTTCGCATGAGTGAGTGGCAAATTGGATTGGTCATTGCGGTGTCATTTTTGATAACAGTCGTTATCGCGCCGTTATTTATTCCATTTTTACGCCGGCTGAAATTTGGACAGAGCATACGTGAGGAAGGTCCGGCATCTCATCAGCAAAAATCAGGAACGCCAACGATGGGCGGACTGGTCTTTTTATTGTCAATCGTTGTTACAACCTTGTTTTTTGTTCAATTGTTCGGTTCAATCGGTGCTGAAACTATTTTACTTTTACTTGTAACAATTGGATTCGGATTTTTGGGCTTTTTGGACGACTTTATTAAAGTGGTCATGAAGCGTAATCTTGGATTGACATCATCGCAAAAATTAATCGGGCAAATAATTATTTCGATCATTTTCTATGTGATTTACGCACAGCATGAACTGTCAACGGAGCTGTCATTCGGTTTCTTTTCAATTGATCTTGGTATTATATATGCCTTATTCGTCTTATTTTGGCTTGTCGGCTTTTCAAATGCGGTCAACTTAACAGATGGGCTGGACGGCCTGGTCTCGGGAACAGCATCTGTGGCTTTTGGCGCATATGCGGTGATTGCCTGGAGCCAAGGTTTAGATGAAACAGCTGTTTTCGCATTTGCGGTTGTGGGGGCTGTTATTGGCTTTCTCGTTTTCAATGCGTATCCGGCACACGTTTTTATGGGAGATACGGGTTCGCTTGCACTCGGCGGAGCGATTGCTGTTTTGTCTATATTAACGAAATTTGAATTTTTATTATTGTTGATCGGGATCGTATTCGTTGCGGAAACGCTCTCGGTTATTTTGCAGGTATGGTCGTTTAAAACGACAGGGAAACGAATTTTTAGAATGAGCCCGCTGCATCATCACTTTGAACTCGGCGGCTGGACAGAATGGCGTGTTGTCGTCACATTCTGGTCCGTCGGTGTTGTGGCTGCAGCGATTGGCGTCTGGATTGGAGTTTGGAATTCATGAAGCAGGTTGATCAATTTAAAGGAAAAAAAGTGCTCGTAGTGGGTCTTGCCAAAAGCGGATTCGCTGCAGCTACTCTTTTGAAAAAATTAGGTGCCATCGTGACAGTGAATGATGGAAAGCCGCTGGAGGAAAATGAGGCGGCACAGGCTCTTTTGTCGGAAGGAATGAATGTCATTTGCGGCCGTCATCCGCTGGAACTTCTTAATGAAGGATTTGAAATCGTCGTTAAAAACCCGGGTATCCCGTATTCGAATCCGATTGTTGCGGCAGCTGTGCAGCAGGGTACGCCCGTCATAACCGAAGTGGAAATTGCCGGACTCATATCAGAAGCACCGTTTATCGCCATAACGGGCACAAACGGAAAAACGACAACAACGACATTGATTAATGAAATCATGAAAGAAGACGGGAGAGGAACGGTTCTCGCCGGGAATATCGGTGAAGTGGCATCAGAAGTCGTGCAAGAGGCAAAACCGGATGATCATGTTGTTATTGAACTGTCGTCGTTTCAATTAATGGGCATTCAAACTTTCCGTCCGCACATCGCGATCATTACCAACATTTATGACGCACACCTGGACTATCATGGTTCAAAAGAAGAATACGCCGGTGCGAAAATGAACATTACAAAGAACCAGACAGAAGAGGACTTCTTAATCATAAACGCTGACCAAGAGGCTCTTCTGTCAATGGCAAGTGCGAGTCAGGCGGCCATTATTCCGTTTTCGGTTCACGAAAAAGTGGAAAATGGGGCATATATAGAAGACGGGACGGTTTATTTTCAAGGAGAGGCCATTATGCAGGCTGCTGATTTTGCACTGCCTGGTAATCATAATCTGGAAAATATATTGGCAGCTGTGGCAGCAGTTAAACTATCTGGTGTTTCCACAGCAGCAGTTGTACGTGTATTAAAAAGGTTTGCAGGTGTGCGCCACCGGACGCAGTTTGTCCGTGAATGGAATGGAAGAAAATTTTATAACGATTCAAAAGCGACGAATACATTGGCGACGAAAAGCGCCTTAACCGCCTTTCAGTCACCGCTTGTCCTTCTTGCGGGGGGATTGGATCGGGGAAATGGATTTGATGATTTGCTTCCTCATTTAACGTCAGTCAAAGCAATCGTCGCATTTGGTGAGACAGCGGATAAGTGGAAAGAGACGGCTTTAAAAGCGGGCATTTCCCAATTTGAAAAAGCCGATTATATGACTGACGCAGTCGAAAAAGCGGCTGCCCTTTCTGCTGAAGGGGATGTTGTTCTTTTGTCCCCGGCATGTGCAAGCTGGGATCAATATAAAACATTTGAAGAACGGGGCGACATATTTATCAACTGCGTGAATAAACTATAAGAAAGAGCCGGAGCCGGATGAGGCTCCGGCTTTTTTAATGGATGCATGAATGAAAGGGGTGCACAACCGTTTCCAGACAGTCGCCGGATTACGTATTCTTGATGCTCGTTTTGCTTTTGACCGGCTCGGGTTTATTAATGGTGGCAAGTGCCGGAGAAGTGTGGGGACAGTTTAACTATGGAAACCCTTATTATTTTGTTCAGAGACAGGCGTTCTTTGCAGCGGCCGGTTTGATTGTGATGGCATGCATTTCATATGTGGATTACCGGATTTGGAAAAAAATCGCGCGTCCGCTGCTTATCATTGCCTTTTTATTTTTACTGGCTGTGCTCATCCCTGGAATTGGGATGGTGAGAAACGGATCGCAAAGCTGGATCGGGTTTGGAACTCTATCGTTTCAGCCGTCGGAATTAATGAAAATCGCGCTTATCTTCTATTTTTCAGCGCTGCTTGCCGGACGAAAAAAAGTCATCCATTTATTTTGGAAGGGTCTGTTTAAACCTCTTTTCGTGCTCGGCATGGCGTTTGCGCTGATCATGATGCAGCCTGATCTCGGTACGGCGGCTGTCATGGGAGGGACCGCTTTTCTATTGCTGTTTATCGCAGGCGCGCCGATTCGTTTTTTTGTAATGACAGGAGTGTCTGCACTGGCGGGACTGGTCCTGTTAATTTTATCAGCACCATACCGGATAAAACGAATTACAGCGTATCTTGATCCTTGGTCAGATCCGCTCGGAAGCGGGTTTCAAATTATCCAGTCACTGTACGCCGTCGGTCCGGGCGGATTATTTGGCTACGGATATGGAGAAAGCCGTCAAAAATATTATTATTTGCCGGAGCCGCAGACTGATTTTATATTTGCAATTTGGGCTGAAGAAACGGGTTTTATCGGGGCCGTCTTTATTATGATCTTATTTTTCCTGCTCATCTGGCGGGGCATTCATATCGCGATGCGGATGGAGGACTCATTCGGTGCGCTGCTTGTCTGTGGAATTACAGCCATGATCAGTCTGCAATCGTTTATCAATCTCGGTGTTGTGACAGGTCTTTTGCCGGTTACCGGTGTGACGCTTCCATTTTTAAGCTATGGCGGATCTTCTTTGACGATGACACTTGCTTCCGCGGGGATTGTCCTCAGTGTAAGCCGTTCAAATGGATATTGAACAGTAGAATTGGAGGAATTTTGCTGGTTTTTTAAGATAATAATTGATTCTCGTGTCGCATTGATTTAAGATGAGAATGCATTAGACAGCTGTCTTGAAAGAATAGGAAGCTGCCAGATGAATACTGAGGTGAACGTAATTGAAAATAGTTGTCAGCGGCGGTGGAACGGGCGGACATATTTATCCTGCACTCGCGCTCATTCGAATGATTAAGCTGAAACACCCGGAAACATCTTTTTTATATATCGGAACTGAAAAAGGACTGGAGTCTAAGCTTGTTACACGCGAAGACATTCCTTTTCGGTCAATTGATATTACAGGTTTTCGCCGGGCGGTTTCATTTGAAAATGTGAAAACAATTATGCGCTTTTTAAAAGGTGTAAATGAATGTAAAAAAATACTGAAAGAGTTTAAGCCGGACGTCGTCATCGGCACCGGCGGCTATGTGTGCGGGCCGGTTGTGTATGCGGCAGCCAAATTGGGTATACCATCCATCGTGCACGAACAAAACAGTGTGCCGGGCTTAACGAACAAGTTTTTAAGTAATCATGTCAACAGGATTGCGGTTTGTTTTGAAGAGGCGAAGGCCTATTTCCCTGCAGAGAAAACGGTGTTAACGGGGAACCCGCGAGCTTCTGAAGTCATAGAAGCGGACGGTTCGGGTGTATTGGAAACGTTCGGTTTAAGAGGCGGCCGGAAGACGGTACTGATTTTTGGCGGAAGCCGTGGTGCAAAGCCGATAAATGATGCTGTGACCGGGGCATTGAATGATTTTGCAGGCCGAGATTATCAAGTGCTTTATGTCACTGGTGATGTCCATTACGACAAGGTTTCATCTATATTGGAATCGGCTGGAAAACCTGTTAATGTATCGGTTATGCCTTTTATTCATAATATGCCGGAAGTACTGGCTGCTTCTGATCTCGTCGTTGCGCGGTCGGGTGCAACCACACTGGCTGAATTGACGGCACTGGGCATCCCATCCATTCTCGTGCCAAGCCCTTATGTTACGAATAATCATCAGGAAAAAAATGCGCGTACGCTGACGGATCGCGGTGCCGCGGTCATGCTTTTAGAAAGCAAATTAAGTTCAGAATCGCTCGTACGAGAGCTCGATTCGATTTTAATGGACGATTCATTACTAATTAAAATGAAAACAGAAGCAGAACGCCTCGGTATTCGGGATGCTGCGGAACGGCTGTACAATGTCATGATTGATATTGCCGGGAAAGATAAGTAAAGGAGCGGTTCATTTTGAAAGAATTCATCAAAGAACTAACACAATTGCAAGCCGGTCCCGTGATGGAAAATGAACCGCTTGCCAATCATACAACAATGAAAATCGGCGGACCGGCTGATGTTTTTTTTGAGCCATCGTCGATCACCGGTCTGGAAAAAGCGATGAGCGCCATCATAAAACATAAGCTGCCATGGCGTGTCATTGGGCGGGGGTCTAATCTGCTCGTGTCAGATGCCGGAATTCGCGGCATTGTGATTAAACTTGGAAAAGGAATAGACGATGCGGCTATTGATGGTACTACAGTAACGGCAGGGGGCGGGTTCCCGCTCGTCGTTCTGGCAACAAAAGCAGCCAAAGAATGCTTGACAGGTCTTGAATTTGCAGGTGGAATCCCGGCATCTGTCGGTGGGGCTGTTTATATGAATGCCGGTGCTCACGGATCAGAGATGTCATCCATTCTTACAAAAGCGCACGTTTTGTTTGCGGATGGTCAAATGTCCTGGCTGACGAATGAAGAAATGGACTTTTCCTATCGGACGTCTATTTTACAAAAAAAACGTCCGGGAATTGTTCTTGAAGCAGAATTTCAACTGCGTGAAGGTGACAGGGAAACCATTCGTACACACATGTTGAAATATAAGGAATATCGCCGGACGACACAGCCATGGGATCACCCGTGTGCAGGCAGTATTTTTAGAAATCCATTGCCGGAACATGCCGGTCATTTGATTGAAAAAGCAGGGTTAAAAGGTTTCACCATTGGCGGTGCAAAAATATCAGATCTGCACGGCAATTTTATTGTGAACACAGGAACAGCTACAGCGGCGGATGTGCTAGCCTTAATTGAGCATGCAAAAAACGTCGTCTATGATCGATATCAAATTAATATGGAAACGGAAGTTGAATTGATAGGCGGACCATAAAACGGGCAGAGGTGTGGATATGGGCAAACAAAAAATCATCTCAATTGAAGACCGTATTCCGAAGCTGAAACAAATGCGCAAACGGAAAGCGAATCGGCGCCTGCTTGTTTTGCTGTCGGTTTTCTTTTTCCTTATACTTCTTTTAATTTATTTGCAGTCACCGTTAAGCAAAGTGGCATACATTCATGTAGAAGGCAATGAATTAATGACGAAACAGGAAATTATTGAACAAAGTGGACTTGAAACAGGACGCAGTATTTGGTCTTCCGATAAAAGCAGAGCGGCAGAGCAGCTTCAAAAAGATGACCGGATAAGAGAAGCACACGTTTCAATGGGTTTTCCAAATGATTTAAAGATAAAGATCATCGAGCAAAATGAAATTGCCTATGCAGCGAGTAAAGGCGGTTTATACCCTGTTTTACAAAATGGGAAAATTATGAGTGAGCCTGTCAGCGGATACCCATCTCAGCTGCCGATTTTATATAACTTTAAAGAAGGCGAGGCACTCGACCGGTTTGCTGAAGCAGTTGACACGCTGCCTGATGAGGTTGTGAATACAATATCGGAAGTTTACTATGATCCGAAAGAAAGTGATGCGCTGCATATAAATGCGTTTATGACGGATGGATTTGAAGTATCAGCGACGCTATCAACATTTGCGGACAAAATGGTGTATTATCCATCCATTTCAAATCAGCTTGATCCGAATATAAAAGGGGTCATTGACTTGGAAGTGGGTTCTTATTTTAAAGCGTACGATCCCGCGGAGCAGCCGGAAGCAGAAAAAGTGAATATCGAAGAGGCGGACACGCCGTAACGATTTCAAAAACGGGACAACTTAACCTTTTCCGGCCTCTTGTCTTAGTGTAGACTTGAATGAGGAAGCTTTGGGTGCTATTTCAGCTGAAAATATAAAACTTTAAAAGGAAAATATGTTGAATATGACGAATAACGTACTTTATACATTATTTTGCGCAGATGAGCGCGAATTGTTGTTCGATTATTCAGGTTTTTATGGTAAAGGAGGTGCCGCAGTATGAACAATAATGAAATACTTGTCAGTCTCGACATCGGTACATCCGCAATTAAAGTGATCATTGGCGAAATGGTCAATGATTCTTTAAATATTATTGGTGTCGGAAGTGTGAAATCAAAAGGGATCCGTAAAGGGGCTGTTGTTGATATTGACGATACGGTCCACTCGATTAAAAAAGCAATAGAGCAGGCAGAGCGTATGGTGGGCATTGATATCAGCTCCGTCATCGTCGGCATTGCCGCTAACCATGCGATTCTCCATCCATGCAACGGTGTTGTAGCCGTTTCAAGTGAAAATCGCGAAATTACGAGTGAAGATGTCATTCGCGTAACTGATGCGGCACAAGTTATGTCCATTCCACCGGATCGGGAAATTGTAAACGTTATTGCTAAACAATTTATCGTGGACGGATTTGACGAAATAAATGATCCGCGCGGAATGCTCGGTGTCCGTCTAGAGATGGAAGGAACCATCGTTACCGGTTCAAGAACTTTTTTACATAACACATTGCGCTGTGTTGAACGTGCCGGTCTGGACATCAGTGAGATTGTCCTTCAGCCGCTTGCAAGCGGAGAAATTGCTTTGTCAGACGATGAAAAAAACCTTGGCACGGTTCTGGTGGATATCGGCGGCGGTTCGACAACCATATCTTTCTATAGAGATGGTCATATTCAGCAGACAACGGTAATGCCTGTAGGCGGCGATCATATTACGAAAGATTTGTCGATCGGCCTCCGTACATCGACTGAAGATGCGGAACAAATCAAAATCAAGCACGGTCACGCCTTTTATGACCACGCATCAGAAGAGGAAGTTTTCAGTGTACAGGTGATTGGCAGCGATCAGCATGATCAGTTCAACCAGCTGGAAATTTCAGAAATTATTGAAGCGCGTCTTGAAGAATTATTTATGATGATTGTTGAAGAACTTCGCCAAACTGGTATTCATGACGTGCCAGGCGGTTTCGTTTTAACAGGTGGCACATCCGCCATGAACGGCATTCTTGACCTGGCGCAGGACGTTTTTCAAAACCGTGTGCGTGTAGCCATTCCGGATTATATCGGCGTGCGTGAACCGCAATATACGACAGTGGTCGGCTTGATAAAATATGCATATAAACATGCTCGTTTGACCGGCCGGAAAGTAAGTGAGCCTCAGAATCTAAAGCCGAAAGAAAAAGAGGTTAGAAGAGAACGTCAGGAACTGAAACAGGAATCAAAAATGTCGAATAAAGAAAATGAGAAGCCAAAAGAAAGCCCTAAATCAAAGATGAAACGCCTTTTCGGGTACTTTTTTGAGGAATAAAACAGACGAACAGATTATGACGAATTAGGAGGATTTGCCATGTTGGATTTTGATACAAGTTTGGATTCGTTGGCAACGATTAAAGTGATCGGCGTAGGCGGCGGCGGAAATAATGCTGTTAACCGGATGATTGAGCATGGTGTGCAGGGCGTTGACTTCATTGCGGTCAATACAGATGCGCAGGCGCTGAATTTATCAAAAGCGGAAGTGAAAATGCAAATCGGCTCAAAATTGACACGCGGTTTAGGGGCAGGGGCTAACCCGGAAGTCGGCAAGAAAGCGGCAGAGGAGAGCAAAGAGCAGATTGAAGAAGTGCTTAAAGGCGCGGATATGGTATTCGTTACAGCCGGTATGGGCGGCGGCACAGGCACAGGCGCCGCGCCGGTCATTGCGCAAATTGCAAAAGATCTTGGCGCCTTGACGGTTGGGGTTGTGACCCGTCCATTTACTTTTGAAGGCCGAAAACGTGCAACGCAGGCAGCAGGCGGTATTGAGGCGATGAAAGCATCGGTTGATACATTAATTGTTATCCCGAATGACCGTCTTCTTGAAATTGTGGATAAAAGCACGCCTATGCTGGAAGCGTTCCGTGAGGCGGATAACGTTCTTCGCCAGGGAGTGCAAGGGATTTCCGATTTAATTGCGGTCCCTGGTCTTATTAACCTTGACTTTGCCGATGTGAAAACCATTATGTCCAATAAAGGTTCTGCTTTAATGGGAATCGGAGTGGCTTCAGGTGAAAATCGTGCTGTTGAAGCGGCGAAAAAAGCCATTTCCAGC
Organism: Domibacillus antri; assembly: GCF_001936625.1. Lineage (GTDB taxonomy): Bacteria > Bacillota > Bacilli > Bacillales > Domibacillaceae > Domibacillus > Domibacillus antri. The sequence continues at coordinate 153,873 of NZ_MSDU01000014.1, read as the reverse complement.
CCGCTTTTAGAAACGGCGATCGATGGAGCGCAAGGTGTTTTAATGAATATTACCGGCGGCACCAATTTGAGCCTTTATGAAGTACAGGAAGCAGCAGATATCGTGTCCTCTGCTTCTGATCAGGAAGTAAACATGATTTTCGGTTCCGTTATTAACGAAAACCTAAAAGATGAAATTATTGTTACGGTGATTGCGACCGGTTTTAAAGAACTGCCCGCTCAAACCGGACAGACTCGTCCTGGTCTTGGACAGGTGAAGCCTCAGCAGCAGGCAGCACCTCAATCCGCAAAGCCGCGTGAAACAAAGCGTGAAGATATCCCGGTTCAAGAGCAGCCTATTCGTCAGCCGCAGCAGACGCCTGTCGACGATACGCTGGATATTCCGACATTTTTACGCAACCGTAATAGAAGAAGATAAATGCAGTAAATCCCGTCACTTATGTGGCGGGATTTTTTGTGTGACATAAATCGGAAAAATTGCTGTAAAAATTCACTCACATTGCGACATACATTGAAAGCATATTCCGATACACTATTGGTCATAGGACAGGCAGCCGGCAAGGGGGAGGGGTGAATTGACCGGTTATGCAGAAGTAATTTTAATTTTTAATTTGGCAGCGGATGGATTGCTTTTGACGGCAGCAGGTATTTTACTGGGGCAGCCAATAAAAAAAACCCGGATTGTGATAGCCTCCATGATCGGGACAATCCCGCTTTTGTTACACATGATAACAGGATGGGACTGGCTCATCCATTTTGCAGTTAAATTGATGACACCGGTTTTGATGCTTGTCATAGCCTATAAAATAACCAGAATTGCCATCCTGCTGTCCGCTTCCTTGACCTTTTATTTTGTTACCTTTTTAACAGGCGGTGTACTGTTCGGATTTCAGTCTGTTTTTTTGAATGGCGCTGCTTCCGGTCAGTTTTCTACGGTACTGTTATTCATTTTATCTATTTCGGTTGCTTTTTACTTTATTCAAAGACGTCTGTTCAGTATGAGCACGAAACGAAATTTTAAAAAGCAGACAGTTCCGGTTACCTTTTCAATTTGCCGGAAGGAATGGTCGGGTACAGCACTTATCGATACCGGAAACTCTCTGTGCGATCCGATCACGAAAAAAGAAGTGGCTGTCTGCCAAATTAGACATGAGGATGGCTGGCCGGCAGCGATCAGCTCAGGAGAACAGGCAATTTTGACACAGCTCCCTGATCAATGGGCGGAAAAAATGACCTGGATTCCTGCCCGGTCAATAGGGGCCGAAAAACAGCTGCTTGCTGCTTTTCGAACGGATGAATTCACCGTTTTTCTGGATGGAAAATCCATTCGGACAGATAGAGCGCTTGTTACCTTCACAACAGTTGCGCTTTCCGATGATCAGTCTTTTTTTTGTATTTTACATCCGAATATGGTTCGACAATGAATGGAGAGGTGAGTGGTTTTATATGAGGCCGGTTAAAACAAAGTGGATGTATGTGATGTATAATATGCTTCAAAAAGCGGGAATGAAATCCAAAACGATTTATTATATCGGGGGCAGTGAAGCGCTTCCACCCCCGCTTTCGCGGGATGAAGAAGCGCATTTGCTGATGCAGCTGCCATCGGGCGATAAAGCGGTCCGCGCGATGCTGATAGAGCGAAATTTACGTCTAGTCGTATATATTGCCCGTAAATTTGAAAATACCGGAATTCATATTGAAGATTTAATCAGCATCGGAGCTATCGGATTAATTAAAGCCGTGAATACATTTAATCCGGAGAAGAAAATTAAACTGGCGACGTATGCATCCCGCTGTATTGAAAATGAGATATTAATGTATTTGCGCCGAAATAATAAAACACGTTCGGAAATTTCATTTGACGAACCGCTGAATGTTGACTGGGATGGCAATGAACTGCTCTTATCCGATGTGCTGGGCACGGAGAACGATATTATTACAAAAGGAATTGAAGAAGCTGTTGATAAACATTTAGTCATTGAAGCACTTGCTGATCTTGAAGGACGTGAGAAGCAGATAATCGAAATGCGGTTCGGATTAAACGGGCAGGAAGAAAAAACGCAAAAAGAAGTGGCCGATCTGCTTGGTATTTCACAGTCATACATTTCACGTTTGGAGAAAAAAATCATTGGACGTTTGAAAAAAGAATTGAATAAATTGCGCTGAATAAATACTCTTTCCTTAAGCGCATAAATTTTTCCGGGCCGGAGATACTGTTCGAGAAACAGAGCAGCATGAGGAGGAACAGTGATGGCCCGGAATAAAGTGGTATTATGCGGTGTCGATACGTCGACGCTTCCTGTTTTGACAAATCCCGAAATGAAAGTGCTGTTTATTAAATATCAAAACGGTGATAAAAGTGCCCGTGAAGAAATCGTCACGGGAAATTTGCGGCTTGTTTTAAGTGTAATTCAACGCTTTAATCACCGAAATGAACAGGCAGATGATTTATTTCAAGTTGGCTGCATTGGGCTGATGAAGTCCGTGGATAACTTTGATTTAAGCCATAATGTCCGCTTTTCGACGTATGCCGTACCGATGATTATCGGGGAAATACGCCGTTATTTACGTGACAATAATCCGATTCGTGTTTCGCGCTCGCTGAGAGACATTGCGTATAAGGCATTACAGGCAAGAGAAAGGCTGACGGCAGAACGTTCTGTTGAGCCGGCTGCAGAGGACATTGCCCGCGCGATTGATGTCCCGAAAGAAGATATCGTTTTTGCGCTTGATGCCATCCAAGATCCTGTTTCATTATTCGAACCGGTTTTTCAAGACGGCGGTGATCCGATTTATATGATGGATCAAATCAGTGACGGAAAAGACCGCGAAGTCGAATGGGTGGATTCCATTACTGTAACTGACGAGCTGAACCGGCTGTCTGACCGGGAGCGGATGATTATCGAAAAGCGGTTTTTCAGCGGCAGAACGCAAATGGAAGTCGCAGATGAAATCGGTATTTCCCAGGCGCAGGTATCCCGCCTTGAAAAAGGGGCGATAAAACAAATGAAAAAGAAAATAAATGGCTGATTTAAAACAGGAGAGTTACCTTCCTGTTTTTTTTTGTTGAGCTTATACATACACATGTAAAAAGGAGGCATTATCATGCGCATTTCTGATTTTCAGCTGAAAGATATTGTCAATGTGACGAACGGAAAAAAACTTGGACGTCTTACAGATATTGAAATAAACAGTGCAACCGGGGCCATTTCCTCTTTAATTATTGAACAGAGCGGCAAAAAATTCGGACTATTCGGGAAAGAGGAAGAAATCATCATTCTATGGATGAATATTGTCAAAATCGGCGGCGATGTTATTTTAGTCCGATATGGGGAAAAGTCATCCGAAGAGGAAGAACGGTGACGAAAAATAGTCGGGTGTGGTACACTAGAAGAAAAGGCACGGGAGATTAATATGACAGAACCTTTCAAAAAATCAACTGACAGCCTGTATATCATTGACCGTTGGCAAAAGGAAGCCCCTGGTTTAACAGCAGGATTTACGTCAAAAGAAGGCGGAACCGGTCTTTTTAATGGGCTGAATATGGCGTTTCATGTAAATGATGATCCGGATGCCGTGCAGAAAAACAGGCGGATAATCGGGGAACAAGCCGGTATTCCGGCTGATCAATGGATTGGCTGTGAACAGACGCATGGCATACACATTGAACATGTTTCAAAAAAAGACAGAGGACGCGGCGCGCTTGATTATGACAGTGCCTTATCGTCGACAGATGGTCTTTTCACTGACGATACAGGTGTTTTGTTGACGCTTTGCTATGCAGATTGTGTTCCGCTTTATTTTTACGACTCCGAAGTGAAACGGGTCGGGGCAGCACACGCAGGCTGGAAAGGGTCTGTTGAAGGAATCGGCCCGGCAATGATTAAAAAATGGAAAGAAGCCGGCAGTCAGCTTGAAGATATTCAAATCGTGATCGGTCCTTCAATTTGCGGAGACTGCTATAAAGTCGGCAAAATGGTCGTTGATAAAGCGGCTGAATGGTTCGAAAAAAATGAAATGAAACCTTTTTTTCCGGTTTCAAATGAACCGGATACGTTTTACTTCTCACTGCAGACGTTCAATCGGGATCTTTTCATAAAAGCGGGTATTCCGGAAGAAAATATTCAGATGACGCGTCTTTGCACCAGCTGCTCATCCGACTTTTTTTCACACCGTCGCGATGAAGGGCATACAGGAAGAATGATGAGTTATATCGGCTGGAAGGAATGGGATCATGAAAGTCATTGAAAAGTTAGCAATTATTCAAGAGCGAATAAACGCAGCGGCTGAAAGGGCTGGCAGACAGGCGGATGAGATCAAAATTATTGCCGTCACAAAGTATGTGTCAACAGCGCGTGCGGTGGAAGCTGTGGAAGCGGGTATTACCGATCTAGGTGAAAACCGCGATGAAGGAATGAACGCGAAATATGAAATAATCGGCAGTCGTGCTGTATGGCATTTTATCGGGACGATGCAGACGAGAAAAGTGAAATCGGTTATTGATAAAGTAGATTACATTCATTCACTGGATCGTGAATCACTCGCAAAAGAAATAGACCGCCGCGCCAATCGTAAGGTGAATTGTTTCATTCAAGTAAATGCATCCGGTGAAGAGTCGAAACACGGCATAACGCCGGAAGAAGTGGTCCCTTTTATTAAATCACTCGCTTCATATGAAAATATTCATATATGCGGGCTGATGACGATGGCACCTTTCACAGAGGATAAAGAAATACTCCGCTCCTGCTTTCGCCGGCTGGCGGAGTGCAAAAAAAGTGTACAGGCTTTACATCTTGCGTACGCACCGTGTACAGAACTTTCAATGGGGATGAGCAACGATTTTGAGATTGCCATTGAAGAAGGGGCAACAATGGTCCGGATTGGTACAGCGCTTGTTGGTGAAGAATGAAAGCGGAGGTGGAACCATGGGAGTAAAGTCAAAATTTAAATCCTTTTTTCTTTTAGACGAAGAAGACTATGACATGGCTGAAGAAGAGACGTATGAAGAAGAACGGCAGTCTCCTGCTGCGCGAAAAAGAAATGTCGTCAGCTTAAAAAGCGCTCAAAAGCCGGCAAAAGTGATTATGGCTGAGCCGCGTATGTTTGCTGAAGCGCAGGAAATTGCTGATCACTTAAAAGCAAAAAAAGCGGTTGTCGTTAATTTGCAGCGTATTCAAACAGACCAGGCCCGCCGGATTGTCGATTTTCTCGGCGGTACAGTCTATGCGATTGGCGGGGAAATACAGCAAATCGGTGAAAAAATTTTCTTTTGCGCACCGGAAAATGTAGAAATCGCCGGCAGTATGACGCAGTTTAACAATAATGATCATGAAAAAACGGGGTGGCAGTAAATAGAATGGATACAATTATTAACATATTAGCGAGTGCAATGAATCTTTATTCCTGGGCACTCATTATTTACATTTTGATGTCCTGGTTTCCGGACGCGCGTGAAACAACGGTCGGCCGGTTTTTAACAAAAATAAGCGAGCCTTATCTTGAGCCATTTCGCCGCTTTGTGCCGCCGATCGGCATGTTCGATATTTCACCGATCGTAGCGCTGATCGTTCTCCGCTTAGCTGAAAGCGGTTTGTATCAATTGAAAATCTGGCTGTAAGAGGATGAAGAAGTGAGTGAAATATATCAGCATTTCCGTCCGGAAGAAAAAGAATTTATCGATAAAGTGGTGGAATGGAAGCGGCAGGTAATGGAAATTTATGCACCGAAGCTGACCGGATTCCTCGATCCGCGCGAACGGCAGATAATCCGTTCGGCCGTCGGATCAGATGAAGATGTCCGCGTCTCTTTTTTCGGCGGGACAGCGGAAGCTGAACGGCAGCGGGCACTTATTCACCCGGACTATTTTGAACCGGCTGACACTGATTTTGATGTGGTTCTGCATGAAATCGACTATCCGGAAAAATTTGCATCCATCAGTCATCCGCAAATTCTTGGCAGTTTAATGGGGCTTGGTTTAAAACGGGAGAAATTTGGTGATATCATCACCGATGGGAGCCGCTATCAACTATTTGTTGTAAAAGAAACAGCAGATTACATGTACATGCACTTGGGTCATGTTGGAAAAGTGCCGGTGAAACTTATGGAAAAGCCATTTCAAGAAGCCATTCAGCAGCATGAAGAATGGCGTGAACAGTCTGTGACAGTGTCTTCCATGCGCCTGGATGCTGTCATCGGTTCACTGCCGTCCATGTCCCGCCAAAAAGCGCAGCAGCTCATAAAAGGCGGCGCTGTCAAAGTGAATTGGAAATCTGTCGAAAACCCGTCATTCGAATGTGAAGAACAGGATGTTTTATCTATCCGCGGCAGCGGCCGGATGAAAATTTTATCGATTGACGGGCAGACGAAAAAAGAAAAATGGCGAATGACACTGGGTATTTTGAAATAAATTTGTGAAAATGCAGGGATTTCCCCACAAAAGAGCGAAAAACCTTTATAATGGAAGTCAGTTATTAACGTTACGCTTTGGAGGTGGCTGTATGCCCTTAACGCCGTTGGACATACATAAAAAAGAATTCGGCCGTTCGTTTCGCGGATATGATGAAGATGAAGTAAACGATTATTTAAATCAGATTATTAAAGATTACGAACTCATCATTCGTGAAAAAAAAGAACTGGAAACACAGCTTGCAGCGCAAACGGAGCGGCTCAATTATTTTTCGAATATTGAAGAAACATTAAACAAATCTATTGTTATTGCACAGGAAACAGCGGAAGATGTAAAACGAAATGCACTGAAAGAATCAAAACTGCTGATCCGGGAAGCGGAAAAAAATGCGGATCGAATCGTTGAAGAATCACTTTCTAAAGCACGCCGGATTGCTGTTGAAATTGAAGAACTAAAAAAGCAGTCGAAAGTATTCCGGACGCGCTTTAAAATGTTAATGGAAGCACAGCTCGATTTGCTGAATAACGATGATTGGGATACGTTAATGGATTTTGAAGTCGATACGAATGAACTCGAGCAATTGAGTGAAGATGATAAGTAAACTTGACGGATGACCCGTTCATTCTTATAATGAAATCATTCAAATAGGCCATAAGAAAAAACGATGACGGGGACAGTACGTGTACAAGATCAGTCCATAAGCGAGCCGGGGATGGTGAAAGCCTGGCGGCTGACGGTAATACGGAAAATCACCCTTGAGTGCTTTTTGTGAACAAAGTAGTAGCGAAAAGCGTTTCATCCACGTTACGGATGATGAGCGGGCAGCTTTGTGCTGTCAATCAGGGTGGTACCGCGGAAACCTTTCCGTCCCTTTATAGGGATGTGAAAGGTTTTTTTGTTTTTAGTACACAAAAAGGAGTAATGAGACATGAATTACAAAGATTCACTATTAATGCCGAAAACAGAGTTTCCGATGCGCGGCAATTTGCCAAAACGTGAGCCGGATATGCAAAAAGCATGGAATGAAGAGGACATTTACAAAAAAGTGCTGGAGCGCACGAAAGGCCGCCCCGCGTTTGTCCTGCATGATGGCCCTCCGTATGCGAATGGGGACATTCATATCGGGCACGCGCTAAACAAAATTTTGAAGGATTTTATCGTCCGTTTTAAGTCAATGAGCGGCTATTATGCGCCATACGTTCCGGGCTGGGATACACACGGCCTGCCGATTGAACAGGCGCTGACAAACTCAGGTGTCAACCGGAAAGAAATGACGATTGCTGAATTCCGTCAGCTTTGTGAAGAGTATGCATATAAGCAAATCGACAGCCAGCGCGCTCAATTTAAGCGTTTGGGCGTACGCGGTGACTGGGAAAATCCGTATATTACATTGAAGCCGGAATATGAAGCCCAGCAAATTAAAGTGTTCGGCGAGATGGCGAAAAAAGGCTATATTTATAAGGGTTTAAAACCTGTATATTGGTCTCCTTCTTCTGAATCCGCCCTTGCGGAAGCGGAAATTGAATACCAGGATAAAAAATCAGCGTCTATTTATGTTGCATTTGATGTGAAAAAAGGCAACGGCGTCCTTGAAGAAGGAACGAAGATTATTATTTGGACTACAACACCGTGGACAATTCCGGCAAATCTTGGTATTGCCGTCCATCCGGATCTGTCTTATTCCGTTGTGAGTGCCATTGGAGAACGTTATGTTGTCGCAGAAGCACTTCTTGAAGAAGTGGCTCAGAAAATTGGCTGGGATCAGTATACGACAGAAAAATCAGTAAAAGGTGCAGAGCTTGAAAACATTCTTGCTGCTCATCCTATTTACGGTCGTGATTCCCTTGTCATGCTCGGTGAACACGTTACGACGGATTCTGGTACAGGCGCCGTTCACACCGCTCCTGGACATGGGGAAGATGACTTTATCATCGGAAAAAAATACGGTCTTGACGTACTTTGTCCGGTCAATGACCGAGGTGTCATGACAGAGGAAGCACCAGGTTTTGAAGGTCTTTTCTATGATAAAGCAAATAAAGCCATTACAGAAAAGCTGACTGAAGCCGGTGCCCTTCTTAAAATGGAATTCATTACGCATTCGTATCCGCATGACTGGCGGACGAAAAAACCGGTGATTTACCGTGCGACAGCACAATGGTTCGCATCGATCGATAAATTCCGGCCTGAGCTTTTAGAAGCGGTGAAAGAAACAAAATGGGTGCCGGCATGGGGTGAAACGCGTTTATTTAATATGATCCGTGACCGCGGTGACTGGTGTATTTCCCGCCAGCGTGCATGGGGTGTTCCGATTCCTGTTTTTTATGCGGAGAACGGTGAAGCCATTATCACAGATGAAACGATTGCACACGTTTCCGATTTGTTCCGCGAGCACGGCTCAAACATTTGGTTTAAGCGTGAAACAAAAGACTTACTGCCGGAAGGTTTTACACATCCGGGCAGCCCGAATGGTGAATTTACAAAAGAAAACGACATCATGGACGTCTGGTTTGATTCCGGTTCTTCCCATCAAGCGGTTCTCGTTGAACGCGATGATTTGCAGCGGCCTGCAGATCTTTATTTAGAAGGATCCGATCAATACCGCGGCTGGTTTAACTCATCCCTGACAACAGCAGTGGCTGTGACAGGAAAAGCGCCATATAAAGGGGTTTTAAGTCATGGCTTCGCACTGGATGGTGAAGGCCGCAAAATGAGTAAATCACTTGGGAATGTTGTCGTTCCGGCGAAAGTGATGGAGCAGCTTGGTGCAGATATTTTACGTCTTTGGGTGGCGTCTGTTGACTTTCAGGCGGATGTACGTGTTTCAGATGCCATTTTGAAACAGGTGGCAGAAGTATACCGGAAAATCCGTAACACGTTCCGTTTCTTACTTGGAAACCTAGACGGATTTGACCCATCCCAACATGCGGTATCTTATGAAAACTTGCGTGAAGTAGATCAATTCATGATTGTAAAATTGAATGAATTAATTAAAAATGTACGAAACCATTATGAAAACTATGAATTTGCAGCTATTTACCATGCCATTAATAATTTCTGCACAGTGGATTTAAGTTCGTTCTACCTCGATTTTACGAAAGATGTCCTTTATATTGAAGCGGAAAACAATGCAGACCGCCGGGCCATTCAAACGGTTCTTTATGAAACGTTGACAGCTCTCGCAAAACTTCTTTCGCCAATTTTGCCTCATACAGCGGATGAAGTATGGGCTGAGGTTCCGGGGGCATCAGAAAAATATGTTCAGCTCACGGATATGCCTGAATATAAAGAATTGGCGGATGCGGATCAGCTGACGGAAAAATGGACAGCATTTATGAATGTGCGTGATGATGTATTGAAAGCTCTTGAAGCGGCACGTAACGAAAAAGTAATCGGCAAATCATTGACTGCCCATGTTCGTTTATATGCTGACAGCGAAGTAACGAATCTTCTTTCGTCCATTAAAGAAGACTTGAAACAGCTGTTTATCGTTTCCGGATTTGAAGTATCCGGTTCAAAAGCAGATGCACCGGACAATGCAGTCGAACTCGAAACAGCTTCTGTTGTTGTTGAAAAAGCGGCAGGAGAAACGTGTGAGCGCTGCTGGACGGTGACGGAAGAAGTTGGGCAAAATCCAGCGCATTCCACTCTTTGCCCGCGCTGTGCGACTGTTGTGACAGAGCATTATCCAGAACTAAATTAAAGGATAAGAAAAAAGAGGTTAGCTGTAGACCGCTAACCTCTTTTCATCGTTATCCGGCTGATGGAGGAGCGTATCGATGCACTACGTATTGACACTGTTAGTAATTTTATTGGATCAATGGACAAAGTGGCTGATTGTCACATCAATGGAGATAGGCGAAAGCGTAAAAGTGATTGAGGATGTCTTTCATATTACGTCCCACCGGAACAGAGGAGCAGCCTGGGGGATGCTGGAAGGACAGTTCTGGCTGTTCTACATCATCACCATCATTGTGGTGGCGGCCATCATCTATTTCATGCGGACTGAGGCAAAAGGGAAGCCGTTAATGAAAACGTCTCTCGCTATTTTACTTGGCGGGGCAATCGGCAATTTCATTGACCGGCTGTTTCGCGGCGAAGTCGTTGATTTTGTGCAGACGTTTATATTCGGGTATCATTTTCCGATATTCAATATTGCGGATGCGGCATTGACGATAGGCGTGATCTTATTATTCGGCGCGATGTTTATTGAAGACCGAAAAGGAAAGAAGGCATAAGATGGAAAACATACGATTTACGGTCGGGGAAGAGGATAACGGCAGCCGTATTGATAAACTGGCAGCAGCGCAGAACGAACAGTATTCGCGAACGCAAGTACAGGAATGGCTAAAAGAAGGACGGGTACTTGTCAACGGAAAGCCGGTGAAAGCGAATTACAAGGCGGCAGCCGGTGATGAAGTGGAAGTGAATATTCCGGAACCGGAAGAATTGCATATTGCAGCAGAAGATTTAAATTTAGATGTTTATTATGAAGATGCAGATGTCATTGTCGTCAATAAACCGCGCGGCATGGTGGTTCATCCGGCACCAGGGCACGTGACCGGCACACTTGTCAACGGCTTAATGTTTCATTGCCAAGACTTGTCTGGCATCAATGGGGTTATGCGTCCTGGAATCGTCCACCGCATTGACAAAGATACATCGGGACTATTGATGGTTGCAAAAAATGATATGGCACATGAGAAACTGGTGAATCAACTTGTTAATAAAACCGTGACAAGAAAGTATAAAGCGATTGTTCACGGCGTTATTCAACATGATTTTGGCACGATTGATGCACCGATCGGCCGCGACACGAAAGACCGTCAAAAAATGGCCGTCATTGATCATGGGAAAGCGGCTGTGACACATTTTCATGTAATCGAGCGGTTCGATGAATTCACACTTGTCGAATGTGAACTGGAAACCGGACGGACGCATCAAATCCGCGTTCATATGAAATATATTGGTTTCCCGCTTGCAGGAGACCCCAAATACGGTCCGAGAAAAACGCTAAATATTGACGGGCAGGCGCTGCATGCCGGTGTACTGGGCTTTGATCATCCACGAACAGGCGAGTATATGGAGTTTGAAGCGCCTGCTCCGAAAGAATTTGAAGATCTTGTCATTGAATTAAAGAAAAAGATTTGACATCTGGAACGATTATCGTTAAACTAAATGCAGTTGAATAAGAACCTTTAAAGAACAGTCCCGAGAGGCTGGGAAGGGATCGGATGAAATGCGGGATGCGTATGCCTGCATGTAAAGGAATCAGTATGCCTTCTCACCAAAACGGGTGAGGAGGCTTTTTTCATGGAAAAAGCAATTGTACTAGATCAGCAGGCCATTCGCCGGGCTTTGACGAGAATTGCGCATGAAATCATTGAACGGAACAAGGGCATTGAAGACTGTGTATTGATCGGCATTAAGACGCGTGGGATTTATATTGCACAGCGGCTGGCCGAACGCATTTTTCAAATTGAAGGGCAGCATATTCCTGTCGGTGAACTGGATATTACTCTTTACAGGGACGACTTAACCATTAAGACGAAAAGTCACGACCCGGAAGTAAAAGGTTCAGAAATACCGGTTGACCTTAACGGAAAGACGATTATTTTAGTAGATGATGTGCTCTTTACAGGACGGACGGTACGGGCTGCGATGGATGCCATTATGGATATAGGACGACCCTCGCACATTCAAATGGCAGCACTTGTCGACCGAGGCCACCGTGAACTGCCAATACGAGCGGATTACGTTGGGAAAAATATTCCCTCGGCGAAAAGCGAGCGAATTGTTGTCACACTTGAAGAAGTAGATGAATATGACCGTGTAAGTATATATGAATAAAAATTGAATGTTTAATTAAAAGTCCCGAGAGGCTTTTTGAACATTGACAACCTTTTAAAAGTGCACGAGAGGCATTTAAGGGTGAATTCGGTCTGCACGTATGTGCAGTACAGCTTCGTTATGCTGTACAGTCGAGAAAACACCCTTATTGCAAGGGTGTTTTTTTCATGAAAACGGAGGCGGAAATCGATGATGAAAAATTTAGTTTCAATTAGGGATTTGAATAAAGATGAAATTTTGTTAATATTAATGCAGGCGCAAAAATTTGCGGAAGGTGAAAGCTGGTCGCCGGATGAAAAATTATTTGTCGCAAATTTATTTTTTGAGGCGAGTACGAGAACAAAAACAAGTTTTGAAATGGCGGAGCGGAAATTAGGACTGGATGTCATCCCGTTTGATGTCAGAAGCTCGAGTGTCTTAAAAGGTGAAACATTGTATGATACAGTACGTACCCTTGAAGCGATCGGAGTAAATGCGGTTGTTGTCCGTCATGAAGAGGACGCCTATTATGATGAGCTTGTCGGACACATTGATATCCCTGTTATAAACGCTGGTGACGGATGTGGACAGCATCCGACGCAATGCTTGCTTGATTTACTCACGATTCAGCAAGAATTTGGTTCATTTGAAGGCTTGAAAATAGGCATTGTCGGCGACATTCGCCATAGCCGTGTGGCGCGGTCAAATGCAGAAGCGCTCAGAAGACTCGGCGCGGATGTGAAATTTTCTGGACCGCCGGAGTGGTTTGAAGAGGATTTCCTGAACTCGGGTGGATTTGTCGAAATTGACGAACTTGTTGAGAATGTGGATGCACTTATGCTGCTTCGTATTCAACATGAGCGGCATCAGGTCGCGTCATCCATGACGAAAGAAGAATATCATGTGCGGTACGGGCTGACAGAAGAGCGGGAAAGCCGTATGAAAGAGGGAAGCATCATCATGCACCCGGCACCGGTAAACCGCGATGCAGAAATTGCGGACAGTCTTGTTGAATGCGGACGGTCGCGCATATTTAAACAGATGGAAAACGGCGTCTATGTCCGCATGGCCGTACTAAAAGAGGTACTTGAAGGGAGATTGGCAAATGAGCTGGTTAATTAAAAATGGACAAGTCTTAAACGAAAACGGTGAATTATGGCGTGCAGATATCCGCATCCAAGATGGCAAAATTGCTGAAATCGGAACAGATCTTACTGTATCAAACGAAGAAGTGATCGATGCAGGGGGAAACCTGGTGGCACCGGGGCTTGTCGATTTACACGTTCATTTGCGTGAGCCGGGCGGCGAGCATAAAGAAACGATCGATTCAGGCACAATGGCTGCGGCAAAAGGGGGCTTCACAACCATCGCTGCTATGCCGAATACACGTCCTGTACCGGATACAGAAGAAAACCTTCAAAAAGTAAACAAGTTAATTGAAGAAAAGGCGCACATTCGAGTTTTACCGTATGCATCCATTACGATTCGTCAAGCGGGTAAAGAACTCGTTGACTTCCCTGTATTAAAAGAAAACAGCGCATTTGCTTTTACCGATGACGGTGTCGGTGTTCAAGAAGCAGGCATGATGCACGCCGCAATGAAGCAGGCGGCAGCAATCGACATGGCGATTGTCGCCCACTGTGAAGATAACAGCTTAATTTACGGTGGAGCTGTTCACGAAGGCGAATATTCAAAAAGGGAAGGCATTCCGGGTATTCCATCGATTTGTGAAGCGGTGCAAATTGCCCGCGATGTCCTGCTGGCGGAACATACAGGCTGCCACTATCATGTCTGCCACGTTAGTACAAAAGAATCAGTACGTGTCATCCGCGATGCAAAAAAAGCCGGTATTCGTGTGACAGGAGAAGTATCGCCGCATCACCTTGTGTTAACAGATCTTGATATTCCTGGTCAGGACCCGAACTTTAAAATGAATCCGCCGCTGCGCGGAGCTGAGGATCGGGCGGCTTTAATTGAAGGATTGCTTGACGGCACACTTGATTTTATCGCTACGGATCATGCACCGCACACTGCGGAGGAAAAAGCCGCCGGCATACAAAAAGCACCATTCGGCATTACAGGGTTTGAAACAGCATTCCCGCTTTTATATACAGAGCTTGTGCAGAAAGAGGTCATGACATTAAAACAGCTCGTCGATTGGATGACAATTAAACCGTCTGAAACATTTAATCTGCCATACGGCCGTTTAGAAACAGGCACTGCGGCTGATATTACGGTTATTGACTTAGAAACAGAAAAAGAAGTGAATCCAGAAACGTTTTTATCAATAGGAAAAAACACGCCATTTACAGGCCGCAAGTTAACTGGGTGGCCAACCGCAACATTCTTTGAAGGAAATCTCGTATGGCAGGAAGGAAAGGAATAAATGATGAAAAAACAGCTGATTTTAGAAGATGGCACGGTATTTACCGGTGAAGGATTTGGCAGCGACAAAGATATTACAGGAGAAGTCGTCTTTACAACAGGGATGACAGGCTATCAGGAAACATTGTCTGACCCATCATACTGCGGACAGATTGTCACATTTACGTATCCGTTAATCGGAAACTACGGCATAAACCGTGACGATTTTGAAACGATTCAGCCGGCTGTCAAAGCGCTTGTTGTGAAAGAAGCAGCCGATTTTCCTTCTAACTTCAGAAGCGAATTTTCGATTGATGAATATTTAAAAATGAAAGACATTCCAGCCATTTCCGGCATCGATACACGCAAATTAACACGTATTATCCGCCAATATGGGGCATTAAAGGGAGCGATTGTTTCAGCGGATGTAAACCCGGAAGAAGTTGTTCACCGTCTTCAGGCGACGGTTTTGCCTAATGATCAGGTTGCACAAGTATCGACAAAATCAGCCTATCCAAGCCCAGGCCGCGGATTCCGTGTTGTCCTCATCGATTTCGGCATGAAACACGGCATTTTACGTGAGTTGAACAAGCGGGACTGTGACGTGATCGTTGTGCCTCACAATACAACGGGCGAGGAAATTATGCAATTTAAACCGGACGGTATTATGCTGACAAATGGACCCGGAAATCCGAAAGATGTACCGCATGCGATCGAAACCATTAAGTATTTAATTGGAAAAGTGCCGATTTTCGGTATCTGCCTCGGTCATCAGCTGTTCGCCTTGGCATCAGGTGCGGATACATTCAGATTAAAATTCGGCCACCGCGGATCCAATCATCCGGTAAAAGATTTGGAAACAGGACGTACTGCTTTAACGTCACAAAACCATGGATTTGCAGTAAGCGAAGAATCCATTGCCAAAACGGACTTGAAAGTGACGCATATTGCGTTAAATGATGGAACGGTAGAAGGCCTTGCGCATAAAACACACCCGGTATTTACTGTTCAATATCACCCGGAAGCTTCACCAGGACCAGAAGATGACAACATTTTATTTGACCGCTTCATCAACATGATGAAAGAGAACGCTGCAAAGGAGACTCAACATGCCTAAACGCACAGACATCAACAGTATATTAGTAATTGGCTCCGGTCCGATTGTTATCGGACAGGCAGCAGAATTTGACTACGCAGGAACGCAGGCGTGCCTAGCTTTAAAAGAAGAAGGGTACCGCGTGATTCTCATTAACTCGAATCCGGCCACTATTATGACAGATACAGAAGTTGCCGATGCTGTTTACATCGAACCGATCACACTTGACTTTGTACGCCGTATTATTCAAAAAGAACGCCCGGATGCGATCCTTCCGACTCTTGGCGGGCAGACAGGCCTTAATATGGCAGTGGAATTGGCTAATGCAGGTGTGCTTGAAGAATATAATGTCGAAGTGCTCGGAACGAAATTGTCCGCGATTGAGCAGGCGGAAGACCGTGAATTGTTCCGTACGTTAATGAATGATTTAAACGAGCCGGTACCGGAAAGTGAAATCATTCATACGCTTCAGGAAGCATACGATTTTGTTGAACAAATCGGTTTTCCGGTCATTGTCCGCCCGGCATACACACTCGGCGGTACAGGCGGCGGTATTTGCGCCAATGAAGAAGAATTGATTGAAACGGTCACAAACGGATTAAAACAAAGTCCGGTGACGCAATGTCTTCTAGAGAAAAGCATTGCCGGCTTTAAAGAAATTGAATATGAAGTCATGCGCGACTCCAACGACAATGCCATTGTTGTATGTAACATGGAAAACATCGATCCGGTCGGCGTCCATACTGGTGACTCAATCGTTGTTGCACCAAGCCAGACACTCACAGACCGTGAATATCAAATGCTTCGCAATACGTCACTGAAAATCATTCGTGCGCTTGGAATCGAAGGCGGCTGTAACGTTCAGCTGGCACTTGATCCATACAGCTTCCAGTATTACATCATTGAAGTAAATCCACGGGTGAGCCGTTCATCTGCTCTTGCTTCAAAGGCAACGGGCTACCCGATCGCAAAGCTTGCGGCAAAAATTGCAGTCGGATTGACGCTTGATGAAATGATGAACCCTGTTACAGGAAAAACATATGCTTGCTTCGAGCCGGCCCTTGATTACATCGTTTCGAAAATTCCACGCTGGCCGTTCGATAAATTTGAACATGCGAATCGTACACTTGGAACACAGATGAAAGCAACAGGGGAAGTCATGGCCATCGGGCGTACGTTTGAAGAGTCGATGTTAAAAGCCGTTCGTTCACTTGAAAGCGGCGTTTATCATCTCTCGCTGGACGAGCTTGCTGATAAAGATGATTCTTTCATCGAAAAGCGCATCCGCAAAGCAGGAGACGAACGTTTATTTTACCTAGGCGAAGCACTGCGCCGCGGGGTAACAATCGAAACGATTCATGAGTGGAGCCAGATTGATCTTTTCTTCCTGAAAAAATTCGAAAATATCGTTCGTTTTGAAAAAGAAGTGGAAAACAATCCATTCCATGTTGAAACAGCGAAAAAAGCAAAAGAACTTGGTTTTGCTGACAAAACGATCGCCAAAGCGTGGGGAACGAAAGAAAAAGAAATTTACGACTGGCGTAAAGAAAACGGCATAACACCGGTATATAAAACGGTCGATACATGTGCAGCCGAGTTTGAATCCGAAACACCTTACTACTATGGCACATACGAAGAAGAAAATGAGTCAATTGTGACAGATCGTAAATCCGTTGTCGTACTCGGTTCCGGTCCAATCCGCATCGGTCAGGGTGTTGAGTTTGACTATGCGACGGTCCATTCTGTGTGGGCGCTGAAAGAAGCGGGTTATGAGGCGATTATTATCAACAACAACCCGGAAACTGTTTCAACCGACTTCAGTATTTCCGATAAGCTATACTTTGAACCGTTAACGATTGAAGACGTCATGCATATAATCGATCTGGAAAAACCGGAAGGCGTTGTCGTCCAGTTCGGCGGCCAGACCGCAATCAATTTGGCAGCTCAGCTTGTTGAACATGGCGTGAAAATTCTTGGTACAAGCTTAGAAGACGTAGACCGTGCTGAAAACCGCAACAAATTTGAGCAGGCTTTGCAGGAGCTTGACATCCCGCAGCCGCTTGGCAAAACAGCATTCTCTGTTGAAGCAGCTGTGGAAATTGCCAACAGCATCGGCTATCCGGTTCTTGTTCGTCCTTCATACGTACTTGGCGGACGCGCAATGGAAATCGTGTATAAAGAAGCGGAACTGCTTCAATACATGCGAAATGCAGTCAAAGTAAATCCGGAACATCCTGTCTTGATCGACCGTTACTTAACAGGAAAAGAAATCGAAGTCGATGCCATTTCTGACGGTACAGACGTGGTGATCCCGGGTATCATGGAGCACATTGAGCGCGCGGGCGTTCACTCCGGTGACTCGATCGCGGTCTACCCTCCGCAAAAATTGACGGAAGCCCAGAAAGAAAAAATCATTAAATATACAACGAAGCTCGCCAAAGGTTTAAACATTATCGGCCTGCTTAATATCCAGTACGTGATTTCAAAAGGCGAGGTCTTTGTTATCGAAGTCAACCCGCGTTCAAGCCGTACTGTACCGTTCTTAAGTAAAATTACAAACGTCCCAATGGCAAATATCGCAACGAAAGCAATCATGGGGCAGTCATTGAAAGAAATGGGCTACGAATCAGGACTTGTTCCAGAAAAAGAAGGCGTGTATGTCAAAGTACCGGTCTTCTCATTTGCGAAACTTCGCCGTGTTGATACAACACTCGGCCCTGAAATGAAATCAACGGGTGAGGTCATGGGGAAAGATTCAACGGTTGAAAAAGCGCTGTACAAGGGACTCGTAGCATCCGGCATGAAGATCCCGACAAAGGGTGCTGTGCTCTTAACAGTGGCGGATAAAGATAAAGAAGAAGCGCTTGCGATAGCCAAACGTTTCCACAACATCGGCTTCCAGCTGCTTGCGACACATGGAACAGCCAACTTGATCCGCGAAGCAGGCGTTCCGGTTGAAACCGTTGCGAAAATCGGCGCAAAAGGACCGGATATGCTTGATACAATCCGCGGCGGCGAAGCGCAGTTTATTATTAACACATTGACAAAAGGCAAACAGCCGGCACGTGACGGATTCCGTATCCGCCGTGAATCAGTTGAAAATGGCATCCCGTGCTTAACATCACTGGATACAACAACAGCCATTTTAGAAGTATTAGAATCCATGATCTTTAATGCAGAAGCAATGCCAAAACCGGCATTGGAGGCGATCCATTCATGATTCAGAAAGAGTTGATGACCGTTACGAATCAGACGGAAATCGCCCATAATATTTATGAAATGACGCTGCAAGGCGCGCTTGTTGACCAGATGAACGAACCGGGCCGGTTCGTTCATCTGAAAGCAGGTGATGAGATGATCCCCCTTTTAAGACGACCGATCAGCATTGCGCGTATTGAACCAGAAAAGCAGGAGTTTACAATGATTTACCGCGCGGAAGGAGCTGGCACGAACGCGCTCGCGAAAAAACGCGCAGGCGATAAAGTTGATGTCCTTGGTCCGCTCGGTCACGGTTTTCCTGTTGATGAAGCGAAACCGGGTCAGACAGCGCTGTTAATCGGCGGCGGGATCGGTGTTCCTCCGTTATATGAGTTGTCCCGCCGTTTAAATGCGAATGGTGTAAAGACAATTCATGTGCTTGGTTTTCAAAATAAAGAAGCGGCTTTTTACACCGAGCAGTTTTTGGCACTCGGTGAGACATATGTGGCAACAGTGGATGGATCGCTTGGTGAACAGGGATTTGTTACAGACGTTGTAAATAAATTTTCGCTGAAAGCCGATATTTTTTATTCATGCGGGCCGACCTTGATGTTAAAAGCGGTCGAACAGCTTCAAGCGGCGCCGAGTGGCTATATTTCGCTTGAAGAGCGGATGGGCTGCGGCATCGGCGCCTGCTTTGCCTGCGTCTGCCATCCTGCACAAGACAAATCGGGCACTGCTTATTTGAAAATATGCAGTGACGGTCCCGTATTTCCAGCCGGGGAGGTAGCACTTTGAACAGATTAACGATTGAACTTCCCGGTCTTTCTTTAAAAAATCCAGTCATGCCGGCATCGGGATGCTTCGGATTTGGACGTGAATTCAGCCAGCTGTACGATTTAAGTACGCTTGGCGCCATCATGATTAAAGCGACAACAGAAGAGCCGCGCTACGGCAACCCGACGCCCCGTGTTGCTGAAACACCGGCGGGCATGCTGAATGCGATCGGTCTTCAAAACCCGGGACTTGAAAAAGTCATTGCAAATGAATTGGAGTGGCTGAAACAATTTGACGTCCCGATCATTGCGAACGTTGCCGGGTCACAAACAGAAGATTACGTTGCCGTGGCGAAAGAGATTTCGAGAGCGGCCAATGTTCATGCACTTGAATTAAATATTTCCTGTCCGAACGTCAAAACAGGCGGTATTGCATTTGGTACGGTACCGGAAACGGCAAAAGAACTGACAAAGCGTGTGAAAGAGGTGTCAGAAGTACCTGTTTACGTAAAGCTGTCGCCGAACGTCACCAATATTGTTGAAATTGCCAAAGCCGTTGAAGATGGCGGCGCGGATGGAATTACGATG
The DNA here is from genome assembly GCF_001936625.1 of Domibacillus antri. Classification (GTDB taxonomy): domain Bacteria; phylum Bacillota; class Bacilli; order Bacillales; family Domibacillaceae; genus Domibacillus; species Domibacillus antri. The sequence goes on along the minus strand of NZ_MSDU01000014.1, from coordinate 133,620 downwards.
ATTAATACGCTCATCGGCATGCGAATTGATGTGAAAACGGCGCGTCCAGTATTATCCAACCGTACAGGCGGCTTATCCGGTCCGGCGGTGAAACCGGTGGCGATCCGCATGGTATATGAAGTAAGCCAGAACACGAACTTGCCAATTATCGGCATGGGCGGCATCTCAACGGTGGAAGACATTATTGAATTTTATTTGGCCGGTGCAGACGCGGTTGCTGTTGGAACTGCGAACTTCGTCAATCCGTTTGTATGCCCTGAATTGATTGAACAGCTTGACGGGTACCTTGAAGAACATCATATTGACCATATTAGCGACTTGAAGGGACGGAGCTGGAAGTAATGGAGAAAGAACCAATTATTGCACTCGATTTCCCTTCATGGGAGCAGACGGAAGCATTTCTCAAACCGTTTAAGCAGGAGCAGCTGTATGTGAAAGTCGGCATGGAACTTTATTTGCAGAATGGCCCGTTTATCATTGAACGGTTAAAAGAAATGAATCACCGCATTTTTCTTGATTTGAAACTTCATGATATTCCAAATACGGTCAAGCAGGCGATGAAAGGACTCGCAGCACTCGGAGTGGATATGGTGAATGTCCATGCCGCAGGCGGCGTTCAAATGATGAAAGCGGCGCGTGAAGGATTGGATGAAGGCGCAAAAGACGGAAAACGTCCGGTTTTGCTTGCGGTGACACAATTGACATCGACATCTGAAGAAGCAATGCAGGAAGACCAATTAATTTCGGTGCCTCTTCAAGAGTCCGTCCTTCATTATGCGAAAAAAGCGAAAGAGGCAGGCTGTGACGGCGTTGTCTGTTCGGTTCTTGAAGCTTCCATCATTTGTGAGGCGTGCGGAGAAGACTTTTATAAAGTGACGCCGGGCATCCGTTTGAAAGACGGCAGCACAGATGATCAGCAGCGTATTGCTGATCCTCATGAAGCACGGAAAATGGGTTCAACCATGATCGTCGTCGGCCGTCCCGTTACGAAAGCAGACGATCCAGTCGCTTCCTATCATCATGTAAAAGCACTGTGGGGAGGACAAGCTCAATGAAAAAAGAAATTGCAGAAGAATTGTTGAAAATCCGCGCGGTGTATTTGCAGCCGAACGATCCTTTTACATGGTCATCCGGCATGAAGTCGCCAATCTATTGCGACAACCGCTTAACGTTGTCGTATCCGGAAACCCGTCAAAAAATCGCCGCCGGGCTGGCGGAATTAATTAAAGAACATTACCCGGAAGCGGAAATCGTTGCCGGAACAGCGACAGCGGGAATTCCGCATGCCGCATGGGTATCAGACGTGCTGAATTTGCCGATGTGCTACGTCCGCTCGAAAGCGAAAGAGCACGGTAAAGGGAATCAAATTGAAGGTAAAGTGGAAAAAGGAGCAAAAGTCGTTGTTATTGAAGATTTAATTTCAACGGGCGGGAGCGCCATCACAGCAGCGGAAGCATTACGCGCGGCAGGCTGCGACGTTCTCGGGGTTGCTGCCATCTTTACATATGGGCTCCCAAAAGGCGACAAATGCCTTTCAGAAGCGAATTTACAGGCTGCGGCGCTCAGTGACTATGACGCATTAATTGAAGTGGCGGCTGACAAAAACTACGTTGAATCGGGCGACATCGAAACTTTGAAACAATGGAAGCAAAACCCAGATGCATGGGGGACGAAATAAAGAGGTCGAACAAGTATGGAGGAACGGCCGGATTCAGAGCCATTTCGGCCGATTTATCGAAAGGAAAGCCGGATTCTGCCTCATGGAGGCCGAAATGATGAAAATTCGGCCTGCATGACAAGAAAACCGGCCCAACATCAGAAAATTCGGCTCAAAGTGCAAGAAATCCGGCTATAAAAATGAAAAGGGATGTCTCAATGAGTTTTTGAGATATCCCTTTTCTTTTAGTAAGCTATTATTTCTTCATTTCCATCACTTTGCCTTCATCCGGTGTCACGTAAACGGTGTGCTGCTGGTCGTAGATCACAAAACCAGGCTTGGCGCCGGATGGTTTTTTTACGTGGCGCACTTTTGTATAATCCACCGGTACGGATGAGGACTCTTTTGCTTTACTATAGTAGGCGGCGATCATTGCGGCTTCTAATATCGTCTCGTCAGACGGTTCGTCCGAGCGGATGACAACGTGTGAGCCGGGGATGTCTTTCGTATGGAGCCAAATATCATCGCGGCGCGCAAATTTGTTTGTTAAGTAATCATTTTGACGGTTGTTTTTGCCGGCGTGAATAAGCGTGCCGTCAGAGGATACATACTCTTCAATGGACGGTTTTTCCATTTTCTTTTTCTTTTTCACATGTCGTGCTTTCACGTAGCCTTCGTCCGCCAGCTCTTCCCGGATTTCTTCAATATCGCGTGGAGAAGCCGATTCAAGCTGCTGCAGGAGTGCTTCAAAATAGCGGATTTCGTTTTTTGTTAGTTCAATCTGCTCTTGAACCACCAAAATCGCATTTTTTGCTTTTTGATAACGTGAAAAGTACTTTTGCGCATTGTCTGACGGGTTTTTTTGCGGATCAAGGGGAATCGTCACCATCGCGCCGTTTTCATCGTAATAATTTAATACCTCTATTTCCGTCATGCCTTTTTTCACCATGAACAAATTGGCTGTCAGCAATTCACCGAGCCGCTGATATTCACCGGCGTTTTCCGCTTCTTCAAGCGTCCGCTCCAGCTTCTTTATTTTCGACCAGTTTTTTTGCAGTTCGTTGCTGATTAAGCGTTCAAGATCGTTTGCCTGCTGACGGACACGGTCACGTTCTGCTTTGCCGAAATAATAACGGTCAAGAAGTGCAGATAACGTGTCAAAAGCCGTCCTGTCGCCTTGCAAATGAGGCAGGTCCACCATATAAAAATACGTTTTCGAGCCGTCGTCGATCATCACCGGATTATACGCAAGTTCGCGCAAAGGCTTCATCACTTCTACAAAAGCGGGCGGAATCGTTTCGCGGTTCGCAAGTCCGGCGCGGGCAACAACCTCATTACTGATGAGAGGAGACATTCCTTCAAAGGCGGCAACGAGCTGTTTGCCGATTTTTCCGGCGTTAAAATCAATGGACTGTGCAACCGACTGTATATCAGCTGTCAGCGGATTTTTTTTGTTTTGCGCAGGCGGGTCCACGTACAATGATCCCGGTAAAATCGTCCGGAAGCTGTTTAATACAGGTGGTACGTGCTTAATGCTGTCAATGATTGTCCCCTTTTCTTTATCAACAAGAATGATGTTGCTGTGGCGTCCCATAATTTCAACGTACAGCTGTTTATAGGAAATGTCGCCGATTTCATTTTTTCCTTTAAACTCCAATACAATGGTCCGATCAAGACCGTTCTGTTGAATGTTTTCTAAGATGGCGCCATCCAAATGTTTGCGCATCATCATACAAAACAGCGGCGGTTCAGACGGGTTGTCCTGTACCGTATCCGTCAGCTGGACACGTGCGTATGAAGGATGGGCGGATAAAAGAAGCTTATTGTTTTTCCCGCGCGCCCGAATGACCATCATTGCTTCATTTTTATACGGCTGGTAAATTTTATTGACCCTCCCGCCGGTGAGCGCTTCATTTAATTCTTCGACCATTGCCTTCGTGAATAATCCATCAAATGCCATACATCATACTCCCTTTTCTAACATACCTATTTATTTATCATATCACGATGAAGAAAGATTAGGTAAATTTGCGGTCCGCTTATTTTTTAAGCAATATTCGGAGAAAATATGATATAATGCTTTAAGTATGCAAGAACGGATTAGATTGACAAAGGGGATTTAAGACGATGCAGTTAATCAATATTGGTTTCGGAAGCGTCGTCTCGGCAGATCGGATTGTGGCGATTGTCAGCCCGGAGTCGGCACCGATCAAACGGCTTGTACAAGAGTCTCGTGAAAGTGGAAATCTCGTCGATGCGACGTTTGGCCGCCGGACGCGTGCGGTCATTATAACGGACAGCAGCTATATTATTTTGTCAGCCGTTCAACCGGAAACAGTGGCAAACCGAGCTGTTTTGAAAGATGAGGATGCAGAGGAAGGAATGTGAAAGACGTGAAGGAAAAAGGCTTGCTGATCGTATTGTCCGGACCATCAGGTGTTGGAAAAGGGACGGTGCGAAAAGCGATTTTCTCAAGGGAAGATGTAAAGTTCGAATATTCGATTTCGATGACTACACGCAAGCCTCGAGAAGGTGAAGTCGATGGAGTCGATTATTTTTTCAAATCCCGGGAAGAATTCGAACAGCTTATTGCCGACGGTAAATTGCTGGAATATGCTGAGTTTGTCGGCAATTATTACGGGACGCCGGTTGATTATGTGAGGGAGACGCTTGATGCCGGGACGGATATATTCCTTGAAATTGAAGTGGAAGGGGCCCGTCAGGTACGTGAGAAATTTCCGGAAGGCCTATTTATTTTTCTTGCACCGCCGAGTCTTTCCGAACTGCACAGCCGGATTATTGGCCGAGGCACGGAGACAGATGCTGTAATCCGCGGCCGCATGGAGCAGGCTAGAAAAGAAATCAAAATGATGGATTTATATGACTACGTTGTTGAAAACGACGAAGTCGAGCGTGCGTGCAGCCGCATCCAATCCATTGTTGAAGCGGAGCACTGCCGCCGTGAACGCGTGCAGCACCGTTACCAAATTATGCTGGAAGGTGAAAATTAATGTTATATCCATCAATTGATAATTTACTGACTAAAATCGATTCAAAATACTCGCTCGTCAGCGTTGCCGCAAAACGCGCGCGCTTTATGCAGGAAAACAGGGGATCAGAAGTATTACCTTCATACCAGTCTCATAAATTTGTCGGCAAAGCGCTGGAAGAAATTTATGCGGATGAGCTTGTGATGAAAAAGAAAGATTTAAATGAAACGTATTCAGATGAAGTGTAAATAAAGGATGAAGGTAAAAGGGCGGCTCACACCGGCCTTTTCTTTTTTTATGCTATCATATTGGTAAAGAACGATTGAACGGAGGATACATGGATGAATGGTAAACATATTTTGCTTTGCGTCAGCGGAGGAATTGCGGTTTATAAAGCGGCGGCGCTGACAAGCAAATTAAAACAGGCCGGTGCGGAAGTGAAAGTCGTGATGACCGAGTCGGCACAAAAATTTGTTACACCGGTTACATTTCAGGCTTTATCCAGCCAGCCTGTTTATACGGATACATTTGATGAGAAGGATCCGGCCAAAATTGCGCACATTGACATTGCGGACTGGGCGGATCTTGTCATTGCCGCTCCGGCAACAGCCAATTTGATCGCTAAAATGGCCAATGGTATCGCGGATGATATGGTGTCGACCGTTTTGCTTGCCGGTACAGCGCCAAAATGGATCGCGCCTGCGATGAATGTTCATATGTATGCCCATCCAGCCGTGCAAAAAAATATGGATACGCTGAAATCTTTTGGGTACCGTTTTATTGAACCGGGAGAAGGGTACCTTGCCTGCGGTTATACGGGAAAAGGACGTATGGAAGAGCCAGAAGTCATCGCCGCTCTTGCGGCAGATTATTTTATCCGGGAGAAACATAAACCGCTCGCAGGGAAAAAAGTGATTGTTACAGCCGGACCAACGCGTGAAGCGGTGGACCCGGTCCGTTTTTTTACAAACCGCTCAACCGGTAAAATGGGCTATGCCGTTGCGGAAGCAGCCCGTGATCTGGGGGCTGATGTGGAGCTTATTTCAGGTCCGGTGGCGATTGATCCGCCTTCTGGTGTAACCATTAAAAATGTGGAAAGTGCTGAGGACATGTTTGAAGCGGTGATGGCGTCCTACAGCGAAGCGGATATCATTGTGAAAACAGCCGCTGTCGCCGATTACCGGCCGAAACTCGTTCATGATCAGAAAATGAAAAAACAGGATAGCGGACTGTCTCTTGAACTTGAACGTACGCGAGATATTTTAAAAACACTGGGTGAGCGAAAAGAGCAACAGTTTTTAATTGGTTTTGCGGCGGAAACAAACAACCTGGAGATGTATGCGAAAAGAAAACTGGAGTCGAAAAATGCGGATATGATTGTCGCAAACAATGTGAAGCAGACCGGTGCTGGATTTGGCGGCGATACAAATATCATTACCATTTTCCACCGGGACGGCTCCCATAAAGAATTTAATAAGATGTCGAAAAAAGAAGCAGCATTTCACATTTTAACAGAAGCGATCGAGCGGATGGGTGAGGCAGAATGAAGACAGCTTCTGTCATTGTGGACGTAGCTGCCATGCAGACAGACCGCCCGTTTGACTATGAAATACCGGATCGCTGGCGGGAAGTCATTCAGCCGGGCATGCGCGTTATTGTGCCATTCGGTCCGCGTCACGTACAGGGGTTTGTGCTTGATGTAAAAGAAGAGACAGAAGGCCGCAAGCTGAAACCGATTATAGAGCCGATGGATATTGTGCCGGTGTTAAATGAGGAGCTTCTGTCACTGGCGGATTGGCTCACCATAGAATCACTTTGCTTTAAAATCTCCGCCTTGCAGGTCATGCTGCCGGCCGCGATGAAAGCAAAATATTCGAAAGTCATTCGAAAAACAGGAGAGCAGCCCATTCATCCGGAAATGGAGACGTTATTCAACAACCGGGAAGAAATTCCGTGGGAAGAAGCAGCGGATGCCGGTAAATTGGCGCATATACGCAAAGAAGTGAAAAATGGCTCACTGGAAGTCATTTATTCCGTCAAAAGCAAAGGCCGAAAAAAAACGGTCAGAATGGTCAAATGCACGCTGTCTGACACCGAGTTGTCCGAAACGGTAGAGATTATGGCGAAAAATGCCGTTAAACAAAAAGAGGCATTGCTTTTTTTTTCAGGGCGGACAAATCAATGGCTCACTTTAAAAGAAACAGGCATTTCATCTGCAACCGCAAAAGCATTAATTGAAAAAGGGTATTTGCAGGAAAAGCAGGAAGAAATGTACCGCGATCCGCATAGCGGGCAAGATTTCGAATCGGATACACCGCTCGTTTTAACAGAAAATCAAAAAGAAGCCATTACACCGATTCTCGATGCAATAAATGAAGGGACATCGGGGACGTTTTTGCTTCATGGGGTGACGGGAAGCGGCAAAACGGAAATTTATTTACAATCGATCAGCCGCGTGATTGAAAAAGGGCAGGAAGCGATTGTCCTTGTTCCGGAGATTTCCCTGACACCGCAAATGACTGAGCGGTTTAAACGGCGCTTTGGGAATGACGTTGCGGTTTTGCACAGCGGGCTTTCCATTGGTGAAAAGTACGACGAATGGCGGAAAATCAGCCGTAATGAAGTAAAAGTCGTCGTCGGCGCGCGGTCGGCTGTTTTCGCGCCGTTTCAAAACATTGGACTTATTATAATTGATGAAGAACATGAAACGAGCTATAAACAGGAAGAAAATCCGCGCTATCACGCACGCGACGTGGCGATTCAGCGGTCGGCGTTTTATAATTGCCCTGTTATATTGGGAAGTGCAACCCCTTCACTTGAAACGTATGCACGTGCGAAAAAGGGCGTTTACACATTGCTCTCGCTCGAAAGCCGTGTCAATGACCGGCCGCTTCCCGCAGTAGATATTGTCGATATGAGGGAAGAGCTCCGAGAAGGAAACAGGTCGATGTTTTCCCGGTCACTGTTTGATAAATTAAAAGACCGGCTTGAAAAAGGCGAGCAGACCGTTTTATTTTTAAATAAACGCGGATATTCTTCTTTTATTATTTGCCGCGACTGCGGATATGTGGCAGGATGTCCAAACTGCGATGTATCGATGACTTATCACCGCCATCGGCATCAGCTGAAATGTCATTATTGCGGCTATGAAGAACTGGCGCCGTCTGTATGTCCTGAATGCGGCAGCGAGCACATCCGCCATTTTGGCACCGGAACGCAAAAAGTGGAGGAAGAATTATTAAAACTGCTGCCGCAAGCGCGTATTATTCGAATGGATGTCGATACCACCGGAACGAAAGGCGCACATGAACGGCTTTTGCGTAAATTTGCCGATAAAGAAGCGGATATTTTACTCGGCACGCAAATGATTGCAAAAGGGCTCGATTTCCCTCATATTACGCTTGTCGGTGTGTTAAGTGCAGACACGATGCTTCATTTGCCGGATTTCCGCTCATCAGAGAAAACATTTCAACTATTGACGCAGGTGAGCGGACGCGCCGGGCGCCATACACTGCCGGGCGAAGTCGTCGTCCAGACGTACACGCCTGAACACTACAGCATTCAGCTGGCTGCTGAACAAAATTATGAATCGTTTTATCAGCAGGAAATGATGATGCGTAAAATGGGCGGCTATCCGCCGTTTTATTATTTAGCGCTCATTACAGTCAGTCATGAAGAAGCAGTTGAAGCGGCTTCTGCAGCGAATAAGATCGTCACGAAGATTACGCCTTCGTTGTCTCCCGCGGCTGTCATCCTTGGACCAGTCGCATCGCCCATTGCGCGGATCAACAATAGATATCGGTGGCAATGTTTGATAAAATACAAACGGGAACCAAACTTGACCGATGTATTAAAAGAAGTACTTGAACATTATTCAAAAAAGGGCAAATCAAACGGATTGATGGTGTCCATTGATATACATCCATACGTGTTAATGTAGAAAAGAGGAAGAAGATGACCGTATTAACGATTGTCGAACATCCGGCGGCGATTTTAGAAAAAAATTGCCGTCCGGTTACGCAGTTTGACAGCAAATTAAAGCGTCTTGTACGCGATATGCAGGAAACGATGATAAAAGCAGACGGCGTCGGACTAGCCGCGCCGCAGATCGGCCTGGACATCAGGCTTGCGATTGTAGACGTGGAGGATGAGCACGGATTGATCGTGCTCATTAATCCCGAGCTGGTGGAATCCTCAGGCAAACAAACGGATATTGAAGGGTGCTTAAGCTTTCCCGATTTATATGGAGAAGTAACGCGTCCGAATGTCATTCAAATAAAAGCGTTCAATGTAAAAGGACAGCCGTACACATTTCGGGCGGAAGGCTTTTTAGCGCGCGCGATCCTTCACGAAATGGATCACCTCGACGGCATTTTATTCACGTCGAAAGTAACGAAATACATTCCGGCAGAGGAATTGGAAAGGGTGGATTCGTAATGACAAAAATAGTATTTATGGGCACACCGGATTTTTCTGTTCCCGTTCTCGAGAGACTTATTGAAGACGGTTATGACATACTGGCGGTCGTCACACAGCCGGACCGTCCTGTCGGGCGAAAAAAAGTGATGACACCTCCGCCTGTCAAAGAGGCGGCATTAAAACACCAGCTGCCTGTTTTACAGCCGGAGAAGCTGTCTAAATCGGAAGAATTGAAGCAGATTTTGGCGCTGAATCCGGATCTTGTCGTTACCGCGGCATATGGACAGCTGCTGCCTAATGAACTGCTCGATGCACCGGTATATGGCTGTATCAATGTACATGCGTCTCTGCTTCCGGAATTACGAGGCGGCGCACCCATTCATTACGCTATTTTGCAGGGAAAAAAAGAAACGGGTATTACGATTATGTATATGGCGGAAAAATTGGATGCCGGTGATATTATCAGCCAGTCTGCCGTTACGATTGAAGAAACGGATGATACAGGGACCCTTCATGATAAATTAAGTAAAATCGGTGCCTCACTTTTATCCGAAACGATTCCAGCCATTTTATCAGGCCAATCGAGCCGTACTCCACAGGATGAATCGAAAGCAACATTTGCGCCGAACATACGCCGCTCAGATGAAAAAATCGACTGGAGCCGAGCCGGGGAAGAGCTGTATAATCAGGTGCGCGGCCTTCATCCGTGGCCAGTAGCCTATACAAAACTTGATGGGGCTGTCGTGAAAGTCTGGAAAGCCGAAAAAGTGAAAGGTGATGCCGGTAAACCGGGCACAATTACAGCGGTTGAACAGGACGGGATTATTGTGTCAACAGGTTCTGATACATCTTTGAAAATAAAAGAATTACAGCCGGCAGGCAAAAAACGCATGAGCGCACGCGATTATTTACGCGGCTCCGGTTCTGCACTTGCAGCCGGCATGAAGTTTGGAGAGTAAAATGGGAACAGCAAATGTGCGCGAAATAGCGCTTGACTTAATTGACACAGTGGAAAAAAGCGGCTCCTACAGCAACTTAATGTTAAACAATGCGATTGAAAAAAATGACATTTCCGGACGGGATGCCGCCTTGTTGACGGAAATCACTTATGGGACCATCCAAAGAAAATTAACACTTGATTTTTACCTCGCGCCTTTTTTGAAAAAAAAACCGGAAAGATGGGTTCATAACTTGCTCCGTTTATCACTTTATCAAATGGTCTATCTTGATAAAGTACCGGAGCGGGCCATTATACATGAAGCGGTCAACATCGCGAAGAAGCGCGGTCATAAAGGCATCGCCGGAATGGTCAACGGTGTTCTCCGCTCCATTCAGCGCGAGGGGGTGCCGGACACCAAATCGATCCATGATGAAGCGGAGCGTATTTCTGTTGAGACAAGTCATCCGCTTTGGCTTGTAAAACGATGGATAAGCGCATACGGTGCGGAAAAAACCGAAGCGATGTGCCGGCATAATTTGACCGCACCTGACCAGACAGTACGCGTTAATAAAATGAAAATGACACGTGATGAAGCGATTGAAAAACTGGAAGAAGAAGGATTTTATGCCATCCCTTCGGATGTCTCTCCATATGCGGTGCGGATCGCCAGAGGAAATGCCGCCAAATCTTCTCTTTATAAAGACGGTTCCATTTCGATTCAAGATGAAAGTTCGATGCTCGTCGCCCCTGTTCTTGAAGCCTCATCCGGACAGCGTATTCTCGATATGTGCGCCGCACCTGGCGGGAAAACCGCTCATATTGCGGAACTGATGAATGGAGAAGGGAGAATTGACGCCCTCGATATTCATGCTCATAAATTGAAGCTTGTGACGCAAAACGCCGAGCGTCTTTCGCTTTCAAACATTCTTGTTCAAAAGCAGGATGCACGCAAGGCCGGCGAGCTCTTTGAAAGTGAAACGTTTGATGCGATTCTTGTTGATGCGCCTTGCTCCGGGCTTGGAGTCATCCGGCGAAAACCAGATTTGAAGTATGCGAAAACAGAAAAGGATCTGGACAATCTGCAAGCGATTCAGCTGAATATTTTAGAGGCGGCTGTCCCGTTGTTAAAAGAAAACGGCGTTCTTGTCTACAGTACCTGTACGGTTGATAAGGCAGAAAATGAAGGGACGGCAGCGGCTTTTCTGAAGGCGCACCCTGAATTCCAGCCGGAGCCTCTTGAACATATCTCCATTCAGCCGCAATCGACAATGATTCAAGTATTTCCGGACGATTTCGGCGGAGATGGATTTTTTATCAGTAAATTTAGAAAGAAGGCACACTCATAAATGAACATAGCAGCAACCAAACAAAATGAAGCAAAGAAACCGTCGATTTATTCACTGGAACTTCACGAATTGAAAGACTGGCTCGCGGAAAATGGTGAAAAACCATTCCGCGCCGACCAAATATTTGACTGGCTGTATGTAAAACGGGCGAAATCCGTGGATGATATGACGAATTTGTCAAAAGGGCTGCGCGAAAAACTGGAAGAACATTTTTCATTCACCGTTTTGAAAACCGCCATTCAGCAAGAATCCGCAGATGGCACGATTAAATTCCTATTTGAACTGCACGACGGATATTCCATTGAAACGGTATTAATGCGGCATGATTACGGCAACTCGATCTGTGTTACCACGCAGGTCGGCTGCCGTATTGGCTGCACGTTTTGCGCCTCTACGCTTGGCGGCTTAAAACGGAACCTTGAAGCAGGTGAAATTGTCGCACAAGTTGTGAAAGTACAACAGGCGCTGGATGAAGTCGGTGAACGTGTCAGCTCGGTTGTCATTATGGGAATTGGCGAACCTTTCGATAACTACGATGAAATGATGTCATTTTTGCATATTATTAATCATGAAAAAGGGCTGAATATCGGGGCACGCCACATTACCGTCTCGACGAGCGGTATTATACCGAAAATTTATAAATTCGCGGATGAAAAAACGCAAATTAATTTTGCGGTGTCACTCCATGCGCCAAATGATGAACTGCGCTCGAAACTGATGCCGATTAATCGCGCCTATAAGCTGAAAGATCTAATGGAAGCGATCCGTTACTATACAGAAAAGACAGGACGCCGCATCAGCTTCGAATACGGATTGTTCGGCGGCGAAAACGATTCCGCTGCCCATGCGGAAGAACTGGCTGCTCTTATTAAAGGAATCAAGTGCCATGTAAACTTAATTCCGGTCAACTATGTACCGGAACGCGATTACGTCCGTACACCGCGCAATAAAATCTTTGAGTTTGAAAAAACATTGAAAAAAAATGGCGTAAATGTAACAATCCGCCGTGAACAGGGAACGGATATTGATGCGGCATGCGGACAGCTCCGTGCGAAAGAGCGTGCCGGCGAAACGAGGTGACCAATTTGAATGCTGTTTTTCAAACGGATAAAGGCCGAATCCGAGCTCATAATGAAGATAATGGCGGCGTGTTTCATCATGGCGGCCAACTTTGCTTAGCGATAGTGGCGGACGGAATGGGCGGCCATAATGCGGGGGATATCGCGAGCCGCATGACCATAGAGGCGATGGAGAAAGCATGGAATGAATCGGCAGCGGGTTTCTTATCCCCTGACGATGCTGTGGAGTGGCTGAAGGCGATTATATCCGAAATCAATCTCCATATTTTCACACATGCGAAAAAACATCCTGAATGCAGAGGAATGGGGACAACGCTTGTCGCTGCACTCTGTACGGAAAAATTTTGCACCATTGCGAGCATCGGCGACAGCCGGTGCTATTTGCAAAGTGAAAACGGGTTCACACAAGTGACAGACGATCATTCACTTGTAAATGAACTCGTAAAATCCGGTGAAATTACCCGTGAAGACGCAGAAAGCCATCCGAAAAAAAACGTCCTTACACGCGCGCTTGGGACGGAGGAAAAACTGACGGTGGATTACCGGACGATTATGTTTGAAGAAGGAGATTTTCTTCTTCTCTGCTCGGACGGTTTATCGAATAAAGTAACCGCCGATCAAATGAAAAACGTCCTGTTATCGGGAGACTCGCTGCCGCTTAAAGCGGATACACTTATTCAAATGGCCAATGAAAACGGAGGCGAAGACAACATCACTGTTGTGATCCTCGAGCATTGTGCCGGAAGTGAAAGCGGATGAGCAGTATGTTGATCGGCAGACGATTAAGCGGCCGCTATAAAATTGAACGGACGATTGGCGGCGGAGGGATGGCCAATGTGTATCTTGCCCGTGATATCATTTTAGACCGTGATGTGGCGATCAAAGTCCTGCGCTTTGATTTTGCGGGAGAAGATGAATTTTTGCGCCGGTTTCAGCGGGAAGCACAGGCGGCATCAAGCCTTGCTCATCCAAACATTGTCAGTATTTATGACGTCGGTGAAGAAGACGATGTGAATTTTATCGTAATGGAATATGTGGATGGCATGACGTTAAAGGAGTACATTCAGCATTACTCACCCGTTCCATATGAAAAAGTCATCGATATTATGAAACAGATGACCGCAGCAGTCGCATTTGCTCATCAGCACTCGATTATTCATCGGGATATAAAACCACACAATATGTTAATTGATCATGAAGGCACGGTCAAAATGACCGATTTTGGTATTGCGATGGCCATGAGTGCGACCTCGATTACACAAACGAACGCGGTTCTCGGTTCTGTTCATTATATTTCACCTGAACAGGCAAGAGGCGGAATGGCGACAAAAAAGTCGGACATTTATGCACTTGGTATTGTCATGTATGAGCTTTTAACAGGCAGACTGCCATTTTCAGGTGAGTCAGCCGTATCGATTGCCTTAAAGCATTTACAATCGGATACGCCATCTGTCAAGCAGCTGTATCCCGATGTGCCGCAAAGTGTGGAAAACATTGTCCTGCATGCGACTGCAAAAGATCCGTTTCACCGATATGCAAGCGCGGAAGCGATGGAAGCCGATCTTTCGACAGCACTGGAAGACTATCGTATACACGAAGCAAAGTTTACGATACCGGTTGAAGATGACGAAGCAACGAAAGCGATTCCTACTATCGCGTCAAAGCCGGGCGAACGGCTTAATGAGCAGCCTGAGCCTGAACAAAAAACGGAACAAGTGAAAAAAGAGAAAAAGCGTAAGAAGTGGCCGTGGTTCATTGCTGTCATTATTACCATCGCGATTGCGTTTGTATTGATCTGGCCTATCGTAACGGCACCGAAAGATATTGTCGTGCCGGATACAACAGGGGATGGCCTTGAAGCCGCTGCTTCCAAACTTGTCATAGCAGGATTTGTCGTCAGGGAATCACATGAAGAATTCAGCGGGGACATCCCGGAAGGAAAAGTTATTCGGACCAATCCGGAAGCTGGTGAAACGGTGAAAGAAGGCAGTGAAATAGACTTGTACGTATCGGCAGGCAAAGAAAAGACCAATATGAAGGATTACACCGGCAAAACGTTGGAAGAAACGCGTGAGCTGCTTGAAGAAGCCGGATTTCGCCATGTGAATGTGGAAATGGTTCATGATGACAGTGAATCGGGTACTGTTCTGGAACAAAAGCCGGAAGCTGGTGAACAGGTTCTTCCGGAAGAAGTGAATGTCGATTTAACGGTCAGTGCCGGACTTGCCAACGTCATTCTAATTGATTTGACGGACTACAACAAAAAAAGTCTTGAAGACTATGCGGATTCAGCCGGCATTTCGATTAAGGTTGCCGGAGAAGAATATTCAGATACCGTTGATGCCGGACAAGTTTTGAGACAAACACCTCAGGCTGGAAGTGAAGTTGCTCCCGGCAGCACGATTGAGGTCATCTTGTCAAAAGGACCGGAAGAGATTCCGCCGGAAACCGTTGTAAAGAACATTGTCATTCCGTATGAGCCGGAAATGGAAGGCGAACCGCAGGAAGTGCAGATTTACATTGAGGATATGGATCACAGCATGACCGAACCATATGAAAAGTTTTTAATTACAGAAGATACAGCGCGCACGCTTGAATTTATGATTGAAGAAGGATCGAAAGCCGGATTTAAAGTCATTCGTGATCAAACCGTGATTATGGATGAAGCGATTCCGTTTCCGGAAAACGATGAAAATGAATAAGGGGGACCCCTTACATGCCAACGGGCAAAATTATTAAAGCATTAAGCGGCTTTTACTATGTCCTTGATGGAAAAGAAACCATTCAGTGCCGGGGGCGCGGCGTATTCCGGAAACGGAATATTACCCCGCTCGTCGGTGATTATGTGGAATATGAAGCTGAAAACGATAAAGAAGGGTATATTTTATCGATTGATGAAAGAAAGAACGATCTCATCCGCCCGCCTGTGGCGAATATTGATCAGGCAGTTCTCGTCTTTTCAGCGGCGGAACCCGCATTTAGCACAACGCTCCTCGACCGGTTTCTTGTGCTTATTGAATCAAAAAATATTGAACCGGTTATTTGCCTGACAAAAATGGACTTATTAAACGGCTCAGAGGAACTGGCGCAGTACGTGTCGGATTATCGGAATATTGGGTATACGGTAATTGAAACATCATCTGAAACATTTAATGGTCTGGAAGCACTTGCGCAGCATTTAAATGAAAAAACCTCTGTCTTTGCCGGGCAGTCGGGTGTTGGTAAATCGTCATTACTAAATGCAATTCGTCCTGACCTGGCATTAAAAACAAATGAAATATCCAATTCGCTCGGACGGGGCAAGCATACAACGCGCCATGTCGAACTGATCCCGGCGGCTGGCGGTCTCGTGGCGGATACACCTGGATTCAGTTCCCTCGATTTTGACGGAATTGAAATTGAAGAATTGTCATCGTGCTTTCCGGAAATGGCAGCACGCAGCTCCTCCTGTAAATTTAGAGGCTGTATTCATTTAAATGAACCGAAATGTGCGGTGAAAAAAGCAGTGGAAGAGGGAGAGATTCCTTCATACCGCTATGAACACTATTTGCAGTTTATAGAAGAAATTAAAGAGAGAAAGCCGAGGTATTAGCGATGATAAAAATTGCCCCTTCGATTTTATCGGCCGATTTTGCACGGCTTGGAGAAGAAGTAAAAGATGTGGAAAGAGGAGGTGCGGATTACATTCATGTTGACGTGATGGACGGCCATTTCGTTCCCAATATTACCATTGGACCGCTGATAGTGGAAGCAATCCGTCCGGTTACAAAGCTGCCGCTTGACGTTCATTTAATGATCAGCCATCCGGATGACTATATTGAGTCATTTGCCAAAGCAGGGGCGGATATTATTACGGTTCATGCGGAAGCCTGTCCACATTTGCACCGGACGATTCAGCTTATCCGATCCTTCGGTGTGAAAGCAGGTGTTGTTTTAAACCCATCGACGCCGGAAAATGTACTCGAATACGTCTTAAAAGATATTGATATGGTACTTCTTATGACCGTCAACCCCGGCTTTGGCGGGCAGTCATTTATCCATTCAGTCGTGCCGAAAATCCGCCGCGTCCGACAAATGATTATAGACGCTGGAGTCGATGTCGATATTGAAATTGACGGCGGAGTGAACCCGGAAACAGCAAAAATTTGTGCAAAAGCCGGTGCAAATGTCCTGGTGGCCGGCTCTGCTATATACAATAAAGAAGACAGGGGAGCGGCGATTAAAGAAATTCGCGGCGCTGCCGAAAACGCGTGATCATCCGTATTGTTGCCGGCGGTCCTGAACACGAACTGCCGGATCTACATCTAAACAATCCTCATGAGTCGGAGTGGATCGGCGTAGACCGGGGGGCACTGTATTTACTTGACAGAGGGATTACCCCGTCAAAAGCATTCGGTGATTTTGACTCAGTGTCTTTATCAGAATGGCAGAAAATTTCAGATACCGTACCAGACTATGTGCAGTTTCCTGCCGAGAAAGATGAAACAGATTTGGAAATTGCTCTTACATATGCCATTAGTCAAAATCCGGACGCCATTTATTTATATGGCGTAACAGGAGGGCGTCTTGATCATTTTTTTGGTGCGGTTACGCTGCTGATGAAAGAGGAATTGATAAACGGGGGGCCGGCTGTCACGATCATAGACCGCCAGAATGCGATCCAGGTGTTTGCGCCGGGACGGATAAAAGTGGAAGCCGACGAGAACATGCAATATTATTCTTTTTTTTCTATGAGTGAAGAGGTGGCAGGGCTGACACTCGAAGGATTTAAATATCCGCTGGTGGATCATTTGCTGAAAAGCGGCTCGTCCAGATGTGTCAGTAATGAATTAATGGATAAAAAAGGGGTCTTTTCATTTCGCTCCGGCATATTAATGGTAGTAAGAAGTAGTGACGGGGGGAAAAGCCGTTGAAATTTTATACATTAAAGCTGCCGAAATTTGTGGGTGGAATGATCAGAATGGTCTTGTCTGCAGGAAAAAAGAACAAATAAAAAATCACCTGTGCCGCATCGGTACAGGTGATTTTTTACTATAAAAGATTAAACGCGTTCCACTTTTCCGGATTTAAGCGCACGTGCGGAAACCCATACACGTTTCGGTTTACCGTCTACGAGGATGCGAACTTTTTGCAGGTTAGCGCCCCATGTACGTTTACTTGAGTTCATGGCGTGTGAACGATTGTTTCCAGTACGTGCTTTACGGCCAGAGATAACACATTGTTTTGGCATTTTATTCACTCCTTACTGTTCAGGATTAACATCGTCTATTTTCATATGTGCAAGACACTTAAATAATTTATCATAATCAGATAACGAATGCAACTACTTACATAAAGTCTTTCAAGAAAAAAACCTTGACAGTGATTTGAGCGGCGGCCATTCATAGAGTGAGTTGTGATTATATATATAAATATAGTAAAATGACAATAGTTCGATTCGCAAGGGAGGATTTTTTGTGACGATTGAATTAAAAACAGAGCTTGGTCAAATTGATATTTCAAACGAAGTCATTGCGATGATTGCCGGCGGCGCTGCTGTGGATTGCTACGGTATTGTCGGCATGGCGTCCAAAAAGCAGCTGAAAGACGGAATTGCTGAAATATTACGCCGTGAAAATTTTACACGCGGTGTTGTGGTCCGCCAGGAAGAAGACCGCGTTTTCATCGATATGTATATCATTGTGAGCTATGGCACGAAAATTTCGGAAGTGGCGAGCAACGTACAGTCAAAAGTAAAATATACGCTTAATAAAACGGTCGGCCTTTCGGTTGATTCAGTTAATATTTTTGTACAGGGTGTACGGGTGACGAACCCGTAGTGTGAGGAGGAAATTTTGTGGTGATTACTTTATTGGACGGGCTGCGTTTTGCCAAGATGGTACAGGCGGGCGCACAGCATTTATCAGCAAATGCAGCAATGGTTGATGCGCTGAACGTTTTCCCGGTTCCGGACGGAGATACAGGAACAAATATGAATTTATCGATGACGTCCGGCGCAAAGGAAACAGAGCAAAGCAAACAGCCGCATGTCGGCAAAACAGCGGAAGCGTTCTCGAAAGGGCTGTTAATGGGCGCGCGCGGGAATTCAGGTGTAATCCTTTCCCAATTGTTCCGCGGTTTTTCAAAAGCTATCGCCGGCAAACAAGAAGTGACGGCGTTTGAACTGGCAGCCGCTTTTGAAGCTGGTGTGCAAACAGCCTATAAAGCCGTGATGAAACCGGTTGAAGGAACGATTTTAACGGTTGCTAAAGATGCGGCGAAAAAAGCAGTTTCGAAAGCGAAGTCAGAAACAAATGTCATTGCGGTCATCGAGGCCCTTGTGGAAGAAGGACAGGCTTCATTAAACCGGACGCCCGAGCTTTTACCCGTTTTAAAAGAAGTCGGTGTCGTCGATAGCGGCGGGCAGGGACTTCTCCTTGTGTATGAAGGTTTCCTGGCCGAGTTAAAAGGGGAAGCCCTGCCGGCCGCGCTGGCCGCGCGTCAGGATATGACGGACCTTGTCAGCGCCGAGCATCATAAAAGCGTTCAAAGCTTTATGAATACAGAAGATATCGAGTTCGGATACTGCACAGAATTCATGGTGAAGTTTGAAGCTGATAAATTGTCCAAAAATCCATTTTCAGAAGATACATTCCGTGAAGAATTAAGCGGATTCGGAGATTCACTGCTTGTCATTTCCGATGATGAGATCGCGAAAGTACATATTCATGCGGAGCATCCGGGTGACGTGCTGACGTGCGGCCAAAAATATGGCAGCCTCATCAATATCAAAGTTGAAAACATGCGTGAGCAGCACACTGCGATTACAGGCGGTAATCCTAATGCAGAAAAACCGGCAGATAAAGCGCGCTATGGTGTTGTAGCGGTGGCGATGGGTGCAGGTGTTGCAGACCTCTTTAAAAGCATCGGAGCCTCATTTGTAATTGAAGGCGGGCAGACGATGAATCCGTCAACAGAAGATATTGTGAAAGCCATTCACGATTCTCACGCAGAACACGTTATCGTTTTGCCGAATAATAAAAATATTATTATGGCGGCGGAACAGGCGGCGGAAGTGTCTGAGGCAAGCGTGACCGTCATACCGACCAAAACCGTTCCGCAAGGTCTTGCTGCCCTGATCGCTTTTAATCCGGATGGAGATGAAGAGGCGAATAAAAAGGCGATGACAACGGCTTCCGCTCACGTAAAGACAGGTCAAATCACACATGCCGTCCGCGATACAAGCATCGATGGCATTGAGATTAAAAAAGATGACTTTATGGGGCTGGCTGAAGGAAAAATTGTGGTGACAAACGACGATAAAATGACCGCAGTTACAGCGCTTCTGGATAAACTGATTGATGAGGAAACAGAAATCGTCACCGTTATTTACGGCCAGGATGCTGCAGAGGCAGAAGTCGAACAGATTGTATCGTATGTGGAAGAGAAATTCCCGGATACAGAAGCGGAAGTTCATAATGGACAGCAGCCGCTTTATCCGTTTATTTTCTCTATTGAATAAAAAAGGAGAGGGAGTGATCTCTCTCTTTTTTCACTTTTTTTGAAAGGAAGAACAAACGTGAGTCAAATAGAGGAGTCTCCACTCCAATCACCGATCAGCGTTTTAAAAGGTGCCGGAAAAGAAGCTGAAACGTCACTGGCCGGCATCGGCGTATTCACAGTCAGCGATTTAATGGAATTTGTACCGGCGCGTTATGAAGATCGGCGGCTGAAAAGTCCGGAAGATGCTGCCCATGATGAAAAAGTCACGATCGAAGGGACCATTCAAACGGAACCATCTGTTATGTATTACGGTAAAAAAAAGTCGCGTCTCACGTTTAAGCTCCTGTCCGGACCGCATTTAATTCAGGTGACTTTTTTCAATCAGCCTTATTTAAAGAAAAAAGCAGCGGTTGGCGATACGGTGACGGTGACCGGCAAGTGGGACAGGCACCGGCTGGCGGTATCGGGACAGCTGCTTGAAGCTGGACCTTATCGGCGCGGGGCTGATTTTGAAGCGGTGTACTTGCTGCGAAATGCGATTCCGTTGAAACAATTCCGCAAGCTCGTGCAGCAGGCCATTGATCTGTATGGCTCTCTTATTGAAGAAACACTGCCGGAGAGTCTGATGCGGCAATACCGGCTGATGCCGAGAAAAGACGCCATTAGAGCCCTTCATTTTCCGGAATCACAAGAGGAGATGAAACAGGCACGGCGCCGGTTTGTCTATGAAGAATTTTTTTATTTTCAGCTGAAAATGCAGGCGCTCCGAAAAACAATCCGCGAGCAGTCCGGCGGTATTTCACAAAAATACGATCTGGCGAAATTAAAAGCACTGATCGATTCATTGCCTTTCGAACTGACGAAGGCGCAAAAAAAAGCGGTGAATGACATTTGTGCCGATATGAAATCACCATACCGGATGAACCGGCTGCTGCAGGGAGATGTAGGCAGCGGCAAAACAGCTGTCGCGACATTGGCGCTTTACGCATCGGTTACAGCCGGATTTCAAGGCGCGCTGATGGTGCCGACGGAGATTTTGGCCGAGCAGCATGCAAAATCCCTTCACGACATGCTTGAACCGTTTGGGATTAATACAGCTCTTTTAACTGGCACAGTAAAGGGAAAAAAAAGGCGGGCACTGCTCGAAGCGCTGGAACGGGGAGATATTGATATTTTAATTGGGACGCACGCGCTTATTCAAGAGGATGTGGTGTTTCATAAGCTCGGACTTGTGATTACGGATGAACAGCATCGCTTCGGTGTCAATCAGCGCCGTGTGTTACGGACAAAAGGAGAGAACCCGGATGTGCTGTTTATGACGGCGACACCGATCCCGCGGACACTTGCCATTACCGTGTTCGGTGAAATGGACGTTTCGATCATTAACGAAATGCCGGCCGGGCGAAAAGCCATTGAAACGTATTGGGCGAAAGAAGAAATGCTCGGCCGGGTGCTCGATTTTACTGAAAAAGAGCTTCAAAAAGGAAGACAGGCCTACGTGATCTGCCCGCTTATTGAAGAATCGGAAAAACTTGACTTTCAAAATGCGCTTGATGTTCATGCACAGCTGAGCAGCCATTTTCATGGGAAATTTACGGTTGGTTTAATGCATGGCCGCTTGTCCGGTGATGAGAAAGAGGCCGTCATGAAATCATTCAGTGCAAATGAAATAAACATTCTTGTGTCAACGACCGTTGTTGAAGTCGGTGTGAACGTACCAAACGCGACGGTGATGATTATATACGATGCTGAACGGTTTGGATTGTCGCAGCTTCACCAGCTGCGCGGACGGGTTGGCCGTGGATCGGAGCAGTCCTACTGCATGCTTATTGCCGATCCGAAATCGGAAACCGGGAAAGAGCGGATGATGGCGATGACCGAAACGAATGACGGGTTTGTCCTTAGTGAAAAGGATCTGGAGCTGCGCGGACCTGGTGATTTCTTTGGACGCAAGCAAAGCGGTCTTCCTGAATTTAAGATGGCGGATATGGTGCACGACTATCGTGCTCTTGAAACCGCACGGGAGGATGCGAAGACACTGATCGATTCCCCTGCGTTTTGGCATGATCCTGAATACCGTCATTTACGGGCTGTTTTAACTGACTCCGGTGTGCTTGACGGTGAAAAGCTCGATTAGGAATGCAAGATTTTCCTTGCATTCTTTTTTTTTTGTCTCTATACTGATTTTAGTACCTAGTCCTAATATCGGATGGTGGCAAACATTATGAGAAGATCGAAAAAAGAACGGCAGGAACGTCTTCAGGACACGATTCAGACAAATCCATTCGTAACGGATGAAGAATTGGCAGCCGCGTTTAACGTAAGCGTACAGACGATTCGGCTGGACCGGATGGAATTATCGATTCCTGAATTGCGTGAACGCATTAAATATGTAGCAGAACGAAACATGGACGATGAAGTGCGGTCTCTTCCAATTGAAGAAGTGATCGGCGATATCATTGACATTGAACTCGATAAAAGCGCGATTTCCATATTTGACGTAAAAAAAGAACATGTTTTTATGCGTAACGGCATTGCCCGCGGACATCACTTATTTGCCCAGGCAAATTCGCTTGCCGTGGCTGTAATCAATGATGAAATGGCGCTGACAGGAAAAGCGGATATTCGCTTTACTCGGCCGGTAAGGGAAGGCGAACGCATTGTCGCGAAAGCAAAAGTGACACGCATGGAAAAGTTAAGAACGATGGTAGAAGTATCAAGTTTTGTCGGCAGCGAGCTTGTTTTCCGCGGGGAATTCTCGATGTTCCGTGCGCCGGCAGCAGAAAAGGATGATTAACATGAAACTGGCAATTGATGCAATGGGCGGCGACAATGCTCCTGAACAAATCCTTCTCGGTGTCAATCGTGCATTGAAGGAAATGCCTGACCTTGAATTACTTGTATTTGGCGATGAAAAAAAAATAAGTACATATTTAGATCAAAACAGCCGTGCACAAATCGTACACGCTCCTGATGTCATTCTCGGCACAGATGAGCCGGTCCGGGCTGTCCGCCGGAAAAAAGAATCATCACTCGTCATGATGGCGGAAGCTGTGTCCAAAAAAGAAGCGGCGGCATGTGTCTCAGCCGGCAATACAGGAGCGTTGATGGCGGCAGGGCTGTTTGTGGTCGGCCGCATTGATGGTGTGGAACGTCCTGCTCTGGCCCCGACTTTTCCGACTATCGATGGGAAAGGGTTCGTCATGCTCGATGCCGGTGCAAATTCAGATGCGAAGCCTGAGCATTTGCTGCAATATGCGGTGATGGGTTCCGTGTATGCGGAAAAAGTGCGCGGCATCGATAAGCCTCGTGTCGGCCTTTTAAACATCGGAACGGAAGAAAAAAAAGGAAACGAGCTGACGAAAGCCGCTTTTAAACTCTTAAGCGATGCAAAAGAGTTTCATTTTATCGGCAACGTTGAATCACGCGAATTGTTAAATGGTGCGGCGGATGTTGTGGTGACAGATGGCTTTACAGGTAATATGGTGCTGAAAACGATCGAAGGAAGCGCATTGTCAATTTTTTCGATGCTGAAATCAGCGCTGACGGCGTCTACAAAGTCTAAAATAGGCGCTCTTTTATTAAAAGAAGAGCTCCGGTCGCTCAAAAATAAAATGGATTATTCGGAATACGGCGGCGCGGGTCTTTTCGGATTAAAAGCACCTGTTATTAAAGCGCACGGTTCGTCGGATGCAAACGCATTTTTCCATGCGATTGAACAGGCTTATAAAATGGCCCAGTCCAATGTACCATCCATTATCGAAACGCAAATTGCCAGCGGAAAGGAATGAATAAACGAATGGGGAAAATAGCTTTTGTTTTTCCAGGACAAGGTTCACAGTCAGTCGGAATGGGGAAATCACTTGCCGATCAGCACGCAGACATTCAAGTATTATTTCAGAAAGCGGACGAAAAACTCGGGTATTCATTAACGAATATTATCTTTAATGGCCCTGAAAGCGAGTTAACATTAACGACTAATGCCCAACCAGCGCTGCTGGCGACGAGCATGGCTGTGTTAAGACAGTTTGAGAAAGAAGGCATTACGCCGGATTTCACAGCCGGTCATAGCCTTGGCGAATATACAGCACTCGCGGCAGCCGGCGCCCTCACGTTTGAAGAAGCCGTGTATGCAGTAAACCAGCGCGGCAAACTGATGGAAGAAGCCGTTCCCGCGGGACAGGGTGCCATGGCGGCTGTTCTTGGACTAGACCGCGCGGCACTTGAAGAAGTAACGGACCGTATATCAGCCGGCGGCGATGTCGTGGCGGCCGCGAACTTTAACTGCCCGGGACAGATCGTTATTTCCGGTTCAAAACAAGGTGTTGAAAAAGCGTCGGAACAGCTGAAAGAAAAAGGCGCAAAACGGGTTATTCCGCTGAATGTAAGCGGGCCGTTTCATTCACCGCTTATGAAGCCGGCTGCAGAAAAATTGCGTTCCGTGCTCGATGATGCAAATATCCGGTCAAGCCAAGTACCGGTTATTGCGAATGTCAATGCGAAGCCGGTAACGGATGCAGAAATGATTAAAGAAAACCTTGTAAAACAACTTTATTCACCTGTTTTATGGGAAGACAGCGTTAATACGCTGCTTGACCTTGGTGTGGACACATTTATTGAAATCGGGTCCGGCACTGTTTTATCCGGCCTTATAAAAAAAGTAAATCGCCGCGTGCGCACGTTTTCCGTGAGCGATGAAGAATCAATCGTGAAAACAGCGGCAGCATTGAAGGAGGAATCAGAATGACTCTTGAAGGGAAGACAGCACTCGTAACCGGCGCATCACGCGGTATCGGAAAAGCCATTGCACTTGAATTAGCACGCCTAGGAGCAGATGTTGCCATTAACTATGCGGGCAGTGAGCAAAAAGCAAAAGAAACGGCAGAAGAAATTCAGGCGATGGGCCGCCGCTCGTTTATTATTCAATGTGATATTTCAGACAGCGACGCCGTACAATCTATGGTGAAAGAAACAATCGATCAATTTGGCCGCCTTGACATTCTTGTGAATAACGCAGGCATTACACGGGATAATTTGCTCATGCGGATGAAAGATCAGGAGTGGGACGATGTCATCAACACGAACTTAAAAGGCGTATTCCTGTGCACAAAAGCTGTGACGCGCCAAATGATGAAACAGCGGAGCGGACGCATCATTAATATTTCTTCCGTTGTCGGCCGCATCGGCAATGCCGGACAAGCGAACTACACGGCGGCGAAAGCGGGTGTTATCGGATTGACAAAAGCTTCCGCGCGTGAACTTGCGGCGCGGGGCATTACAGTGAATGCGATTGCGCCGGGCTTTATTTCAACGGATATGACAGACGAACTGCCTGCTGAAGCGAAAGAGCAGCTGCTCGGGCAGATCCCGCTCGGCACACTCGGTGAAACGGCTGATATCGCAGCGGCGGCGGCATTTTTAGCGGGTGATGGAGCGAAGTATATTACAGGTCAGGTCATCGGGGTGGATGGCGGCATGGCGATGTAAGAAAATTCGTGTTCTGAGACGGTAAATCGTCTATAATAGCTTGAGGGGAGGTGAAACGTAGTGGCAGATGTATTAGAACGTGTAACGAAAATTATCGTGGATCGTCTAGGTGTTGAAGAATCACAAATCAACCTTGATGCGAAATTCAAGGAAGATCTTGGTGCTGATTCTCTTGACGTTGTTGAGCTTGTAATGGAGCTTGAAGACGAATTCGATATGGAAATTTCCGATGATGATGCGGAAAATATTACGACGGTAGGCGACGCTGTAACATACATAAACAGCAAAAACTAATCGTCCTTTCATGGCAGATCCGTTTATGCGGGTCTGCTTTTTTAATTCTTATATCCAGCTACAGGTGCCATCAGCTCGAGGTCATAAGCCAAGCCCTTCCGGAGGCAAAAATCGCCTCCGCCAGTGCTCGTCTTATGCTTGTCGCTGATAAACGGGCGCCCTGCGCTTTTAATTGTCTTTGCGCTATGCATTTTTTTCAGCTAAACTATTTTTGTGTGCATTTTAACTTTTCGGAGGAACACTTAATGAAGAAATCAAATCGCGAGCAGCGTTATGCCGAACGGAAAGACATGGAATTTAAACAATTTCAGGAAACCATGGGCATCCGTTTTCAGAACGAGGCATTATTAAAACAGGCGTTTACGCATTCATCATATGTGAATGAGCATCGGAGAAAACCGTACGAAGATAATGAAAGGCTTGAATTTCTTGGTGATGCTGTGCTGGAACTGACTGTATCACAATTTTTATATAAAACATATCCGGTTATGTCAGAAGGGGAGTTGACAAAACTGCGTGCAGCCGTCGTATGCGAACCTTCTCTCGTCACGTTTGCCAATGAGCTGGAGTTCGGGAAGCTGATCTTACTTGGCAAAGGAGAAGAAATGACCGGCGGCAGAATGCGCCCCGCCCTGCTTGCGGATGTATTTGAAGCCTTTATTGGTGCGCTGTATCTGGATCAGGGAATGGACGCAGTTATCCCTTTTTTAGAACGGGTTGTCTTCCCGAAAATCAGCGCCGGTGCTTTTTCTCATGTGATGGATTTTAAAAGCCAGCTGCAGGAATATGTACAGCGTGAATTAAAAGGAGCGCCTTCGTACCGTATTTTGGAAGAAAAAGGTCCGGCTCACAATAAAGAGTTTGTAACAGAAGTGTCATTGAATGGAAATGTTCTGGGGACGGGAAGCGGCCGCTCGAAAAAAGAGGCAGAGCAGTTTGCCGCCCGGATGGCACTTGAAAAAATGAAACAACAATCGAAGTAGGAGACAGGTGGATAGGCATGATCCTGAAAAAGCTTGATATTGCAGGGTTTAAATCATTTGCCGGAAAAGTGACCGTGGAATTTATGCCGGGCGTAACCGCAGTCGTCGGTCCAAACGGTTCCGGCAAAAGCAACATTACAGAAGCGATTCGCTGGGTGCTTGGAGAACAGTCCGCGAAAAGTTTACGCGGCGGAAAAATGGAAGACGTCATTTTTTCCGGAAGTGACTCAAGAAGAAGATTGAATGAGGCGGATGTGACGATTACGCTTGATAACCGGGACGGGGCACTGCCGCTTGATTACAGTGAAGTAAGCATTACCCGGCGTGTGAACCGGAACGGTGACAGCGATTATTTTATTAACAAGCAAAGCTGCCGTTTGAAAGACATTATTGAATTGTTTATGGATTCCGGTCTTGGACGAGGTGCGTTTTCCATTATCGGACAAGGACGAGTCGATGAAATTTTAAACAGCCGTCCTGAAGAAAGGCGAGCTATTTTTGAAGAAGCAGCTGGTGTGTTGAAGTATAAAACGCGGAAAAAAGAAGCGGAACGCAAGCTTTCGGAAACGGAAGAAAACGTCAGCCGTGTTAACGATATTCTGCATGAGCTTGAACAGCGTGTTGAGCCGCTTGAAATGCAGGCATCCGCGGCGAAAGATTATTTGGAGAAAAAAGCGGAATTGAGAGAGGTTGAGGCTGCTGTATGGGCGCACGATATTGCCGCTTCTCATGCGGAATGGGAGAAACAGAAGCTGGAAAAAGAGCAAAATGAAAAACAGGCAGCCCGTCTTGCTTTGGAAGTGGAAACAGCCGAGTCGTCGATCCGTTCCCTTGATCAGGAAATAAAAGCCCTCAGCAGCGAGGAAGAAGGGGCCCAGCAAAAATTGCTGACAATCATTGAATCGCTTGAAAAGATTGAAGGAAAGCGGCGGCTGATGGATGAACGTCAGAAAAATGCTTCCTATAATGAAGAGCGGCTGGTCAAATCGCTTGCGGAAGCGGAAGAAAAGCAAGCGTCTCTAAAAAAAGCGGCAGATGAAGCAAAAGCGCTTGCCGAACAAAAGAGAAATGAACTTGAAAAATTGCAGCAGGAAGCATCGGAACAGGAATTGCTGCTAAGAGCATTATCTGAAAATAATGGAGAAACATTGGATTCGTTAAAAGCGGATTATATCGAACATTTGAGCCGTGAAGCGGCAGCCAAAAATGAACTGCGCGAAATAGATCGGCAGCTTGAGCGGCTCAAAGCCCGCTTTGAACGTCTCGGGGGGCACAATGATCAATATTTAAGTGAACGTGCCGCTCTCAAAGAAGAGCAGGCACAGATTGAGAAAGCGCGGAAAGCGGCGGAACAAAAGCTGAACGAACATACTCATGCGTATCGGGAAGCGAAAAAAGAGCGAGATCAAGTAAAAGAAATACTTGAAAAAAAGCGCAGCTCGTTATACAAAGCATACCAGATTTTACAGGAAGCAACGGCCCGCCGTGATTTGCTGTCATCCATGGAAGACGAATACGCCGGCTTTTTCTCTGGGGTCAAAGAAGTACTGAAGGAAAAAAGCAACCGGCTGCAGGGTGTCATTGGGGCGGCGGCAGAATTGATCCGTGTTCCAAAAGAATATGAAACGGCTATAGAAACCGCCCTCGGCGGCGCGCTTCAGCATATTTTTGTAACAGACGAGCCATCCGCGCGAAAAGCCATTTCGTTTTTGAAACAGAATAAATTTGGACGTGCGACATTCCTGCCGCTGTCGACTGTAAAAGAAAAGACCATTCCGGACCATATACTTGCTTCTGTCCGGCATGAAAGCGGGTTTCTTGGAACCGCTGCGCAGCTGGCCGAATATGACATACAATATGCACACGCAGCCGGCCATTTGCTCGGCAATGTCATCATTGCCTCATCGCTGGAAGAAGCGAACAACATTGCCCAGAAAATCAACCATCGGTATCGCGTCGTGACATTGGATGGAGATGTGGTCAACGCGGGCGGCTCGATGACAGGCGGCTCACTGAAAAAAACAGGCGTATCCTTGCTCGGCCGCAAAAATGAACTTGAAACACTCAGCCGTCAGATTGACTTGATGGAGCAAAAAACCGCCCGAGCTGAAAAAGAAGTAAAGTCTCTTCAGGCAAAGGCCGCGGAAATGGATAAGCGCGTTCAGCAGCTTGAAGAAACAGGCGAACTTTACCGTCAAGGGCTTCAGGAAGCAAAAAATCAGCAGCTTGAGTGGTCATTTACTGAGCAATCCATTAATGACCGGCTTGCTGTTTACGATGCGGAAAAGAGAGAATTTCAAGAAGAAAAATCCCGCCTTGAACAGCGTAAGACAGCAGCGGCTCGCCTATTAAACGAGGAACAGCAGTCTATTCAGTCGCTTAATCGGCAGATCGCGTCGCTCGAAGCAAAGCAAAAAACAGCGTCTGTCGAGCGGGAAAGTATCGCTGCACAATTGAATATCCTTCGTCCGAAAATCGCTGTGCTGCAGGAGCAGCTTGCATACAGCAAACAGCAGGAGGCCCGCATACGGTCTGAATGGAGAGAAGTGGAAAAATGGCATGAAGAGCTTCAGGAAGAACGTTCATTTGTTGAAAGTGAGCGATCAGACAGCGGCATAACAGGTGTGACACTTGCTGAACAGTCAGAACAGCGGTCGGCTGAAAAAGACTGGATCATCAAAAATATTGCCGCACTAAAATCAAAACGCGCCGAAAAGCTGGAACAACTTGATCAAAAAACAGCGTCGCTTACAGAAACCCGACGTCTATTAAAAGGATTGACAGAAGCGCTCCGTGAACATGACGTCACAATCACCCGTCTCGATATGGAGATGGATACGCTTCTCCATAAATTAAATGAGCAATACGCACTGACATTTGAAGAAGCTCAGCGGGAATATCCGTTAAATCAGCCGATTGACGAAGCGAAACGCCGCATTCGCTTAATTAAGAAGACGATTGAAGAACTGGGCGATGTAAACATTGGCGCCATTGAAGAATATGAGACGACGTTTGAACGCGTCACGTTTTTGCGTGAGCAAAAAAGCGATTTGGAAGAAGCGAAAGCGACATTGCGTGATGTCATGAGTGAAATGGATGCGGAAATGACGCGCCGGTTTACAGAAACATTTGACGCGATAAAAGCGGAATTTCAGCCTGCTTTCACGGAATTATTTGGCGGCGGCCGGGCGGAATTGAAATTGACGGATCCGAAAGATATCCTTCATTCCGGTGTGGATATTTCCGCCATGCCGCCGGGGAAAAAACTGCAAAATTTAAGTCTGCTCTCGGGCGGGGAGCGGGCGTTAACGGCGATTGCGCTTTTGTTCGCGATTTTGCGCGTCCGTCCTGTCCCTTTTTG
The DNA here is from genome assembly GCF_001936625.1 of Domibacillus antri. GTDB lineage: Bacteria > Bacillota > Bacilli > Bacillales > Domibacillaceae > Domibacillus > Domibacillus antri. The sequence goes on along the minus strand of NZ_MSDU01000014.1, from coordinate 103,582 downwards.
TATTCTGGATGAGGTGGAAGCGGCTCTTGATGAAGCCAATGTCCATCGCTTCAGCCGCTACTTAAAGCAATTTAGTCAAAATACGCAGTTTATCGTGATCACGCACCGGAAACAGACGATGGAAGAAGCGGATGCACTGTATGGCGTCGCGATGCAGGAATCCGGGGTGTCGAGCCTCGTTTCTGTTCGACTTGAAGAAGCCGCTGCATCTAATTAATGAACGAAAGGATTGAAACCGATGAGCTTTTTTAAAAAATTAAAAGAAAAATTCTCCGGTTCCCAAGAACAGGAGCAGACAACCGAAAAATATACAGAAGGATTAAAGAAAACACGGACTGGGTTTGCTTCAAAAGTAAACAACCTGATTGCCCGCTATCGGAAAATCGATGAGGATTTCTTTGAAGAGCTGGAGGAAATTTTAATCGGAGCCGATGTCGGTTTTGATACGGTCATGGAATTGATTGACGAATTGAAAATGGAAGTGAAGCGGCAAAATACGAACGATCCGTCTGCGATCCGGGAAATCATTACGGAGAAATTTGTGGATATCTATTCGGACGGGCAAGAAGTTCAGTCTGATTTAAATATTCAAGAGAATGAATTGACTGTCATTTTATTCGTGGGTGTAAATGGTGTCGGCAAAACAACGACCATTGGAAAGCTTGCGCACAAATTTAAGGCGGATGGCAAGAAAGTGATGCTCGCTGCCGGAGATACATTCCGTGCCGGTGCCATTGACCAGCTTGAAGTGTGGGGAGAGCGCACCGGTGTTGATGTCATTAAACAGGCCGAAGGATCAGACCCTGCCGCTGTCATGTATGACGCAGTCCGGGCAGCGAAATCACGCGGTGCCGACATTTTACTTTGCGACACAGCCGGCCGTCTGCAAAATAAAGTCAACTTAATGAATGAATTACAAAAAGTAAAACGTGTCATCGAACGTGAAATTCCGGGGGCGCCTCATGAAGTATTGCTTGTCGTTGATGCGACAACCGGCCAGAATGCGCTCGTTCAGGCGAAAACGTTTAAAGAAGCGACGGATGTTTCCGGCATCGTGTTAACGAAGCTGGACGGCACCGCAAAAGGCGGCATTGTCCTCGCAATCCGTAAAGAACTTGGTGTTCCAGTGAAATTCGTTGGTCTCGGGGAAAAAATGGATGACCTGCAGCCATTTCATGCCGAAAAGTATGCGTATGGGTTATTTGCGGAAGCTTTTGAAGAAAAAGAAGAAAAGAAGGAAGAGGAGGCAGGCGATTAAGCGCCCGCTTTTCTTCTTTCTTGACAGAATCAGTGGAAGCAGGTACACTGTTTTGGTGTAAAGGTTTTTCACTTAACAAAGGAGGGGCGGCCGTGCTCGAAAAAACGATGCGGATGAATTATCTGTACGATTTCTATCAGATGCTTCTGACGGATAAACAGCGCAGCTATATGTCCCTATATTACCTGGACGATTACTCGCTCGGTGAAATTGCCGATGAGTATGAAGTGAGCCGTCAGGCGGTTTACGATAATATAAAACGCACAGAAGCAATGCTTGAAGAATATGAAGCAAAGTTAATGCTGCTGAATAAGTTCCAGCGGCGCCAGCAGTTGATCGAGCAGCTGAAAGAACGCGCAGATGCGCACATTTTGCCGCTTGTTCAGGCGCTTGAGGAACTCGAATAGGGGGACTGCATGATGGCATTTGAAGGATTGGCCGAACGGCTGCAGGGAACAATGCAGAAAATCCGCGGCAAAGGAAAAGTATCCGAATCCGATGTAAAAGAAATGATGCGTGAAGTGCGTCTTGCATTACTGGAAGCGGACGTTAACTTTAAAGTCGTCAAAGAATTTGTGAAGAAAGTAAGCGAGCGGTCTGTCGGCCAGGAAGTGATGAAAAGCTTAACGCCGGGCCAGCAGGTTATAAAAGTCGTTAAAGAAGAATTAACAGAACTGATGGGCGGTGAAGAAAGCCGTATCGGCACGTCAAAGCGCCCGCCGACGGTCATTATGATGGTCGGCCTGCAAGGTGCCGGTAAAACAACGACAACCGGAAAGCTTGCGAACCTGCTCCGAAAAAAGTATAACCGGAAACCGCTTCTTGTGGCAGCTGACGTTTACCGTCCAGCCGCGATTAAACAGCTCGAAACGCTCGGCAAGCAGCTGGATATGCCGGTTTTTTCACTTGGCGATCAAGTCAGCCCGGTTGAAATTGCCAAGCAGGCGATTCAAAAAGCGAAAGACGATCATCTCGATTACGTCTTGATCGATACAGCCGGCCGCCTTCACATAGACGAGACGCTGATGGATGAGCTGAAACAAATAAAAGAGCTGTCCAGCCCGGAAGAGATTTTTCTTGTCGTGGACTCGATGACCGGTCAAGATGCCGTAAACGTGGCGGAAAGCTTTAATGAACAGCTTGGGATTACCGGCGTTGTGCTGACGAAGCTTGACGGTGATACACGCGGCGGGGCGGCGTTGTCCATTCGCGCCGTGACAGGAAAACCGATTAAATTTGTCGGGATGGGTGAAAAATTGGATGCGCTTGAACTGTTTCATCCGGAACGAATGGCATCCCGCATTCTCGGTATGGGTGATGTGCTGACACTCATTGAGAAAGCACAGACCAATGTCGATGAAGCGAAAGCAAAAGAGCTTGAACAAAAAATGCGGACGATGTCGTTCACATTTGATGATTTCCTCGACCAGCTTGGCCAGGTGCGTTCAATGGGCCCGCTTGATGAAATTTTGAAAATGCTGCCGGGTGCAAACAAAATGAAGGGGCTCAGCAACGTACAGGTGGATGAAAAGCAAATCGGCCGTGTGGAAGCGATTATCCGCTCCATGACACCTGCTGAAAAGCAGCAGCCGGAAATCATAAACGCCGGCCGGCGCAAGCGGATCGCACGAGGTTCCGGTACGTCGATCCAGGAAGTAAACCGTCTTTTAAAGCAGTTTGAGGACATGAAGAAAATGATGAAACAGATGTCCGCCATGCAGCAAAAAGGCAAGAAAAAAGGCGGCTTCCCAAAATTGCCGTTTATGTAAAAAGTAAGACTTATCTTTCATTGTCCAAAGGCGAAAAAAGGTGGTATCCAGCCGCATTACCTGTTTGATTCTTTTTACTCGGAGCCTTGTAAAGAAAAAACACTTTACAACACTTTAACTATTTGATATTATTCTATCTTGTGTGAAACTATTTCGGAGGTGCTTATTAGCATGGCAGTAAAAATTCGTTTAAAACGCATGGGTGCAAAAAAATCCCCATTCTATCGTATCGTAGTAGCAGACGCCCGCGCGCCGCGTGACGGCCGTTCAATCGAAACAATCGGCACGTACAATCCGGTATCTCAACCGGCAGAAGTGAAAATCAATGAAGAGCTTGCGCTTAAATGGCTTCAAGATGGTGCGAAACCATCTGACACTGTACGCAATCTTTTCTCTAACGAGGGCATCATGGAAAAATTCCATAATGCAAAACTTGGCAAGTAATTGATCAGCAGACGACAATTCCCCAAAAGAATATTCTTTTGGGGAATTGCCATTTTTGTTCCATGAAAAGGAGCGGATAATGTGCACATTTTACAAACGGTATCAGTCGTTCAAGTTGTCACTGAAACATGGAAGAAAGATCGAATGAATATGTATGAAAATCAAAAAAGCCGGTTAGAAAGAGAAACAGCACAGCTTCTTTTTGAAAAGAAAAAAGCGGAACGCTCCGGATCGAAGCAGTCCGAGGCAGCCGCCCGGTTCCAGAAGGAAATAGATCAGCGTCATGAAAAAATATCGGGTATTGAATTTCAAATGAGCCAGCTCGATCAGCTGCCGCTGGGAACGGAATTAAAGGAACGTGACATTCAATCTGTTGTTGAAGTGAAAGAGGGCGACCGTTTCGATGGAAGAGACGGCGGAACGATCGTTGTAAAAGATGGTGTTATTATTGAAATCCGCACGCAGAGGTGAACAGTATGAGTAAATGGTACAATGTTGGGAAAATCGTCAATACACATGGACTGCGCGGCGAAGTACGGGTTCTTTCCCGTACAGATTTTCCAGAAGAGCGGTATAAAAAAGGCAGTTCACTTTCGATCTTTAAACAGGGTGAAAAAGAAGGTGTACCGGTCACGGTTGCCTCCCATCGGAAGCATAAAACGTTCGACTTGCTCACGTTTGAGAATTATCCGTCCATTCAGATGGTTGAACCTTTTAAAGGCTCTATTTTAAAAGTAAATGAAGAACATCTGGCAGATCTTGAGGAAGGCGAATTTTATTTTCACGAAATTATCGGCTGTGAAGTAAGAACAGTCGATGGTGAAGTCATCGGTAAGGTGAAGGAAGTGCTTACACCGGGAGCGAACGATGTATGGGTCGTCATCCGCAGCGGCGGAAAAGAAGCGTACATTCCATACATTGATGATGTCGTGAAATCTGTTGATCCTTATGAAAAAGTGATTATCATTGATCCAATGGACGGTCTGCTCGAATGAAAATCGATGTTTTGACACTATTTCCTGAAATGTTTCATGGAGTATTTTCGTCATCGATCATGAAAAAAGCAGCCGAAAAAGAAAAAGTTTCTTTTCGCGCGGTTAATTTCCGCGATTATGCAGAAGGCAAGCATAAAGTTGTCGATGATTATCCGTATGGCGGGGGCGCTGGCATGGTGTTAAAGCCGCAGCCGCTTTTTGATGCAGTAGATGCACTGAAAGAAGAAACTGACGCGGCGCCCCGCATTATTTTAATGTGTCCGCAGGGTGAACGCTACACACAGAGAAAGGCAGAGGAGCTCGCGAAAGAAGAACATCTTATTTTTTTGTGCGGTCATTATGAAGGATATGATGAGCGGGTCCGCACACACCTTGTGACGGACGAGATTTCCATTGGTGATTACGTCCTGACAGGCGGTGAACTCGGTGCCATGGTCGTAGCGGACAGTGTGGTCCGGCTGCTGCCGGGGGTACTCGGCAATGATGATTCAGCTGTAAAGGATTCATTTTCATCCGGTCTGCTCGAACATCCGCATTATACGCGGCCAGCGGATTTCAGAGGGATGAAGGTACCGGATGTATTAACGTCCGGAAATCATCGGCACATTGACGAATGGCGGCGAGAACAGTCGCTGAAACGAACGTGGGAACGCCGGCCGGACTTGCTTGAAACCGTCTCGTTGACAGAAGAAGAACAGCGATTAATTGATTCATGGAAGATGAAAAATTAAATTGATTTTAAGTTAAATTTATGATAGAATTTCGAGGTCAGTGTGCGAAAACGTATACTGCATTACAACAATGTTCCGCTGCCGCTTATTTGCGGGTATGAGCATTTGTTAGAAGGAGAGGAAAACAAAATGAACAAATTGATTCAAGAATTAACTCAGGAGCAGCTTCGTACTGATCTCCCAGCATTCCGTCCAGGAGACACTGTACGTGTACACGTTAAAGTCGTTGAGGGTACACGTGAGCGTATTCAGGTATTTGAAGGCGTTGTAATTAAACGCCGCGGCGGCGGCGTAAGCGAAACTTTCACAGTCCGCAAGATTTCTTACGGCGTGGGCGTTGAGCGTGCATTCCCGCTTCATACACCAAAAATCGCGAAAATCGAAGTGATGCGCCGCGGTAAAGTTCGTCGTGCGAAATTGTACTACTTGCGCAACCTGCGCGGTAAAGCAGCCCGCATCAAAGAAATCAGATACTAAGTTTTTTGAAAGGAGTCTGCCTGCAGGCTCCTTTTTCTTTCAGGTTTCTTCTTTTGCATGATATGATAAAAGTACTTTGATAAAAGGTGGTGTCAAGCATGGCTGAAGGGAAAAATGAATTTTGGGAATGGACGAAAGCGCTGCTCATCGCAGTCGGACTCGCGGCTCTTATTCGATATTTTATTTTTGCGCCGATTGTGGTGGACGGATTTTCGATGATGCCGACGCTTGAGAGCGGTGACCGGATGATTGTGAATAAAATAAGCGAACCGGATCGTTTCGATATCGTTGTTTTTCATGCGCCTGAAAATAAAGACTACATAAAAAGAGTGATCGGACTTCCAGGTGATACGGTTGAATATAAAGACGATGTATTGTATGTGAATGGAGAAGCGCAGGATGAACCGTACTTAGAGGAATATAAAAGCGCAGTGACGGATGGTCCGCTTACACCGGACTTCACACTGGCTGAAATTACCGGACAGGACACGGTACCTGAAGGCGAGATCTTTGTCCTTGGAGATAACCGCCGTTTTAGTAAAGACGGACGTCATATCGGAACGGTGAAGATGGATGAAATCGTCGGGGAGACGAAATTTGTCTACTGGCCGTTTGACCAGATCCGTCTCGTGGACTAAACGAATAGAAAGGATTGTGTGAGATTGACGATTCAATGGTTCCCCGGCCATATGGCTAAAGCGCGGAGGCAGGTAACGGAAAAGTTAAAATTAGTCGATATTATTTTTGAACTTGTGGACGCGAGACTTCCTTTGTCATCCCGCAACCCGATGATCGATGAAATTATCAATCAAAAGCCGCGGCTCGTTATTTTAAACAAAGAGGATATGGCGGACCCTCAGATGACGAAAGAATGGATCCGTTATTTTAAGGAGCAGGGTGTTGAAGCGGTTTCCGTCAATTCACAGGCAGGAAACGGGCTTGATAAAATGGTGAAAGCGGCAGAAGGCATATTACAGGAAAAGTTTGACCGGATGAGGGCGCGGGGGATGAAACCTCGTGCGATGCGTGCCATGATTGTCGGCATTCCGAACGTCGGAAAATCAACGCTTATTAACCGGATCGCCAAAAAAAATATCGCTAAGACAGGCAATATGCCTGGTGTCACGAAAGCGCAGCAGTGGATTAAAACAGCAAAAAATTTGGAGCTGCTTGACACGCCGGGTATTTTATGGCCAAAGTTTGAAGATCCCGAAACGGGCTATAAATTGGCGCTGACGGGTGCGATTAAAGATTCCATTTTAAATTTGCAAGACGTTGCGATCTGGGGACTGCGCTATCTTGAAGACAAATACTCGTCACGGTTGGAAGAACGGTATGGATTTAAAGAACTGCCTGATGATATGGCACATGTCTTCCATCAAATCGGTGAACGGCGCGGCGCTATCTCGACAGGCGGCGAAGTGGATTACGATAAAGTGACGGACATCATAATCCGCGATGTGCGCAGCGGTCAGTTTGGCCGTCTCACATTTGATATTACACCGGAAAAAGCGTGAAGGACTGCCTTCACGCTTTTTTGTGGAAAAAAACTGAATTTGGCCGATAAAAAGAACAGGGAGATAGGAAATGACAAAAGAAACGATTGCATGTATTAAAGAGCAGCTGTCCAAAGTGACAAACGCAGAAGATCCTCGAATGTTAATCTGGCAGGAAGACGAACGAAAAGGAGTGCAGACGGCCATTACAGCCTGCAAACGACGCCTGGAGAAAGAAGCGAAGGAAAAAGAGCGTCTTCATCAAATGATGGTATATGAACGGGCTGAGCAGTCAAAAGGAGCCCGCATCATTGCCGGTATTGACGAAGCGGGCAGAGGACCGCTTGCAGGGCCGGTTGTCGCTGCCGCCTGCATTTTGCCGGAAGGGTTTTTACCTGTCGGGTTAAATGATTCTAAAAAAATGAGCGAGGCGGCCCGTGACCATCTGTATAAATTAATTGTCGAGAATTGTCAGGTAGGTGTCGGGATTATCCATGCTGATGAAATTGATCAAATCAATATATATGAAGCGGCAAAAAAGGCGATGCACGAAGCGGTATTGACTCTTCCGAATATACCGGACCATCTCCTTGTGGATGCGATGGTCATACCAGGGGGATTCCAGCAAACATCGATTATTAAAGGAGACGCGAAAAGTGCTTCCATTGCTGCGGCGTCGATTGTGGCGAAAGTAACGCGCGACAGGATGATGAAAGAATTTGCCTCCCGATATCCAGGCTACGGGTTTGAAAAAAATATGGGATATGGAACTCCAGAGCATTTACACGGACTTAAGAAATACGGCATTACCCCGCTGCACCGGAAAACATTTGCACCTGTGAAAGAGATGCTGCGTTAACGAATAAAAGAGGTGATGAGCATGGAAGTCGGTCAATCGGCCATTCAAAGAGGAATCAGAACACAGCCGGGTGGTAATCCGGTGGATATGCTGAAAGAAGGACAGATTTTTTTCGGTAAAACAATCAAGCTTTTGCCCGGACAGATGGCGGAACTTGCTGCTTTCGGTCAAAAAATGACCGCCCAGCTTGAAGTGCCGCTTCAAGCAGGCGAGAGATACTTTTTCCAGGTGACTTCCCGTGAAGGAGAGATACGGTTAAACGTTGTATCGGATAATGCGTCGATGCAGCAGCGTATGCCGGATCAAGCAGCCGCACTGCTTGAGAAATTACAGCTTCCGGTGACGAAAGAAAGCGTGGCTTTTACATCGCTGGCCATTGAGACGGGACGGCCGCTTTCAAAAGAAAACATACAAATGGCTGCGGCATGGCTGTCAAAAGCAGGTCTAAAAGACGGTATGGAGGCGCTTCGGTTTATGTTCAGCCGTCATTTGCCTCTAACAGAAAATCTTTTTCAATCACTCGTCTCAGCCCGTTCAACGGAATCATTAACCGGGAAATTGGCATCGCTACAGCAAACGCTCGTACAAATCGGGGATGCGCCGGAAGCTGCTGCTGTGATCAGCCGCCTTCTAGGGGACCTGCCATTATCTCAAGCGGGAAGAGGGCTGCCTTTAGCAGATGTGAATAATAAAGCGGTACAGATGGCGGCCGCGCTTTTATCAGGAAGCCCGGCTGAGAAAACAGCCGCTCTGCAAACGATACAAAAAGCATTAAACATGCCGATTGTGCCTCAAACAGAAGATGTAGCATCACAGCTTGCCGCCGTTGTAAAAAACCTCTCAAACGCAGTACTGGTGAAACAAGACTCCATGCCGGCGGTCCAGGCGATGAAAGAGGCGCTCATTCAGCTTGCTTCCCGTCCTATTACTCAGGAATCCATTGCTGCATTTAAAGATGCGGCAGCCTCATCCTTACCAATTAATCATCCAGAGAGAACGGCTATTTTGCAGCAGGTAACTCAATTAACGGAGCAGCTGCAAAAAGGACTTCCGGCTGAAAACCGGCAAATTGCCGCGTTATTTCAACTCGCTGCTTCAGCTGCGGTCACTGTCCCGGAGCAGGCAGCATTGCGGATGGCCGCGCTAATTGGGACGGACACCATTCCCTTTGAGGAGACACCGGTACCGGTTCAGACAGCGGCTAACGGTAAAGAAGCAGCCGCCGCTATAAAAGAGGCATTTCGACTGCTTGGCATCGATCACGAGGCGCTCATTACTTCCAAAAATCAGCCGGAAAACATGCAGCAAAATGTGAAACAGGAACTGTTAAAGCTCATGTCGGAAACCATACCGCCGCCGGTTCGCGAAGCGGCCGAACAAATTGTCGGCCGCTTGAATGCCCAGCACATCTTATCGGCAGAATCCGGTCCGCTTCAGCAGCTTGTTATGCAGCTGCCTGTGCATTTAGCGGCATTCCAAGGAGATCTCACGATAAAATGGCAGGGCAGAAAAAAAACGGACGGCAAAATCGATGCTGATTTTTGCCGTGTATTATTCTATGTAGATATGCCGAATTTGAAAAATACGGTGATTGATATGCAGGTACAGAACCGCATCATCCATTTGAATATTATGGCCGCCGCTCCGGCTTCACTGAAGAAGTTGAGCAGTACGGCGCTCGATCATTTAAAAGCATCACTTGAAGAACATGGATACAAATTGTCAGGTGTTCAATTTAAACAGCCTTCCGGCAAAGAAGAGGAGCATCGCGCGCTCTCCCCGCTTGCTAAAATCATGGATAGTGAGGGATATATGGGGGTGGATATTCTTATATGAAACCGGCTAACCGTAAACAAGCGGCCGCGCTTTCCTACAGCCCGGATGGAGCCGGCGCGCCGATCGTCAAAGCAAAGGGTAAAGGAATGATCGCTGAAAAGATTATTGAAACAGCGAGAGAAAATAATATTCCCATTCAGGAGGACCCGGGCCTCGTTGAACTGCTCGGCCAGCTCGAAATAAATGAAGCGATTCCAGAGGATTTGTACCAGGCGGTTGCGGAAGTATTTGCTTTCGTATACAGGCTCGACCGGCGCCTTGATAAATAAACGTTGTAAGCGTTTTGCAAAATTTGAATGCTCTTGAAAAAAAGAGCGTTTTTTTTATGTTCAAAAACTGGACATACTTTCTTTTTTTAACTACAATGAAGTCGCAGTCTGTTTTGTTTGTTTACTATGTTTTGAGATCGATAGGAGGCTGGAAGATGAATATTCATGAGTACCAGGGTAAAGAAGTTCTCAGAAGTTACGGCGTTGCTGTACCAAATGGGAAAGTCGCTTTTTCCGTGGAAGAAGCAGTTGAAGCGGCGAAAGAGCTTGGCACAACGGTAACCGTTGTCAAAGCACAGATTCATGCGGGAGGCCGCGGAAAAGCAGGCGGTGTTAAAGTCGCAAAAAATCTGGATGAAGTGCGTACATATGCGGAAGAAATTCTCGGAAAAGTTCTTGTCACACATCAGACAGGTCCTGACGGGAAAGAAGTAAAGCGCCTTCTTATTGAAGAAGGATGCGACATTAAGAAAGAATACTATATCGGCCTCGTTTTGGACCGTGCGACGTCTCAGGTTGTGTTAATGGCATCGGAAGAAGGCGGAACGGAAATTGAAGAAGTGGCCGAAGCAACACCGGAAAAAATCTTTAAAGAGTATATTGATCCGGTTACGGGTCTTAGCGCGTATCAAGCACGCCGCATCGCCTTTAACATCAACATTCCAAAAGAGCTTGTCGGACAGGCTGTTAAATTCATGATGAGCTTGTATACAGCATTCGTGGAAAAAGACTGCTCCATTGCAGAAATCAATCCGCTTGTTGTAACAGGTGACGGCAAAGTGATGGCGCTTGATGCAAAATTGAACTTTGATTCAAATGCATTGTACCGCCACAAAGATATTTTAGAGTACCGCGATCTTGAAGAAGAAGACGCTAAAGAAATCGAAGCGTCAAAATATGACTTGAGCTACATCGCGCTTGATGGCAACATCGGCTGCATGGTAAATGGCGCTGGTCTTGCGATGGCAACGATGGATATTATCAAACATTACGGCGGTGACCCTGCCAACTTCCTTGATGTTGGGGGCGGCGCGACAGCAGAAAAAGTAACGGAAGCATTCAAGATCATCCTTTCTGATGAAAACGTGAAAGGGATTTTCGTCAACATTTTCGGCGGCATTATGAAATGTGACGTTATCGCAACTGGCGTTGTAGAAGCAGCGAAACAGGTCAGCCTGTCTGTACCGCTTGTTGTCCGTCTTGAAGGTACAAATGTAGACGCCGGTAAAGAGATCCTGAACCAATCAGGTCTTGACATTGTTTCGGCGGATTCAATGGCTGATGGCGCGCAAAAAATCGTTAGTCTTGTAAAATAATAAAGATGTTGACAATAGAAAGGCAGGTACAGGCATGAGTGTATTTATTAACAAAGATACGAAAGTAATCGTTCAAGGCATTACGGGCTCGACTGCCCTTTTCCATACAAAGCAAATGCTCGAATACGGCACGAAAATCGTCGGCGGTGTCACACCGGGAAAAGGCGGAACAGAAGTGGAAGGCGTGCCGGTATTTAACACGCTTGCAGAAGCGGTGAAAGAAACAGGCGCAAACGCATCGGTTATTTATGTACCGGCTCCATTTGCAGCGGATGCAATTTTGGAAGCGGTTGACGCGGAACTGGATTTGGCGATCTGCATTACAGAGCACATTCCTGTTCTTGACATGGTAAAAGTAAAACGCTACATGCAAGGTAAGAAAACACGCCTCGTTGGACCGAACTGTCCGGGTGTTATTACACCGGATGAGTGCAAAATCGGAATCATGCCGGGTTACATTCATACAAAAGGCCATGTAGGTGTTGTGTCACGTTCAGGCACATTAACGTATGAAGCGGTTCACCAGTTAACACAAGCCGGAATTGGCCAGTCTACAGCTGTTGGTATCGGAGGAGACCCGGTAAATGGCACAGACTTCATCGACGTATTAAAAGCATTTAATGAAGATCCTGAAACAAAAGCGGTCATTATGATCGGTGAAATCGGCGGTACTGCGGAAGAAGAAGCGGCCGAGTGGGTAAAAGCGAACATGACGAAACCGGTTGTCGGCTTCATCGGCGGACGCACGGCACCTCCAGGCAAACGCATGGGTCATGCGGGAGCGATCATTTCCGGCGGTAAAGGAACAGCTGATGAAAAGATCCGTGTGATGAATGAATGCGGCATTCAAGTAGCTGAAACACCGTCTGTTATGGGTGAAACATTGATAAAAGTTCTTGAAGAAAAAGGACTTTTAGAAGAGTGCAAAACACACTAAGACAGCATTGGGCGCCTGTGTAAGACAGGCGTCCCATTTTGCTTTTTCAAAAAGGGGGACAAAGAGTGGACGAGACAACGAAACAATTGATTTTGCTTCATTTTTGCAGAGGGACGGGGTGGAAAGACATTTACCGGCTCTTTAAACATGACCCGCAATTAATGCACCTGAAAGAATTAACCCCTTCTCAATTTTCCAGTGTAACAGGGCGCACCGAACTGCAGTCAGCCTCTATATTACAACAGCTTCATTCCCTCACCTTTGAACATATTCTTTCCTCCCTAATGAACGCGGGCGCGCACGTAATTCCAATTTATGATCAGCGCTACCCCGAATCATTAAAAATGCTGCCACAGCCGCCATGGGCATTATTTGCTAAAGGAAATATCGATTTATTAAACGGACAAAAACTGGCGATTGTCGGCTCCCGCCACGGGGATCAATACGGCAGAGAGGTTCTTAAACGGCTTATTCCGCCGCTCGTTGAAAAAAACATCACGATTGTCAGCGGCCTCGCAAAAGGGATTGATGCGTTTGCACACGAGCAGACACTGCAGTCAAAAGGAAATACGATCGCTGTCATTGCAGGCGGTTTTTATCATTTTTATCCGAGGGAAAATATCCGTCTTGCCAATCAAATTGTAAACTGCGGACTCATGTTATCTGAATATCCCCCGTCCACAAAGCCGGAAAAGTGGCAGTTCCCGGCAAGGAATCGAATTGTCAGCGGATTGTAAAAAGGTGTACTGGTTGTGCAGGCCGCTAAAAAAAGCGGATCGCTGATCACGGCATCCTTTGCCCTTGAACAGGGCATAGAGGTGTTTGCCGTACCCGGTCCAATCACGCATCCGCTCTCGGAAGGAGTACATGAACTGATTGCTGATGGTGCGAAAATGGTGCATCAAGCTGCTGATATTTATATGGAATTCGAACCATTTTAAAAAATTCATGCCCTCTTTTTGCAAAAACAGTTGCAATTCCTGCCAATATCATATAAATTTTGCAACAGAATGATTTTTACAAAACATGTCCTGTTTTGTAACATAGAGAGCTTGAAAATGAATGGCGTACACAAGAATCAATTGACAAACAGAGGCAGTACGCATAATAATATGTCTAATTATTCATTTCACCTCTCGGGGGAGGTTTTATCTTATGTCGGATTATTTAGTTATAGTGGAATCCCCGGCGAAAGCGAAAACAATTGAGCGCTATCTCGGGAAGAAATACAAAGTTCGGGCATCCATGGGACATGTTCGCGATCTGCCGAAAAGCCAGATGGGTGTCGATGTGAAAAACAGCTACGATCCAAAATACATTACAATTCGCGGGAAAGGCCCCGTGTTAAAAGAATTAAAAGCAGCCGCTAAAAAAGCAAAAAAAATCTATCTCGCAGCTGACCCGGATCGTGAAGGGGAAGCCATCGCTTGGCATCTGGCGCACTCACTTAACATTGATACGTCGTCAGACTGCCGGGTTGTGTTCAATGAAATTACGAAAGATGCCATTAAAGAATCATTTAAGCATCCGCGGCCGATTAATATGGACCTTGTTGATGCGCAGCAGGCACGTCGTATTTTAGACAGGCTTGTAGGCTATAACATCAGCCCGCTTCTATGGAAAAAAGTGAAAAAGGGCTTGAGTGCCGGCCGCGTTCAGTCTGTCGCGCTGCGGCTGATCATTGATCGTGAAAATGAAATTAAAGCCTTTATCCCGGAAGAATACTGGACCATTGAAGCAGAATTTACAAAAGGGAAAGATTCATTCCAGGCATCCTTTTATGGAATGAACGGCAAAAAAACGAAGCTTACATCTGAAGAAGATGTGAAACAGGTTCTGTCTGCTATTAAAGGCAGCGATTTTATGATCGACTCTGTCACAAAAAAAGAACGCCGGCGTAATCCAGCTGCTCCTTTCACAACTTCTTCCCTACAGCAGGAAGCCGCACGTAAGTTAAATTTCCGGGCGAAAAAAACGATGATGCTTGCGCAGCAGTTATATGAAGGAATTGATCTTGGCAAGGAAGGAACAGTCGGATTAATTACGTATATGAGAACGGATTCAACACGCGTATCGGAAGTGGCACAAACGGAAAGCCAGGAGTACATTATCTCGCAATACGGAAAAGAATACGCAAAAGAGCAGGGACAGAAAAAGGAACCGAAAAAAACGAATGCTCAGGACGCGCATGAAGCGATCAGACCGACAAGTACGCTTCGGGAGCCGTCCTCGCTGAAAGAATTTTTATCACGGGATCAGCTCCGTCTATACAAACTGATATGGGAACGGTTTGTGGCCAGTCAAATGGCGGCAGCGGTTATGGATACTGTAAGTGCCGATATTGTTAACGGAGACGTCATGTTCAGGGCAACCGGTTCAAAAGTAAAATTTCAAGGCTTTATGAAAGTCTATGTGGAAGGCTCGGACGATGCGAAAGAAGAGAAAGAAAACTTCCTTCCGAATCTTGAAGAAGGAGACAGTGTAAAATCGGGTGAGATTGATCCGAAACAGCATTTTACTCAGCCGCCGCCCCGCTACACAGAAGCGCGTCTCGTCAAAACGCTGGAGGAACTCGGTATTGGTCGTCCGTCCACATACGCACCGACGCTTGATACGATTCAAAAACGCGGATATGTGGCACTTGATAATAAGCGTTTTGTCCCGACTGAACTAGGCAGCATTGTGCACGAGTTAATGGTCGAATTTTTCTCTGACATTATCGATGTCGAGTTCACTGTAAAGATGGAACGGGATCTTGACAGCGTGGAAGAAGGCGTGAAAGAATGGGTTGCGGTCATCGATGAATTTTACAAAAGCTTTGAAGGCCACCTTGAAAAAGCCGAAAAAGAAATGGAACAAGTTGAAATTAAAGACGAGCCGGCCGGTGAAGACTGCGAAAACTGCGGCCATGAAATGGTGTTTAAAATGGGCCGATACGGAAAGTTTATGGCATGTAGCAACTTCCCGGAATGTCGAAATACGAAAGCGATCGTCAAAGAAATCGGAGTGAAATGTCCGAAATGTTCAGAAGGTAATATAATAGAAAGAAAAAGTAAAAAGCGCCGCATTTTTTTCGGGTGCGACCGGTTTCCTGAATGTGATTTCTTATCATGGGATAAACCGATTGAGAGATCCTGTCCAAAATGCAGCAAGCTGCTCGTCGAGAAAAAATTGAAAAAAGGCGTGCAGATTCAATGTACGGAATGTGATTATAAAGAACAGCCGCAGTCATAAAGACATAGGGAACTGTCTGGATCGACCATGATTCAGGCAGTTCTTTTATTTTAGAAAAACATTTTTCTTTTTTTCTGAATACAGGTAGTGTACAATGCTAAAGGGATATACAGGTACGTACCTTTACTGGCAGGAGGAAACAAACAATGACTCAAAAGATTAATGTGATCGGCGCCGGCCTTGCGGGAAGTGAAGCCGCTTTTCAAATTGCAGAGCGCGGCCTGCACGTTCACTTATATGAAATGCGGCCGGTTAAACAAACACCGGCTCACCATACAGATCAATTTGCGGAGCTCGTATGCAGCAATTCACTCCGGGCAAACGGTTTAACGAATGCTGTCGGCGTATTAAAAGAAGAAATGCGCCGGCTGAATTCAGTTATTATCAGCTCGGCTGATGCGTGTGCTGTTCCGGCTGGCGGTGCGCTGGCGGTGGACCGTCATGAATTTGCCGGACACGTAACAGAACGGGTGAAAAACCATCCGAACGTAACTGTTATAAATGAAGAAGTGACAGATATTCCTGAAGGCATCACGGTCATTGCCACAGGTCCGCTGACAACGAAAGGATTAGCGGAAAAAATTCAGGCATTAACAGGTGAAGACTACCTGTATTTTTATGATGCGGCTGCCCCAATTATTGAAAAAGACAGCATCAATATGGATATCGTGTATTTGAAATCAAGATACGATAAAGGGGAGGCAGCGTATTTAAACTGTCCGATGAATGAAGAGGAGTTTAACCGTTTTTATGAAGCGCTGATCGCTGCTGAAACGGTGCCGTTAAAAGAGTTTGAGAAAGAGATCTTCTTTGAGGGCTGCATGCCGATTGAAGTGATGGCGAGCCGCGGAAAAAAAACAATGCTGTTTGGTCCGATGAAACCGGTTGGTCTTGAAGATCCACGTACAGGCAAGCGCCCATATGCGGTTGTCCAGCTTCGGCAAGATAATGCAGCGGGCACCCTTTATAACATTGTCGGATTTCAGACACATTTAAAATGGGGTCCTCAAAAGGAAGTCTTGCAGCTGATTCCGGGGCTTGAGAATGCAGAAATTGTCCGTTACGGCGTTATGCACCGCAATACCTTTATTAATTCTCCGAAGGCATTGCTGCCAACCTATCAATTGAAAGACCGGCCTGATTTGTTTTTCGCCGGACAAATGACGGGTGTAGAAGGTTATGTCGAGTCAGCGGCAAGCGGCTTGATGGCGGGTATTAATGCGGCGCGTCTTGCAATGGGCCAAGAACCGGTGACGGCACCGGCGGAAACAGCGATCGGCGGAATGGCTCACTACATTACACATGCAGCGGCGGATAATTTTCAGCCAATGAATGCGAATTTTGGTTTATTCCCTGCTCTTCCGGTGAAAATAAAGAGTAAAAAAGAGCGGTATGAAGCGCTCGCTGAACGTGCTTTAGAAACAATTCAAACTTTTTCGAAAAGTTTGTAAACTTTCTTGCAAGGGCTGCTGGCATGTGTTATCATTTAGTAGCCCTTTCTGAGGTGGTAAAATGTCAAAACTTTTCAATAATTATACACATTCTTATTTTGCTTATTTGCAGATAGAAAAAAACAGCTCTGTACACACGATCAAAAATTATCGTGATGACCTGGAGCAATTTTTTATGTTTATGAATGAACAGCATATTAAAAAAGTTGAGGATGTTACCCATCAAGATGCCCGCCTTTACTTAACCGGGCTTCATGCACAAAAAATGGCCCGCGCCTCTGTTTCGCGAAAAATTTCAGCGCTCCGGGGTTTTTACCGCTTTTTAATGAGGGAAGAGATTGTGATGGAAAATCCTTTTTTAATCGTGCACCGGCCGAAAGGAACGAAAAAACTCCCTTCTTTTTTTTATGAAGAAGAGATGAGGGAATTGTTTGAAACCGTTCAGGAAACGGATGCTCTGTCTATTCGAAATAAAGCATTGCTTGAACTTATGTATGGAACCGGCATTCGTGTAAGTGAGTGCACGGGACTTACACTCACGGATATAGACATCGATCTCGGTATCATTCTCGTGCGCGGAAAAGGCGGAAAAGAACGTTATGTTCCATTCGGGAGCTTTGCGGCTGAAGCCGTGCAAAGCTATGTAGAGTTGAGTCGTCCAACATTAATGAAAAACGCCAATCATTCCATGTTGTTTGTAAATTACCGAGGAGGTCCTTTAACTGTACGGGGGGTTCGTCACATTTTAACGGAATTGATTGAAAAAGCATCCTTATCGGGTAAGATTCATCCGCATATGCTGCGCCATACATTTGCCACCCATTTATTAAACAATGGAGCGGACATGCGGACGGTTCAGGAACTGCTTGGACATACGAGTTTGTCATCGACGCAAATGTATACGCATGTCACGAAAGAACATTTACAAAAAACGTATATGAAACACCATCCGCGGGCATAAAGGAGAGAAATCAATGGAACAATTTCATGCTACAACCATTTTTGCTGTGAAGCATAATGGTTCATCCGCCATGTCAGGAGACGGTCAGGTGACATTCGGCAATGCCGTTGTCATGAAACATACAGCGAAAAAAGTAAGACGGCTTTTTAACGGAAAAGTGATCGCCGGCTTTGCCGGATCGGTTGCCGACGCGTTCACATTGTTTGAACTCTTTGAAAAGAGACTGCAGGAATACAGCGGAAATTTGCAAAGGGCAGCGGTTGAACTTGCAAAAGAATGGCGATCGGATAAAATGCTTCGCCGTTTGGAGGCTATGCTTATCGTGATGGATAAACAGCATTTGCTGCTTATTTCCGGTACCGGTGAAGTCATAGAACCGGATGATGGGATTTTAGCGATCGGCTCAGGCGGTAATTATGCTTTATCAGCAGGAAGAGCGTTAAAGCAGTATGCGCCTCATTTGTCCGCATTCGAAATCGCTGAAGCATCGTTGAAGACAGCGGCGGATATATGCGTATACACAAACCATAACATTGTTGTAGAAGAACTGCAGTGAGGAGTGGAATGATGACAAGTAACGCAATGGAAATGACGCCGCGCCAAATTGTTGAGCGTCTTGATCAATATATTGTCGGCCAGAAAGAAGCAAAGAAAGCAGTTGCCGTTGCACTGCGTAACCGATACCGCAGAAGCCTGCTCGATGACGTCATCCGCGACGAGGTTATTCCAAAAAACATGCTGATGATCGGTCCAACTGGCGTCGGGAAAACGGAAATTGCAAGACGTATGGCAAAGCTGGCCGGCGCGCCGTTTATTAAAGTGGAGGCAACAAAATTTACCGAGGTCGGTTATGTCGGCCGTGATGTGGAGTCAATGGTGCGCGACCTGGCTGAAACAGCTATCCGCTTAGTAAAAGAAGAAAAAATGCAGGCGGTGCTTGAGCCGGCAAAAGCCGCGGCAAACCGCCGTCTTGTGGAACTGCTTGTGCCGTCGCGCAAAAAAGCATCCGGGGTTAAAAACCCATTTGAAATGCTGTTCGGAGGTAGTGCAGAGCAGCAGACGGAGCAAGATGAATTGCCTGAGGACATGTCGATTCAAGAAAAAAGGCGGGTCGCTGCGGAAAAGCTGGCGGCAGGTGAACTTGAAAATGAAGTGATTACCGTTGAAGTGGAAGAACAGCCGCCATCGATGTTTGACTTGTTTCAAGGGTCCGGAATGGAACAAATGGGCATGAACATGCAGGATGCGCTGGGCGGATTAATGCCGAAGAAGAAAAAGAAGAAAAAGCTCGCGGTAAAAGATGCGCGGAAAGTATTGGAGCAGGAAGAAGCGCAAAAATTGATTGATATGGATGAAGTAACGCAGGAAGCAATCAGACGCGCGGAACAAACCGGCATCATTTTTATTGATGAAGTCGATAAAATTGCTGTAAACGGAGGTGCGCAGTCCGGTGCCAATGTATCCCGGGAAGGCGTACAGCGCGATATTTTGCCGATTGTTGAAGGCTCGACGATTGTTACAAAATATGGAGCCGTAAAGACGGATTATATTTTATTTATTGCGGCCGGCGCATTTCATATGTCTAAACCTTCTGACTTAATTCCGGAGCTGCAAGGCAGGTTCCCGATTCGTGTGGAGCTTGAAAAGTTATCAACAGAAGACTTTGTCCGCATTTTAGTTGAACCGGACAATGCACTCATTAAACAATATCAAGCGCTGCTGGCAACAGAAGGCATCCGTGTTGAATTTACAGATGAAGCGGTTCGCCGCATAGCGGAGATCGCCTTTCATGTCAATGGAGAGACGGATAA
Source organism: Domibacillus antri (assembly GCF_001936625.1). GTDB lineage: Bacteria > Bacillota > Bacilli > Bacillales > Domibacillaceae > Domibacillus > Domibacillus antri. The sequence continues at coordinate 83,738 of NZ_MSDU01000014.1, read as the reverse complement.
TATAGGTGCACGCCGCCTTCATACAATTATGGAAAAATTACTGGAAGACTTATCATTTGAAGCGCCGGATATCACACTTGAACAAATTACGATTACACCACAATACGTAGACGGCAAGCTGTCCGCTATTTCACAAAATAAAGATTTAAGCGAATTTATTTTATAAGTACACGGAGGAAAAATGAAATGAATCTTTTAGATAAAACTAGAAAAATAAACAAAATGCTGCAAAATGCGGCAGGTAAAACGGTCAATTTTAAAGAAATGGCTGAATCGCTCTCAGAAGTAATTGAAGCGAACATTTTTGTTCTCAGCCGACGCGGCAAGCTGCTTGGATTTGGCGTCAACCAGCAGATTGAAAATGACCGGATGAAACAAATGCTCGTTGAACGCCAGTTCCCGGAGCAGTATACAAAAAATTTATTCAATTTGACTGAAACATCCTCAAACCTTGATGTAAACAGTGAATACACAGCATTCCCTGTTGAAAACAAAGAATTATTTCAAAATGGTTTAACGACCATTGTACCAATCGTTGGTGCGGGGGAGCGGCTCGGAACACTTGTCCTTGCCCGTTTGGAAGAACAATTCCACGATGACGATCTTATTTTGGCGGAATATGGCGCAACGGTTGTCGGTATGGAAATTCTTCGTGAAAAAGCGGAGGAAATGCAGGAAGAAGCGCGCAGTAAAGCCGTTGTTCAAATGGCGATCAGCTCACTTTCTTACAGCGAACTTGAAGCCATTGAACATATTTTTGAAGAGCTTGACGGCAAGGAAGGACTGCTCGTTGCGTCCAAAATCGCAGACCGTGTAGGGATTACACGCTCTGTTATCGTGAATGCACTTCGCAAGCTGGAAAGCGCAGGCGTGATCGAGTCCCGTTCCCTTGGGATGAAAGGAACGTATATTAAAGTGTTAAATGATAAATTTTTGATGGAATTGGAAAAATTGAAATCAAATTAACAGGCAGAAGTACACCGGAAGAACGTTTTGTTCTTCCGGTTTTTTTGTTGAAAAATATTTTGAGATATGATGGGAGTATATGTATAATAAGAAAATAAACAAATATATGACAAAACATGAGAAAAATGAGGGTTTTTTAAAAATTAATGTTAATTTTGTAAAGTATCGTGTCGAAAAATAACTTTTATGTTATATTTCTTAGAGAATGGTTGATTTAACAGTGGAACTTTTATAGATGGAGTGATTAATATTGAAGCTATTTTCAGACTCTATTACCTCTCTGGAGCGAGGCTTGGATTACGCTGCTCTTCAGCAAAAAACGATTGCCAACAATATTGCGAACGCTGATACACCGAATTATAAATCACAAGAAGCGAGCTTTAAAAACGTTTTTTCAGATGCCGTTAGCGCTTTGCAGGCGAATCGGACAGATATACGGCATTTTCAGTTTGATGATCCACAAAATAAAAATATTCTTATAAAAAGAAATATGTCTTATAATGAAAACGGAAATAGTGTGGACATTGATAAAGAAATGTCAGATCTTGCAACGAATCAACTTTATTACAATGCGTTGGCAGATCGTCTTAGCTCGAAGTTTTCATCGTTAACGAATGTGATTAAAGGAGGCAGATAAACATGTTTAATGGAATGAATATTACTGCTTCCGCTTTGACCGCCCAGCGTTTGCGCATGGATGTGATTTCCTCTAATATGGCAAATGTCGATTCTACTCGCGCAAAGCTGGTGGATGGCGAATGGCAGCCATATCAAAGAAAATCTGTTGTTCTACAGCCGAGAGGTGGCTCTTTTGCTTCATTTTTAAGTATGGCGGCAAACCAGCAAAAAGCCGGTAATGGTGTAAAGGTCACAAGAATTGTTGAGGATACTGAAACGCCAAATAAATTAGTTTATGATCCGGAGCATCCTGATGCAAACGAAGATGGATTTGTGAACATGCCAAATGTAGATCCTCTTCGTGAAATGGTTGATTTAATGAGTGCGACCCGCTCGTATGAGGCGAATGTAACAGTATTTAACGCTTCCAAAGCGATGATGACAAAAGCGCTTGAAATTGGAAAATAAGGAGAGAATATGAATGGCAATTGAATCATTATCCGCGGTTTCCCCGTCGTTTGCTCAAACTGGAGGCATAAAAAAAGCTGCCACACCGTATGAAGGACAGCAAAAGTTTGCTGATTTTTTGAAAAATTCACTCAATGATGTGATGAAAAACGAAGCTGAATCGAATGCGCTGACAACAAAAATGATCAACGGTGAAAATGTCGATATTCATCAAGTAATGGCGGCCGCTCAAAAATCAGGCATTACGATGCAGTTAACATTGGAAGTGCGGAATAAAGCCGTTGAGGCATATCAAGAAATTATGCGCATGCAAATTTAAATCATTCGCAGGGCAATGAGGCAACCGGGGGATAGGAATGAACGAGAATATAAAACAACAGCTAGCTAAAATAAAAGAATATTGGAACAGCCGTTCAAAGAAACAAAAAGTGCTTGGTGCCGGGGTGTTTGCTTTTTTTGTCATCGCACTTTCACTTGTTGTCTTTTTTTCAACAAGAACAACCATGGCCCCTTTATACAGCGAGCTTTCACCTTCAGAAATTGGGGCTGTGAAAGAAAATTTGGATGGCCGTGGCGTTGCTTATGAAATCACAGATGGCGGTACAGGCATTCTCGTTCCTGAAGAATCTGTCGATGCCCTCAAAGTAGATCTTGCGGCGGAAGGACTGCCGCAATCCGGCTCGATTGATTACAGTTTCTTTAGCCAAAATGCTGGTTTTGGGATGACGGATAATGAATTTAATGTACTGAAGCTTGATGCCATGCAGACTGAGCTTGCGTCCCTTATTCAAAACATTGATGGTGTGAAAAACGCCAATGTCATGATTAATTTGCCTCAAGAGCAGATTTTTGTAACGGAAGAAGCGGAGCAGGCTTCGGCCTCTGTCGTTTTAAATACAGAGCCTGGCTATCAATTTAATGAAAAACAAATAAAATCTCTTTATCACTTAGTGTCAAAAAGTGTTCCAAACCTTCCTGTAGAAAATATCGTCATTATGAATCAAAACTTTGAGTATTTTGATTTGCAAAATAGCAGCGGATCTTTTGCAGGCGATGCTTACACGCAGCAAATGGCGGTTAAAAAACAAATTGAACGTGATATACAACGTCAGGTTCAAAGCATGCTTGGTACATTAATGGGTCAGGAAAAAGTGGTTGTTTCCGTAACAGCGGATGTAGACTTTACCCAAGAAAACCGGGAAGAAAACCTAGTTGAACCTGTTGATGAAGAAAATATGGAAGGCATTCAGATCAGTGCTCAGCGCATTACTGAAACATATACAGGCGATGCAGCTGGTGCTGGAGGCATTCCGCAAGCTGAAGATCCGGCAGACACAACAACTTATCTCGAAGGCGCAACGGGTACGGGCGATTATGAACGAAACGAAGAAACAATTAACAACGAAGTGAACCGCATACGACGTGAAATTACGGAGAGTCCGTATAAAATTCGCGATCTGGGCATTCAAGTAATGGTCGAACCGCCAACGGCAGACGATCCTAATTCAATGCCTGATCAAAGTGTAGAAGACATTCAGCAAATGCTGGGTACAATTGTGCGGACTTCCATTGATGAAAGCTATAATACGGATTTGACTGATCAAGCGCTGGGAGAAAAGATCGCTATTTCTGTTCAGCCGCTTAATGGAAAAATAACTTTTGAAGAAAACACAGGTCCTGTTATCCCTTGGTGGGTATACGTTATCGGCGGCGTTCTTCTCCTGATCATTGCAGTTCTCGTTTTCTTCATGATTCGAAGACGACGTGAGGAAGAAGAGGAAGACTATGAAGAAGAGCTAGTCGAAGAAATAGAAGATATTTTAACAGAAACAGAAGGCAGTGCACGTCGTAAACAGCTCGAAAAAATGGCAAAAGAAAAGCCGGAAGAATTTGCAAAACTGCTGCGTACATGGCTGTCTGAGGAATAGGAGGATCACAAATGGCTGCACGCGAGAAAAAACTAACCGGGAAACAAAAAGCCGCCATCCTGCTTATTTCCCTCGGGCCGGACTATTCGGCTTCAGTATACAAACATTTATCGGAAGAAGAGATAGAGAAACTGACGCTTGAAATATCCGGTGTCAAAAAAGTAGATACAGAGGTAAAAGAGGAAGTTTTTGAAGAGTTTCATAACATCGCTCTTGCGCAGGACTACATTTCCCAAGGCGGGATCGGCTATGCAAAAACGGTTCTTGAAAAAGCGCTCGGGTCAGATCAGGCGCAAAATATTATTAATAGGCTGACCTCATCATTGCAGGTAAGACCATTTGACTTCGCTCGCAGAGCCGATGCCGGCCAGATTTTAAACTTTATTCAAAATGAACATCCGCAGACGATTTCATTGATTTTGTCATATTTGGACCCGCAGCAGGCCGGCCAGATTTTGTCTGAGCTCCCGCAGGAAGTGCAGGCGGATATTGCGAAGCGGATTGCGATTATGGACAGCACATCACCGGAGATTATTAACGAAGTAGAAGCCATTTTAGAGCGGAAATTAAGCTCGACCGTGACGCAGGATTACACGCAGACAGGCGGAGTGGAAGCTGTCGTGGAAGTGCTCAATGGCGTCGACAGGGCAACGGAGAAAACGATTCTCGATGCGCTTGAAATTCAAGATCCGGAACTGGCGGAAGAAATTAAAAAGCGGATGTTTGTCTTCGAGGATATTGTTACGCTTGATAATCGTTCGATTCAGCGCGTCATTCGTGATTGTGAAAATGAGGACTTGCTTTTGTCATTAAAAGTGTCCAGCGACGAAGTGAAATCTGTCGTTTTCCGCAACATGTCGCAGCGTATGGTTGAAACGTTTAAAGAAGAAATGGAATATATGGGACCCGTTCGCCTGCGTGATGTAGAAGAAGCACAGTCGCGTATCGTCGCAACCATTCGCCGACTTGAAGAGACGGGTGAAATTATCATTGCCCGCGGCGGAGGAGATGATATTATTGTCTAAACTCATTCGGACGGACAATACGGGCTGGGATGAAAAACCAAAACGAATTATTAGTATTAAGCCATTTTTTTCCGCGCCGGAATTAGAAGAAGAAGATAAGACATATGACTTTGAACAGGAACGTTCTGCTGTTATTCAGGAAGCGACGGGTCAGGCTCAAACCATAATTGAACAGGCGCATCTTGAAAAAAAGCGCCTTATGGATGAAGCAGCTGCGTGGCAGGCCGATTGGGAACAAGAAAAAGAGAAAATACAAATGGAAGCTTATCAAACCGCTTTTGAGCAAGGTGCGGTTGAAGGGCGTGAAGCAGGATACAGGGAAATGAGTGCTTTGATTGATGAAGCAAAATATGTGGTTGCATCATCCAAAATTGAGTACGAGAAAAATGTAGAGCGCTCTGAACAAACGATTCTCACTCTCGCTCTTACCTGCTCGGAAAAAATTCTGAGGACAGCATTGGATGACAATGATGAATTATTTATGGGCATCGTTAAGTCGGTCATTAAAGAAGTAAGAGAACAAAAAGAAGTGCAAATTCACGTTCATCCGGCACGCTATGCCTTTGTGGTTTCGCAAAAAGACGAGATTGAAGCACTGTTTCCAGGTGATGTGAATTGCTACATTTTCCCGAACGAAGAAGCAGCAGAAAATGCCTGCTTTGTTGAAACAGCAAGCGGACGTATCGATGCGAGCATTGATACACAGCTGCAGCAGCTTCGAAAAACTTTGATTGACATACTGGAGAGAGAATAATCGATGAAAGCACGCGATTTGCGATCCATCATTCCAACACTTGACTCATTTAAGCGATACGGTCGGGTAAAACGAGTAGTCGGCCTTATGATCGAATCACAAGGACCGGAAAGCTCAGTCGGGGATATTTGTTTGATTCGATCAAAAGATGGAAAAAAGACCATTATGGCAGAAGTGACAGGCTTTAAAGACGAAATGATTATATTAATGCCTTATACAAATATGAACGAAATTTCGCCGGGCAGCCTCGTCGAGACATTAGGGCATCCGCTGCAAGTAAAAGCGGGTCCCGCGCTGATCGGGAAAATTATCGATCCGCTGGGCGAGCCTTTTGATGAAACGGTTTTGCCGAGGACATTGACATTGATTGAAACAGAAGCCGCTCCGCCCAATCCGCTTACGAGACCGCCAATTGAAGAAAAACTTGAAGTCGGCGTCCGTGCTATCGACGGCATGCTCACTGTCGGTAAAGGCCAGCGCGTAGGTATCTTTGCAGGGAGCGGTGTCGGGAAAAGCACACTTCTCGGCATGATTGCCCGCAACACGAATGCTGATTTGAATGTCATTGCACTGATTGGAGAGCGCGGCCGTGAAGTAAGGGAATTCATTGAGCGTGATCTCGGCCCGGAAGGAATGAAAAAGTCCATTGTCGTCGCCGCAACATCTGATCAGCCGGCTTTGATGCGAATAAAAGGCGCTTTTACAGCAACGGCGGTTGCGGAATACTTCCGCGACAAAGGGTTAAACGTCATGCTCATGATGGATTCCGTAACACGTGTTGCGATGGCGCAGCGTGAAATTGGTCTTGCCGTTGGAGAACCGCCGGCGACAAAAGGCTACACGCCGTCTGTTTTTGCCATTATGCCGAAACTGTTGGAGCGGACAGGGACAAATGCAAATGGAACGATTACCGCTTTTTACACCGTGCTTGTGGATGGAGACGACATGAATGAGCCGATTGCTGATGCAGTGCGGGGGATTTTAGACGGCCACATTGTGCTCGACCGGGAACTGGCGAATAAAGGGCAGTATCCGGCCATTAACGTTTTGAAAAGCGTCAGCCGGCTTATGCCGCATATCGTTGACCGACTGCATTATGACTCGGCAGTTGCAGTCCGCGATTCATTAAATACGTATTTAAACTCGGAAGACTTGATTAATATTGGGGCATATAAAAAAGGTTCTTCACCTGAGATTGACCGGGCGATTCAAAATTATCAGCCGATTCTATCTTTCTTAAAACAGCGGACAGATGAAAAGTCAACATTAGAAGAGACAGCGCATGGACTTGTTCAACTGGCAAACAAAGGGGATTGATTGACAAATGGGCTATCAATATAAATTTGATAAAATTATGCAGCTGCGGGAGCGGGAAAAAGATGAGTCAGAGAATACGTTCCGGGAAGCGGTCGGGCAGTTTGAAAAAGAAGCGGAAAAGCTGTATGACTTGTTGAAGAAAAAAGAAGACCTCATTGATGTACAGGAACAAAAAATGAAAACCGGTTTTTCTGTTCTCGACATTCAGCATTATCAGCAATTTATCGGCAACCTTGAAAAGATTATTGACCAGCAGCAGCAAATCGTCATAACAGCGCGCGGCCGAATGCAATGGTGTGAACAGCAGCTGAAAGAGAAAAATATAGAAGTGAAGAAGTACGGGAAAATCCGTACAAAAGACTTAGCACTTTATCAAAAATGGGAAAATGATGAAGAAGCGAAGCGGATGGATGAACTGTCTTCCATTCAGTTTATGAACCGAAAGATTAGGTGAAGGATACATGGCCAGAAAGAAAAAAAAAGCAGCGCCGGTTGAAGTGGAAGAAAAGAAAGGGCACAGCACTTTTCAATGGATTGTTTTTGTCGTCTTTATTCCGCTGTTATTCGCACTGACCATCGCCCTTATTGTCATGACGATCGCCGGTGTAAATGTATTTGAAAAAACAAAAGAAGTGGCGGCAAATATTCCGTATGTATCGGAGTGGGTGGATACGGGATCAGGTCAGGACGGGAAATCAGATAGTGAAAAAGTTGTTGAATTACAGGCTGAAATAAAAAACAAAGAAGCAGAGATAGATAGTCTGCAGGGGAAATTAACTGATTCTGAAAAGAAAATTGAACAGCTTTTAACAGAACAGGATCGCCTGAATGCGGAATACAAACAGCTTCAGCAACAGCAGCAGCAGACTGTAAAAGAAAAAGAAACGCAGCAAACAAGCAATGTCATTAAAACGTATGAAACGATGGATGAAAAAAGCATCGCGGGCATCGTGATTAACTTAACAGATGCGGAAGCCGTAAACATTTTAAAGCAGTTAAGTGTTGAAAAACAGGCGGCTGTTCTGGAACAAGTGGATGCCGTAAAGGCGGCTGAATATACAAAATTATTGTCAAATGAATGAAGAAAAATAGAAACATTTATGAGATAATAAACGAGGCAAAGGAGGTGTCAATAGATGCAGGCTATTTTTGGAACAAACGTATTGCCCGGTTCATCCATTTCATTAGTGGTAAGTACAAATACAGGGCAAAAGACATCTGGAACAGGGTTTAGGCAAATGCTTGGCACAGTACAGCAGGAAATAGGTGCATCGGCTGCATCAATTTCGCCTGTTGAGGGATTTGCCGCTGTATTTGGCTCGTTCGGGGAATCGGCCGATTCCATCATGGATCCAGAACTTGCAAAGATTGCGGAGCAGCTATTAAAAGAAGGGGATATGCCGACGCTGCAGGAGCTTGCCTTTGTTCTTGGAACAGATGCTGAAACATTGATGGGAGCCGTTAAACAAATCGCAGCTTTGTTGACAAATGAAGAGACGACGAAGGAGCTGCCGGAACCTTTACAGGAAGCTTTAAAATCTCTTTTATCGAAACAAGAAGACGATGAAGAGCTTCTTTCGGAGACATTGCCTGTCATGGAACTAGCTGCAGTCATTCACATGCTTTCAGCCAATGCATCACAAATTGTGAAAGAAAGTGATAAGCAAGCAGCAGCAGCAGTTATGAAAGCAGCGCAAATCTTTCAGCAGTTTACATCTCAAACTGCCTTGCAGCATCAACGAACTGTTACGGAGCCGGAAAAATGGCTGCAGTCTGCCTTGCAGCAAGCAGCGAAAGAATCAGCGCTGTCAGATTCGAAACGACAGACAGTCCTTCAAACGGCATTTACCCGCTATGAAGCTTCTGCAAACCACAGCTCATCTTCTGTTCAGCTGAAAGGAGCAGAAACTCCAATAAAGACGAATGAACAATCCGTTTTAGCCGTTAAAGCAGAAACAACTGCACGTCCGGTAATGGGCCAGGATGCGCTTAATCCGGTCGTTCACCAGATGACAAAAACAGAGCAGTTTGCGATGAGTATCAAAGCCGATCCACGCCCGATGAATATGGAACAGTTTATCGAAAAATTCACACAAATTCTCGGGAGTTCAAACTTGGTGAAAACACCAAACAGTACAAAGCTGCTTATTAAGCTTTATCCAGAACAGCTTGGAACATTGCGCATTGAACTATTGCAGCAAAACGGGGTTATGACCGCTAAAATTTTATCATCCACACAAGCGGTAAAAGAGTTGCTTGAACAAAATGCGCAGCAATTAAAAAATGCATTTAGCCAGCAAAATGTGGCAGTCGATAAAATTGAAGTGACGAACCCTGATACGAGACAGCAAATGTTTGAACGCGGCAATCAGCAGGAGCGTCAAAACGGACAAAAGCAGCAAGCTGATCAGCAGCAGCCGAATCAATCAACAGATGAAGATGCCTCTTCATTTGCCGATTTTTTAACGAATATAGAAATCGAGGTGTAATCCATGTCGAAAATTGATCCATCGCTTTATTTAGCAAATAACCCGAAACAAACGAAACAAACGGGAAGCAGCGCGCTTGGCAAGGACGAATTTTTGAAAATTTTAATGACACAGCTTCAAAACCAGGATCCGCTCAGCCCGATGGAAGATAAAGAGTTTATCGCACAAATGGCACAGTTCACATCTCTTGAGCAAATGGTCAATATGACATCGATGATTGAAGAAATGGTACAGGCACAGCAGGCATCGCAAATGATGAATTATCAATCGTTTGTCGGTAAAGAAGTGGTGTGGCATAAAATGACTGACAAAAAGGATGCGGAAGGACAGCCGGTGGTTGAAACAGGCTCAGGCACCGTGGCGTCTATTAGATTTACTGGTGAAAGCGTCCAATTTACATTGACGGATGGAACGATTTTAGAGCCGGGCAATATTTCGGAACTTGTTGGCGGCCTGTCAGGCGGCATCATCAGCTCAAACCCGCTTGTTGAAGCTAGTTATCTTATCGGCCGTACCGTAACATGGGGGGCGGATGGCAGTGAAAAGAGCGCTGCTGTCAAATCGGTTTCCATGAAAGACGGTCAAGTGTGGCTCCAGCTCACAAACGATGAAAAAATTGCGGTATCGAGCTTAACCAAAATCGAATAAAGGCGGGTGAAGGAGAAATGAAACCCATACATCCCATCATCGCAGGCACGTTCCAGCCGCTGGCGCCGGGTAAAAAGCGTGAGGATCAAAAAGGGGCATCAAGTTCTTCATTCAGCGCAACGCTTGAGAAGGCCGTCTCACAGCGTACCTTGCCAAACATCTCTAAACACGCGGAACAGCGCTTAAAAGAACGCGGCATTGCAATCAATGTGACTCAATGGCAGTCCATCGGTGAAAAGCTCGCCGAAGCAAGCGCTAAAGGTGTGAACGACTCCCTTGTCCTGTTGAAAGATGCGGCGCTGATCGCCAGTGCGAAGAACAACACCGTCATTACCGCCATGAACCGCGATGAAGCAGCATCTCACATTTTTACAAACATTAACGGTACAATCGTCATGGACAACCTATAAACACCGGCTGGACCGAAAAGGAAGCCGGCCGTCTGCCGACCGACTGACGCAGACAAATAAGAGAGGGGAAAACACACTTATGTTACGTTCAATGTACTCCGGAATCAGCGGAATGAAAAACTTCCAGACAAAATTAGACGTCATCGGCAATAATATTTCAAATGTCAATACGTATGGGTTTAAAAAGGGACGTACTATTTTCAAAGATATGGTCAGCCAGCAGCTGGCGGGCGCCACTGCACCGACAGCGATTAAAGGCGGAACAAACCCACGACAAGTAGGGCTTGGTGCACAGTTAGCGGCAATTGATACAAATCATACGACAGGATCATTGCAAACAACAGGCCGTACATTAGATTTAGCCATTTCCGGAGATGGATTTTTTCAGGTGGCGGAATCTGCAAATGCTGGCCGAACAGGCTTTACAAATGAAGTATTTACTCGTGCCGGGAATTTTTATTTAGATTCTGATGGATATCTTGTCAATGGCGACGGATTATTTGTCGTGGGGTATGGAGCGAGAGAAAGAGGAACGCCAGCCGTTTATCCTACGCCAAACCAAATTGGAGCTCCTAACCCAGCGCCAACTGCAGCTCAATTACCTCTAACAACTGAAACAATCGCCGGTTTTCTTCCGGAGGATACAGGGAACGGCAATGCAGATATTCCTTATCAGCCAATTCAAATCCCGACTGATGCGCAGAGCATGAGTATCGGGGCGGATGGCACAGTTACATTTGTGGATGCGGCTGGTGTATTACGCTGGGCTGGGCAACTTGTTATAGCTAAGTTTTCCAATCCTGAAGGTATGGAAAAAGTAGGGGGTAATTATTTTCAGCAAACAACGGCTTCCGGCGGAGAAGCACTGGCTGCTCCAGGATTGTCAGGTAATGGTGAAATTGTTGCCGGTACGCTCGAGATGTCCAACGTCGATTTATCTGAAGAATTCACCGAAATGATTGTGGCTCAGCGCGGGTTTCAGGCCAATACACGTATCATTACAACGTCAGATGAGATTTTGCAGGAATTGATGAGTATGAAGCGTTAATAGGTTTATTCTTACTTTTTAATGCGGGGAGGGACAGGGCTGAAACTTTTCAGCCCTGGCATTTATGATTACTGTGACGAGGTTGAACGGCAAGCCGTTTTCGCTTAATGCCATATACATAGAAACGGTCGAAAGCTTTCCCGACACGACCATTACGCTCACAAACGGCAAAAAATATGTCGTGCGTGAGGCGCATGAAGAAGTGACGGCGGGGATTGAATCATTTTATTCGCGCATTTCGCTTCTTGGGAAAGTGAAAGCGGAGGAGGATCATGATGGAGAATGAACAAAAAGCACAGAAAAATAAATTAATGACGATCATGGTTGTGCTGATGGCGGTCATCCTGCTTGCCGGCACCATTGCAGTAGTCGTCATTTTAAAATCATCAAACGGCGGTGCAGCGCAAAAAGGTCCGACCATTGATGAAATACTTGAATCATCGGTCGATATTCCCGAAATGACGACGAATCTGGCGTCAGATGATTTCATTCGCATCTCATTTAAAATTCAGACCGACAGCAAAAAAGCAATGGAAGAAATGACGAAGCGCGACTTCCAGGCGAAAGATATAATCATTCAAAAGCTTTCGGAAATGACGGCGGATGATTTAAAAGGTGAAGCCGGCAAGCAAAAGTTGACGGAAACGCTGAAAACCAACTTAAACAGTATTATGCAGGACGGGCAAGTGAAAGCTGTATACATCACCTCGTACATTATTCAATAAACAGGAAGCGATAGACAGGGGGTGATATAATTGTCGGGAGAGATTTTATCTCAAAATGAGATTGACGCACTTCTTTCAGCTCTTTCAACGGGTGAAATGGATGCGGATGAACTCAAAAAAGAAGAAGAACAAAAGAAAGTGAAAGTATATGATTTTAAACGGGCACTTCGGTTTTCAAAAGATCAGATTCGCAGTTTAACACGAATGCACGATAACTTTGCCCGTATTTTAACAACGTTTTTTGCCGCACAGCTTAGAACGTATGTGCAAGTGTCGGTTGTATCAGCGGATCAAATCCCGTATGAAGAATTTATCCGGTCGATCCCGAACATGACGATTTTAAACGTGTTTGAAGTGCCGCCGCTCGAAGGCCGTATTTTAATGGAAGTAAATCCGAATGTGGCTTACGCGATGCTTGACCGGCTACTTGGCGGACGGGGTGCAAGCATTAACAAAGTTGAAAACTTAACGGAAATCGAAACGCGAATTATGTCAAATATGTTTGACCACGCGTTTGAAAATTACCGTGAAGCGTGGACCAATATAGTGGATATTGATCCGATAGCGGCAGATTTCGAAGTGAACCCGCAATTTTTGCAAATGGTGTCACCAAATGAAACAGTTGTCGTCATTTCGCTGAATACAACGATTGGCGAGACGACTGGCATGATTAATATTTGTATACCGCACGTCGTTTTGGAACCGATTATTCCGAAGCTTTCCGTTCACTACTGGATGCAAAATCCGGATAAAAAAGAGCGGAATCCGGAAGAAATCAAACATCTCGATAAACGGCTGAAAAAAGCGACACTGCCGGTTATTGCGGAACTTGGCCAGTCAAGTATTACGATTGAAGAGTTTCTTCTTTTGGCTGTAGATGATGTCATTGAACTAAATACACTCGTTGATCAGCCGCTTACAGTTAAAGTGGGCAGCGTGCCGAAATTTACAGCGCAGCCTGGACGCGTTAACCGCAAGATGGCTGTACAAGTGATGGACTACTTGAAAGGAGGGGATGATGATGATGAGTGATGATATGCTATCCCAGGATGAAATTGATGCATTGTTAAAAGGAGGAAATGATGATAAGCCCGGTGATTTTTCGCAGACTGAAAAAAAATTAGTCGGCAATGTAGAAGAATATCTGGATCATTTTGAGCAGGATACTCTTGGCGAAATTGGCAATATTTCGTTTGGAAGCTCTGCAACGGCTCTATCAAGCCTGCTCAATCAAAAAGTGGATATTACCACTCCGACTGTTTCGGTAGTTGAAAAAAGCCGTCTCAAAGACGAATTCCCTCACCCGTATGCGGCGATTGAAGTGAAATATACAGAAGGCTTTACAGGCGCCAATCTGCTTGTCATTCAGCAGGATGACGCGGCGATAATTGCTGATTTAATGCTTGGCGGCAATGGAGTGGATGTCTCACCTGACCTCGGTGAACTTCAATTGAGCGCTGTTCAGGAAGCGATGAATCAAATGATGGGCTCTGCGGCTACATCCATGTCGACTATTTTTAACAAAAAAGTGGATATTTCACCGCCGTCAATCTCACTTTTAAATTTACATGAAGGGGAAGGGACAGAGTCCATTCCCGAACAGGAATTATTAATTAAGATTTCATTCCGCCTGACGGTTGGAGAATTGATTGATTCTAATATTATGCAGCTTATTCCATTACAATTCGGTAAACAGCTCGTAATGGAATTAATGAATCCGGCTCCGGAACAACCGGCATCACAGCCGGTCCAGCAGGCGCCTGTTTCAAATGAAGCACCGCCGCAGCCACAGGTTCAACAGGCAGTACCACAGTCTGTGCCGCCGGAAGCGTCCATGCCAATGAGAGAATCTGAGGCGCCGCGTCACCTTGGCGGTTCATCATTTGGCCAGCAGCAGCAGCCGGCCAACGTGGAAACGGCTGTATTTTCTTCATTTAACGCTCCTCAGCTTGGCGAGCAAGAAGCGCGTAATTTGAACATGCTTTTTGATATCCCGCTGCAAGTAACGGTTGAACTCGGCCGTACGAACCGAAAAGTGAAAGACATCTTGGAACTGACGTCAGGTTCTATTATTGAACTGGACAAGCTTGCCGGTGAACCGGTTGATGTCCTCGTCAACAATCGGTTAGTGGCAAAAGGGGAAGTCGTTGTCATTGAAGAAAATTTCGGTGTGCGGATTACGAATATCGCCAGTCCGGCGGATCGATTGAAAAATTTAAATTAACTTTTTGCAGGGGGAAGAAATAAATGGCAAATCGAATTCTTATTGTAGATGATGCGGCGTTTATGCGCATGATGATTAAAGATATTTTGACGAAAAATGGTTTTGATGTAGTGGGAGAAGCGGAAAATGGCGCGCAGGCAGTAGAGAAATATGCTGAACTGAAGCCGGATCTTGTCACGATGGATATTACCATGCCGGAAAAAGACGGCATTGCGGCATTGAAAGAAATTAAAGCTGCAGACAGCTCCGCGAAAATTATTATGTGCTCGGCGATGGGACAGCAGGCGATGGTTATTGATGCGATCCAGGCCGGTGCGAAAGACTTTATTGTGAAGCCATTCCAGGCAGACCGTGTGATTGAAGCTATTTCAAAAGTGCTGTCATCATAAGGTGTGATGTAACATGAACTTATTTTTAAAAAGAATAATGCCTTTCTTTTTCGCAATGGCTCTGTTCTCTGGCAATCAACTGATTGCCACGGCAGGGCCATTTAATTCGAATGTGAAAAATTGCATTGAAAATCCGGATCCTTGTGCGGAAGAAGAGCCGGCAGGTGATCCGGAAACAGAAGCGGGCACTGAAGCCGGAAGTGAAGTCGGCATCGGATTTTTAGATGTCCTGCGGATGATGGCGGCACTCGCTTTTGTTATAGGACTGATTTACTTTTTACTCCGGTTTATTAATAAAAAAAGCCGTTCCTATCAGGAGAATCAGATGGTTCGGCATCTTGGGGGCACGGCACTTGGCGGCAGCCGTTCTATTCAAATTGTTAAAGTGGGAGAACGGGTTCTTGTTCTCGGTGTGGGTGAAAATGTCGCCCTGTTAAAAGAAATTGACGATTCAGAAGAACGAAATGAGTTGCTTGCCCGTTATGAAGAGCAGACAGATTTAATGATGCAGCCATCTGACATCATTCATAAAGTAAAATCGCAATTAGAGCTAAAAAAGAAGTCAAAGAGGTCCTCTGATTTTAAGCAGGAATTAGAAAGAAAAATGGCTGATTTGAAAAAAAGCCGAGGGCAGGCAGTTCAAGATTTCACAGACGGGGAGCGCCGGAAAGATGAATGAATTTATGGAGTTTTTTAATTCGAGTTCACCTGAAAATGTGTCCACGTCTGTGAAATTGTTATTAATGCTGACGGTTCTGTCGCTGGCACCGAGCATTTTAATTTTAATGACATGTTTTACGCGGATTATTATCGTGTTATCATTCGTGCGGACGGCACTGGCGACACAGCAAATGCCGCCGACGCAAGTCCTTCTTGGCCTTGCTCTCTTTTTAACTTTTTTCATCATGTCACCTGTTTTACAGGAGGTAAATGATGAAGCGTTAACCCCTCTTTTTAATGAGGAAATTAACCTCGAGGAAGCGTACACGCTTGCGAGTGCTCCATTTAAAGATTTCATGAGTGAACATACACGGCAAAAAGACCTGCAGTTGTTTCTGGATTACACGCAGGCGGAACAGCCGGAATCCATTGAAGATATTCCGCTGACAACGCTAGTGCCTGCATTTGCTTTAAGCGAAATTAAAACGGCTTTTCAAATCGGCTTTATGATTTTCATTCCATTTCTCGTAATTGATATGATTGTTGCCAGTATCCTTATGTCCATGGGGATGATGATGCTTCCGCCAGTTATGATTTCACTTCCTTTTAAAATTTTACTTTTTGTGTTGATCGACGGCTGGTATCTCGTCATTGAGTCGCTGCTGCGAAGCTTTTAGGTAGGTGAAGAAATGAATACAGAAATGGTTATTTCCCTTGCTGAAAAAGGGGTTTATATGACAATTATCATTTGTGCACCGCTCCTTTTGCTGGCGCTTGGCATCGGTCTTGCAGTCAGTATCTTCCAGGCGACGACGCAAATTCAAGAGCAGACACTTGCTTTCGTTCCAAAAATTGTGGGTGTCCTGGTTGGTATCATTTTTTTCGGACCATGGATGCTGACACGTATGGTCTCTTACATGATGGAAATTTTTACAAATTTAACGAGATTTGTCGGGTAGAGGCGAATGGGTCAATTGTTTCCTGATCTGTCCGTTTTTTTACTTATTCTCGTACGCGTATCGGCTTTTTTCGTGACAATGCCGCTTTTTTCCTACAGAACGATACCTGCCCAGCACCGGATCGCCTTTGCGCTTGTTTTGTCATGGACCATGTATTACTCCATTGACGCTGGTCCGTTTGAGATAAACGGCGAATACATTTTGCTCATTTTAAAAGAAGCGATGACAGGGCTGTTAATTGGTTTAGCGGCGTTTATCGTCTTATCGGCCATTCAAATTGCCGGCGGATTTATCGATTTTCAGATGGGCTTTGCCATTGCGAACGTCATTGATCCCCAGACCGGTGCACAAAGTCCTTTAATGGGCCAATATTTATACATGTTTTCCTTGCTCATGCTGCTCGCGTTAAACGGTCATCATCTCATTTTAGATGGTATTTTTTACAGCTATGAATTCATTCCGATGGATCAACTGTATTTGCCGTTTGGAAATGGAGAAGCCGCTTATTATATGGCAAGAACATTCAATGCCGTTTTTTTGATTGCGTTTCAAATGTCAATGCCGATTGTGGCCGTTTTATTTTTGACCGATGTTATGCTGGGCATTGTCGCCCGGACGGTTCCGCAGCTTAACATTTTTGTGGTCGGCTTTCCACTCAAAATTGGTGTCGCGTTTATCGTTGTGTTTATTGTCATCGGTGTCATTTTTACTTTAGTACGTGATTTATTCGGAATGATGTTGAATGTCATGCGGGATTTAATGACGATTTTTGGAGGCGGATAGCACTATGCTGCTGAAACTGGATCTGCAATTTTTTGCGGGAGAAAAGACGGAAAAAGCAACACCGAAAAAGAAGCAGGACTCCCGTAAAAAAGGGCAGGTGGCGAAAAGTCAGGATTTAAACACAGCCGTCAGCCTGCTTGTCCTGTTCGGTTTTTTATCAGCATTTGCCGCGTCAATGGGTCGGGATATTTTTCATATGTTCCAGCATTCGATTGAATATTACATGCTGATGCCGGTGACAGAAGCGAATTTAAAAACGATTGTGTTTGAAGTGATGGAGCAGTGTGCGGTCATTCTTGGCCCTTTCATGGGCGTCGCTATGGCTGCCGGGGTGATCGCCAACTACGCGCAGGTTGGCTGGCTGGTAACAGGTGAACCCATTAAGCCAAAGCTTGAAAAGTTAGATCCGATTAAAGGGTTTAAGCGTATTTTTTCTATGCGTGCGATTGTGGAGTTATTAAAATCGATTTTGAAAATTGGTTTCGTTGGCACAGCGGCTTTTGTCATTCTTTGGATTCATATAGAAGATGTACTGAAAATGGCTTTGAAGCCGATTGAAGATACGCTTCCGCTTGTTGGTACACTGACCGTACAAATGGGTCTTGTCGCCGCGGCTGCGCTGCTCGTGCTTGGTGTGCTCGATTATTTTTATCAAAAGTTTGACTTTGAAAAAAGCCTGCGTATGTCTAAACAGGATATTAAAGATGAGCATAAAAACTCGGAAGGGGACCCGCTCATAAAATCGCGTATCCGCCAGACACAGCGTGAGATGGCGATGCGCCGCATGATGCAGGAAGTGCCGGATGCGGACGTTGTCATCACGAATCCGACGCATTATGCGATCGCGTTAAAATATGATGAATCGAAGCTTGATGCACCGTATGTCGTAGCGAAAGGGACCGACTATATTGCACAAAAGATTAAATTGATTGCGAAAGAAAACGACGTCACGATGGTTGAAAACAGGCCGCTGGCGAGAGCACTTCATGATCAAACCGAAATCGGTGATGCGGTGCCGGAAGAGTTTTTTAAAGCGATCGCAGAAATTCTCGCATACGTTTACCGGATTAAAAATAAATTGTAACTTTTTTGTTGGGAGAGAAAAAAATGAAAGCAAGAGACCTCTCTGTTTTACTCAGTGTTATTTTAATTGTTGCCATGCTCATCGTGCCGCTTCCAACGTGGCTCTTAAGTGTGCTTATCATCATTAATATTTCTCTTGCGCTCCTCGTTTTGCTCATCTCGATGAATATGAAAGAAGCGCTTGAATTTTCCGTATTTCCTTCACTGCTTTTGCTGTTGACGTTATTTCGGCTTGGTCTGAATGTGTCGACAACGCGTTCCATTTTAAGTCACGGGGAGGCAGGGGGCGTTGTCGAGACATTCGGCACATTCGTAGTCGGCGGGAATATCGTCGTTGGGATGGTTGTTTTTTTTATCCTTGTCATTATTCAGTTTGTTGTTATTACGAAAGGGGCAGAGCGTGTATCGGAAGTGGCTGCACGCTTCACACTTGACGCAATGCCGGGAAAGCAGATGAGTATTGATGCCGATTTAAATGCAGGCATGATTTCTGAAACACAGGCACGAGAACGACGTGAAAAAGTAAGCCGCGAAGCCGACTTTTATGGAGCAATGGACGGGGCGACAAAATTCGTCAAAGGGGATGCGATCGCCGGTATAATCATGGTTATCATCAACCTCATTGTCGGCATCGTGATCGGGATGATGCAGCAGGAACTCTCGTTCGGAGAATCCGCTGCCCGCTATTCGCTGTTAACAGTTGGCGACGGTATTGTGTCACAAATTCCGGCGCTTTTAATCACAACAGCAACCGGTATCGTTGTAACGCGTGCCGCCTCAAATGGAAACCTGGGTGAAGAAATTTCAGGGCAGCTTTTACGTTACCCGTCCATGCTTTATATCGCAGCTGGAACGATTTTTTTATTGGGCATTGCGACGCCTATTAATGATATTTTAACTATTCCGATTGCAGCAGGGCTTGCATTGGGAGGCTATATGATCTCGCGTGCTCCAAAAGAAGCGCCTGATGATTCAATGTCTTCAGAAGAAGAGGCCGATACAGAAGAACTTAAAAGTCCGGAATCTGTTGTTAATTTGCTGACGGTTGATCCGATTGAGTTTGAATTTGGCTATGGGCTTATACCTCTTGCCGATACCAATCAGGGCGGGGATTTACTGGACCGGATTGTCATGATCCGGAGACAGCTGGCGCTTGAACTTGGACTTGTTATTCCTGTTGTCCGTATACGGGATAATATACAACTTCAGCCAAATGAGTACCGGATGAAAATAAAGGGCAGTGAAGTGGCGGGAGGCGAGCTTCTTCTCGATCACTATTTAGCCATGAGTCCTGGAGAAGAAGATGATATGGTAGAAGGAATTGATACAATTGAACCATCTTTTGGTCTGCCGGCAAAATGGATTACAGAAGATGTGAAAGAACAGGCGGAAATTTTCGGCTATACCGTTGTGGACCCGCCAAGCGTTGTATCGACGCATTTAACAGAAACGATTAAGAAGCACGCACACGAACTGCTGGGCCGCCAGGAAACACAGCAGCTCATCGATCATTTAAAAGCATCGTATCCGATTTTAGTGGATGAAGTGACCCCAAATCCGCTTTCAGTTGGAGAAGTGCAAAAAGTTTTGGCTAAATTATTGAAGGAAAATTTATCGATCCGCAACTTGCCGATCATTTTCGAAACGCTTGCTGATTTCGGAAAAATGACATCGGATACGGATTTATTAACAGAATATGTCCGTCAAGCCCTTGCCCGTCAAATTACGATGCAATTTGCGGATGATACCGGTTCACTTCATGTCATTACTTTGTCCGGACAAATTGAAAAACTTATTGCAGACGGTGTACAGCAGACAGAACACGGCAATTATTTGTCCATCGATCCGAATGAGTCACAGCGTATTTTAGAAGCGACTGCCCAGCAGGTGGAGCAGGCATCGTTTATGCAGCAATCACCGGTTATTCTTTGTTCGCCGGCCATCCGCATGTATGTGAGACAGCTCCTTGAACGCTATTTCCCGCAAATTCCTGTTTTATCCTATAACGAGCTTGAGCCAAGTGTAGAAGTACAGAGTACAGGAGTGGTGACGATCGAATGAAAATGAAAAAGTATATGGCGCCTTCTATGCCGGAAGTGATGAAAAAAGTGCGGGCTGAACTCGGCCCGCAAGCCGTTATATTACAGTCAAAAACGGTATATAAAGGCGGAGTCTTAGGCCTATTTAGGAAAAAAAATATAGAAGTCGTTGCGGCGATTGATCCGAATGCGGAAATGATAGAACGGACAATTGAAAGAAAGCCGGAGCCGGTCACAATTAAACAGCATACACCGCTGTCTGATGAATTAAAAAAAGATATGCAGGAAATGAAACAAATGATCCGCCAGTTGAAAGAAACAAAACAGGCCGATTTTTTGTATCCGGAACCATTGCAGCCGGTTCTTGAGCAGTTGAAACGGCAAGGTTTATCCGAGGAACTGCTGCAGCTGACAGGCGATCATCTTCTGGAAAAATGGCGGGAAGAGCGCCATCGGGCAGATGATAGAAAGGTTCGTGATTGGGCCATTGAATGTTTAATAGACTGTCTGTCTTCATGCCGTACAGCGGGGCCAGAACCGGCAAAGTATATTCATCTCCTTGGGCCGACCGGTGTCGGTAAGACGACGACGCTTGCAAAGCTCGCCTCGAAAAAAGTACTTGAGAAAGGCGAAAAGGTGGCGTTTATTACAACGGATACGTATCGAATCGCTGCTATTGAGCAGTTAAAGACGTATGCGGGACTTCTGGATGCGCCATTTAAAATTGCCTATTCAAGAAGTGATATGGAAAAGGCATTTGCCGATCTGGCGGATTATGATGTAGTGTTCATCGATACAGCTGGGCGTAATTATCGCGAAAAACAGTACGTGGAAGATTTGCAGGCACTGATGTTGAAAAAAACGGTACAGTCTCTTTATTATCTTGTTTTGAGCGCAGCATCGAAACAGGAGGATTTAGAAGAAGTCATTGAGAACTTTACATCTATACAGCTCGATGGATTTATTTTTACAAAAGTGGATGAAACAAAAACTAAAGGCACAATTGTTAATTTGATGTATACTTATAAAGTAGGAATATCCTTTATTGCAAATGGTCAAAATGTACCAGATGATCTTTCTGAAACAACTCCGGAACGTATTATTCAATCTTTATTTGAGGAAACAAGATGATGAACGATCAAGCCGCATCACTCAGAAAAAAACTGATGCAAAAAACGGCCGCGGTAGAGCCGCTGAAGAAAAGGCGTGCGAAAACATTAGCGATTGTAAGCGGAAAAGGCGGCGTCGGAAAGACGAACATTTCCGTCAACCTCGCGATCGGGCTCGCCAGAATGAATAAAAAAGTTTTATTATTTGATATGGACATTGGCATGGGTAATATTTATCATTTAATTAGTAAGGATCCCGGACATTCCATTGCGGAGTTTTTTACGAAAGGTGTGCCGCTCACAGATTTGATTAATTCCGGGCCTGAAGGGATTTTATTTATTCACGGCGGGTCGGCGGCCGCGCAGTTATTTGAATGGGATGAAACGTACACCGAAAAGTGGATACAAGCTCTTGAACAGCTGGTTGATGACTATGACTATATTTTGTTTGATATGGGAGCGGGAGCATCAAAAGAAAGCTTGAATATTTTACTTGCGGCGGAAGCGGTGCTGACAGTATCCACTCCGGAACCGACTGCTATGACTGATGCTTATTCCATGATGAAGTTTATTTTTTTACGGGATGAAGAAAAGCAGTTCTTTCTTCTATGTAATAGGGCTGAAACAGAGGAGGAAGGCTTTCAGACGGCTGAACGCCTTAAGCAGACGATGGAAGCATTTTTGCGTGTAAGCCCGATCATTCTCGGCTCATTGCCGGATGATCCTGCTGTTCGCAAATCCGTTAAAGCTGGGCAGCCTTTTATGATTGCTTTTCCGGAAGCGCGTATTTCGACCGCATTTGACATCATCGTGAAAAAGTATGCAGGCGTACCTGTAAAAGACGAACAAAAAACATCAGGCTTCATTGATAAGCTGCGGCGCTTTTTTACAGAAAGAAGGGACAGCCGATGAGATCAAAAAAAATTCTTGTTGTGGATGATTCTGCTTTTATGAGAAAGCTGATTTCCGAGTTTTTAATTGAGCATCCGGAGCTGGAAGTCGTCGCATTTGCGCGAAACGGGCATGATGCTGTAAAAAAAGCGATAGAGTTAAAGCCGGATGTTATCACGCTTGATGTTGAGATGCCTGAAATGGATGGGCTGCAGGCGCTGAAAATCATCATGGAAAAGCAGCCGTGCCCTGTCGTAATGCTGTCGAGCTTGACGAAAGAAGGGACGGAAACCACATTAAAAGCGATTGAAATGGGTGCGGTTGATTTTATTGCCAAGCCTTCTGGAACAATTTCGCTTGATCTTCACAAAATCAAAGATGTACTGATTGAAAAGGTACTCGCCGCTTCAAAAGCAAATATCACTATGCAGCCGGCGCTGGCTGCAAAACCTTCAGTCATTGTCCCTCCGACAAGAAGCAATCCAGAACCGGGAGATCGCATGGCGTCGGCCGCGCGTTATAAAAAGATGGGCAAGCTCGTCCTGATCGCCACATCAACAGGAGGTCCGCGCGCCCTGCAGCATGTCATAACGAAACTGCCGGCCTCCCTTGCTGCACCGGTCGTTGTTGTGCAGCATATGCCTCCGGGCTTTACGAAATCGCTTGCGGACCGGCTTGATTCTTTATCTGAAATTCGTGTCAAAGAAGCGCAGGACGGCGAAGTTTTGAAAAAAGGCACTGCCTATATTGCCCCAGGCGGCTGCCATTTGAAACTAAGAAAGACGGGTACCTCTATTGTTGCCTCACTCGATCAAACCGAGCCGGAAGGAGGACATCGTCCGGCCGCCAATGTGACGTTCCGTTCGGCAGCAGAGATCAATGAATTTGATAAAATAGCCGTGATTATGACCGGTATGGGAGCGGACGGCGCAGAAGGATTGATCAAGTTGAAAGAAGCCGGCCCTGTTAAAGCCATTGCAGAAGCTAAAGAAACATGTGTCGTTTATGGAATGCCAAAAGCTGCTGTTGCCACGCATCTTGTTGATGATGTTGTGCCGGTTGATGAAATTGCATTAACCATTGTAAAGCACGTATATGATAAGAGGTGAAGACGGATGGATACGAATCAGTACCTGGAAATTTTTATTGATGAAAGTAAAGAACACTTGCAAGCAATGAACGAGCATTTACTGGAGCTTGAAAAAGATCCAACAAATATTGATATTGTTAATGAAGTATTTCGCTCTGCTCATACGTTGAAAGGCATGTCTGCAACGATGGGCTATGAAGACCTTGCGAACTTAACGCACAAATTGGAAAACGTGCTTGATGCGATTCGAAACCATAAAATATCGGTCACATTAGAAATTATGGATACTGTTTTTTCCTCTGTTGATGATCTTGAAGCGATGGTGCTTGATATTTCAGCCGGCGGAGATGGAAAGCGCGACGTAACAGATGTTGTGACAAAACTTCTCCAAATTGAACAGGGCGAGCCAGTATCATCCCTATCAGTCCCGTCTGAACAACCACCTGCACCTGTAACGGAACATAATCTTCAATATGATGAATTTGAACGCACCGTAATGGAACAGTCAAAAGAACAGGGGTTCAGCTGTTTTGAAGTGGCGGTTTCTCTTCGTGCTGATTGCGTTTTAAAAGCAGCGCGGGTTTTTATGGTATTCGAAGTACTTGAAAAATGTGGTGAAGTGATTAAATCCGTTCCGTCTTCTGACCAGCTGGAAGAAGAAAAGTTCGATGAACAATTCACCGTGACGCTTGTAACGAAGGAGCCGGCAGAAGATATTGAAGAGAAAGTGAAAAAAGTATCAGAAGTCGAGCAAGTGACGGTGACGGAAATTATTCAGTCTGCAGTTCCTTCACCGGAACAGCAAACCGAAGCGCCGGTGGAAGGTTCAGCTGAACAGCAAAAACAACCGGCAGCGAAGCAGGTCGAAGTGAAGCCTGCGGAGAAAAAAGGGGAAGAGAACAAAGGTTCAAAACAGGCTGTCTCCAACAAGACGATCCGAGTGAATATTGAGCGTCTGGATATTTTAATGAACTTATTTGAAGAGCTTGTCATTGACAGGGGCCGTCTTGAATCCATTTCGGGCGAATTAAATCATTCTGAACTGAATGAGACAGTTGAACGCATGTCGCGTATTTCCGGTGATTTGCAAAATATCATTTTAAACATGCGCATGGTTCCGGTAGAAACGGTCTTTAACCGGTTCCCGAAATTAGTCCGTCAGCTGTCGAGAGACTTGAATAAGCAAATCAATCTGGAAATCATCGGGGCGGAAACCGAGCTTGACCGCACGGTGATTGATGAAATTGGTGATCCGCTTGTTCATTTAATCCGAAATGCGGGAGATCATGGGATTGAGATGCCGGAGGAACGCACCGCAAAGGGAAAGCCGGCTGTAGGAACCATTAAATTAAAAGCTTACCATAGCGGTAATCACGTCTTCATAGAAATTGAAGATGACGGTGCGGGGATAAATAAAGATAAAGTTTTGAAAAAAGCATTGGATAAAGGGATCGTGACCGAAGATCAGGCACTGACACTTGATGACCGGCAAATATTTGAGCTGATTATGGCCTCCGGTTTTTCAACAGCGGATGTGATCTCTGATTTGTCCGGACGCGGAGTCGGACTGGATGTTGTCAAAACGACAATTGAATCACTCGGCGGTTCCATTACCATTGATTCCGTTGAAGGCGTTGGTTCGACGTTCTTAATTCAGCTGCCATTAACGCTGTCCATCATTTCCGTCATGCTTGTTGAAATTGAAAAAGAAAAGTATGCGATTCCGCTTTCATCCATTATCGAAACAGCGATTGTGAAGAAAGAAGAAGTGTTGAACGCTCATAACCAGCAGGTAATTGATTTCCGTGGAAAAGTTGTACCGCTTCTTTTCCTAGAAGATATTTTCTCAGTTCCTCATCAGGAAGATGATGACCGGTTCTATTCCATTGTCATCGTGAGAAAAGGGGAAAAAATGGCAGGTCTCGTTGTTGACTCGTTTATCGGCCAGCAGGAAGTCGTATTGAAATCACTTGGTAACTATTTAACAAATGTCTTTGCGATTTCCGGTGCGACCATTTTAGGCGATGGGCAGGTAGCGCTTATCGTCGACTGCAACGCGCTCATTAAATAAGAGGAGGTGCGGCTATGAGTGAAACAAGTGCTCCAACCGCAGTTAAAGTCATTGCTTTTCAATTATTGGATAAAGAATATGCTCTGCCGGTTCACCAGGTCCACTCCATCGAAAAATTAATGCATATCACGCGTGTGCCGGGCACTGTGTCTTTCGTAAAAGGCGTTATTAATTTACGGGGTGTCGTCACACCGATTATCGATTTGCGCAGCCGGTTCGGTTTGGCGGATGATCGCTATGATGACACAACGCGCATTATTATTGCTGCTCGTGATGATATGGAAGTCGGTTTAATTGTAGACGGTGCAAATGATGTGCTGGATATTCCCCTTGATGCCATTGAACCGCAGCCGGAAGTGGTTGGTTCGCTTGGAGATGAATACATTACTGGTGTCGCCAAACTCGAAAAAAGACTGCTGATTATGCTCAGTCTTGAGAAGATTTTTAAATAAGGGCTGTTCATGATGAACTATATTGATCACATTCAGCCTATTCATCTTGATATTTTAAAAGAAGTAGGGAATATTGGAGCGGGACATGCCGCAACGTCCCTGTCTACGCTCCTGAACCGGAAGATTGATATGAAGGTGCCAAGCGTCCGTGTTGTTCCGTTTACAGAGATGATGGAGCTGACAGGCGGTTCTGAAAAAGAAGCGGTCAGCGTCAGCCTCCGTATTGAAGGAGAAGCAGGCGGCAACATGTTTTTCATGCTGGCAGTAGAGGAAGCGGATCGGTTTATCCAAAAATTAACGATGGACGACATGTTTACATTCCATGACCGTGAGGTGCAGCATATCGGTTTTTCTGCGATGCAGGAAATGGGGAACATTTTGTCCGGCTCATACTTATCAGCATTGAGTGATTTTACGCATTTAAAACTGCAGCCGTCTGTACCGGAGCTTGCCGTCGATATGTTTGGCGCTATTATCAGCTATGGATTGCTTGAAATTTCCCAATACAGCGATTATGCCATCGTGATTGACACGATTTTGACGGAGCTTGAAGCGGGAGATATAGAAACAGTAAAAGGGCATTTCTTTTTATTGTTGTCTCCGGACTCATTCCCGGTAATTTTTGAAGCACTTGGAGCCGGTTATAATGAATAACGTGCGGGACGTTGTGAAAGTAGGGATTGCAGACCTGAATGTCGTCAAGCCGCCGGGGACAATCCGCACATCCGGTCTTGGTTCCTGCGTCGGCGTCGTGTTGTACGATGAAACAGCTCGTGTCGCTGGAATGGTTCATGTGATGCTTCCAGACTCAAGCCTTGCAAAATCAAATATGAAAAATGCCGCTAAATTTGCCAATACAGGGGTACCGGCTCTGATTAATGAGCTGACGAAAATCGGCGCACGTCCATCACGGCTTAAAGCCAAAATTGCAGGCGGTGCGCAAATGTTTCAGTTTAAATCCGGTTCTGATTTAATGAAGATTGGTCCGCGGAATGTCGATGCCGTCAAAGAACAGTTAAAGGCGGCCCGCATCCCGATTCTCGCTGAAGATGTCGGCGGAAACAGCGGCCGGACGATTGAGTTTGATCCATCTACGTCCATTCTTCATATTCGGACAGTCAATAAAGGTGAGCAGCAGCTGTAAGAAAAGCAGGGGCATCAATGCCGCTGCTTTTTTGTGCATAATGTTGGCAAATGCATGACTTTTCTTTAAAATAATAAAAAAAGGATGGTTTTGCACCGGTTAGGTCAGGGGGGATCAAATGACGAAGACAACGCAGCAGGAAGAGCAGGATCTATGGACAAGGTGGAAAAAAGAGAAGCATCCGGACGATGGGGATGCACTCGTCACCCGATACATGCCTCTTGTGACTTTTCACAGCCGGAGAATAGCGTCCACACTGCCGAAAGCGGTAAGCAGAGAAGAAATTATGAGTTTCGGCTTATCGGGTCTGTATGATGCTCTGTTAAAATTTGAACCTTCACGTGATTTAAAATTCGATACGTATGCCTCTTTTCGCATTCGCGGAGCCATATTAGACGGGCTTCGTAAAGCGGACTGGCTGCCGCGTGCCGCCCGGGAAAAATCAAAGAAGATTGAAGCGGCTGTGTCGAAGCTTGAACAGCGTTATTTACGGACAGTGACAGCGGAGGAAGTTGCAGAAGAGCTCGGAATCACGGCAGATGATGTTCATGATACAATGGCGGAACATTTTTTTTCTCACGTTTTATCAATGGATGAACAGATGAATGAACTGGATCAGCAGGAAGGTTTTGGTTTTGTCATTAAAGATGAACAGGTATTGTCACCGGAAGAAGAGCTTGTTAAACAGGAACAAATAAATGATTTGGCCGCGCAAATTGAAAAATTGACGGAAAAAGAGCAGCTTGTTATTGACCTTTTCTATAAAGAGGAGCTCACTTTGACAGAGATCGGTGAAATTCTCGGATTATCGACATCCCGGATTTCGCAGATTCATTCGAAGGCATTATTTAAGTTAAAGCAGCAGCTTGTGAAGAAAAAAGGGTAATCCATTTACGAAGGAAACGGGGTGGCGGTGTGGATTTTAAATCGGTTGAGATGCAGGTGGCACTTCCCCGGACTTATGAGGCGTCCAAAACGGTGCTGGACCAGCAGCAAAATGCCCTGTCTGCCCAGCAAAATGCAAATGCTGATGCGGAAAAAGAAGCAGAATGGAAACGAAAAGCCGTTGTTGAGGGGGATAACATCGATAAAATGAATTTGAATGAACGCGGCCGGGAAAATGAACAGCAAAGACAAAGAAGAAAGAAGAAACAGGATGAAAAAAAGAAATCCGCCCATCCTTATAAAGGGAAGCGTATTGATGTGAGCGGGTAAGGAGAATTATGACGACGTTTTTAATAACCATCTCATTTTTATTGCATGCAGTCAGTCTGTTTGCGCTTATTTTATTATACCAGCGGCAAAATAACATAAAGCTGACTGAACAAAAAATGAGGCAGACAGCATTGGAAACAGAAGAAATGATGACCGCCTTTTTAATGGAACTAAAAGAAGAGAATGAGCATCTTCTAAAGCAGTTGTCGAACAAGCCTCCTGAACAAAAAGAAATCGTGCCTCTGCCGGAGGAAATGAAACAGGATGCTGTACCGCTGCCGCCAATCGTTCCGAGAAAAGCTGCCGCGAAAGCATATACCCGTATAAAAAATGACCAGGAGAAGCCGGTGACAGTTCGTTCTCCGGCGGAACAGATGATTGAACTGAAAAAACAGGGGTTTTCAGACGAGGATATCGCACGCAAGATGCAGATTGGTATCACAGAAGTACAGCTTGGATTAAAATTGTACCGGCCGCAAGAAAAATAGTTGCGGACGGGGTCTCATTGTGATATAGTAACTAACGGTGTTAATACACACGTCTTTTGATTCAGGCAGACGGTGCCGTCCATGACGGATTTTGTCTGAAAGGGATAAAGACGGAGGAAATATAACCAAACAGGAGGAAACAAACATGTCAGTCATTTCTATGAAGCAATTGCTTGAAGCTGGTGTTCACTTCGGCCATCAAACACGCCGCTGGAACCCGAAAATGAAAAAGTACATTTTCCAGGAGCGTAACGGGATCTACATCATCGATCTTCAAAAAACGGTCCGCAAAGTGGAAGAAGCGTACAAATTTGTAAGAGAAGTTGCCGGTGACGGTGGTAAAGTATTGTTCGTTGGAACGAAAAAACAAGCTCAGGAGTCTGTGAAAGAAGAAGCAGAACGTTCAGGTATGTACTACGTGAACCAACGCTGGCTTGGTGGTACACTTACAAACTTCTCAACAATTCAAAAGCGTATTCAACGTTTGAAAAACATCGAAAAAATGGCGGAAGACGGTACATTCGACGTACTTCCGAAAAAAGAAGTTGTTCAGCTTAAAAAAGAGCATGAGCGCCTTGTGAAGTTCCTTGGCGGTATTAAGGATATGAAAGGTCTTCCAGATGCCCTTTTCATTATCGACCCGCGTAAAGAACGTATTGCTGTGGCAGAAGCGCGTAAATTGAACATTCCGATCGTTGGTATTGTTGATACTAACTGTGATCCGGACGAAATTGATTACGTAATCCCTGCAAACGATGACGCAATCCGCGCTGTAAAACTTTTAACTGGTAAAATGGCTGACGCTGTTCTTGAAGCGAAGCAAGGCGAAGAAATCGCTGAAGCAGCAGCTGGAGACGAAGCGCAGGAAGCTGAAACAGCAGAAGCTGCAGCTGAGTAATACATTATAAAGGTGATAAGAGGGATACCCTTATCACCTTTTTTTAAAGAAGTGCGGATTTCACCATGGCAATGCTTTCGTGGTCCGCTCTACATATTTAAGGAGGAATTATAATGGCGATTACTGCACAAATGGTAAAAGAACTACGTGAAAAAACTGGCGCAGGTATGATGGACTGCAAAAAAGCATTAGTTGAAACGGATGGCAATTTGGACCAAGCTATCGATTACCTTCGTGAAAAAGGAATCGCGAAAGCGGCAAAGAAATCAGACCGTATCGCAGCAGAAGGTACTACATTCATTACAAGCGAAGGCGACACAGCTGTGATCGTTGAAGTAAATGCAGAAACAGACTTCGTTGCGAAAAACGAAAACTTCCAGGTGCTTGTGAAAGAAATCGCGGCACATCTTTTGGCTAATAAACCGGCATCGGTTGAAGAAGCACTTCAACAAACAATGGAAAACGGTAAAACAGTTGATACGTACATCAGCGAAGCGATTTCTAAAATCGGTGAAAAAATCACACTCCGCCGTTTTGAAATCCGTACAAAAGGCGAGAACGCTGCTTTCGGTGAATACTTGCACATGGGCGGACGTATTGGCGTACTTGCTGTTGTTGAAGGTACAACAGATGCTTCGGCAGCAAAAGACGTGGCGATGCATGCAGCTGCATTGAATCCGAAGTATGTATCACGCGATCAGGTTTCTGAAGAAGAAGTAGAACGTGAGCGTAAAGTATTGACTGAGCAGGCGTTAAATGAAGGCAAGCCTGAAAACATCGTAGCCAAAATGGTAGAAGGCCGCCTTGGCAAGTTTTTTGAAGAAGTATGCATTTTAGATCAAAGCTTTGTTAAAGATCCTGACCAAAAAGTGCGTCAATTCCTTGAATCCAAAGGGGCAACATTGACGGAATTTGTTCGCTATGAAGTGGGCGAAGGTTTGGAAAAACGTCAAGATAACTTTGCTGAAGAAGTAATGAGCCAAGTGAAAAAATAATGCTTTCTTTTCCGCGGAGCGGAACGGAATAAATGAAATCCCTTGCCGCTCCGGTGAGGGATTTCATGTACATTAACAGATGGAGGTCTACATGAGCCAGCCTAAGTATAAACGCGTTGTATTAAAATTAAGTGGTGAAGCATTAGCGGGCGAAGCCGGTTTTGGGATTAACCCGACGGTCATTCAATCGGTTGCTGAACAAGTGAAAGAAGTAAGTGAACTCGACGTTGAAGTGGCGGTCGTCGTTGGCGGCGGCAACATTTGGCGTGGAAAAATCGGCAGTGAAATGGGAATGGATCGTGCTACGGCTGATTATATGGGCATGCTGGCTACCGTCATGAATTCTATGGCACTCCAGGACAGCCTGGAACAGCTTGGCATTGAAACGCGGGTACAGACGTCGATTGAAATGCGTCAGGTCGCAGAGCCATACATTCGCAGACGGGCAATCCGCCATCTTGAAAAGGGGCGCGTTGTTATTTTTGCGGCAGGTACAGGCAATCCGTACTTCTCAACCGATACAACCGCTGCATTGCGCGCGGCCGAAATTGAAGCGGAAGTTATTTTAATGGCGAAAAATAATGTGGACGGTGTCTACAGTGCGGATCCGAAAATGGATGCAGGCGCAGTGAAATATACAGAATTATCATACCTTGATGTCATTAAAGAAGGACTGGCGGTTATGGACTCAACAGCTTCTTCTTTATGTATGGATAACGATATTCCACTTGTTGTTTTCTCGGTAACAGAAAAAGGGAATATTAAACGTGTGGTTATGGGTGAAAATATCGGAACAATCGTAAGGGGGAAATAATCTTGGCACAGCAAATTATCGACCAGTCAAAAGAAAAAATGGATAAAGCGATTCAAGCTTTCACACGTGAACTGGCGTCAATCCGCGCCGGACGGGCAAGTGCAAATGTATTGGATCGTATTTCAATCGATTATTACGGGGCACCGACGCCGATTAATCAGCTTGCTTCCATCAGTATTCCGGAAGCGCGTCTTTTAGTTATTCAGCCGTACGATAAAACATCGATGGGTGACATTGAAAAAGCGCTTTTGAAATCGGATCTTGGTTTAACGCCATCGAATGATGGTTCAGTGATTCGCTTAAACTTCCCGGCATTGACAGAAGAGCGCCGTAAAGAACTCGCTAAGCTTGTGAAAAAGGAAGCGGAAGATGCGAAGGTGGCAATCCGCAACATTCGCCGTGATGCGAACGACGATTTAAAGAAAAGTGAAAAAAGCGGCGATATAACGGAAGATGATCTTCGCGGCTACACAGAAGATGTTCAAAAACAGACGGATGAATACATTCGTAAAGTGGATGACATCGCAAAAGAGAAAGAACAAGAGATTATGGAAGTGTAAAAAAGAAACCCTCTTGCTGGCAAGAGGGTTTCTTTTTTTGGATTTTATCGCCGCATTTCCTATGAAATCATCTTATATGTTAAAATGGATAGGAAGAAGCGATGTGGAGGATGTTGTATGGGACAAAAACAGTGGTTCTGGCAATCAAAACATACAGGG
The DNA here is from genome assembly GCF_001936625.1 of Domibacillus antri. Lineage (GTDB taxonomy): Bacteria > Bacillota > Bacilli > Bacillales > Domibacillaceae > Domibacillus > Domibacillus antri. The sequence goes on along the minus strand of NZ_MSDU01000014.1, from coordinate 51,319 downwards.
GAAACGACGATTTCAGAAGAAAATATACCTGTACATATTGCCATCATTATGGATGGAAACGGCCGCTGGGCAAAAAAACGGGCATTGCCGCGTATCGCCGGACATAACGAAGGAATGAAAACGGTACGGGAAATAACTCGAACCGCAAGCCGGATTGGCGTAAAAGTATTGACTCTATACGCATTTTCAACAGAAAATTGGAAACGTCCGAAATTGGAAGTCGATTTTTTAATGAAATTGCCGGAAGAATTTTTATCCACCTTTTTACCGGAACTCATAGAAGAAAATGTGCGTGTGGAAATGATCGGTGATATGGAGCAGCTGCCTACTCATACAAAAAAGGCTGTTCAAAATGCGATGGACAAGACAGCAGGAAATGACGGACTTATCTTAAATTTCGCCTTAAATTACGGCAGCCGGGCAGAGATCGTAAAAGCGTTTCACGCAATGATGAACGATGTACAATCGGGTGTTTTAAAGAAAAATGAAATATGTGACGAAACGATTTCCCGCTATTTAATGACGAGTCATTTGCCTGAGCCTGATTTGCTCATCCGCACGAGCGGAGAACACCGCCTCAGCAACTTTATGCTCTGGCAGCTGGCATACACCGAATTTTTCTTTACTGATGTATTATGGCCCGACTTTTCAGAAGAAGACCTTCTTGAAGCAGTGGCCGCTTTTCAAAAAAGATCGCGGCGCTTCGGCGGGTTGTCGTGAAGAATAAGCTGGGGGATTATGAATGATGAAACAACGAATTATCACGGGTGTCATTGCAGCCGCTGCGTTTTTACCAATCGTTTTGTATGGAGGGCTGCCATTTATTATGCTCGTTTATACGATGAGTGCAGCAGCCGTGCTGGAGGCGTTAAAAATGAAAGGCATTCCGACAGTGTCGTTGCCGGGACTGTTGTCTGTATTGCTTTCATTTGTTTTGCTGCTTCCATCAACTATTGCGGGCGAATGGCAGAAGGCAGGGTACGGAAAAATGGAGCTCCTGCTTGTTTTCGTCCTTCTTTTCTTAGTGTATACCGTCATCACTAAAAATAGATTTACGTTTGACGAAGCCGCATTTTGCGTGCTCGCTCCCCTATATATCGGCTTCGGATTTTTCTATATGATTGAAACGAGAGAAGCAGGGATCATGTTTGTCTTTTTCGCGCTGTTCATTACATGGGCAACGGATTCAGGCGCTTATTTTGTCGGCCGGTCAATCGGTAAACGGAAATTGTGGCCGGAAATCAGCCCAAACAAAACAGTTGCGGGTTTTTACGGAGGTATTGCTTCGGCTGTAGTGGTAGCGATTATCTTTTTGTTTATGATTGACTTTGAAGCGGGTGCTGTATGGGTACTGCTCGCCACGGCTTTATTATCTGTCGCAGGACAAATTGGCGATCTTGCTGAATCGGCATTGAAACGTCATTATAATGTGAAGGATTCGGGAACATTACTGCCGGGCCACGGGGGGATTTTAGACAGGACAGACAGCTGGCTCTTTGTATTCCCGCTATTGCATATGCTTCAACTATTGTAAGGAGATGATTTTTTGAAAACGATTAGTCTGCTCGGGGCCACCGGATCGATCGGCGTACAAACGCTCGATATTATCAGAAAGAATCCGGAATCATTCACGCTTTCTGCTTTTTCCGCAGGAAGAAATGTGGATGCGGCAAGACAGATCATCAACGAGTTTATGCCTGATTTTGTTTCCGTTGTCGATAAAGATGATGCTGAACGTCTTCAGTCCGAATACCCGAATGTCCAGATCATGCACGGGTCGCAGGGACTGGAACTAGCTGCCGTTTATTATAAAGCGGATACGCTTGTGAATGCTGTTATTGGCAGCGTCGGGCTTCAGCCGACATTAAGCGCAATTGATTCAGGCAAAACGATCGCGATTGCAAACAAAGAAACGTTAGTAACGGCAGGACATATTGTGACCGCTGCTGCTAAAAAAGCGGGTGTGGAATTACTCCCGGTCGATAGTGAGCATTCGGCGATTTTTCAGTGTATGCAAGGAGAACGCAACAAAAATGTCAGCCGAATTATTTTAACGGCTTCTGGAGGAAGCTTTCGTGACAAAAAGCGGGAAGAGCTTGCCGATGTGACGGTGGCAGAGACGCTGAACCATCCAAACTGGTCAATGGGCGCTAAAATCACAGTAGATTCTGCCACAATGATGAATAAAGGGCTTGAAGTAATTGAAGCACACTGGCTTTTTAGCTTGCCATATGATCAAATAGATGTTATTTTACATCGGGAAAGCATCATACATTCAATGGTAGAATTTCATGACCGTTCCGTAATGGCACAGCTTGGTTCGCCGGATATGCGGGTGCCGATTCAATATGCATTGACTTGGCCTGACCGTCTGCCGCTGCCGGATACAATGCCGCTGGATTTAGTGGAAATAGGGCGTCTGCATTTTGAAAAAGCAGATTTTAACCGGTATCGGATGCTTCATTTTGCGTATGAAGCAGGAAGAACGGCAGGGACAATGCCTGCTGTCATGAACGCCGCCAACGAAGAAGCAGTTGCCGCATTTCTTGATGGGAAACTTACTTTCCTGCAAATTGAAGAGATGGTGGAACGCGCGATGGAACAGCACAATGTCATTCTTTCACCGGAACTTGGGGCGATTATGGAATCGGATGCTGAAGCAAGAGCGTTTGTGCGCTCATTCTTATCATAAAAAGGTGGTTAGAAACGTTTGAATACCGTAATAGCGTTTATCGTTATATTTGGCACGCTTGTTTTTTTTCATGAGCTTGGTCATTTCCTGTTTGCCAAACGAGCAGGGATCTTATGCCGGGAATTTGCGATTGGATTTGGTCCGAAAATTTTTGCTCATAAAAAAGGAGAAACGGTTTATACGATCCGCTTGCTGCCTCTCGGCGGTTATGTTCGCATGGCAGGCGAAGATCCCGAAATGACGGAACTGAAAGCCGGACAGCGTATTGGTGTCATTTTTAACGAAACTGGTGAAGCCGTCAACTTAATTGTCAATGGCCGTGACCGTTTTAAAGAAGCGCGGGTCATCGAGATTGAAAAAGCGGATCTTGAGCATGGGCTGACAATCAGCGGATACGAAGAAGGAGAAGATGAATTAAAAACATTTCGTGTTCACCGTGAAGCGTTAATGACCGAAGATAATTTAAGCACGCAAATTGCGCCTTGGGATCGTCAGTTTAACTCAAAAACACTGTCCCAGCGTGCAATGGCTATTTTTGCTGGTCCGTTATTTAACTTTATTTTGGCTTTTATTGTATTCGTGTTGATTGCGCTGATTCAAGGTATTCCCACGAACGATCCGATGCTGGGCAGCGTAACGAAGGATGGTGCGGCTGCTGAAGCTGGACTGCAGGAAGGGGACCGCGTTACGGCCATTGACGGCGAGACGATGTCATCATGGGAGGATATTGTCTCGGTGATTCAAAAAAATCCTGGCGAGGAGCTCACATTTGACATTGAACGTGACGGAGAGCAAATGATGGTGCCGGTCACACCGTCAACGGAAGAAGCAGAAGGGGAAACCTTCGGCCGGATTGGGGTCCATAGCCCTTTTGAAAAATCATTTGTCGGTGCATTCACGTATGGGGCCAAAGAAGTATATTTTTGGACAACGGAAATTTTCCGTCTTCTTGGTACGCTTGTAACCGGTCAATTTTCCATTGATATGCTGTCCGGTCCGGTTGGTATTTATGCAGCAACAGATACCGTTGCGAAATCGGGCATTTTATACTTAATGAAATGGGCCGGCGTTTTAAGCATCAACCTCGGCATCATGAATTTGCTGCCGCTTCCGGCACTGGATGGAGGCCGTCTAATGTTCTTTCTTTACGAAGGTGTACGCGGCAAGCCCGTTGACCGTCAAATGGAAGGGATGGTCCACTTCGTCGGATTTGCGTTATTAATGTTATTAATGATTGTCGTCACATGGAACGACATACAGCGTTTCTTTTTACAATAATAGAACAACTACTTTTTAGTCGAGGTGCGATTGAATGAAACAAAGCAAAACGTTAATTCCAACAATGAGAGAAGTGCCGGCTGATGCAGAAGTAAAAAGTCATCAGCTCCTTCTCCGCGCCGGCTTTATACGGCAAAATGCGAGCGGTGTGTACAGCTACTTGCCGCTCGGGAAGAAAATGCTCCGCAAAGTGGAAGACATCGTCCGTGAAGAAATGGACGATGCCGGAGCAGTTGAATTGTTAATGCCGGCATTACAGCAGGCAGAACTCTGGCAGGAATCCGGCCGCTGGCAAACTTACGGTCCGGAATTGATGCGCTTGAAAGACCGTCATTCACGTGAATTCGCACTCGGCGCCACACATGAAGAAGTCATTACGGCACTCGTTCGGGATGAAGTGAAATCATATAAACGCCTGCCGCTGACATTGTATCAAATTCAAACAAAATTCCGCGATGAAAAGCGGCCGCGTTTCGGTTTGCTTCGGGGCCGGGAATTTGTGATGAAAGATGCGTATTCTTTCCATTCTTCTCAGGAAAGTTTAGATGAAGTGTATGACCGTCTATTTGAGGCGTATTCAAATGTGTTCCGCCGGTGCGGATTGAATTTCCGGGCAGTTATTGCCGATTCAGGGGCAATGGGCGGGAAAGATACGCATGAATTTATGGTTTTATCCGAAATTGGCGAAGACACTATTGCCTATTCAGATACATCAAGTTATGCGGCGAACGTTGAAATGGCTCCAGTTGTCACCGTTTATGAAAAAAGTACAGATGAGCAAAAACCGCTTGAAAAGGTTGAAACACCGGATGCGAAAACAATCGAAGCGGTTGCCGCGTTTTTAAACGTACCGGCTGAACAATGCATTAAAACGCTTGTTTTTAAAGCGGACGAAGAAATGGTTGTGGTGCTGGCCCGCGGTGATCATGAAATTAATGATATCAAATTGAAAAACCTGTTGAATGCCGTTACAGTAGAAATGGCATCTGAGGAGGAAGCATCCGCTTTATTTGGCGCATCATTCGGCTCACTCGGTCCGGTGGGACTGCCGTCAGATGTGAAAATTATTGCCGATAATGCGGTTCAGTCGATCGCAAACATCGTCTGCGGAGCGAATGAAGATGGCTGGCATTATGTCAATGCGAATATGGACCGCGATTTCAACGTATCTGAATTTGCCGACCTTCGTTTCATTTTAGAAGGGGACCCATCACCGGATGGACAAGGTGTGATTCAGTTTGCTAAAGGTATTGAAGTGGGGCATATTTTTAAACTCGGAACACGCTATAGTGAAGCGATGAATGCGGTATACCTGGATGAAAATGGACGCACACAGCCCATGATCATGGGCTGTTACGGAATTGGGGTATCGCGCATTGTCGCTGCGATTGCCGAGCAGTTTAATGATGAAAAAGGATTTGTCTGGCCGGCTGACATTGCGCCATTTGATGTTCACCTTATTCCGGTCAATGTGAAAGACGAAGCGCAAATGGAAGCGGCGGAGACTCTTTATGATGCCATTCGTCAGTCGGGATTGAGTGTATTAATGGATGACCGTGCTGAGCGCGCCGGCGTCAAATTTGCCGACTCCGATTTGATTGGTTTGCCGGTCCGTGTTACAGCCGGTAAAAAAGCGGCAGAAGGCATTGTGGAAATAAAAGTACGTAAAACGGGTGACGTGGTTGAATCGACAATCGAAAATGTTGTCAACGTCATTCGTGAGCTGCAGGCTTCACTTTAAACCGAGAAGGATGACCGGCATTTGCCGCTCATCCTTTTCTACGTAAGGGGGAAAAAACATGAATGGAGATTCATCCAGCGGCCGGAGCCGATTTTTGATCTTGCTCGAACAGCTTCGTTTAACAGAAGATGCGGTCGTCCGTCATTTTGATGAGACGGAAATAAAAAAATTGACCGTCCTGAAACAGGAGAGGAAATGGCATTTCGTTTTTTCCGCACCGGCACTTATCCCATGCGGTATATTAATGCGTTTTGCGGATGCGCTGACAAACACATTCTCTTCTTTTGCAGCAGTCACATTTTCAATCGACATTAACGAACGTTCCTGCACACCGGAGCACATTACCGACTACTGGCCTTACTGTATCCGTCAACTTGATGGCATTGCGCCGCCGCTTCTCGCTGCGTTAAACAATCAAAAGCCAGTTGTGTCCGGTACGAAGTTAATCTTTCGTACGCAAAATGAAATGGAAGGGATGGCGCTGAAAAATAAATATGGACGCCGTCTTTGTGACATCTATGAAAGTCTTGGCTTTCCACCGCTCACATTTGATGTTCAGGTAACCGAGAATGCGCAAAACGAAGAGTACGAGAAATTTCTTGAAGAAAAGCGAAAAGAGGATGCGGAACGGGCAAGACAGGCCGTTATCGATATGCAAAATCGTGTGAAAGAGCAGGAGGATGGCGCTGCAGAAGACTCCGGGCCTGTCACAATTGGGTATACCATTAAGCCTGACAGTGAGTTTAAACGGCTTGAAGAAATTATTGATGAAGAACGCCGCATTGCGTCTGAAGGTTATATTTTTGATGCGGAAACAAAAGAACTTCGCAGCGGCCGCACGCTGCTGACGTTTAAAATAACGGATTATACAGATTCATTAATGGTCAAAATGTTTTCCCGCGACAAAGAAGATGCGGCGATGTTTAACCGCATCAAAAAAGGCATGTGGGTGCGCGTAAGGGGTTCAGTTCAAAACGACACATTTGTGCGTGACCTCGTCATGATCGCAAATGATATAAACGAAATCCGTCCGCCGTCGCGTGAAGATACGGCAGAGAAAAAACGGGTAGAGCTTCACCTTCATTCACCTATGAGCCAAATGGATGCGGTCACATCGGTCAGCACACTTGTCAGCCAGGCGAAAAAGTGGGGACATTCAGCAATCGCCATTACGGATCATGCGGTCGCCCAGTCGTTTCCGGAAGCGTACAGTGCCGGCAAAAAGAACGGCATAAAAATTTTATACGGAATGGAAGCGAATTTGGTCGATGACGGTGTTCCAATTGCCTATGGAGATGCAGACCGGGAATTGGCTTCGGATACGTTTGTCGTTTTTGACGTGGAGACAACGGGTCTTTCCGCTGTATATGACACCATTATTGAGCTTGCAGCAGTCAAGATAAAAGATGGAGACATTATCGACCGTTTTGAACGGTTTGCCAACCCGCATCATCCCCTTTCCGCGACGACGATTGAATTAACGGGGATTACCGATGAAATGGTCAAGGATGCGCCGGATGTAGACGTCGCGCTGCGGGATTTCAAAGAATGGTGCGGCGATGCGATTTTAGTGGCCCATAACGCGTCGTTTGATATGGGCTTTATTCAAACCGGTTATCAGAAATACGGCCTTGGCCGAACGGACAACCCGGTTATTGATACGCTGGAATTGGCCCGTCTTTTGTATCCGGACATGAAGAATCATCGGCTCAATACGCTTGCGAAAAAATTTGATGTCGAATTAACGCAGCATCACAGGGCTATTTATGATGCCGAAGCGACCGGCTATATTTTATTCAAACTGTTGAAGGAAGCCGATGAGAAGGGCATAAAGAAACATAATGAGTTCAATAATTATATGGGTGAAGGCGGCGCGTACAAACGGGCGCGTCCTTATCATTGCACCATTCTTGCTCAAAATGCGGAAGGCTTAAAAAACTTATTTAAGCTTGTTTCGCTGTCTCATATTAATTATTTTTACCGGGTGCCGCGTATTCCGCGTTCTGTTTTGCAAAAACACCGGAACGGTCTATTGATTGGGTCTGGCTGCAACAAAGGTGAAGTGTTTGAAGCCATGATGCAAAAAGGGATGGAGGAAGCGCGTCAAGCGGCCCAATTTTACGATTATCTAGAAGTGCAGCCAAAACAGGTGAATGCGCCGCTGATTGAAATGGATCTTGTCAAGGATGAAGCCGGGCTGGAAGACATCATTCAAAACATTATCCAGCTTGGCAGGGAACAGGAGAAGCTCGTTGTCGCAACGGGAAATGTGCATTACTTAAACAAAGAAGATAAGGTGTACCGTCACATTCTTATTTCCTCTATGGGCGGTGCGAACCCGCTGAACCGCCAGACTTTACCGGACGTTCACTTTCGGACAACGGACGAAATGCTTGATGCTTTTTCGTTTCTTGGGGAAGAAACAGCACATGAAATTGTCGTGGAAAATTCGAATAAAATCGCTGACATGATCGAAGAAGTAAAGCCAATCAAAGATGATTTATACACGCCCAAAATTGAAGGCGCTGATGAAGAGATGCGTGAAATGAGTTACAGTATGGCCAGAAGCATTTATGGGGAGAATTTACCGGAAATCGTGGAAGCCCGTCTTGAAAAAGAGTTGAAAAGTATTATCGGGCATGGGTTCGCGGTTATATATCTCATTTCGCATAAGCTTGTAAAAAAATCGCTTGATGACGGCTATTTAGTCGGTTCCCGGGGATCAGTCGGCTCATCATTTGTGGCAACAATGACGGAAATTACGGAAGTCAATCCGCTCCCGCCGCACTATGTCTGCCCAAAATGTAAAAAATCCGAGTTTTTTGATGATGGTTCCGTAGGTTCAGGTTTTGACCTTGAAGACAAAGACTGCCCCGACTGCGGCATTCCATATAAAAAAGACGGCCATGATATTCCGTTTGAAACGTTCCTTGGCTTTAAAGGAGATAAAGTACCGGATATTGACTTGAGTGCGACACGTTCTTAACTGAAAAGGTTAAGCACTAGCTAAAGCTAGGAGAACTGCTATTCCGAAGTGTGGAATGATGGAGTAACGCCCTGAAACACACTCACTGAAGCTACGGCAAGCGATAGTGATATTGCAAACATCAACATCGTTTGAAGCCCGTTAAAGTAGGCTGAAGTTCACCCTAACGTTTAAGACGAGGAAAGGGGAGCATAAGCTTTCTGTGAACGATAGGTCTGGTGTCTATAAAATTCCTATGGTTAGAATCAGTAGAATCACTGGGACGAACCCTCGACTGACTTTTCGTGAATATCACGCAGCAGAAATGTTGCGGGGTCCAATGAGGACTTCTGAGTGTGGATGAGTAAGCGTTTGGTTATGAAAATCCATACTGTGTTACAGGCATAGTCAAGCTCAGCGGAATTTAGGGGGAACCTAAGGGAATGATGTAAAGATAGGAATAGTGGAACGTGTGAAGCTCCTGACATAAGAGAAGGTTGCACTTCGATGACGATGGTATGTGGAAAGGCGAATTGCTATAACACATTTTACGGGAGTGGCAGTAGTGCCGTAGTACCGTTTACTGAAATGCCAGAGATGACTGAATAACCAATAAGTCGGAGGATAAAATATTTCAGAGGGAAGGGCACAAGTCGTTAACGTCGAAACAAAACCTACAAAAGTCAGATTCGTGTATGACTAAAGAGAAACGAAAACTTCATAAGGAAGTGATTAGTTGGCTGACTTAATGATTCAAAAACTAAGAAACAACGAATACTTCGGCTTACAGTCAACTTTTGATAATCTTTATGAGGAAAGTAAAAAGGGTCGATATTTTAAAAACATTTATGAGCTTATTATTTCTGAAGGAAACATTCGGTTAGCCTTTCGAAACTTAAAAAGCAACACTGGAAGTAAAACGAAAGGCACCAACGGACACACAATAAAACATCTTAATAAAATGGATGCCAACAAGCTAATCAGATTAACGAAAAAGAGATTAGAAAACTACATGCCACATGCAGTCAGACGTGTACTTATCCCTAAGCCGAACGGAAAAATGCGACCCTTAGGGATTCCAACGATTGAGGACCGATTAATACAACAAATGTTCCTGCAAGTTTTGGAGCCAATTGTTGAAGGGAAATTTCACCCGCAAAGCTATGGGTTTCGACCAAAACGAAGCACTCATGATGCTTTAGCAAGGTGTTACCATATGGTCAATCACAGTCATCAGCACTTCGTAGTGGATGTAGATATTAAAGGTTTCTTTGATAACGTTAATCATAAAAAGCTTATGAGGCAGCTATGGACAATTGGAATAAGGGACAAAAGAGTGTTATCTATCATCAAAAAAATGCTAAAGGCGGAAGTTGAGGGTGAAGGTATTCCTGTTAAAGGGACTCCTCAAGGCGGTATATTATCCCCATTACTAGCCAATGTTGTCTTAAATGAACTTGACTGGTGGGTGTCAAACCAATGGGAAACAAAGCGGCAAGAGTGCCTTATAAATTGAAACGCAATAAAACGGATGCACTTAAAAAGACAAAGTTGAAACCAATGTATCTCGTAAGGTATGCGGATGACTTTAAAATCTTCACAAACTCCTACGACAATGCTAGAAAGATTAAAATAGCGGTAGAGAATTGGCTCAAAGAAAGGCTAGGACTTGAAATCAGTGAAGAAAAGAGTAAAATCACAAACTTACGAAAAAACGGAACAGACTTTTTAGGAATTCGGTTTAGAGCGGTTCAAAAAGGAAATGCCAAAACAGGTTATATCGTAAACTCAAAGATGGACTCGAAGGCAAAAGAGAAGGTACTAGGTGTTATTCGCCACCAACTCGTTAAGATGAGGAAAAGTCCCACTCCAGAGAAAGTGATGAATTTTAATTCGAACATTCTTGGTTTGCACAACTATTACAAAGTTGCAACGAGAATTTCTCAAGAATTTAATGAGATAAGACATAAAGTTCATCCGAATATAAAATCATTGATGTTTAGAAACGTCTTTGTTTATACAAAGGAAACGAACAATGTCATTGATAAGTTCTATGGAGATTACAATTGTCCAAGATTTAAAAGCAATGGGTTGCTCGTTTATCCGATTGAAGCTATACGACATGATATTCGAGGACAAAGGAAACCTGGATTCACAATTTATTGTGAAAAAGATAGGAAATCCATCCATAAAGAATTAACATATGTGTCCGTACGTGAAATCGAAATGTTTCGTAAAGGAATATATAAAGCAAAAAGTGTTTTATATGAAAACAACCGCTTAAGTAAATATGTTGCTCAAAAAAGGTGCTGTGGCATTACAGGGGAACGACTGACTCCTCATAATAGCTATATGCCACCATATTAAACCAACAGCCCAAGGCGGTAATGATAACTATGATAATTTGATTATTATGAACAAGAAATATCATATGTTAATCCACAATAAAGACCCACTTGCAAATAAAGATTACAAAAAAGTGTTAGCTAGGTTTGAAAAGAAAGCTTTAAACAAATTAAATAAGCTAAGAACGGAAGTAGGAAATCCAAAACTTAGTTTATAAACTTCGACAATGTTAACGATGGAACGCCGTATGACACCGAAAGGGTCACGTATGGTGTGGGACGGGGGAAAAGCTGGAGATGATTTCAAAGGCTTACCTATCGTCATACTTCTCCGGAGAATATCAGCCCCGCGCGCACAACTATACGAAAGAATTGTTTGGTGAAGACTATGTATTCAGAGCCGGGACAATCGGCACAGTGGCGGAAAAAACGGCCTATGGCTACGTAAAAAAATATGCGGAAGAGTATACGAAGCAATATCGAAGTGCTGAGGTGGACCGTCTTGTTTCGGGCTGCACCGGAGTAAAGAGAACAACAGGCCAGCACCCGGGCGGCATTATCGTTGTACCGAATTACATGGATATATACGATTTTTCACCGATTCAATACCCGGCCGATTCCGACAAATCGGAATGGAAAACGACTCACTTTGATTTCCACTCCATCCATGATAACTTGCTGAAGCTTGATATTCTCGGACACGACGATCCGACAGTGATCCGGATGCTACAGGATTTGTCCGGCATTGATCCGAAAACGATTCCGACTGACGATCCGGAAGTCATGAAAATTTTCAGCGGGACAGAATCACTTGGGGTTACGGAAGAACAGATCATGTGTAAAACGGGTACATTAGGCATTCCGGAATTCGGTACACGATTTGTCCGGCAGATGCTTGAAGAAACGAAACCGACAACGTTTTCTGAGCTTGTCCAGATTTCCGGTCTTTCCCATGGAACGGACGTATGGCTTGGGAATGCGCAGGAGCTTATTCAAAACGGTATTTGCGAGCTTTCGGACGTCATCGGCTGCCGGGATGACATTATGGTGTATTTAATCTACCAGGGACTTGATCCGGCGTTCGCGTTTAAAATTATGGAGTCTGTTCGTAAAGGGAAAGGGCTCACTGACGAAATGGAAGAGGAAATGCGCAAAAATGAAGTGCCTGAATGGTATATTGATTCCTGTAAAAAGATTAAATACATGTTCCCGAAAGCCCATGCGGCTGCTTACGTGTTAATGGCGGTTCGGATTGCCTACTTTAAAGTACATCTTCCGCTTTTGTATTACGCAGCCTATTTTACAGTGCGGGCCGAAGATTTTGATATTGATGTCATGTCAAGAGGATCAGCGGCGATTAAATCATTGCTTCAGGAAATTAATGCAAAAGGACTTGACGCTTCACCGAAAGAAAAGAACTTAATGACGGTGCTTGAACTGGCACTTGAAATGGTGGAGCGCGGCTTCACATTCAAAAAAGTCGATTTATACCGCTCAAGCGCGGATGAATTCATTATCGATGGAGATTCACTTATCCCGCCGTTTAATGCACTTCCGGGTCTTGGGACAAATGCGGCGAAAAATATAGTTGCTGCGAGAGCCGACGGCGAATTTTTATCGAAAGAAGACCTGCAGCAGCGAGGAAAAGTATCAAAAACGATTATGGAGTATTTGGAGAAAATGGGCTGCCTCGATGCACTGCCTGACCAGAATCAGCTGTCGTTATTCTAATGTGCTGTTTGCAAAAAGGGCCCATTTATGGTATCTTTAAAGATGGAAATTGCATGATAACTCTCTTCGAAAGAGTGGGCCGCCCCCACTCTTTCGTGTTTGTTGCGGGGATGTTCCGAAACAAATTTTTTCATGCGGGAGGATAAAATATGAGTAAAATCATTGAAACGGTCGAAAAAATAGCTGTACCGATCATTGAAGAACTGAATCTGGAACTTGTAGAAATCGAATACGTAAAAGAAGGAAAGAACTGGTTTCTTCGCTTGTATATCGACAAAGAAAACGGCATTGATATTGAAGAATGCGCCGTTGTCAGCGAGCGTTTGAGCGAGAAATTAGATGCGCTTGATCCAGATCCGATTCCGCACAATTATTTTCTTGAAGTATCGTCACCCGGCGCTGAACGGCCGCTTAAAAAAACAGAGGACTTCGAACGCGCTGTCGGTAAATACGTAAACGTAAAACTGTATGAACCGATCGACGGAGAAAAAACATATGAAGGAACGCTTCTCTCCTTTGAAGGAGAGGAATTGACCATTGAATATGCGGTAAAAACACGTAAAAAACAGCTGACTGTCCCGCTTTCCAAAGTGGCAAAAGCCCGTTTAGCTGTCTCGTTTTAAAAAAATATAATAAGATATATATGTAAGGAGGCTTTTTGGCCAATGAGCTCAGAGCTATATGATGCCCTCACTTATCTTGAAAAAGAAAAAGGCATCGAACGAAATTTATTGATTGATGCAATTGAAGCGGCACTTGTTTCCGCCTATAAACGTAACTTTAACCAAGCGCAAAATGTACGGGTTGATTTAAACCTTGAAGGCGGATCGATGCGCGTATTTGCCCGCAAAGAAGTTGTTGAGGAAGTGTTTGATTCACGCCTTGAAATCGCTGCTCCGGATGCCGCGTTAATTAACCCGGCTTATGAAATCGGCGATATTGTTGAAATGGAAGTAACACCGAAAGATTTCGGCCGCATTGCAGCGCAGGCGGCGAAGCAGGTTGTCACACAGCGAGTACGGGAAGCGGAGCGGGGCATTATTTATTCCGAGTTTATCGACCGGGAAGAAGACATCATGACCGGAATCGTCCAGCGTCAGGATGCCCGGTTTATTTATGTCAGCCTCGGTAAAATTGAAGCACTTTTGCCGCAGTCAGAGCAAATGCCAAATGAAACGTACAAGCCTCATGACCGCATTAAAGTGTTTATCACGAAAGTGGAGCGGACAACAAAAGGGCCGCAAATTTTTGTGTCACGTACACACCCTGGTCTTTTAAAGCGTCTATTTGAAATTGAAGTGCCGGAAATTTTTGACGGCACGGTTGAAATCCGTTCCGTCTCACGTGAAGCAGGCGACCGCTCTAAGATCTCTGTTCATGCGGAAAATCCGGAAGTGGACCCGGTCGGCGCATGTGTAGGCCCGAAAGGAAACCGCGTGCAGGCGATCGTAAATGAATTAAAAGGGGAAAAAATTGACATTGTGAAATGGTCAGAGGATCCCGTTGTATTCGTTGCAAATGCGCTCAGCCCGGCGAAAGTGGTGGAGGTAAGCGTTGATGAGGAGAATAAAGCAACAACGGTGATCGTGCCGGACTATCAATTATCCCTTGCGATCGGAAAACGCGGTCAAAACGCACGTCTTGCGGCGAAATTAACCGGGTGGAAAATTGATATTAAAAGTGAATCAGATGCCCGTGCAGCAGGGATCTATCCGTCTGGGAACAGCAAGGTGCCGGCCGAGGAAGACGAGTTTGAATCTGCTAACGACAACCTTGAAGATTTCTTTTCCGAAGAAATCGAATAAGGAGGAACAGCAATGCCTGTACCGAAAAAAATTCCGCTCCGCAAATGTGCGGCAACGGGAGAAATGAAACCGAAAAAAGAAATGATCCGTATTGTCCGTTCAAAAGAAGGAGAAGTATCTGTGGATCCGACAGGTAAAAAATCGGGACGCGGTACATACGTGTCCAAAACGAGGGAAGCCGTTGAAGCGGCGAAGAAAAAGAATGTTCTTGCACGGCAGCTCAGCGCGGAAGTTCCGCCATCCATTTACGATGAACTGCTTGATTTCATCATAAAGGACGAAAAATAACATGACCGTGTCAAAGTGGACATCCTTTTTGGGACTTGCAAACCGGGCCGGTAAAATTATTTCCGGTGAAGAATTAACGGTGAAAGAAATTCAGCGCGGCAATGCAAAACTCGTGATTTTATCAGAGGATGCATCCCGCAATACAGAAAAGAAAATTACCGATAAGGCGGCTTTTTACAGCGTACCGGTCAGTCGTGTACAGGATCGCGCGGCACTGGGTCAGGCGATCGGCAAAGAGGCGCGTGTCGTAGTGGCCGTAACGGATACCGGATTCGCGAAAAAGCTGAAGACGCTTATCGATGGGGAATGACCATTTACAAAAGATGGTCATGACAAGGAGGCTATTCAATCTTGGATAATAAATCAAATAACCAACAATCAGCGAATAAATCAGCAAACAAGCCGGCGCAAAACCGCGGACCGGCGAAACCAAAACCAACCGGATCAAAACCGGGCGCACAGCAAAAGCAAGGGGGCGGTGCACGCGGCGGTTCAAAACCAGGGCAGCGCGGCATAAATGGCGGACCACGCGGAAAAGGCCGTTCAGGCGGGCAGCGCAGCGGATCACCGAAACCGCCGATGCCGGTGAAAAAGAAAGAGATTCCGGAAAAAATTGTTTTCTCGGGTTCACTGACGGTAGCCGAACTTGCAAAGAAAATGAATGTCGAACCATCGGAAGTTATTAAAAAGTTGTTTATGCTGGGCGTCATGGCCACCATTAACCAAGAGCTTGATAAAGATGCCATCGAACTTGTAGCAAGTGAGTTTAATGTAGAAGTGGAAGAAGAAATTTTAATCGACAAAGCGGATCTTGAAACGTACTTTGAAGAAGAGGATGCAGAAGAGAAGGCCGTTGAGCGTCCTGCTGTTGTCACAATTATGGGACACGTTGACCATGGCAAAACAACCCTTCTTGATTCCATCCGCAATACGAAAGTGACGGAAGGTGAAGCAGGCGGTATTACGCAGCACATCGGTGCCTACCAGGCGGAAACAAACGGCAAGAAAATCACGTTCCTTGATACACCGGGACATGCTGCATTTACAACGATGCGCGCCCGCGGTGCAAAAGTAACGGATATTACCATTCTGGTTGTCGCAGCGGATGATGGTGTTATGCCGCAGACGGTTGAGGCAATCAACCACGCGAAAGCGGCGGAAGTGCCGATCATTGTGGCTGTGAATAAAATCGATAAACCGGCTGCCAACCCGGACCGCGTGATGCAAGAATTGACAGAGCACGGCCTCGTACCGGAAGCATGGGGCGGGGAAACGATTTTTGTCCCTCTTTCCGCTAAGCAAGGTGAAGGAATTGATACATTGCTTGAAATGATCCTGCTTGTAGCAGAAGTAGAAGAATTGAAAGCAGATCCGACCCGCCGGGCAATGGGAACAGTCATCGAAGCAGAACTAGATAAAGGCCGTGGTTCGGTTGCGACGCTCCTTGTTCAAAACGGAACGTTACATGTCGGCGATCCAATCGTAGTCGGCAACACATTCGGCCGCGTTCGTGCGATGGTCAATGATGTTGGGCGCCGCGTGAAATCAGCAGGCCCGTCCACACCGGTGGAAATTACCGGCTTGAATGATGTCCCGCTTGCCGGAGATCGTTTTGTCGTGTTTGAAGACGAGAAAACAGCCCGTCAAATCGGTGAGTCACGTGCACAGGAGGCTCTTCAGGCACAGCGCAGCGAGAAAACAAAAGTAAGCCTTGATAATTTGTTTGAACATATGAAACAAGGTGAAATGAAAGACTTGAATATCGTTTTAAAAGCAGATGTTCAAGGTTCTGTCGAAGCGGTAGCGGCAGCTCTTCAAAAAATTGAAGTTGAAGGCGTCAACGTGAAAATTATCCATACCGGTGCCGGTGCCATTACAGAATCAGACATTATTCTCGCCTCCGCATCCAATGCGATTGTCATCGGATTTAACGTTCGTCCGGATGTCAATGCGAAGCGTACAGCTGAAGCCGAAGATGTAGAAGTTCGCTTGCACCGCATTATTTATAAAGTGATCGAAGAGATCGAAGCGGCGATGAAAGGAATGCTTGATCCGGAATTTGAAGAAAAAATTATTGGCCAGGCAGAAGTGCGTCAAACATTTAAAGTATCTAAAATCGGTACCATTGCCGGAAGCTATGTAACAGAAGGCAAAATTACTCGAGATTCGGGCGTGCGGTTAATCCGTGACGGCATCGTCATTTTTGAAGGCGAAGTCGATGCGCTGAAACGTTTTAAAGATGATGCAAAAGAAGTGGCGCAAGGCTATGAGTGCGGAATTACGATTCGCGGTTTCAATGATGTCAAAGAAGGAGATATTATTGAAGCGTTCATCGAACAGGAAATCGAGCGCAAATAACCTTCCGTTTTAAGGGGTGATACACATGACAATGCGTTCTAATCGTGTCGCAGAACAGATGAAAAAAGAATTGACAGATATTTTGAGCCGGAAAGTAAAAGATCCGCGCATCGGTTTTTTGACCGTGACAGATGTGGAAGTAACCGGCGACCTGCAGCAGGCAACGGTGTATATTACGGTGCTTGGCGGGGAAGAAGAGCGCGATGGAACGTTAAAAGCACTTGCGAAAGCGAAAGGTTTTATCCGTTCTGAACTCGGCCAGCGAATCCGCCTTCGGAAAACACCGGAGCTCATGTTTGAATTTGATGAATCGGTTGCATACGGCAACCGGATTGATTCACTTTTAAGAGAAATCAGCGATTCAAACGATCCGTCCTAAGAAAAATAAGACGCCATGACAGCAGCGGACCCGGTCTGCTGCTTGTCTGGCGTCTTTTTTATGAACCTGGAGACTTGGAGGCGAAAAAAATTGAACGGAATTTTACCGCTTTGGAAAGAAAAAGGCATGACATCGCATGACTGCGTTTTTAAAGTACGAAAAATATTGAACACAAAAAAAGTCGGCCACACCGGCACGCTGGACCCGGATGTGGAAGGCGTACTCCCGCTGTGTATCGGAAAAGCAACACGTCTTGCTGAATACATAACGGACAGCGGCAAAACATATGAAGCGCAAGTCACAATCGGCGTGTCAACGGAAACGGAAGATGCATCAGGTTCAGTCATTGAAACAAAAAAAGTGGATGCTTCATTGACAAAAGAAGAGCTGTTAACAGTCTTGTCTCAGCTGACCGGACAAATTGAACAGACCCCGCCGATGTATTCTGCAGTAAAAGTAAACGGCAGGCGGCTTTATGAATATGCCCGCGCAGGCCAGGTGGTGGAGCGTCCATCCAGAATGGTAACCATTCATCAAATCGAATTGATTAGTGATATGAAACAAAACGAGGACACAGCTAGTTTTTCTATTCGTGTGGCCTGCGGCAAAGGGACATACATCCGAACGCTGGCGGTGATGATCGGTGAAAAACTTGGCTATCCAGCGCACATGTCGAAGCTTGTCCGCACAAGCTCGGGCGGATTTGGAGAAAATGACTGTGTGACCTTGTCAGAACTTGCCGAAAGTGAGCCGGAAGATGTCTTAAAACCGGCTGCCACCGCGGTTTCTCATTTGCCGAAGTGGGACGTAAATGATACAGTAGCAGTAACGATAAAAAATGGAGCAGTACTGCCGGTGCCCGCTGAATGGCCGGATGGAGAAGAGGAAGCAGCGGTTTTTTGGAATGGAGAGCTGCTGGCCATTTACCAGTTTCATCCTGAAAAAGACGGAAAAATAAAGCCGGTTAAAGTAATGCCTGATTGAAAGAAAGCCAGGTGTCAACAAATGGAAACAATAATGCTTCGTCATCCCCATGAAAAGAAGACAGACGAGTTTCAGCCAATGGCGCTTGCACTCGGTTTTTTTGACGGTGTGCATAAAGGTCATCAAAAGGTCATTCGCACAGCCAAACAAATCGCGGACCAGCATGGCTGGAAGAGCGCTGTCATGACGTTTGATCCTCATCCGTCTGTCGTTCTGGGACAGAAACACCGGCATATACGCCACATTACACCGCTTGAAGAAAAAAAACGGCTGATTGAAGAGCTTGGTGTTGATTATTTATTTATTGTCCGGTTTACATCCGATTTTGCGGCTTTGGAGCCTCAGCAGTTTATCGATGAGTACATCATCGGATTAAATGTGCGGCACGTCATTGCCGGATTTGACTATACGTACGGCCGTCTCGGCAAAGGAACGATGGAAACCATTCGATTCCATTCGCGTGGACAGTTTGAGTATACCACCGTTAAAAAACTGGACTTGGAGGAGGAAAAAGTAAGCTCGACAAAAGTGCGTGAATTACTTTCGAGCGGTCTTGTACGCGATGCATCCGATTTGCTGGGACGCCCGTACCGGATGCGCGGCACGGTTATTCACGGCGATAAACGAGGCCGGAAAATGGGCTTTCCAACCGCGAATATCGAACCGGACGATTCATACTTTTTGCCGCTTACAGGCGTGTATGCGGTAAAAATGCGCGTCCAGAATGAATGGCGCGAAGGGGTATGTAATGTAGGCTACCGGCCAACATTTAAAAGCCCGGACAAGCCAGTTTTATCTATTGAAGTGCATATTTTTCAGTATAGTGGAGATATTTATGGAGAAGAAGTGGATGTAGACTGGTACATTCGTCTCCGCGGTGAACAAAAATTTAACGGAATTGAAGAATTGTCCGCTCAAATTGAAAAAGATAAGCAGTCGGCGATACGCTTCTTCGACAAGAAGCGCCTTGACGAAAACAGCTAAGTTTCGTATAATATTCATTGCTTGACATTTTGAACCGCTGCTTGGCATAGCGAGTCTCCAACGCATGCTCGGCTGACGGGGATGAAACAATTTAAAGGAGGAACTACACATGGCATTATCACAAGAACGCAAAAACCAACTCATTCAGGAGTACAGAACACACGAAAGCGATACTGGATCTCCAGAAGTGCAAATCGCTGTATTGACTGAACAAATCAACACTTTGAATGATCATTTACGCACACATAAAAAAGACCATCATTCACGTCGCGGTCTTTTGAAAATGGTCGGCCGCCGCCGTAACTTGCTTTCATACCTTCGCAACAAGGATGTTCAACGTTACCGCGAGTTGATACAAAAACTTGGTTTGCGCCGATAATTCACGATAAAGCGGGATTTTTCCCGCTTTTTTGTTAGGAAAAAAACGTTTTTTAAATAAGAGAGGTGCAAATAAATGGAGCAGGGAAAACAAACATTTTCCATGGATTGGGCAGGGCGTAAGCTGACTGTTGAAGTCGGACAAATCGCTAAGCAGGCCAATGGTTCAGCGTTGATTCGCTACGGCGATACCGTTGTATTAAGCTCTGCAACAGCCTCAAAAGAACCAAAAGCAGTCGATTTCTTTCCTTTAACTGTAAACTATGAAGAGCGACTATACGCTGTCGGTAAAATTCCCGGCGGATTTATTAAACGGGAAGGACGTCCGAGTGAAAAAGCGACATTGGCGAGCCGTTTAATTGACCGGCCGATCCGCCCGCTGTTTCCGGATGGTTTCCGCAACGAAATCCAAGTGATCAGCATGGTGATGAGTGTCGATCAAAACTGCTCTTCTGAAGTGGCAGCGATGTTCGGTTCATCACTCGCTCTTTCAATATCGGATATTCCGTTTGAAGGACCGATTGCCGGCGTGCAGGTCGGCCGTATTAATGGTGAATTCGTGATTAACCCTACTGTTGAACAGGCGGAGCAAAGCGATATCGATTTGACGGTTGCCGGTACGAAAGAGGCCATTAACATGGTGGAAGCGGGTGCCAAAGAGGTGCCTGAAGAAGTGATGCTTGAAGCGATCATGTTTGGTCACGAAGAAATTAAACGACTCATTGCTTTCCAGGAAGACATTGTAGAAAAATGCGGAAAAGAAAAACGCGAAGTTGAATTGTATGAACATGACAAAGAACTTGAAGCGAAAATCCGTACAATGTGTGAAAGCGATATGATTAAAGCCATTCAAACAGCTGAAAAGCATGCGCGTGACGAAGCGATTACAGAAGTCAAAAATTCTGTCAAAGCAGCGCTTGAAGCAGAAGGCAGCGAAGAGTCTCTTCGGGAAGCGTCTGAAATATTGGATAAAATTGTTAAAGAGGAAGTCCGCCGTTTAATTACAGTTGAAAAAATCCGTCCGGACGGCCGTAAAATCAATGAAATCCGTCCGCTTGCCTCGGAAACAACCTTGCTGCCGCGCACGCACGGTTCTGCAATGTTTACGCGCGGTCAGACACAGGTGCTCAGCATTGCGACACTTGGCGCGCTTGGTGACGTTCAAATTTTGGATGGGCTTGGTGTAGAAGAGTCAAAGCGTTTTATGCACCATTACAACTTTCCTTCATTCAGCGTAGGGGAAACAAGACCGCTTCGCGCGCCGGGACGCCGTGAAATCGGCCACGGTGCACTTGGTGAACGTGCGCTTGATCCCATCATTCCGGATGAGAAAGATTTCCCATATACGATTCGTCTTGTGTCAGAAGTGCTTGAATCAAACGGTTCATCTTCGCAGGCAAGCATTTGTGCCAGTACGATGGCGATGATGGATGCAGGGGTGCCGATTAAAGCACCGGTTGCAGGTATCGCGATGGGTCTTGTGAAGTCGGGAGATCACTACACCATTCTCAGTGACATTCAAGGAATGGAAGATCACCTTGGCGACATGGACTTTAAAGTGGCCGGTACAGCTAAAGGTGTAACCGCTCTTCAAATGGATATTAAAATTGAGGGATTAAGCCGTCAAATTTTAGAAGAAGCGCTGCAACAGGCAAAAGAAGGAAGAATGCATATTTTAGAGCATATGCTGTCCGTTATTGATAAGCCGCGTACGGAATTATCCGCGTATGCACCGAAAATCATCACCATGACGATTAACCCGGACAAAATCCGCGATGTCATCGGGCCGAGCGGAAAGCAGATCAATAAAATCATTGAAGAAACAGGCGTTAAGATTGATATTGAACAGGATGGAACGGTCTTTATTTCGTCCGTCAATCAAGAGGACAACGAACGCGCGAAGAAAATCATTGAAGATATTGTCCGTGAAGTGCAGGTCGGCGAACTTTACATGGGGAAAGTGAAACGAATTGAAAAATTCGGAGCGTTTGTCGAATTGTTTAAAGGAAAAGACGGACTTGTCCACATTTCGGAACTCGCAGAAGAACGCGTTGCCAAAGTGGAAGATGTGGTGAAGATGGGCGATGAGTTCCTTGTTAAAGTCATTGCCATTGATAATCAGGGACGTGTAAACGTATCCCGTAAAGCTGTTATAAAAGAACAAAAAGAAAAAGAAGAAGCAGCTAAGCAGCCATAACGCCATAAAAACACCAGTCTTGAGTAAAAGACTGGTGTTTTTTTCTGGTATAAATGCCAGACCTGTGTTAATGTTATTCATTGATATTGGTAAATAGACATCCTGGTGAAACAGAAATAGGGGGCTTTGATTACGTTGATTAAAAGATTTACATGCGACAATGGTGTGACCATTGTAACGGAGGAAATTTCCACTGTCCGTTCGGCAGCAATCGGCATTTGGATAGCGACCGGATCAAGGGATGAATCTCCGGAACTGAATGGAATATCCCATTTTCTTGAACATATGTTTTTTAAAGGTACCAAGTCGTTAAGTGCAAAAGAGATTGCGGAAAGTTTTGACAGCATCGGCGGTCAAGTCAATGCGTTTACGTCAAAAGAATATACATGCTACTATGCAAAAGTGCTTGATAATCATGCGGATCATGCTTTAAACGTGCTCGCTGACATGTTTTTTCATTCGACGTTTGAGGAAGAAGAAATGGAGAAAGAAAAAAATGTCATTTATGAAGAAATTAAAATGTACGAAGATGCACCGGACGATATTGTCCATGACTTATTAAGCAGAGCTGCATACGGGGACCATCCGCTGGGACTGCCCATTTTAGGAACAGAAGAAACACTGGCTTCCTTTACGCGCGATACTTTAAAAGAGTATATGTACAATATGTATGCGCCGGACCGCGTCGTTATTTCCATCGCCGGAAACATCGATGAGACCATTGTCCGTAAAGCAGAAGCGCTTTTCGGTTCATATTCAGGCGGTAAAGCGACATCTATGTCTGCCGTTTCTGATTTTTATTACGAAAAAAAAGCGCGCTCCAAAGAGACAGAACAAGCTCATTTATGCCTTGGTTATGAAGGTCTTTCGATTGGAGATAAGGATATATACAGCTTAATTGTGATGAACAATATTATCGGCGGCAGTATGTCGAGCCGTTTGTTTCAGGAAGTGCGTGAAGAACGGGGCCTTGCTTATTCCGTTTATTCATACCATTCGTCCTATAAAGATACCGGGTTAATTACGTTTTATGGAGGGACTGGTGCCGAGCAGCTGGATGAATTGTATGAAACCATTATGAACTCCATTGATCTTGTGAAAGCAGACGGCTTTACAGAGAAAGAGTTGCATAACAGTAAAGAGCAGCTAAAAGGCAGCTTAATGCTAAGTCTGGAGAGTACAAACAGCCGCATGAGCAGAAATGGGAAAAACGAGCTGCTGTTAAAGCGGCATCGTTCCCTTGATGAAATTGTGTCACTTATAGACGGCGTAACGAAAGAAAGCGTTGACCAATTGGCGAAGCAGCTGTTCGATAAACCATTTTCCGCTTCCTTGATCAGCCCCGACGGCAAATGGCCAACATCAGCCGTGAATTGAATCCGCTTTTTGCGGATTTGAGACTGTAGACAAAGTCGGCGACAGCAAATCAACAGGCGTCTTTTGTGAAGACCCCGCTTTTTATCCGGAGCCAATAGGGGAAGCCGTCCGGACTTCGCTTTCCGCGGGCAGTGCGGGAACTTCCTCGGCTGCGCCTGCGGGATCTCCCGATTCACTGTGCATCCCGCAGGAGTCTTCGTCCGGACGGCTTCCCCAAGGCGTTTTAGAAAAGCAGCAAGTGAGCGCGAGACTTTATATACAGTATTTATTGAACAATCGCGAGGAACATGTCTGCGTATTTTTCACCATTGCTGCTGCGAAGAAATAGGGAACTGCCAGACGATATTGTTTTGTTTAAAGCACTAGCGGCAGGCGCACGGCGCAGACTCCTATGGGACGAGCTCAGCGCCTGCCCCATGGAAAGCGAAGCCGCGCGCCTGCCGCTTTGTCAAATCCCGTCAAAACAGCTTGTATAAAAAGAAGCAAAAGGATATTAAGGTAAAAAATTTTTATTTTTCTACAATACGGAATCCGCTTTTTGCGGATTCTTTTTTATACGCTGGTAAAGGCACAGGGAAATAAACGGGTCATACAATAAAAAGAACACGTCACAAATGGAGGAGATGAAAATGAACGCAGTTTTATTCGGCGGTGATGCCAGGCAGTTGGAAATAAGCCGTATTTTGCTGCAAAGCGGGTATCGTGTTTGGATGGTGGGATTTGAAAAAAGCGAAAAAGTGTACGGTGCAGATCATATCCAGGTTAGCGAACTGAAAAACATCCCCATTGATCTTTTTATTTTGCCTGTTTCCGGTGTGAAAAAAGGCGGAGAAGTGGAAGCTTCGTACGCTGGCGGGCCGCTCGTTTTGACAAAAGAAATAGCAGCACTTCTTACTGAGACGTGTATGATTATCAGCGGCATACACACCCCGGAGCTAACGAATATCCTAAAACGGGAAATCTGTTTTTTATTTGACCGTGAAGATGTAGCGATTCATAATTCGATCCCGACAGCGGAAGGGACCCTTTTGCTGGCAATGCAGCATACACCATTTACGATACATCGTTCGAATGTCGTGGTCATTGGCTTTGGCCGCGTCGGCTTGACAACTGCCCGGCTATTTAGGCAGGCAGGCGCTTTTGTAAAAACGGCAGTGAGAGAGACTGGTAAATTTGCACGCGCTGTTGAAATGGGACTTGACCCGTTTTATATGGAAGAAATCAATGCGTATATGGAACAAGCTGACATCATCATTAACACAGTGCCGTCACTTGTTATCACGGATGAAGTGATTCAACATATGAACAAAACAGGTCTCATTATTGATCTTGCCTCACTTCCGGGAGGCACTGATTTTGAAGCGGCAAAAAAAGCGGGCGTTCAAGCGATTCATGCGCTCAGTTTACCGGGAAAAACGGCGCCGCAAACAGCAGGAAAAATACTGGGCCGCGTCATTGTCGATGCAGCGCGTGAATGGAAAAAGGAAAGGGGATTGTAAACTGTGGAACCGTCTTTAACCGGCCGCCGAATCGGCTTCGGATTAACAGGATCTCATTGTACATTTGAAGAAGTGGTGCCTATTGTAAAAAGATTGGCTGAACTTGGTGCAGAGGTCGTTCCTGTCGCGAGTGCAACGGTACAAAAAGAAGCGAGCCGGTTTGGCGAAGCCGGAGAATGGCTTCAAAAAATAGAAGAGGAAGCAGGCCGACAAGCGATTGTGACCATTCAGGATGCAGAACCGCTTGGCCCGAAAGAACCGCTCGACTGCATGGTCATTGCCCCAATGACAGGCAGTTCGCTTAGCCGGTTTGCCAATGCGAATACGGATTCCCCCGTTTTAATGGCAGCAAAAGCCACCCTCCGTAACGGATGTCCGGTTGTTGTCGCCGTTTCAACAAATGATGGACTGGGCTTGAACAGCCAGAACATTTTCAAGCTGTTAAATACGAAAAACATTTTCTTCGTTCCATTCGGACAGGATGATCCATTTAAAAAACCGAACTCGCTCGTGGCCAAAATGCATCTTATTCCGGAAACTGTAGCCGCCGCATTAAACTACCGCCAAATTCAGCCGCTGTTAAAATAAAAGACAAACAGCCCTCTCCTAATCGGTCTTTTTTAATGAACGATAGATTTTCTTCTTTTATTCATTCTTTATTGTGTTAAAATAATGCTATTAATAGTATCGAGATACTTTTTTCACTATTTGCTATTATTCGACAGCGTATCCTATACGTTAATTGAATCATTTATTCTGGAAGGGGAAGATTTACATGAGTAACAAAGGTTTTCACGTAGCCGTCGTAGGTGCGACGGGAGCGGTCGGACAGCAAATGCTTAAAACATTGGAGGAGCGCAATTTCCCGATTAAGACATTGACGCTTCTTTCATCCGCCCGTTCAGCGGGAAAAACCGTTTCTTTTAGAGGCGAAGACGTAACGATTCAAGAAGCGAAGCCGGAAAGCTTTGAAGGCATCGATATCGCATTGTTCTCAGCAGGCGGCAGCGTATCCCAGGTTCTTGCTCCGGAAGCAGCAAAACGGGGTGCGGTTGTCATCGACAATACAAGCGCATTCCGCATGGACCCGGAAGTACCGCTTGTTGTACCTGAAGTGAACAAAGAGGATTTGCGTAAACATAAAGGCATTATCGCCAATCCAAACTGTTCAACGATTCAAATGCTTGTTGCACTTGAACCGATCCGCCAGGCACATGGCTTGAAAAAAGTGATCGTTTCGACATACCAAGCAGTTTCAGGCGCTGGCGCCAAAGCGGTTGAAGAACTTTACAATCAAACGAAAGCTATTGTGAATAACGAACCATTTGAGCCGCAAATTTTGCCGGTTGGCAGCGATAAGAAGCATTATCAAATCGCGTTCAATGCGATCCCGCAAATTGATAAATTCCAGGACAATGGCTTCACATATGAAGAAATGAAAATGATTAACGAAACGAAAAAAATTATGCACATGGATGACCTGCCGGTTGCGGCTACTTGCGTACGTCTGCCGGTTGCGACAGGACACTCTGAATCGCTTTATTTCGAAACGGAAAAAGGCGGCTTAACAGCGTCAGACATTCAGGCATTATTGAAAGATGCACCGGGCGTTGTCCTGCAGGATAATCCGGCCGAGCAAGTATATCCGATGCCTGCAGACTGCGTGGGCAAAAATGATGTATTTGTCGGACGTATTCGTAAGGATCTTGACACAGATAACGGTTTCCACATGTGGGTTGTATCGGATAACCTGTTAAAAGGTGCAGCCTGGAACTCCGTGCAGATTGCTGAAACTTTGATTGAAATGGAGATTGTCACAGAAAAGTAATGTGGACTTCATCTGGCGGGAATCGAAGCGCCCGCTGAATGTTCGTTAACCCAATCGGCGTATACGGGCAGCCTGCTTTTCAATGATTGTAAGCCGGTGGGTACTGCCCGTTAGCCGGGATAAACGGCTTCCATTCATCATGAGAAGGCTAGGTGTTCAATGTGAAGATCATTATCCAGAAATTCGGCGGTACATCGGTTCGTGATGAACAATCGAGGCTGAGGGCGCTTGTTCATGTTCAGCGGGCTGTCCGCGAAGGCTATAAAGTAGTTGTTGTTGTGTCCGCAATGGGCCGAAAAGGCGATCCATATTCCACGGATACATTGCTCTCGCTTACAGGCAGTGGAGAAAGTATGCTGACAAGAAGAGAAACCGATCTTCTGATGTCAGCTGGCGAACTTATTTCCAGCCTTGTTTTCTCGAACATGCTGAAAGAAAATGGGCTTGAGGCAACAGCATTAACCGGCGGGCAGGCAGGATTTGTGACGGATCATGATCACATGCAGGCAAAAATTATTGAAATGAATTGTACACGCCTTATGAAAGAACTGGAAGCGCATGATGTCGTTGTCGTGGCCGGCTTTCAAGGGGCATCCAAGTCAGGCGAAGTGACGACTCTCGGACGAGGCGGCAGCGATACATCCGCCGCCGCATTAGGCGCCGCCGTCGGTGCTGACTTTATCGATATTTTTACGGATGTGAACGGTATTATGACAGCGGACCCGCGCATTGTACACCATGCGCGGCCGCTTTCTGTCGTGACATATACAGAAGTGTGCAATATGGCGTATCAGGGAGCAAAGGTCATTCATCCGCGTGCGGTTGAAATTGCGATGCAGGCGAAAGTGCCGCTTCGCATCCGCTCTACGTATTCAGAAGAAACGGGTACACTTGTGACGTCATCGCCGGATGAAAATCATGGCTCCGATACACGTGACCGTCTTGTTACAGGTATTGCCCATGTCTCCGGTATTACCCGGATTAGAGTCCAGACGACGGATCAAGCGCGGGTTTTTCAGCTTATAGCAGATGAGGGAATCAGCGTTGATTTTATTAATATTTCGGAAGACCGCGTCACTTACACCGTCTCGACAGCCCTTGCCGCCCTCGCGCAGCAAAAACTGATCGACAGCGGTTATGCTCCGATTTTGGAACCGGATTGTGCAAAAGTATCCGTTGTAGGGGCGGGCATGACGGGCGTCCCTGGCGTAACGTCTAAAATTGTCACTGCTCTTTCTAAAAAAGGGATTAAGATTATGCAGTCAGCGGACAGTCATACGACGATCTGGGTTCTTGTCAAAGAAAACCAGATGCCGGCAGCTGTTAACGCACTTCACGATGCATTTTTATTAGAAATAATAAACGAACAGGCTGAATTGAATGAGGAGGCCGAGATTACAGGAGGCGAATACGAATGATTTCTTTCGGCCGGTTGTCAACGGCGATGGTAACGCCGTTTGATTCAAAAGGAAACATTGATTTCGACAAAACAACCCAACTGATTGAACATTTAATTCAAACCGGGACGGACTCGCTTGTTGTGGCTGGTACAACCGGTGAATCACCAACACTTACGTCAGAAGAGAAAGTGGCGCTGTTCCGTCATACGGTAAAAGTAGCTGCAGGCCGTATCCCGGTTATTGCCGGTACAGGCAGCAACAATACAAGAGTATCGATCGAATTGACAAAAAAGGCCGAAGAGGCAGGCGTCGACGCAATTATGCTCGTTGCACCATATTATAATAAACCGAATCAGGAAGGGCTTTTTCAGCATTTTAAAACAATTGCTGAATCAACTAGTCTGCCTGTAATGATCTATAATATTCCAGGACGTACATCCATTTTAATTGAACCGAAAACAACGATCCGTCTTGCAAATGAAGTGCCGAATATTATCGCGACGAAAGAAGCAAGCGGCAGTATAGATATTGTGACGGAAATTTTGGCGAATACGGCAGATGATTTTCTCGTCTACAGCGGTGATGATGGCTTGACGCTTCCGGTATTGTCAGTCGGCGGCACAGGCATTATTTCGGTGGCGTCTCACGTTGCAGGAAACGAAATGAAAAAAATGGTCGATGCCTTTTATGCAGGTGATGTACAGACGGCCGCTGTCATTCATCAGGAACTTCTTCCGCTTTTCCGCGGATTGTTTGCCGCACCAAACCCGGTGCCGGTAAAGACTGCACTTCAGCTGAAAGGATTGGATGTCGGCAGCGTACGGCTTCCACTTGTTCCGCTGACAGAAGACGAGCGGACAACATTATCGGCATTGCTTTAAAAAAAGCCGGCTTTTGCAAATCCATACTGCAAAAGCCGGCTTTTCCTTTTTTATGTTAGATTGTATTGGCTTTACTTTTCTCCATCGATTATAATAGACGTAATGTATGGAACGGGCTTGTTAAATGTTTAGGAGGAAAATATTGTGAGCAAGAAAGTAAATGAACAAATTAAAATCATTCCGCTCGGAGGAGTCGGAGAAATTGGCAAAAACATGACTGTGGTGGAAGTGGATCGCGATATTTTCGTGATTGATACCGGACTCATGTTTCCGGAAAACGAAATGCTTGGCATTGATATCGTTATTCCGGATATCACGTATTTAGAGGAAAACAAAGATCGGGTTAAAGGCATTTTCTTAACGCACGGACATGAAGATGCGCTCGGATCGCTCGGATATGTACTGAAAAAAGTGAAAGCGCCAGTATACGGAACGAAATTGACACTTGCGCTTGCCAAAATGCGTCTTCGTGAAGAAAATGTAAAGGAAGATGTGAAATATTATACGGTGCATTCAGAATCACGTCTTCGGTTTGATCATGCGGAAGTGACGTTTTTCCGTACGACGCACAGCATTCCGGATTCAGTCGGTGTCGCTATTCACACATCTGAAGGGGCCATTGTACATACGGGTGAATTTAAATTTGATCAAAGCGCAAAAGGGCATTATGCACCGGATATCAGTAAAATGGCCGCCCTCGGAAAAAATGGCGTATTTGTATTGCTGTCTGATTCAACAGAAGCGGAACGTCCCGGTCATACAACGTCTGAAGAAGTGATTGCGGCACAGCTTTCTGATGCATTCCATACCGCAAGCGGACGTATTATCGTCTCACTATTTGCATCCAACTTAATCCGTATGCAGCAAGTCTTTGATGCGGCCTTTGAAAACGGACGTAAGGTAGCGGTAAGCGGGAAAAGCATCCAGCGCGTAAACGACATTGCTATCCGGCTGGGCTATTTGACTGTTGAAGAAGACATTTTAATTAACTTAAATGAAATTGGAAAGTACCCGGATCACGAAGTTGTTATTTTAGCGACTGGCGTCCAAGGCGAACCGATTGAAGCGCTGCAAAAAATGGCGAAAGGAACGAACCGTCATGTGAAAATTAAAGAAGGCGATACAGTGTTAATTACCGCCACACCTTCAGCGGGACTTGAACTCCTTCTAGCGAAAACCGTAAACTTGCTGTATCGTGCCGGCGCAAATGTCTTAACAGGCAGCAGACGCGTTCATGTGTCAGGTCACGGATCCCAAGAAGATTTGAAGTTTATGCTGAATTTAATGAAGCCGAAATATTTTGTTCCCATTCAAGGGGAATATCGGATGCTTAAATCGCATGCAAAGCTGGCTGAAATGACGGGTGTGCCGCGTGAGAATATTTACATTCCCGAAAAAGGCGATGTTATTGAATTTAAAAACGGCGGCATGCGTCCAGCCGGCAGAGTAACAGCCGGCAATGTTCTTATTGATGGAATTGGTGTCGGCGATGTCGGCAATATCGTTCTTCGTGATCGGAAATTGCTTTCACAGGATGGTATTTTTACCGTTGTCATTACGTTAAGCAAAAAACAGAAAAAAATAGTGGCTGGACCGGAAATTATTTCCCGGGGATTTGTGTATGTCCGTGAATCAGAAAAATTAATAGATGCTTCCGTTAAACTCGTAACGGACATTGTTGAAAAAAACCTTGCAGGGGAATCGTTTGAATGGTCGGGTATTAAACAGGATATTCGCGATCAGCTTAATTCATTCTTACATGAAAAAACGAAGCGCCGTCCCATGATTTTACCTATTATTATGGAAGTGTAACCGCTCGTGTGTTCGATTAAGTAAATATGGTATAATTGGAAAGCAGCCCAATGAAGGCTGCTTTCCACCTGTTTATAGAACAAAATTTAAGGGTGATGGAATTGGCACAGAAAAAAAGAAAAAAAACAACTCGGCGGCGGACAAACAAAGAAAAAGCAAAGGCTGCAGCTTATAAATTTCAAATAGCAGGTGCTGTGATGACCGCTGTATCGGTAATAGGACTTATCGGAACAGGTGAACTAGGAAAGTATGTTACCCAAGGGTCTGATTTTATTTTTGGTTATTTAAGTATTGTTGGTCTAAGCGGTCTTGCAGCTTTCGGGTTGTTCATGCTCACGAAACGAAAATGGCCTCCAATCTGGACAAAAAAATCGATAGGTGTGCTGTTACTTATCGCAAGTGCGGCGCTCTTTATGGAAATGCTCAAAGTCAATACAGATGAGGGTATTGGCGGTGGAATCATCGGATCCGGATTATATTCGTTTTTCTTCTTTTTATTTGGCACTCCGGGCACATGGATTTTTGCTGTTTTACTGTTTTTGACGGGTGTTATATTAATCGGGGGCAAACCGCTCGTGGAGAAAGTTTCTCATGCTGCCGTGATTCTGAATGAGAAAATAAAAGAAAAATGGATTGGATGGCGTGAGCGAATGGCTGAACGTGAAGAAGAAAAGGAGCGCATTCAGGAGTCTCGGGAAACGACTAAACAAATTGTGCACACAGAGCCGGATTTACCGGCAGAAATACGTGAACCTGAACCGGTTATTTCCAGTTTTGCGGAAAAAGCGTACAGCGATGAACCAGCGGCTTCTCTATTGAAAGAACAGGAAAAGGAAACAGGAGAACCCGTTTTGCTGTTTGCGGAAGAGGAAAATAAAGAATATAAACTGCCTCCTGCTTCTATTTTGAAAAAACCGCAGCAAACAGACCAGAGCAATGAAAAAAAACACATTCAAAAAAATGCGCAAAAACTGGAAAAAACATTCCAAAGCTTTGGTGTGAAAGCAAAAGTCACACAAGTGCATCTTGGTCCCGCTGTCACAAAATATGAAGTACATCCCGATACAGGGGTGAAAGTAAGCAAAATTGTCGGCTTAACGGATGACCTCGCGCTGGCGCTTGCGGCGAAAGATATCCGGATGGAGGCGCCGATCCCAGGAAAATCAGCAATCGGCATTGAAGTGCCAAACGCTGAAGTGGCGATGGTCAGCTTTCGCGAAGTAATTGAAGCAAAGCAAAATGACAAGCCGGACTCGAAACTGCTGGTCGCTCTAGGCCGCGACATTACAGGAGAAGCCATTACTGCCGAGATGAACAAGATGCCGCATCTCCTTGTTGCCGGTGCAACCGGGAGCGGGAAAAGCGTGTGCATCAACGGCATCATTACGAGTATTTTAATGCGTGCAAAGCCGCATGAAGTAAAAATGATAATGATTGATCCGAAAATGGTGGAGTTAAATGTATATAACGGCGTCCCGCATTTACTGGCGCCTGTTGTCACAGATGCCAAAAAAGCATCACAAGCATTGAAAAAAGTCGTCGGGGAAATGGAACGGCGCTACGATTTATTTTCTCACACCGGCACAAGAAATATAGAAGGCTACAATGGACATGTAACGAAACATAATAAGGAAACCGGCGAAAAACAGCCGCATCTTCCTTATATTGTAGTCATTGTAGATGAACTTGCCGATTTAATGATGGTTGCGTCCAATGATGTGGAAGATTCGATTACCCGTCTTGCACAAATGGCCCGGGCAGCCGGCATTCATCTCATTATTGCGACACAGCGGCCGTCTGTTGATGTCATTACGGGTGTGATCAAAGCGAATATCCCATCGCGAATTGCATTTGCTGTGTCATCGGCTACCGATTCACGAACAATTCTGGATATGGGCGGAGCCGAAAAATTACTCGGCCGCGGCGATATGCTTTTTTATCCGTCAGGCGCCGTTAAACCTGTGCGTGTGCAAGGAGCCTTTTTATCGGATGAAGAAGTAGAGGATATCGTCGACTTTGTGATTTCTCAGCAAAAAGCTCAATATCAAGAAGAAATGATTCCCGAAGATATTCCTGAAACAACGGCACAGTCAGAGGATGAACTGTATGATGATGCGGTTCAGCTTGTAGCAGAAATGCAGACAGCATCCGTTTCCATGCTGCAGCGGCGCTTTCGCATCGGCTACAGCCGGGCAGCCCGATTAATAGATGAAATGGAAATGCGCGGGGTAATTGGCCCTTATGAAGGAAGCAAACCGCGCACCGTGCTTGTTTCAAAACCATCTGAAGAAATGATGTAAAAGAACAGTCTCCGGCTGTTCTTTTTTTGAAAAATAATTTTACGTTATACTTATTGAATGGAAGAGATGACTAAAGGTTTTTTAATTTGTTTGAATAATGATGCATTTAAAAGAATAATTAACAAAAAGTAACCGCTTTAGTTGGAATATCATCTTTTCAATGAACTAAAAAAATGATATGTTATGGTTAAATTAGCATAAACGTTAAACCTCAGAGGTCTGATGTCATGTGTGAATGAAAGAAGGGTGGTGAGAAATCCATGTCTATTAAACAGGACAACCGTCATTTATATTTGCAAGTGATAGATCGTTTGAAAAAGGATATTGAGGAAGACATTTATCAAGAAAAAGAAAAACTTCCTTCTGAATTTGAACTGGCGAAACAGCTTGGAGTAAGCCGGGCGACGCTTCGTGAAGCCCTTCGTATTCTGGAAGAAGAAAATGTGATTATCAGACGCCACGGTGTCGGCACATTCGTTCACTCAAAGCCGCTTTTTATGTCGGGGATTGAACAGTTAATCAGCGTGACGGATATGATTGTAAACGCCGGCATGGAACCGGGCACCATCTTTCTTTCGTCCCACATTCAGCAGGCAACTGAAGAAGATGCACGCCGTCTAAATTGTGATCCGGACGGGGAGTTGATGGTGATTGAACGGGTGAGGACAGCGAATGGGGAACCGGTTGTGTACTGTATTGACAAAATACCGGCCGAACTTTTTCCGGGCCAGTTTGATGCAGGGCATAAATCGCTTTTTACCTTGTTTGATGAGCAGGCATCCGATCGCATCTCCCATGCGGTAGCAGACATCGAACCGTTCGGATGGCATGAAAAAGTATCGCCGATTCTACAGTGTGATCCTGAAACGGCGCTTTTAGCTTTGAAGCAGCTCCACTATACGGAAACAGATGTCCCTGTTTTATACTCGGTCAACTTTTTTCGTGCGGACAAATTCAGTTTCCATGTTTTGCGCAGACGGATGTAAGCTGTTGTTCCCCCGTTTTGGACTGACCCACGGAAATGAGAAAAAAAACTGCCCGGCTGTCCTGTTCAATGACTGCCGGGTAGTTTAGTTTTTCCTGTATTCATTTTTCGTTAGCATGATTTTTCCCGGTATCCCATTAACATGGGTTTGAGTGTTCTGTTTTTTGGGAAAAAGCTGCTGCTGTCTAGATTTTGATTGCGCCTTATGTCCCGCCAAATATTGGCGGTTTTTTCTATTTAAGAAAGGTTTTTTGGCATACCGCCGCCTTCAGGAAAATTCATACCACGCATCAAATTCTTTTTCATTTCATGAATGCTCATGTATAGTGAAGATATACTAGTAAAAGCTATGTAGAAGTTTGGATCAGGGGAGGAATTATGATAATGGAAGCAGCACGGGAACAATCGTTCAATCATCCGGGGTGTACCGTCCATGTGATTGAAACGGAAAAATATAAAACAAATACAGTCATTATTAAATTGAAGGCGCCGCTTGAGCGTGAAACGATTACAATGCGCGCACTTCTGCCGCATGTTTTGCAGGCAGGTACGGAAAATGCGCCGTCTGCAACGGCCTTTCGTTCCGCTTTGGATGATTTATATGGTGCAACTTTCTTCGCGGATTCGGCGAAAAAAGGGGACGGCCATGTCTTGACGTTTACCATCGAAGTGGCGAACGAAACGTTTCTGCACGGTGAAAGCGACTTGTTTGATCAAGCTCTTTCTGTTATGTCCGATGTTTTGTTCCGCCCTTTCCTCAAAGAAGGAGTTTTCCCGGAAAAAACAGTGATGCAGGAAAAAAGAAGTCTGCAGCAGCGCATCCGCTCCATATACGATGATAAAACACGCTATGCGTCGATGAAATTAGTGGAAGAGATGTATAAAGATGATCCATATGCCCTGTCAGCAGGCGGCATTTTAGAGGATGTGGAACCGATCACATCGGCGGCCCTTTATGACTATTACCGGAAAACGCTTGCGGGAGATACGATCGATATTTTCGTCATTGGCGATGTCAAGGCAGCGGAAGCCGCAGCAAAAATTGAAGCGCATTTCCCATTTGAAAAGCGGACAGCATTCTTTCAGAAAAAAAGTGCTTCTACCCAGGTGACAGATGTCCGGGTCATTCATGAAACACAGCAGATTAATCAGGGAAAATTAACGATTGGCTGCCGGACAAGCGTGACTTATGCGGATCCGCAGTTTGCCGCGCTGCAAGTGTTCAACGGCGTATTTGGCGGTTTTGCCCATTCGAAGCTGTTTATGAATGTTCGGGAAAAAGAAAGTCTGGCGTATTATGCGGCGAGCCGTCTTGACAGCCATAAAGGCTTTTTAATGATGCTGGCCGGTATTGATCAAAAGAATTACGATAAAACGGTCAAAATTATGAATGAGCAATTGGACGACATGAAGGAAGGCCGCATTACCGATCTCGAAATGGACCAGACGAAAGCCCTTTTGAAAAATCAGCTGAAAGAATCGTCGGATACAGCGCGCGGCATGGTGGAGCTTTTGTATCATAATATTGCAGCGGGTGTGGACCGTCCGATTGAAACGTTGATCGAGGAAATTGATGCGGTGACGAAAGAGGAGACGGCGGCAGCAGCGAAAACAGTCGTTGTCGATACAGTGTACTTTTTGTCAGGCAAGGAGGAGCGGGAATGAATAATACAGTGTTTGAGCAAATGAAGGAAACCGTGTATCATGAACAGCTTGAAAATGGGCTGAATGTATACATTTTACCGAAAGCGGGCTTCAATAAAACATATGTGACGTTTACGACGAATTACGGCTCTATTGATAACGATTTTATTCCGGAAGGCGAATCGGATTTTTTGCACGTGCCGGATGGGATTGCTCATTTTTTAGAACACAAAATGTTTGAAAAAGAAGATGGCGATGTATTCCAGAAGTTCAGCAGCCAGGGGGCTTCCGCAAACGCCTTTACGTCTTTCACAAGAACGGCGTATTTGTTTTCCGCAACATCAAACATTAAAGAAAACACAGAGACATTACTCGATTTTGTTCAGGCGCCGTATTTTACGGAACAGACGGTTGAAAAAGAGAAAGGCATTATTGGACAGGAAATTAGAATGTACGATGACAACCCGGACTGGCGTGTGTATTTTGGGCTGATTGAAAACTTATACAAAAATCATCCTGTCAAAATTGATATTGCCGGCACGGTTGAATCGATTGCACACATTACGAAAGATCACTTGTATACTTGTTACGAAACGTTTTATCATCCAAATAACATGTCGCTCTTTATCGTCGGCCCTGTTGACCCGAATGAGATGATGGAATTTGTGCGCCGTAATCAGGCAAGCAAAACATTTCCGGCTCCGACTCCGATTAAACGCCGCTTTCCGGATGAACCGGCAGAAGCAGCAGAAACACACCGTTCTCTCCGTATGACCGTAAATACATCGAAATGTGAAGTCGGTTTGAAGATGCCTGTATCAGATAAAAAAGGCACAGAAAAGTTAAAAGAAGAGCTCGCTGCAGGGCTGCTGCTCGAAATACTGTTTGGAAAAAGTGCGGAATTTTATGAGAAATCATATAATGCCGGACTGATTGATGATACGTTTGGTTTTGACTACACTGCCGAGCGCGGATTCAGCTTTGCTATCGTCGGCGGTGACACAAATGAGCCGGATAAGCTTTCTCAGCGTATTAAAGAGCAGCTGCTTGAAGCAAAAGAAGGGCAGCATATGGCAGAAGATTCTTTTCAGCGAGCGCGCAAGAAAAAAATCGGTTCCCTGCTTCGGTCATTTAATTCACCGGAATTTATCGCCAACCAATTTACCCGTTATCAATTTAACGGATTAAATTTATTTGAAACAGTGCCGCTTCTTGAAGCGATGACGATGGACGATGTCGTTCGTTTTGCCCGTACGATGATTCAGGAAGAAGGATTTTCTTCCTGTTTTGTTCTTCCAAAAGAGAGCGCATAATGAGAAAAAAAGCATTCATTACCGGTGCCTCAGGCGGTATCGGCTCAGCCATTGCGCTCAATTTAGCAAACAATGGCTGGGACTTATTTCTTCATTACAATCAACAGGAAGAATCGGCTCACCGTCTGGCGGCTCAGGTGCGGAATACAGGAAGAGAAGCTGTTCTGCTCAAAGCGGATTTAACAAAGGCCGATGATATTGAAGCCCTTTCCAAATCAGCTTATGAGGCGGCAGCTGTTATATTCGCAGCCGGGATGAGTCAATACGGGATGCTGCAAGACGTGACAGACGCGGAAATGGATGCGCTCTGGCATGTTCATATGAAAGCGCCTATGATGGTTTCACGTGCCATGATTCCGTCTTTAATTAAGCAAGATAACGCATCGATTACCTTTATATCATCCATTTGGGGAGAAACAGGAGCCTCCTGTGAAGCGGTGTATTCCGCCGTAAAAGGAGCGCAGATTGCGTTTGCAAAAGCGCTGTCAAAAGAACTTGGCCCATCCGGCGTCCGTGTGAATACAATCGCACCAGGCGCAGTTCAAACAGCCATGAACAACGGATTTTCAGCAGAAGAGCAGGAGGAAATCGCCGCGGATATACCGCTTGGCCGTTTCGCTCAGCCAAATGAAATTGCCGACGCCGCGGCTTTTTTAGTGTCGCCCGCGGCCAGTTATATTACTGGACACACGTTATCAGTGAACGGCGGCTGGTATGCATAAATGGATAAAGGACAGAACATACTACGAATGATTCCACTTTTAAAGGAGGACTTTCATATGTCTGTACTGGATAATTGGCAGGACTGGAAGCGTTTTTTGGGCAATAAAATGGACAATGCGGTGCAGCGCGGCGTACCGGACGAAGCGATTAATAAGCTCGCATATGAAATTGGCGACTATTTGCATTCGAATGTCGATCCAAAAAACGAGCAGGAACGTGTTTTGTCTGATCTATGGTCGGTTGCGGATGAAAATGAGCAAAAAGCATTGGCAAAATGCATGATGAAGCTCGTTCAAAAATAACATTTTTAGAGACCCTTCTTGAACAACTCTTCGTTCAAGAAGGGTTTTCTTTTCACTTCTGCTTTTAAAAATACATATTATCCTTTATTATAGTAAACAGATGCTTAAGCATGCCGCACTGGAGGAATACGATGATGAAAAAAGAGTGGTACCTTGAATATAAAATAAAAAAGAACCGGCCGGGACTGCTCGGTGACATTTCATCATTGCTCGGTATGCTGTCGATTAATATTGTGACGATTAACGGCGTCGATGATAAAAGCCGCGGTCTCTTAATGAGAGCGGAAAGTGAAGACCAGATTAAGCGGCTGGCGTCCATTTTAATGACGATGGATACGATTGAAATTGTAAAACTGCGTGAACCGAAATTGCGCGACCGTATGGCTGTCCGTCACGGAAGATATATAGAACGTGATGCGGATGACCGTAAAACATTCCGTTTTATTCGCAGCGAGCTTGGACTTCTCGTCGATTTTATGGCAGAATTGTATAAAATGGAAGGGCATCGGCTGATCGGTATTCGGGGAATGCCGCGCGTCGGAAAAACCGAATCCATTGTCGCGGCAAGTGTATGCGCGAATAAGAAATGGCTGTTCATGTCTTCTACAATGATTAAGCAGACCATACGTGAACAGCTTTTACGTGATGAATACAGTTTAAATAATATTTTTATTTTAGACGGGGTTATTTCCGCACAGCGGGCTGGAGAAAAACACTGGCAGCTCGTTCGTGAAGTCATGCAGCTGCCGGCTGTAAAGGTTGTTGAGCATCCGGATGTTTTTGCGGAAAACAGTGACTACTCACTCGATGATTTTGATTATATTATTGAGCTTCGTCATGAACCGGATGAAGAAATCACATATGAAGCAGTAGAAAAAAACAACTTGTTCCAGGATTCGAACTTTGGTGGTTTTAACTTTTAATATTGGAAGGTGTTACGGGTGACAGAATTAGGGAGAAAATTAAAGGAAGCGCGCGAGTCAAAAGGGATGTCGCTGACGGATGTTCAAGACGTCACGAAAATTCAAAAACGTTATTTGGCCGGCATTGAAGAAGGCGATTATGATATTATGCCGGGCAAATTTTATGTCCGGGCGTTTATTAAGCAATATGCGGAAGCGGTTGGCTTGAATGCAGAAGAATTGTTTGAAGAATTTAAAAGTGAAGTGCCGTCTTCAAAAGAAGATGAAGTGCCGCTGCGTCCAACAGGGGCTGCGGCTTCCGGTCAGACGACACGTGTCGATACATCAAAACCGGTGCGCGATTCATCAAAGTTTTTAGATTACCTGCCCAAAATTTTAGTAACGGCATTTATTATCGGCGCTCTGTTCCTGGCGTGGCTGCTTATTCCGAAAGGCGGTACAGATAACGAGCCTGCTGTTGATGACGAAGTGCAGGTACAGGAACAACCGGTAACAGAAGAACCGGCTGGTGAAGAAGAGCCTGCTGAAGAGGAACCGGCTGCAGAAGAACCGGCAGCACCTGCGCAGACGTTAACAGCTGTATCTTCAAGCGGCCGTCAAACTGTTTATGAACTTTCCGGTGCAGAAGCGTTTGAAGTGTCTATTTCATCAACCGGCGAAACATGGGTTGAACTGGCGGATGGAAGCGGGAAAAAGTACTACAGCGGTATGCTTGCGAGCGGGCAGACACAGACACACAATTTAACCGGACAGACAGAAGCGCAAATCGTTGTCGGATTTGCTCCTGACACCGTTATTACGGTAAATGGCGAAACGCTTGCGTATAAACTTCCGGCCGCAGATGAAGTACGGCAGGATATCGTCATTCGCATGAAAGCACAATAACGGTCGTTTCTGGAGGGAACTGTTTTGAATTTACCAAATAAAATCACTATTTCACGCATTCTTATGATCCCGTTTTTTATCTTGATTATGGTCGTTGATTTCGGCTGGGGAACGGTGAATGTGTTTGGAACAGACATGCCGGTAGAGCATTTAGCCGGAGCTTTAATTTTTATTTTTGCATCGACGACCGACTGGATCGACGGTTATATTGCTCGGAAATACAATCTTGTTACCAATTTAGGGAAATTTTTAGACCCGCTTGCGGATAAATTGCTTGTTTCAGCCGCATTGATTATTTTAGTCGAATTAAACTTTGCGGCGTCGTGGATTGTCATTGCAATCATCAGCCGTGAGTTTGCGGTTACAGGTCTTCGGCTTATCTTAGCCGGTACGGGTGAAGTGGTCGCAGCAAACATGCTGGGGAAAATTAAAACATGGACGCAGATTGTGGCAATCGCCGTTTTATTGCTTCACAATGCCCCATTTGAAAGCATAGGCATCCCATTTGGAAATATTATGCTTTGGATTGCACTCTTTTTCACGATGTGGTCCGGCTGGGATTATTTTAAATTAAATAAAGATGTTTTTAAAAACTCGAAATAATGAACAGGCACCTTGGGCGATTCCACAGGTGCCTTTCTTAAACGAATGGGGAGAATACATATGAATGCAGAAATTATTGCGGTTGGATCGGAGCTGTTGCTCGGACAAATTACAAATACAAATGCCCGTTTTCTTTCGCAGCATCTTGCTGAAATAGGTGTCAACATTTACTATCATACCGTTGTCGGCGATAATGAACAGAGGCTGGAAGAAGCGGTGAAGCTGGCACAAAAGCGTGCTGATCTCATCATTTTTTCAGGGGGGCTCGGTCCGACAAAAGATGATTTAACGAAAGAAACGATTGCACGCCTGATCGGTACGACGCTGGAATACAACGAAGAAGCGCTTGTCAGTATCCAAGCTTATTTTGATAAAACCGGGCGCGTCATGACGGAAAATAATAAAAAACAGGCGCTGGTCATTAAAGACAGTAAGGTTCTTGCCAATGACAACGGAATGGCACCGGGTATGTTTGCTAAATCAGATGGGAAATATTACATGCTATTGCCAGGACCCCCGCGTGAAATGCAGCCGATGTTTTTAAACTACGGCCGGCCGGAAATTTTAAACGTGATGGAAAAAGTGGAACGGATTGAATCACGTGTCCTGCGTTTTTTTGGCATCGGCGAATCGGCACTTGAAACGGAAATTGATGATATCTTAATAAAACAGACGAATCCGACTATTGCGCCGCTTGCTGGCGATGGAGAAGTGACGCTGCGTATTACAGCCAAACATGAATCTCCAGAAGAAGCGGTTAGGATGATCCAGCAGGCGGAAGATGAGATATTGGAACGAGTCGGCCATTATTTTTACGGCTACGGTGAAACGACAATTGCTGCAGAGCTTGCCGGCCGGCTAAAAGAAAAACAGCTGACGATTGCAGCGGCCGAGAGTTTAACAGGTGGACTGTTTCTCGGGGAATTAACTGCCATTCCAGGTATGAGCGCGCATATTAAAGGCGGGGTTGTCTGCTATACGAATGAGGTAAAAGAACACGTTGTCGGTGTGAAAAAGGAAACGCTGACGAAATATGGTGCAATCAGCAGAGAGTGTGCGAAAGAACTTGCTGAAAAAATCCGTCAGCTGTGCGGGTCGGATATCGGCATTGGTTTTACAGGTGTGGCCGGACCTGCTGGGCTTGAAGGACACGAACCAGGAACCGTTTATCTGGCGATTGCTGCAGAAGGACAGGAAACGATCGTTCACCCGTTAAAGATGGCGGGAAGCCGGGATGGTGTACGGAAACGGTCTGTCAGATACGGCTGTCATTACTTGCTTCAATTATTAAGTTGAATTTTCCTTCAAGAACCAGTTGTTAATTTATTGGCGTACCGGATGCTCCGGTACGCTTTTTCCATCGTTCTGTGATATAATAAAAGAAGCTGCCGGCCGGGTGTGCTGCAAGACAGCACTTCTCTTGACCCCCTTTATATCTTCTCAGAATTTCCACTCATCCCGACTATTTCTTTCCTTTGAAAGCAGGTGAAAAAATCGAATAAACGTTCGTTTTTTGCTTGTAATTAACATTCGTATGCTGTATAGTTAAGACAGGTTTTAACACAACCGGCAAAACAGCTGTTCCTAATATAGATAAAACAATTTGAGGGAGGAAATTTATAGTGAACGATCGTCAAGCCGCCTTAGATATGGCGCTAAAACAAATTGAAAAGCAATTCGGCAAAGGCTCGATTATGAAATTGGGCGAGCAGACGGAACGCCGAATTTCAACTGTACCGAGCGGTTCGCTTGCTCTCGATGCGGCACTCGGTGTGGGTGGATATCCACGTGGCCGCGTGGTTGAAATTTATGGCCCGGAAAGTTCCGGTAAAACAACCGTTGCCCTTCATGCTATTGCAGAAGTGCAGGCAAAAGGCGGACAAGCTGCCTTTATCGATGCGGAGCACGCGCTTGATCCCGTGTATGCACAAAAGCTTGGCGTCAACATTGACGAATT
Source organism: Domibacillus antri (assembly GCF_001936625.1). Classification (GTDB taxonomy): domain Bacteria; phylum Bacillota; class Bacilli; order Bacillales; family Domibacillaceae; genus Domibacillus; species Domibacillus antri. The sequence goes on along the minus strand of NZ_MSDU01000014.1, from coordinate 8,762 downwards.
GCTTTTATCGCAGCCGGATACTGGCGAGCAGGCACTTGAAATTGCCGAAGCACTTGTGCGAAGCGGCGCTGTTGATATTATTGTCATTGACTCTGTTGCCGCTCTTGTGCCAAAAGCGGAAATTGAAGGTGAGATGGGCGACTCCCACGTCGGCTTGCAGGCCCGTCTCATGTCACAGGCACTACGCAAACTATCAGGTGCGATCAACAAATCGAATACGATTGCGATCTTTATTAACCAGATTCGGGAAAAAGTCGGGATCATGTTTGGAAATCCTGAAACAACACCAGGAGGCCGTGCCCTTAAATTCTACAGCTCTGTCCGTCTTGAAGTAAGACGCGCGGAAGCATTGAAGCAAGGCAATGATATTGTCGGGAACAAAACAAAAATCAAAGTCGTGAAAAACAAAGTGGCCCCTCCGTTCCGCGTGGCGGAAGTTGATATTATGTATGGAGAAGGCATCTCGCGCGAAGGTGAAATCATTGACCTTGGTTCTGAAGAAGATATCGTGCAAAAAAGCGGCGCCTGGTATTCATATAATGAAGAACGTCTTGGTCAGGGCCGCGAGAATGCGAAACAGTTCTTGAAGGAAAATCCGGAACTGCGTCATGAAATTATGATGAAAATTCGCGAACGATATGGATTGGATGATGTGTCCGCCCACCCGGTACCGGAAGATGACAACGTCAGCGAGACACTTTTTGAAGAAGAATGATATTGAAGCAGGAGACAGGGACGCCCCGATCTCCTGCTTTTTTGTTGAACCCTTTTAGAAAAGCGTCTTTCCTTGAGAAAACCTTGACAATAAATTTTCACACCGATAAAATTGAAGTTGTATATTTGACATTTTTTATCTTGAAAATGGAAATGTAGCGCTGTTTGTTCCATTCATGTTTGTGACAGCAGCCGACATGTTAAAAACATGACAAACAATTACAGCAAGGGGAGGTGAAATGATGGAACCCATTACAATCATCTCCATTTTGCTTGGCCTTATCATTGGTGTCGTTGTTGGCTATTTTGTACGAAAATCAATTGCCGAATCAAAAATCGCAGGCGCGAAAAACGCCGCGGAACAAATTGTGGATGACGCGAAGCGTGAAGCGGAAGCGTCGAAAAAAGAAGCATTACTCGAGGCAAAAGATGAAATTCATAAACTGAGAACGGAAACAGAACATGAACTCCGTGAGAGAAGAAATGAATTGCAAAAACAGGAAAACCGCCTCCTTCAAAAAGAAGAAAACCTTGATCGAAAGGATGATTCCCTTAACAAACGGGAAGAAACGCTCGAACATAAAGAGGCAGCGTTAATCGCAAGACAACAACATATTGAAGATATGGACAGCAAAGTGGATGAGATGGTGAAAAAGCAGCAGTCCGAACTTGAGCGTATTTCCGCTCTTACCCGGGATGAAGCGCGCTCCATCATTTTAGAAAGAACAGAACAAGAATTGTCCCACGATATTGCCGTCATGGTAAAAGAACACGAACACCGTGCAAAAGAAGAATCGGAAAAGAAGGCACGTGAAGTATTGTCGCTTGCGATTCAGCGCTGTGCCGCCGATCATGTTGCAGAAACAACTGTGTCGGTTGTCACTTTGCCAAATGATGAAATGAAAGGCCGTATTATCGGGCGCGAAGGACGCAACATCCGTACACTTGAAACGCTGACGGGCATTGATTTAATTATCGATGATACACCGGAAGCGGTTATTCTGTCCGGCTTTGATCCGATCCGTCGTGAAACGGCCCGGATTGCACTCGAAAAATTAGTGCAGGATGGGCGCATTCATCCGGCTCGTATTGAGGAAATGGTTGATAAAGCACGCCGTGAAGTGGACGAGCACATTCGTGAAATCGGCGAGCAGACGACATTTGAAGTCGGTGTGCATGGCCTTCATCCAGATTTGATCAAAATTCTCGGCCGATTGAAATACCGGACGAGCTATGGTCAAAATGTGCTAAAGCATTCTATCGAAGTGGCTTATTTATCCGGCCTTCTTGCGGCTGAACTAGGGGAAGATGAGACGCTTGCCCGCCGCGCAGGTCTTCTGCATGATATTGGAAAAGCGGTGGACCATGAAGTGGAAGGCAGCCATGTTGAAATAGGGGTGGAACTTGGTCAGAAGTACAAAGAGCATCCAGTCGTTATTAACAGCATCGCGTCTCACCATGGTGATACAGAACCGACATCAGTGATCGCCGTCCTTGTCGCTGCTGCTGATGCATTGTCTGCTGCCCGTCCTGGAGCACGAAGCGAAACATTAGAAAACTATATTCGTCGTTTAGAGAAACTGGAAGAAATATCAGAATCCTATGATGGCGTAGAAAAATCTTTTGCTATTCAAGCCGGCCGCGAAGTGCGGATCATGGTCAAGCCGGAACAAATTGATGACCTACAGGCGCATCGGCTCGCCCGGGATATTCGAAAAAGAATTGAAAGCGAACTCGATTACCCTGGTCACATCAAAGTAACGGTCATCCGTGAAACGCGGGCTGTCGAATACGCAAAATAAGAAAAGCGGTGTGCGCTGGTCACACCGCTTTCTTTTTGGCAAAAAACGAGAAAGAAGGCAGTAGCTATGGAATTGTTATTTATCGGTGATGTCGTCGGCTCGCCCGGCCGCGATATGGTAAGTGAGTACTTACCAAAATTAAAACAAAAATATCGTCCATCGATCACGATTGTCAACGGCGAAAACGCGGCAGGCGGCAGAGGTATCACGGAAAAAATTTATAAAGGATTTATGAATGATGGAGCCAATGTCGTCACGCTTGGCAATCATGCATGGGATAACCGCGATATTTTTGAGTTCATTGATACCGCAAAGTGGCTTGTCCGTCCGGCCAACTTCCCGGAAAGTGTACCAGGCACCGGAATTGTATACGTCCCATCAGGTGAATTGGAAGTGGCGGTCATTAATTTGCAGGGCCGCGTCTTTATGAACGACCTTGACTGCCCGTTTAAAAAAGCTGATCAGCTTGTAGAAGAAGCGAGGAAGCGGACACCTCTAATTTTTGTTGATTTTCATGCGGAAACAACGAGTGAAAAACAAGCTATGGGCTGGTTTTTGGACGGGCGTGTTACAGCCGTCGTCGGGACTCATACACACATACAGACGGCCGACAATCGTGTATTGATAGGCGGCACTGCATATTTAACGGATGCCGGCATGACAGGACCGTATGACGGCATTCTCGGCATGGAGAAAGAAGCGATTATCAAAAAATTCCAAAATCAGCTTCCTGCCCGCTTTGAAGTACCGAAAGAAGGGCGCACGCAGCTTTCCGGATGTCTTGTAAAGGCAGAGCGGAAAACAGGACGGGCGGTATCAATCCGCCGTATTTTAATAAACGAAGACCATCCATTCAGCGATTATTAATTCATAGCCCCGCCTCATTTGAATATATATGAAAGACGAATGACGGCTTTTGAAAGGGGATAGCGGAATGGATGTGTTAAAAGTATCATCAAAATCAAACCCGAATTCAGTGGCCGGCGCACTTGCCGGTGTCATGCGTGAAAGAGGAAGCGCGGAAATTCAAGCTGTCGGTGCCGGTGCGCTTAATCAGGCAGTGAAAGCCGTTGCCATTGCCCGCGGATTTGTCGCTCCAGGCGGCATCGATTTAATTTGTATTCCAGCCTTCACAAGCATTATGATCGCTGGAGAAGCACGAACAGCGATGAAATTAATTGTTCAATCCCGTTAAAAATTTCGGTCATTCGACCGGAATTTTTTTATGGGAAAATCTTTTGCATTTTTGTATTAAAAGGAGTACACTATGAACATTAAATTTTTCCGATTAAATTAGTAAGTTTTATCATAAGTAATTTCGTATTCATATCATAAAGGATTCGTATAGTGATTTACTTATAAAAGTGATACACTATGATAAGCAGGAAAATGATGGGGTACATTTAAAGGAGTGTAACGAACAATGGCAGAACAGCTTTCTTGGAAAGTGGGAGGACAGCAAGGAGAAGGGATTGAAAGTACAGGGGAAATTTTCTCCATGGCGTTGAACCGCCTCGGATATTACCTGTATGGCTACCGCCACTTTTCATCCCGAATTAAAGGCGGTCATACAAACAACAAAATTCGTGTAAGTACAAAAAGAGTGAGTGCGGTTGCTGATGATCTTGATATTTTGGTAGCGTTTGATCAGGAAACAATTGATGTTAACTACCATGAACTTCATCACAATGGCATCATCATTGCGGACTCAAAATTCAACCCGGTCAAGCCAGAAGATACAGATGCCGCGTTTTATGCCGTTCCATTTACGGAAATCGCGACAGAACTTGGCACGTCTCTGATGAAAAACATGGTGGCGGTGGGCGCTACTTGTGCGATCATTAACCTGGACGTATCGGTCTTCCTTAATGTTGTCGAAGAAATTTTTGGCCGTAAAGGGGAAACGGTTGTTCAAAAGAATATGGAAGCGATTCAACAAGGCTATGATTATATGAAAGAAAAAATGGGCGGCGCGTCAAGCGATCTGGAATTGCCGCCAGCAGATGGAAAAAAACGGATGTTTATGATCGGGAACGATGCAATTGCACTCGGCGCGCTGACAGCGGGTGTTCGGCTGATGGCCGCGTATCCGATTACACCGGCATCTGAAATTATGGAATATTTGATTAAAAAGCTGCCGAAAGTCGGCGGTACGGTTATTCAAACAGAAGATGAAATTGCCGCAGCAACAATGGCGATCGGTGCCAACTACGGCGGAATTCGTTCGTTCACAGCGTCTGCAGGACCAGGTCTTTCTCTTATGATGGAAGCAATCGGTCTATCAGGTATGACCGAAACACCGCTGGTAATCGTGGATACACAGCGGGGCGGCCCATCGACAGGTCTTCCGACAAAGCAGGAGCAGTCCGATTTAATGGCCATGATTTACGGTACGCATGGTGAGATTCCGAAAGTGGTGATCGCACCGGGGACAGCGGAAGAAGGCTTCTACGATACAATTGAAGCGTTCAATATTGCCGAAGAATATCAAGTACCGGTTATCATTTTGTCCGATCTGCAATTGTCACTTGGTAAACATACGGTCGATCCGCTCGACTACAGCAAAGTGAACATCCGCCGCGGCAAACTTATCAAAGAAGGCTTGCCGGAATCGGAAAATAAAGGGTATTTCAAACGCTATGAATTAACCGAGGACGGTGTATCGCCACGCGTCATTCCTGGCGTTGCAAACGGAATTCACCACGTGACGGGTGTTGAGCATGATGAAACGGGTAAACCGTCTGAATCACCTGCGAACCGCAAAGCGCAAATGGACAAGCGTATGCGCAAGCTTGACAATCTGCACAACGTATTCCCGAATGCGGTTTATAAAAATGCAAAACATGACGAAGCGGACTTGCTTCTGATCGGCTTTAACTCAACAGGCGGTGTAATTGAAGAAGCGATGGAACGCTTAGAAGCAGACGGCGTAAAAGTGAACCATGCGCGCGTGCGTCTCGTTCATCCGTTCCCGACAGACGAAATTTTGCCGTTAATTGAATCGGCGAAACATGTCGCGGTTGTGGAAAACAATGCGACAGGCCAGCTTGCAAGCATTATTAAGATGAATGCCGGCTATCCGCAAAAAATTAAAAGCATCTTAAAATATGACGGCAATCCGTTCCAGCCGCATCATATTGTTGATAGCAGCAAGGAGTTGATCTAATCATGGCGACATTTAAAGATTTCCGTAATAACGTAAAACCAAACTGGTGCCCTGGGTGTGGTGACTTCTCGGTGCAGGCAGCGATTCAGCGCGCCGCAGCCAACGCCGGCTTAACACCGGAAAATCTTGCAGTCATCTCCGGAATCGGCTGTTCCGGCCGTATCTCCGGTTATATTAACTCATATGGCCTTCATGGCATTCACGGCCGTTCCCTTCCGATTGCGCAAGGTGTAAAAATGGCAAACAAAGATTTGACAGTCATCGCTTCAGGCGGCGACGGCGACGGGTTTGCCATCGGGATGGGCCACACGATCCATGCGATGCGCCGTAACATTGATTTAACCTATATCGTCATGGATAACCAAATTTACGGATTAACGAAAGGGCAGACGTCTCCGCGTTCAGCGGCTGGATTCAAAACAAAATCCACACCGCTCGGCTCAATCGAGCAGACGTTATCACCCATGCAGTTAGCCGTAACAACTGGTGCTACATTTGTGGCGCAAAGTTTTTCAACTGATTTGAAAGACTTAACAGCGATCATCGAAGCCGGTATTAACCATAAAGGGTTCTCCTTGATCAACGTATTCAGCCCATGTGTAACATACAATAAAGTAAACACATATGACTGGTTTAAAGAAAACTTAACGAAGCTTTCTGATATCGAAGGCTACGATCCATCAAGCCGTAAAATCGCGATGAATACATTGATGCAGCACGATGATTTAGTGACAGGCATTATCTATCAAGACAAAGAGCGCCCGTCCTACCAGCAGCTTGTAGAAGGCTATTCGGAAACACCGCTGTCTGATGCGGAACTCCGTCTTGGCGAAGAAGCGTTTGACCAGCTTGTAAAAGAATTTATGTAATCTTTTTGACGCAGAGAATCAATTCTCTGCGTCTTTTTCTGTCCGTTTGCTTGAGCGCATCGTTTTTCCGGTATATACTTAAGGAATGTGCACGATAGTTTTTCAAGATCGGAAAGGGGATTCACAATGAACGAAGAACAACGAAAAGATGCGGAACAGGCAGTAAATCCATCGGACAAAAAATCCGGCAAGGATTACAGCCAATATTTCGAAACGGTATACACGCCCCCTTCTTTAAAGGACGCGAAAAAGCGTGGAAAAGAAGAAGTGGCCTACCATCATGATTTTAAAATCGACGAACGCTTTCAAGGAATGGGCAAAGGGAAAAACTTTTACATCCGCACATACGGCTGTCAAATGAATGCGCATGATACGGAAGTGATGGCCGGTATTTTTATGGCGCTTGGCTACAATGCAGTTGAAAAAGCGGAAGAAGCAGATGTCATTTTATTGAATACGTGTGCGATTCGTGAAAATGCCGAAAATAAGGTATTCGGCGAAATCGGTTTCTTGAAGCACTTAAAACGGGATAACCCAAACTTGCTGCTGGGTGTATGCGGATGCATGTCACAGGAGGAAGCCGTCGTCAACAAAATATTAAAATCGTATCACCACGTTGATATGATTTTCGGTACGCATAATATTCACCGTCTGCCGGAAATTTTAAATGAAGCGTATATGTCAAAAGAGATGGTCGTCGAAGTATGGTCAAAAGAAGGCGATGTAATCGAGAACCTTCCAAAGGTACGCCAGGGCAATGTGAAAGCATGGGTAAACATTATGTACGGATGTGATAAGTTCTGCACATATTGTATCGTTCCTTATACGCGAGGAAAAGAACGGAGCCGACGTCCGGAAGAAATTATTCAGGAAGTGCGCCAGCTCGCAGCTCAAGGCTACCAGGAAGTCATGCTTCTCGGTCAAAATGTCAATGCGTATGGTAAAGATTTTACAGATATTGAGTACCGTCTCGGTGATTTAATGGATGAAATCCGTCACATCGGTATCCCGCGTGTCCGTTTTACGACGAGTCATCCGCGTGATTTTGATGACCATTTAATTGAAGTGCTTGCCAAAGGCGGCAACTTGATGGATCACATTCATTTGCCGGTGCAGAGCGGTTCAACGGACATTTTAAAAATTATGGCCCGCAAATATACACGTGAACAGTACCTGGAGCTTGTCCGCAAAATTAAAGCAGCGATGCCAGATGTCGCGCTGACAACGGACATTATCGTCGGCTATCCGAATGAAACAGAAGAGCAGTTTGAAGAAACGATGTCACTGTACCGTGAAGTCGGATTTGAGATGGCCTACACGTACATTTATTCTCCGCGTGAAGGAACACCGGCTGCGAAAATGAACGATAACGTGCCGATGAATGTGAAAAAAGATCGTCTGCAGCGCCTGAATGCACTTGTCAATGAATTATCCGCCGAAGCGATGAAGCCGTATAAAGGACAAATTGTGGATGTGCTCATTGAAGGGGAAAGTAAGAAAAACCCTGATGTACTGGCGGGCTACACATCAAAAAACAAGCTTGTGAACGTGAAGGCGCCGAAATCCGCGATCGGAAAAATCATTCCGGTAAAAATCATCGAAACGAAATCATGGTCGATGGACGGAGAAGCAGTAGAAATTCAAAATATGGCCGGGGTGAACTAATATGGAAAAAACAATTTACACAAAAGATGACATTATCGCAAAAGCAAAAGAAATTGCTGACATGATTTCAGCGACGGAAGAAGTGGAATTTTTCAAGCAGGCAGAAGCCAAAATCCATGAAAACCAAAAAATCCGTGAAAAAATGGCCGGCTTGAAGAGCCTGCAAAAGCAAGCGGTAAACTTTCAGCATTACGGAAAAGCAGAAGCGCTGAAAATGGTCGAAGAAAAAATTGAGAAAATCGAAACAGAATTGGATGAAATGCCGATTGTTCAGCAGTTTAAACAATCGCAAACGGATGTAAACGAAATTTTGCAAATGGTTGCCACAGCCATTTCCAATAAGGTTACGGACAACATCATTGAATCAACAGGCGGCGATTTGCTGAGAGGCGAAACCGGCGCTCAGGTTCAAAATAGTACACCAGGAAGCTGCTGATTGAACGGTTGGGGCTGTCCCAAAAGTCAGTGGAAACTGCCTTTTGAGGCAGCCCTGTTTTTATGCACAAAAAAATCGCCTCATCCGATATAATGTAAGTGACCAAACCA
>NZ_MSDU01000013.1 GCF_001936625.1 Domibacillus antri | reverse complement strand
TATGTGACCTTATGGTCGCACTTGCATCGGCCCCTCTGCACCAACCGGTGAAATCATCGGGTCCATGGTCGAAAATTTCGTTTCAACCCGGTGATGAGCGGCAAGCAGTTCCCACGGCACCCCGTACTCCTCGGCAGCTGCTTTATAAATAGGGATAAATTCTTCCGGTATATCTTTTGATTCAATCAATTTAGATGTTGAGTCACTGAGTGCGAATAGCACCAGCAAAAGCAGGCCAAGGATAATGAACGGCACTGATAATGAATACATTGCCCTTTTTTTCAATTTTCGTCGTTTCGCCATGATGAACTCCTTCGTTGAACGTGCTGTATCTATCATAGAAAAGAGGCCGCAAAACTTCAAGCGAAACAAATTCATCCCGCCTTAACCGACGGGATGTGCATGATCATTACATCAGTGGACGTCGGCCAGCCTGCCTGCGCATTTCATTCTGCTCATCTGTAAAAGCCCGGTAAAGAGAGACCATCATTAAAATCATAATAAAAGAAAACGGAAACGCTGCCGCAATCAATGCGTTTTGCAATGCCTGCAGTCCCCCACTGTATAAAAGTACAATCGCGATGGACGACTGCGCAATCCCCCACGTCAATTTCACACTATTCGGTGGAGTTAAGGAACCATGTGTCGTCTGCATCCCGAGAACAAATGTCGCTGAATCTGCTGAAGTCACAAAAAAGATGGCGACAAGGAACACCGCGATAATAGACATTAATTGTGACCATGGCAGTTCATTGAAGACCGCAAATAAAAGTTCCTCCGTTGCATACTGCGTTAAATCAGCGGCACCGTTCATTTGTAAATTCATTGCTGACGCGCCAAATACAGTAAACCAGATAAAGCTGACAAGTGATGGCATTAATAACACACCAATCATAAACTCACGAATTGTGCGGCCGCGTGATACACGCGCGATAAAAATACCAACGAATGGCGACCATGAAATCCACCATGCCCAATAAAAAATCGTCCACCCATTAATCCAGCTGCGGTGATCTTCATTAAGCGGAGCGATTTGGAAGCTCATCCGCAAAATATTTTGAAGGTAGGCCCCGATCGTATCAGTAAACATATTTAAGATAAACATTGTCGGGCCAATAATTAACATAAGAACAAGCAGGACCACGGCCAAAACCATGTTGGTGTTACTTAACGTTTTAATTCCTTTTCCAAGACCAGACATGGCCGAAGCGATAAATAAAACTGTCACAACTACAATAATAACCAGCTGTACAGTAAATGAAACAGGTACCCCGAATAAATACGAAAGACCGCCGTTAATTTGTGCTGCGCCAAAACCAAGAGTCGTCGCAACTCCGACAACTGTTGCAAAAACAGCAATAATATCAATAAGCGTGCCAACCCATCCTTCAGCATATTTCCCGAGTACCGGTTTCAGCGTTGCACTGATTAAACCGGGTTCTCCTCTTCGGAACGGGAAATACGCCAGTGCCAACGCGACAACCGCATAAATACCCCAAGCATGCAATCCCCAGTGAAAAAACATATAGCGCATGGACTCCCGCAGCGCATCATTTGTACCAGGTTCCGACAACGGACTTGAAACCGCATAATGACTAAGCGGTTCTGCCGCTCCCCAAAAGACCAGTCCGATTCCCATTCCCGCGCTAAACAGCATCGCAAACCAGGAGAGCGTTGAGTACTCCGGTTTTTCACCCGGTTTTCCAAGCCGGATTTGACCGACAGGACTAGCGATCAACACTAGACAAAACAACACAATGACCGATACTAAAATTAAATAGTACCAACCGAATGCCGACGTGATAAAGCTTTGTACATTCGCCGTCATCCTTTCAAAAGATTTAGGAGCAGCTGCTCCGAATATTGTCGCAAACAGGACAAGCGCTCCCGTCCACCAGAATACATTTGATATTTTCTTCATACATTTTCCTTTCACATTGCATAACAGCGCAAAAATAATTTAACCTTCGGAACGAAATGTCATTTGACACACCTTTAATACCGTAACAAAGGAAAAGAGCCCTATCAAGTAATAGGACTCTTTTCCGGCATATCAGCAGTGCCAAGCTGTTTTAAGCCCGGCGTTCTAGAAGCGGATTCAGCCGCTTCCTCTCGCAGTTTCAGCTCTTCATTTTTCATTTCAGACAGTGATTTGAAAGCTTCCGATTCTTTTTTCTTCAAGCGCTCTTTTTCAAACTGCCAGCCGTTTGCTGAAACCAATGCCGAATTCATCTCTGAGATTAAATCCGCTTCGTAATATGGATATTTCACCATCACTTCATCCGCCATTTTTTCAAATGAAATCTGCAATTTTTTTTCAAGATTATTTTTTTCAGCTTGATAATACGTATTCGACAGCCATGCGCCGGCGGACTGAATCAATCCTTTTTTGGACTTATTCCTCTCTATTTTCAATTGGATTCGGGATAACTTTTCCCGAATACGGGTGTGTGACACGCTTATATCTCCTAAATAGGGCCGGGCTGAATCCGATTTTAAAATGGCAATTAACCGTTCACGCAAGCTGCGGTACACAGAACGTGCTCTTTCTTCCGCAATGACAGCCTTTTCAAGCTCCTGCCGCACCAAACCTATGCGCTTTTCTTCTTCTTGCTGATCGAGCTTCAGTTTATTAATTTTCCGGATTAACAGACGATAATCGGCCTCTCTTTTCAACCACTCTTCCGCAATAACAGCCGGATTTGATTCCTTCAAATCTTCGTCTGACGGTGCGTATAGAAGCAGTAAAACAGCCGGCACGTTCCAGTTTCCCGAAACAAGACTTTTAAGCGCTTCATCAGTGGTAAAAAGGGCCCTGGGATGAAGCACCCATAAAAACACGGGATAATCATCCGGAACATCACGCTGTAACTCGTATAAAATATCTCCATACATGGACAGCCCCATCCTCGTTCCCATTTCAAAAAGAAGAGAATCAAGCCCTTTTTCTTCAACAATCACTTCAAATGACGTCTCTCGATTTAAATGAAAGTACTCAAAAATTTGTACCCGCTTGTATTCAGGTAATTCCTCCCATTTATGGTGTATCACTTCCTGAAGAGGCTCTTTCTCTTCGTCTACTTTTTCATTTTTCAGTACCCGTTCAACCTGATTGACATGTTCATAGTGAAGCAAAAACTCCAGCTTGCTGCTTAGAAGAGAGCGATCAAATTTTTCCTGAATTAATTTATCTTTTTTGGCTGTTTTCTCAAACCATTTGTGAACGATTTCATCGGATCTTGCCGCCACTTTTTCTTTTTCATACAGGTGGGAAGCCGGCAGCTTCAGCACTTTCGTTAAAGCAATGAACACATCCAGCTTCAGTTCAGGATCTGGAATATGATTCAGCTTTTTCGCTTCTTCAACAATCGCTCTAAAAAAAGGGAACGTTTCCTCCTTTGAAAATCGGCTTTTCGCTTTCAATGCAATTAAATCGCGCGCCTGAATACGATGTAAAATTGAATGAACGATACGAAGCCTCATCCCTGACAACGAAGACACAGCTGCGCCAATCGATTTGATTTCCGTCATGACTATCCGCTCCATTTATTGTCTTTTTAATTGATTGTACACGAAAAAGACTGGAAAGAAAATGAATGGACTCATTTGACCATTTAAATAAAAAAACAAGCTGTTTTTAATTAAGTTCATTTTTTTGTCAAAAAGTGTTGCCATTCATTCAAAGTTTTCTTAGAATAGAGTTACAATTCTGCAAATTGCAAACGATTTCAGAATTAAAAACGACCAAGGGGAGGTCTTTTATGGAACACAAAGTGCATCACACCACACCGCCGCAGCAGAATCATGATTATGAGGCTATCGCGGCCAGTCCGGAGTTCAAGTCACTGGTCAGAAAGAAAAACAAATTCCTGCTTCCCGTTACTGTCTTTTTCCTTTTGTTTTACTTCACACTGCCGCTGTTGACTTCATTTTCAACGGTACTGAATAGTCCTGCAATTGGAGACATTACGTGGGTTTGGGTATTTGCTTTTGCTCAATTTATTATGACATGGGCGCTTTGTATGATATATGTAAAAAAAGCAAATGGGTTCGATTCAGAAGCTGAAACCATTTTCAATCTGCATAACAAAAACGAAGGGAGTGACCGTTAAATGAGTGTACTCGGACTCTTTTTCTTCGTTGCAATCGTCGGTTTGACGCTCTATGTTACCTATTGGGCCTCAAAACGGACAAACTCGGCAAGTGAATTTTACACAGCCGGAGGAGGATTAACGGGGTGGCAAAACGGAATTGCCATTGCCGGGGACTACCTTTCAGCGGCTTCGTTTCTAGGAATTGCCGGTGCGATTGCATTAAATGGATTTGACGGCTTCTTTTACAGTATTGGATATTTAGTAGCTTACTTAGTTGTACTTTATATTGTTGCTGAGCCGCTTCGTAACCTCGGTAAATATACCCTTGCTGACATGATCACAGCACGTTTTGAACAGCAGAAAATTCGTGCAACAGCCGCAATCAGTACATTGACAATCGTTCTATTTTATATGATTGCTCAGCTTGTTGGAGCAGGCGCACTCATCCAGCTTCTTTTAGGAATTGACTACTGGATTGCCGTATTGCTGGTTGGTATTATGATGACAACATACGTACTATTTGGGGGCATGGCGGCCACAAGCTGGGTGCAGATTATTAAAGCCGTCTTATTAATGGTTGGTACTATTATCATTTCTTTCCTCGTATTAATGAAATTTGACTTTAACATTTTAAGAATGTTCTCTGAAATGAAAACGGTTACACCAGCTGGAGAGAATTTCTTGAATCCGGGTGTAAAATATACGAACGGCATCGATACAATGTCCATGATGATTGCACTCGTTCTTGGTACTGCCGGCCTGCCGCACATTTTAATGCGTTTCTTTACCGTAAAAGACGCAAAAACGGCGCGCAGTTCTGTCGTATATGCCACGTGGATTGTTGGTCTATTCTATATTTTAACGATTTTCTTAGGCTTCGGCGCTGCCGCGTTTGTTGGTTCTGACGAAATTATCGCAGCAAATGCAGCCGGAAATATGGCTGCACCGTTACTCGCTCAAGCACTTGGCGGTGATTTGCTTATGTCATTCGTTTCGGCAGTTGCTTTTGCTACCATCCTGGCCGTTGTAGCCGGTCTTGTTTTATCAGGTGCATCGGCATTCGCTCATGATATTTATGGTCAAATTATTAAAAAAGGACAAGCGACTGAAAAAGAACAAATGAAAGCGGCCCGTTTTGCATCGATTGGCGTATCTGCTTTATCTGTTATTCTCGCCCTCTTTGCACAATCGATGAACGTTGCTTTTCTCGTTTCGCTCGCTTTCTGTATCGCAGCAAGTGCAAACCTTCCTGTTATTATTTACACAATTTACTGGAAGCGATTCAACACTACTGGCGCGATTTCAGCAATGGTAACAGGCCTCGTTTCAGCGCTTGTTCTCGTTGCCATGAGCCCGAACGTTTGGAATCCGGAAGGCACTGCTATTTTTGCCGGAGATCCATTATTCCCATTAACGAACCCGGCAATCGTTTCTGTTCCTGTAGGCTTTATTGCCGGTTATATCGGCTCTCTCGTCTCAGCAAAAGCAGATAAGCGAAAATATGCAGAGGTGGCGGTCAAAGCCAATACTGGGTTAAAATAAATATACGGAGCAGACGGAATAGTCCGTCTGCTTTTTTATTCAAAAAGAAGGGAGAATTTTATGAAATGCGCTATATATTAGCCGCCTGTTCAGCTGTTATGCTTCTTATAGGAAGTATACTGCCGCAAATGCCAAAAGCCGCCACTGATCCATATGCTGCTTCCCTCTCATCTATAACCGACAGTAAGCAGGTACTTATTACGGAAGGAAGCACAAAATCCATTAAAATTATATGAAAAGTCCGGCTCCAAATGGGTGCTTAAGCAATCTTTCCCTGCTGTTACCGGGAAAAGCGGTCTGTCTTTCACAAAGAAAGAAGGAGATGGCGCGACACCAGCCGGTATTTATCCAATCGGCAATATGTTCGGAACCGCGGCTAAACCACCAGGTGTAAAATCAAAATATACGGTTTCGCACAAAAACCATTATTGGATTGACGATGTTACTTCACCTGACTATAACAAGTGGGTGTATTACAACAGAAATCCAAACAAAAAATGGAAATCATTTGAGCGGCTGAAACATGTGATTTACAAACATGCTATTATTATTCGATACAATGAAAATCCAATTATCCAAAATAAAGGCAGTGCGATTTTCATTCACCTATGGCGAAATAGTTCCACCCCGACAGCAGGCTGCCTTGCATTAAGCGAAGCAAACTTGAAAACCGTCATGAAATGGATTGATCCGGCGAAAACGCCCAAGATCATCATCGGCACACCGGATTCCATAAAAAAAGAAATAAATGAGTATAATAAATGATTGTAGGATGACGAGTTTGAACTTCTAAAAAAACGGGGGGTGTCACCATTGATTGAGACACCCCCCTTCCTCATTCCTATAGCCTGATTTTCTGATTTTGACTTGGTTTTCTTGCTCTTTTGCCTAGATTGTTATTGAATTCGGCCTTGATGAGTGGTAGAATCCGGCTGTACGATCGAAAAATCGGCCTAAATGGTACGGAATCCTTCCTTCCCTCTGCACTGATTAGACAACTCCATTGTGAATTATAACAATTCTTCCACAGGTTTGTATTCATATCCAAGATCGCGTGCAACTGCCTCATACGTGACGAACCCGTTTAGTGTGTTAATCCCGTGTTTAAGTGCTGCAGTTTCAGAAACAGCCCTTTTTAATCCTTTGCCGGCAATATTTAAGGCATACGGGATGGTCACATTTGTTAAAGCGGTGGTTGAAGTGCGGGGTACAGCGCCCGGCATATTGGCCACTGCATAATGAACAACTCCATGCTTCACGTACGTTGGATTTTCATGGGTTGTGATTCGGTCCACCGTTTTAAAAATACCTCCCTGATCAACGGCTACATCCACAATAACCGATCCGTTGGACATCGATTTTACCATTTCTTCCGTGACAAGTTTTGGCGCTTTAGCTCCAGGAATTAACACAGCACCAATGACTAAATCAGACTCTTTCACTGATTCGGCTATATTAAGTGGATTCGAAATAAGCGTTTGAATGGAAGAACCAAATACATCTTCCAGCTGGCGGAGACGATCGGCATTTAAATCAATAATGGTCACGTCCGCTCCAAGGCCGACAGCAATTTTTGCCGCATTCATGCCAACCATTCCTCCACCTATGACCGTGACTTTACTTTTTTTCACACCCGGCACCCCGCCGAGCAAAACTCCTTTGCCGCCTTCCTGCTTCTCCAAAAAATGGGCTCCAATTTGTGCCGCCATACGGCCTGCTACTTCACTCATCGGTGCTAAAAGCGGCAGTGTGCGGTTTACACTAACTGTTTCATAAGCGATGCCGGTCAATTTCTCTTCAACAAGTGCTTTCGTCAGCGCCGGTTCAGCAGCCAGGTGTAAATATGTAAATAAAATCAGCTCTTTACGAAAATAGCCATATTCCGCCGGAAGTGGTTCTTTTACTTTCATGACCATTTCCGCGCGGCTCCAAACATCAGCGGCGTCATCCAAAATTTCTGCACCGGTCTTTTTATATTCATCATCAGAGAAACCGCTTCCAACACCGGCGCCGCTTTGCACCAGAACCTGATGCCCTTCTTTTACGAATGAAAGGACCCCCGCAGGTGTGATGGCTACACGGTTTTCGTTATTTTTAATTTCAGTTGGTACGCCAATAATCATTTTAATTCATCTCCCTGATTCTTATTTGTCTTATCCTCATATTATGACAAATTTGCGTCAAGTTCATCAGGTCAAATAAAAAATCGAAGGAGCATTTTTTGTTAATTTTCACAAAAGTGAATCATCTAATTGCAAAATTAATAAATCAATATAGAGCAGCGTTTTTTCATTCATATCTTTTAAATTCACCCCTGTAATTTCCGCCATACGCTTCAGGCGGTAGGCAAGCGTGTTCGGATGGACATGCAGCACAGCTGCCGCTTCATTTATATTGCCGTCATGAACCAAAAAAGTAAACACCGTTTCCAGCATATTGGTGTTGTGAGTACGGTCATATTCCTTCAATTCTTCCAAAACGCGATTCCGTTTTCCATTTCGGACTGTCCGAAACTCATCGATCGACTGAAAAATGCCTATGTTTTCATAACAATGCGGCATTCTAATGTTGACAAACAGGCGCTTCATTCGTAATACATAGAGCGCTTCCTGATAACTTGTCTGAACATAAAGGGGATTTTTCACAATGCTGCCTCCCGCTCCCGCCGGATGAACTTGAAGCCGCTCTGCCGCTTTTGCTGTAAAATCATTTATATAATGATTGATAGTATCTGTCTTCCCCTTTTCAGCAAATCGAATAAGCAAAACAAGCTGTTCTCCATCATATGTTCTTGCTATACAGGTTACTTGCTGAAGCGTTTCAACGAGATAATCAATTTGCCGCTCCAGCGTCCGGTCTATTGTCCGCCCAAAGTCAAAAATAACAGCCATCAGTTCACCTGATAATGAAAGTCCGTAATTTTTGTTCGCCTGATCAATTTCATTCCGCCCGTTAAAATGACCTGTAAGAAGCTTCCATAAAAACTCCTGGTGACTTTCTTCTGCAGCCCGTTTTCGTTTTTCATGCTGCAGGAGCTGATTCTTTACCGCTTTTGCCGCTTCTTTTAAGATGATCATTTGTTCATCTGTAAAGTGGGCTTTGGACTGTGCCCAAATAAAACCGATCACTTTTTCTTGTTTTCTAACCGAGATCGCAACCCGTTCACCGAGCTCCACCTGATCAATTGCCGGGATAATGACCGGTTCTTCCGTTTCAAATAATTTCGGAATCGCACCGCTCCTCCATAAACTGTTTATCACATGTTCCGGAACACGACGGCGCATAATCGTCGCTATCCGAACCGGATCAATTTCCCCTTCATGCCGGCTGTATGCAATGATCTGGTGGTTGGCATCTTCAATTGTAATAGGACAATGAAGCGCGTCACTAATGCGATCCGCCAGCATTTCAATTGATTCATATTCATGCGCAAAATAATGGTTGCCTTCGTTTGACATTTTATTCCTCCGCTGCTATTGAATATCTTTATTATAATCGGCGGAGTGCATGTTGTAAAAAGAATTGGAAAAGCGGGATCTTAAAAAAAGATCCCGCTTCTAAACATGATGGTAATTGGCTGCTGGCTGTCGCAGAAGTCGTCATTTGGAAAGTGAGTGAAAGTCGAAGGACAAAACGATTAGGGAGGGATTAATACTTTCTTGAATCACAGTTTGGGCAAATATAAACATCCTCGGCATCAAAAATGGAGCCGCACTTTGTCTGTTCGAGCACAACTACCGCCCGTCTCAGTTCTGCACGCTGTCCTTCCCAGCCGCATTCACACTTTACACTGTTCGTAGACCCAAATTTGTAGAATCCATAGTTCATACAATCACCCCTTATTGAATTTTCAGAAAAAATCTGTACTTTTATCTTACACAAACATCCAAATTTTCGCAACTGAAAATTTATTATTTTTTTTGTAAATTTCCGAAAAGTCAAGTCTTGTTTTTTAATTGTGTTGATATATTCAACATAAGCCCCGACTAATTTATCGGGGCTTATCATTTAGGATTGTTCCGTTAATTGTTTCACATCCAGCACAATTTCGTCGAATGGCACATCGATATTTCCGTCATAGCTTTTCACGACTATGCCTTCTTTATTAATTAGATAAAAGCTCGTCCCGTGCATAAATTGGTCAGAATTTGGATCTGGAATAGCAAGCGTTTGAAAACTTTCTTCCGCGAAATCCCGAATGTAATCACTATCATAGCCGGTCAATAAATCCCAATTTGATTCATCTGCTTCATAGTGAGAAATGTATTTTTTCAATGCGTCCGGTGTATCCCGAGCCGGATCAACACTGAAGGACACAATACGATAATTCTTTATGCCTTCTTCATTCAATAAGTCCTGCAGTTCACTCATATTTCGGGTCATCGGAGGACAAACCGTTGTACAGTTTGTAAATATGAAATTCGCAATCCATACATTCCCTTTCAAATCCGACAAACTCACTTCTTTCCCATCCTGATTCACATTTGTAAAATCATTTACTTCCACTTCCATATTGCCTTGAAATTCACTGCTGCTGCATGCAGATAACAAAATCATGATGACTGCTGCCAGCGTCATATAACGAAATAATTTCAAAAAAATTCCCTCCAAGCGGCTTTTATATTCTTATCCTAGAGGAATCCGGCACTTTTCTCAATTCCGAACTGTACATTCTCGTGAAGAATTTATGAACGATTTTTAATAATCACCTGAAAATACGAACGCTGCCCGGCTCCCTGCATCCGATTGTTTTACTTCCAAACGCGCATCAATCCGCTCTTTTAATTCCGGGACATGGGAAATAATTCCCACGAGACGCCCGTCGGATTGAATATCCATTAAAGTTTCAATGGCTTGATCCAGCGATTCCGGGTCCAGCGTCCCAAAGCCTTCATCTACAAACATCGTCTCCAGCGATACTCCGCCTGCATAATTTTGTACGACTTCTGCAAGTCCTAAAGCAAGTGACAGCGCTGCTTTAAAACTCTCGCCCCCTGATAAGGTTTTCACGTGACGGCTTTGCCCAGTATATTGATCAAATGCCAATAACTCAAGTCCGCTTTGTGCGTTTCCTTTTGCCCTCGCTGTCTGGCGTTCAAGAGTAAAACGCCCGTTTGTCATATTGGCAAGACGTGTATTCGCCGCTGCCAAAATATCTTCCAGAAAAGACGCCAGCACATACCGTTCAAACGTCACTTTTAAGTCATTTTTTCCGTGGGCAATATCATATAAGTGTCCGGCAAGACGATATTCCTCTTCCACAAGGGACATTTGCTCCGATAAACGGTCCACAGCTTCCCGCAGGCGGATCGATTCTTTTACTTGTGCAGCCAGCGCCCCCGCCTTATTCGTCCATTCAGCTATCTCCTCATTTAACGACTGAATCCGGCTGTCCAGTTCAGTGATGTCCACACGCTCAAGTCCTTCTGTCACTTTTTGCAGTTCGTCGATCCGCATTTGAACCGTCCGCTGTTCTTCATCATAACGTTCGGCGGACTCCTTCATTTGTGAAAGATCTTGAACGAACCGTTTCGCTTCTTCAAACATATCCCGATTCAAAAATCCAAACGATTCAAGCTTTTGGGTAAAGGACGAAACGGCATCGTTAAACGTTTCGTTCGATCCCATGACTGCCTGATCTCTTTCTTTTAGGATAACCATCGCTGATTGTAGAGCAGCGTGCGATTCGTGGAATGCGGATTGTGTTTCATTGAACAGCCGTTCGTTTTCTTCCTTTTGCCGCTTCGCTTCATGAAACGATTTAGTAAAAACAGCTGTATCACGCATCGATTCGGGTATTGTTTTCTCCATTTGGGCAAGAATACTTTTTGCTTCGATATGCGCTCCGCTTTCGTTCGCCTCCGCTTGGCGATTTTGTTCGATTTGTTTTAAAATTTTTTCTTTTTCCATCTTTTTATCTTGAAGCTCGTCTGTCCACTGCTGTTTCTTAATCTGATCTTCCTCTGCTGTTGCGCGCTGTTTCTTTGCTCCCTCCAATATTTCTTCCAGGTCGAAAATCGTTTGATCTTCCGGCAAACCTGCTTTTATTTTTTGAATATCTGTTTTCGCTGCTTGAATTTTTAATTGGATCGAGGACTTTTCGTATTCAGCATCACGCAGTTTTTGTTCGAAGGAAGCTGCCCGTTGTTCTGATTGCTCCAATACATCCAGATTGACATGCACCTCTGTGTAAACCGCCGGATTTGGATGATGAATAGATCCGCATACAGCACACGGCTCGCCTTTTGTTAAGTGAGATGCCAGCAGCGCCGCCTGTTCACGGTGCAGCGCTTGACGTATATCATGCACTTTAGTCAACGCAATAGACCATTGCTTTTCCGCTTCTTTACAAGCCTGGGCTGCTTTTTTTTCCTCTTCCTCCAGCTGCTTAAGATGTTTTTCGATACGAATCCATTCATTTTGCTGCTCAAGCTGCTGCGTCATTTTTTCGACCAGATGATCCGCTTTAATCAACCGCTCTCCTGCATCTTGAAGCGGTTCCAGCATCGTTTCCAAGCGAAGCAATTCCTTTTCAAGCACTTCAAGTGCTTCTTGAAGCTTTATTCCATGTACTTTTGTTTTTTCAAGTTTTTCACGATTCGTTCGTTCGTTTTGTACCGCTTCACTAAATATATATACAGCATCTTTCATCGCTTCTAATTGTTGATAGCGGCGTTCGGCTTCTTCCCGTTCTTGCCGGCGGTTTTGTTCCCGTTTAAACGCTTTGTCTGCCTGTTCAAAGCGAGCGCGTGTCATTTGTTCATTGTTAACTGCTTCTTGTTTCCGTTCAAGCACTGATTCAGCTGCTTTTTTCGCTTTATGGACAACGTCTTCATACGGAAGCAGCTTTTCAGCCTTTTCGGCAAGCTCCATATTCACTTTTATTTGCTGGATGTTTACCAGCTGGTCATCCAGTTGTTTTTTCGCTTCAAGTAACTTCTCCAGCCGGTCAAATTGTTCGTTCAGTGCGATACTCCGTTCGCGGGCAGCAACCAGTCCATCACGTTTCTTGCCGAGACTGGTAATGGCCTCTTTCATAACAGAATGCGCTTCGTTCATTTGCGAAAGATCGATTTCCAGTTGACTGAGGACGGCTTCTTTCTGAATATCATTCTGCTTGAGCAAAAGGGTCATTTGATCGGAATAAGCAGGGAGACTTTTTAACAGCGTCACTTGCTGATCTGCGGTTTTTCCAGCCTCCTTTTTCAATTCATCCGCCTTCACTTCTAAGCGCTCTTCCACCTGCTTATAATAAACAGTCTGGAACAATTTTTGTAAAATTTTCTCTTTATCTTGACTGCTTGCTATCAGCAGCTTTTGAAATTCTCCCTGTGGTATCATTAAAATTTGCCGGAATTGATTTGCTTCAAGACCAATTAATTCTGTCATCTTTTCATCCGTATCGCGGACATTAGCCGAGAGAAGAACGCGTTTTCCGTCATCCGACAACTGATGCAGTTCCGCCGTTGCAGGCGCAGTCGTTGTTCCGTTTCCGCGCGCCTTCTTTTTTTCCTGCAGCGGCGTACGGCGGATCACATATTGCCGCCCTTTTAACTCAAACAACAGTTCAACTTCCGTCAGAAGTTTCGGATCGGCGAACTGGCTTCTCATTTCCCCGGCGCTCCGGTTATCACCGCTGGGCTTCCCGTAGATGGCAAAGCTGATCGCATCAAATATCGTTGTTTTACCGGAACCCGTTTTTCCGGAAATGACAAACATCTTCCGGTTTTCCAGCAATGAAAAATCAATAACCTGACGGCCTGCATACGGACCGAATGCTGTCATCGTTAACTTGACGGGCTTCATTCATGATCACTTCCTTTTTTTACATCCTCCATGACACTTGCCATATACGCTTCTTTTTCTTCCGAAAATCCTAGACCGGTCATGGCTTCATAAAACTCGCCGAACAACTCCAGTTCATTTTTTTGTTTCCGTTCCTCAGTTGCAGGAATAGCGGAACCTCCTTTAGCTGCTGCCCGTTCGAGGTGGAGAATATTCGGAAACTTCCCTTTCAATTTTGCCATCGGATCAAGTAATGCCCCTTCATCCTGAAGGATTACTTTTATGTAATCGTCCGTTTCATTTATTTCCATAATTTCATCAAAAAAGCCTTTTATTTCTTTCATATCGCGAATTGGGGGCAACGGTTCCCTTTTTATATCCAGGTGACCCTTTTCGTCCACGTTTACAACCGAAACACTTTTTGTATGAGAGGCTTCCGAAAAAGAATATTTGAGCAGTGAACCCGCATACTGCACTTTTTCATGACGAATCGCATTTGGATTATGAAGGTGACCAAGGGCTGTATAGTGAAAAGGTGTGAACAATTCCGCTCCCACATTGCCCGCTGCACCAACAGACAAAATTCGTTCTGAATCACTTGTTTCTCCCCCAGTCACAAACGAATGACCTACTGCAATATGAATGCCTTCCGGGTCCATTTGTTCACTTAGGCGGCCGGTCAATACTTTCATCGCATCATGATGAGAGTAAATCGTATCATCCTCATAAATGTGCCTGACAACACCTGGTTCTGCATAAGGAAGACAATGAAAATGAACCCCTTCAATAATTGGACAAAACATTTCTTTTTCAAGTTTTCCCGCCAGATAAAATTGACTCTGCCTAAACCAGGTTGAACCGAAGGCAAGCCTCTCCGCACTATCGTGATTGCCGGATATAGCCACGATCGGCACTTTCATCTCGACGTTAATCGTAAATAAAGTTTGATTTAATAAATGGACAGCAGAAGCGGGAGGAACAGATCGATCATATAAATCGCCGGCGATAACGAGTGCATCCGGTTTTTCATGGTCAATAAGCTGAATTAATTTTTGCAAGATGAAGCGCTGATCCTCAACCATTGAAACACCATGTACAATTTTGCCCAAATGCCAGTCGGCTGTATGAATAAACTTCATTTTCTCCACCTCAATTCGTATGTATGTTCTTATCATAACGAAATGTTTACAAAATGAAAAGGATGAACGCACAGTCTTTTCTTGTTATAATTGAGTCATAGAAGATAAATTTAAGGGGGGTTGAACATGCTTGAAGGCTGGTTTTCTTATTTTATTGTCATGTGGACCATAGTCCTTGTTTCACTGTTTGCGATCGGCGGTTTTTTTATGTTCCGCAAATTTTTGAAGAAAATGCCGAAGCAGGATGGAAAATCGGATATGGACTGGGAAGAATATTACGTTGATCAAACAAGAAAATTGTGGGGCCCTCCGGAAAAGGAAATGCTTGAAGAACTCGTCAGTCCTGTTCCGGAACTGTTCCGCGATGTGGCCCGTCATAAAATCGCCGGTAAGATTGGTGAATTGGCGTTAAAAGAAAAAGCGAGGCGTATTTCCGTTGATCTGATCATCCGAGGCTATATTATAGCCACGCCGAAACGCGATCATAAATTCTTACGCAAAAAACTCGACGAAATGAAAATCGATATTAGCCCATACAGTCATTTATTTTAAAAAACTCCGCTTATGAAAGCGGAGTTTTGATTTGCGGTGCATGAATGGCATTAATGGGCGTCTGCCGTTTTAATTTTATGTATTGCCGGTACATGGCGATACGCCATGGAACAATCATCGCAAAAGCTAAAATGAAAAACATGCCGCCGAGTTCACCGACGTCGATCGCGGTTGACAGCACAAGCTTACCGATGATCCGAATGACTAGAAGTGACATTAAAATAATCGGAAAGGCTTTTGAGCGCTTTAAATAAATATCGTTATCGCGAACTTCAAACTTTGACGTTTTCATTAATAGTAACGAAAAAACCATACCAACAGCCGCTGCTTCTAATAGTTCAAGCCAGGTCACCCGAAATTCCGGAAATAAAAACATCAGTGACCCGGTACTCATAAACAGCGGCGGCATAATAATTTTTTTCGCTGATGCCGGCCTTTTCGCCGCCCTCATTCTGACAAACAGGGCGCCAATTCCCATCAAAACAGCTGCCACTGATGATGCCGCAACCATCCAATCCATGTCAATCATTCCTTCAAACGTGTTAAAAACCGGTGAATCCTCCAAATAAAGGAGTCAGAATCATAATAATTTTCGTCATCCAGTCAAAAAAGAGGACAATACCCATTATTATCATAACATAACCACCGATTTTTACAATCTTAGCACTATTTGAACGAATCCACTGAATCCGGCCGATGAAGAAAGACAGCACGAAAAACGGAATGGCAAACCCAAGCGTATACGCAATCATATACAGCATAGCGGAATCTGGATTTGTACTCGCTAAACTCATGACTGCAAGCAATATTGGACCTGTACACGGTGTCCATCCGGCGGCAAATGCCAGACCAATTAAGGATGAACCAAGATAGCCTCCGGGACGATTTTTAAATTCGACCCGCTTCTCTGACATCATAAACTTTGGCTGCAGCATGCCGGTCACCACAAGTCCAAAAAAAATGATAAAAATCGCACCGAGCTGGCGGATTAAGTCATCCCACTCTTTTAAAAACTGTCCAATAAACGAAGAACCAAAACCAAGCAAAACAAAGACCAGCGAAAATCCAAGTAAAAAGAACAGCGTATGCAGCATACTGCGCCGCTGAAGCATGGCATTGTCATTTTTCAGTTCATTGACACTCATACCGGTTATATACGATAAAAAGGCAGGATAAAGCGGCAGACAGCACGGTGATATAAAGCTCAAAAAACCCGCGCCAAAAGCCAGAAATATATTTATATCCGTCATGATCAACATCCTTTCCTCTTTCATTGTAACAGACTGTCCTCTCTTCGTACTCCGAAAAAACTGTGAACATAAAAAGTACATAAATCGACAAATAATTTTTGAAAATAAGTAAATGATTGGGTATACTAAAGGTAAGGATGATGACATAAAAAGAAAGGATTGTCCGCTATGGAGAAAGAAATATTGTTGTCTGCCATTGAACAAAAGCGGACAGAACTTCTCAGCATCGCGTTTGATAACGGACTTAATTCACCGCTTGCCATTGAATACAGCCAGGATTTGGACAGGCTTCTAAATTTATATGAAGAACTCCATATCCAAAAACACAAAAAAATGCAGATTAAATAAAAGAGAAGGCTATCCAGTAAGCTCAGGACAGCCTTCTCTTTTTATCCCTTTTTATGCACATTGATTAAACCGTTTTCAATAAAGTTCCAGTCAAATTCTGCGGCAACCACATCCCCGGCTTTAATATCGCTGCCGATGATGTTATCGTTTGTAAAAATAATGCCGCCATGTTCTTCGCTAATACCCTCGTAATATGTCACATTATATTCATTCCAAATTCGTGATACTTTATAGTCAATGAGTTCGGGTTCCAGATATTCAACGAGATTCAACTGATCATCTTGCCAGTATGAGCGGACACGGTCTCCTACGTTCATTTCAATTTCTATATCTTCCTGCTGAAAACGGATAATTTCGCCGCTGCTGGAAACGGCGCTATAGTAGCCTGTTTTGAGCCGTTTCGGTTTATACGTGATAATAAAATGTTTTAATGTAATGCCTTCTTTTTCAAGCATTTCGTACGGTGTACCAGTGGGCTCTTCCCATATATCCTCTTCATACGCGTAAACCGGGACACTCATACTGATTAAAAAAATTGCTGATAAGAATAAAGACAGGAATCGTTTTCTCATCGTAAAGTCCCTCCTTTTTCGCTTATGGTTGCTTTTACCCTTTTTTCCCCATATCTATTCTTACAATACAAAAAAAGAACCAATTTATTAACGATTTATACATAAAAAAGCCACTTCCCTCGTAAAAATGAGAAGCGGCTTGATTGATTATTTATCTTGCTGTTTATTCATTTGAGCCATCATTTGATTGATTTTCTTTTGTGATGGTTTGGAACAAACACCGTAAAACGTTGATTTGACGGGCTTCCCACCACTAAGATAGTACCTAATTCTGTTCGTGAAAAATATACCATGAAATTGGTAACCTTGTAAACAACTATTTACAATTTTCTCGAAAAGTGATTTATTTTTTTATACACTCGCTACTCTTTCAGCCGTAATGACCAATAACCCTTGCCGTGTTCTATCTATATTATTAATCGCCCATGTGTCACCTGCTGGCGTTATTTCCGCATTCAGAATTAACTTTGTCCGATTTACTTCATTATCCTGTACATAAATATAAATCTGATTGTCCAATACACGTAATGCCGTTGTGTCATCTATTGCCGTTTTCTTATTGTCAATAATGGCGGGAATAAATATAGGTTCGCCCGCAATTGTTTCCATGACAGGTCTGCCGTCTGCATCGTACATCAGGTTACCATTTTCATCGACTTTTTGACGAGTTATTGAATCTCCTGCTACTTCAATAATAAAGTTACAATGACGAATGAGCGTTTTATATTTACCGTGACGTTTTGTGACGGTTTCAGTGAGCGTTAAATATAACCCCTGCTCATATATAATTAAATCCCCTTGTGACACAAGAAACTCTGTATGTAAATGACGTTCTTCCACATCAGATAAAGGTGGATTCGTGATAATACCACGTTGATCTGTTCCATTCACCTGTATTGTTTCTGATAACCCATCAAATAAAAATGTCGTATCAAATTGCATCGTACCACCTCCTTAATTGTCAAATAGCATAAACACACTTGATTCATTTGCAGATTGGATATTCTGCTTCATCGTTCTGACTTTACGCTCCAACTGATCAATGCGGGATTGAATACTGTCAGCAAAATCTGATACCGTCATATCGTCTAATTTAACTGATTTCATTAATGTTGGATTGTTCGCAATGGATTCTAATACAGATAACGCCGCCTGATAAATTTGAACCTTATTTGATTCATTAGATGGTACATATTCCGCCGTAGGATTCAGGTCAGTTTCTTCTAAGTAAATGGATAGTTCATTTTGTGATAGAGTAACACCCTTTGTTTCTAATTCTAAACGTTGTAAGTTGTTCAATTAAATCATTCCTTTCTAAATTTGAGCATAAAAAAACACCCTCATAAGAAGGGTGTTTAATCAATTTCATCAAATACATAACCCAAGTACTCAACAGTTTTTGCGTATTGATCGGATATTTGATTATCTAGTTTTCTCGCAATTCTTCCCCACGATTCCCTTTGTAATGTTTCTAAAACTTCTAATTCTTCTTCACCTAAAAAATCTTTATTAGTATTTAAATATTGAAACGCATAGTATTTATTATATGCTTGTGCTGTTTCCAACAAAAGTCGACCAAATTTAATTGTTTCATCCATATAATTCTCATATTTTGTAAAAATATTATTCGGTACTCTAAACAAATATTTTCTTTCTTCTAACTGGTTAATAGAAACCTCTATTTCATCAGTAACTTCACTTGATTTATTGACCTTTGTCTCTTGTGAAATATTTTCATCGTCTAAATCTAAATATCCAACTTCTCGTACTTTCGATAGCATCGGATCAACAATATCATCAATTTCCATCATTCGTTCTCTTACAGTATTTTCAACTGAAATTAAATATTTTTTCTCTTGCTTAATATTACGTTGGCGCTCTTTATCCATTTCTTTAGCCCATGAAAACATTACCTTTTTAAACACAAAATCCCCTCCCTTATGCCTACTCTATTCGACACAAAAAGAGGGAATCCTTCATAAATTTTCTAATTCCCCTGAAATTCTAATCACCAATACATAGCAATATGGAATTTATCATCTTTTTCACCAAAAAACATACAATTAACGTCACTTCCATCTGCATTATAAAGAGAGTGAACAGGCATTTTCTCATATGAATCTTTGTACATATACAATATATCTCTAGTTTTTTCACCATTATGAACGAGAAATGGAAAATAACCTTTCTTTCTATGGTCAATATCAGGTTGACTTCCAGCACTTTTACCAAGTTGTATTATTTGACTAAAGCACTCTACTGCATTAAACCACCCTATTACAAATGCTCTTTTACCACTATTTCCATTTTTAACTTCTTCTAACAACCAGTGAAAGTCACGCTCAATTTCTTTCCATGTAGTGCTACTAGAATAACTTCCCTTGCTACTCTTATAATTCTTTAAAAGTTTAACTTCGATTCTAAAATCTTTCGACTTCACTACTATGTCATTACCTGCTGCTTGCTTTGATCTTCCCTGCATATTAAAGTTTGCCATCTGTCTAAAGGGATACCCTAACCTTACAACCATATCTGCTTCTGAATATTCTGAATCAGCAATCTTTTTCAATTCTTCTTTCGATACATTCTCATACCTTTCATTAAATTCATCAATCATAAAGAGACAATTTGAAATCAAATACTTGTCTATCATTTTAAATCCCTCCTTACGATATAATATTCAAACGGTGAGAATAAAATACCTTTTTCAATCTCCTTTTCTGTAATTTGCCGTATATTTCATTTAAAATTTTGCTGTCCTATACTTATCCATTTGAAAAAATAAAAGCAACCAATTTGAAACATATGAGATTCATGTGTCGAAAAGTCAGTATTTATAAGGGTTTTTAACCATTTTGACAATGTGCCAAAAAGCCAGTGTTTACAAGGGTTTCTGACACATTTAAAATTTAACGATATTTTTGTAGAGTTGAGATAGGAAAACGACAGGCGGAATGTGATGATCGTTAAGTTAAATCTAATTTTGGATTCATCTGACTCCGCAGCATTTCGGAATGAGATTATACCAAGAATTAAGGGGTAACCAAACTGGTACTACCTGTAATGAAAAGGGTTACTCATGATCGGTACGTTAATTTTTTCGTGTGTGTGTAAAGTGACTTGTTAGCCGCAAATTTTTCCAATTAGGGGTATCGTATAGCCCCTTTTTATTCATTATTACGCATATAATATTCACAAATTCATCCTGTTCTACTTCCGATAACAAACATTATGTCAACTTCTATTAATTCTCAAACCTTGATAAATGTACGTTTTACGCTATTTCTTCTACTTATCATAATTACCCGACCACCTATATTTTCTCACAAACTTTATGCAATATAACCGATCAACCTTTATATATAGCCATTTACCCATGCATATTGATTGTGAATTACAATACAGTCAGTCATTCATAAATTGGAATAAAATCAAACTTTTAACGGAATGACTGCATAAACGGTAACTGGCAGATTGACCTCATGAATATGAGATATGCGTCAGCCGATCAATGCCACCAGTACCTTAAAATGACACATTGCTGTCCCTTCAAATTAAAGTTTCTCACCACGGACAACCTAACCACTCTTAAACCGTCACACTGTCGGCTTTAAAAAATGAATTACCATTCATATATAACAGGACGAAAACTTTGATATATTACCATCAAGTATCATCCCATATATATCAACGGTTCATCTCAAATTTTTAAATGGGACAGTGTGTCCCTATCCCATTCTCAATTAAACACTTTCATTCTCAATTACCTTTTCATTCACCATTCCCACATTATCCCCATTCAACCTTTGCATTTCCATCCGAACATCTGTCACATACGGACTATTTTCTAAAACAGTTTCCAATGATATACTTCCAATTTCCTTCAACGTTTTCAGATTCTCAATGATTTCTTTATCATTACTCGGCATAGCATACTGGAACGTCACATCCAACGTATCAAATTCATCATCTGACAACTTAACGCCTTTATATTCTAACAACTTTCTCACCTTTTCAAATCGTTGCTCCATACCTTCACGTACAAATTGCTCATTGATTCCTGCTTTAATACTTGCCAACTGATACAATAACTTAATACTGACCTCTGACAAGTTGCTAATGTCCGTCTTATTCATGCTCACGGCAGGCGTACTTGAAATATCCAATAGTGCTTGCTGCAATGTCTTATACACCGATTCAAATGACTGATAATCCAATTGATTGCTGACCATTTTAAAATCATTGCCATCATCTAATTGTAAGCCACCACCTACTACATCTTTAGGTAATCCCTCACCTTTTAACTGTTGACCAACAATGACTGGAATAGGATTATGATGCTTATAGAATGAATCCGTAAACTTACTCAATAAATCCTCCATGTTGTCCAGTAGTCCTATCCAATCCTGTAACTCTGACCGTCCTTCTAACTCTGACCACTCACTTGAATTAACATAAGCAACAGGCAAGCCACTAAGGTTAGCATGGCTGCTAATCATTCGCATATCTCCACCTGCATTGTCATACTTCCTGACTACATCTTCTTCAAACACTGTATAGTATTCAATGCCATCGTTCACATATGCCTGTACAAATGCAATCATTTCTCCTTCTTCATTGTATAAAGGAAAGCCCTGATCTCCTTCAATTAGTTTACTCTTAACCTGTCCGGCATCCACATATACATACTCATACACTTCACCGTACTTCAACAATCTATCAATTACTTTCATGTTCATTCTGTCATACTTTGCTTTACGATTCACACGCTGATATTCCTTAACTACACGCTCATTACCTGTTAATGTGACAGGGTTCTGCAATAGGTATGCCTTCTGGAAATTAAGTAATGTCTTAGCATATTGCAATACAATCTTACGTGGGGTAAAATCTTTGCCATTATATTTATACGACTGCCGTTGTAATATCTTATGATGACCTTCAAGGTAATTCTTTAACTCATAGATTTCATTTACCTTTGTTTGGTTATGTACTTCCTGAACGTATTCAATAAACCAATAAGGCGCACCATCATATTTATCTTTAATGTATTTCTCTAATTTACTCATATTCAATCCCCTTTCATCAAATATCAACATAATACTTTCCTTGCTTCATTGCCTGTACTGCCATAGCCGTAGCGATAACTAAGTCATCGTGCATCCCTTTCCCACGTTTATTACCTGTCTTGCCGTTCTGCTCCTGAAATATTTTCATTTCCTCTAACGTCTGGAAGCACTCTATATTAATCAGCCCACACTCAAAGTTTTCTTTCATATCAGATACGATGATACTTTTTGTTTGGTTAGTAGTCATAAATCCTAGTTGAAGTTTCTTCTTACCTTTTTGGTCAAATATCTTTTGCTTCAATAGATTTAAATAGCCATATTCCTTTCTTAATCGTTCCAGTAATGGCGTACCATAACTATTACGCTCCACACAAATATAGGCATAATTAAAAAAACTGCCTACATCATTCACCACACTGGCAAATTCATAGACAGGTATCTCATTACTATAAAAGGAAGCCATTTGCTGACCTTCTGCATTGTAAATTGCGATTGTACTATTATCATTATCACCGCCTGAACCTGACGATACATCGACACCGCCATAATGTTTAATGCCCTTTTTAGGCAAGTGATAAATGAATAATGACTTATTCAAATATGTATGTAATGATTCCGGCAATTCCTCCTGAACCTCTGCAAAAGGTAATGGCTGCACAATATGATTCAGACGCTCCACGATCATCCGTGTATCAAATACAGATTTATTCGTTGTCATAAACGCTTCATCCGGCGTGGTAGGAAATTCACGCTGAAACTTTTCCAAACTGTTTGTTTCAATATAATACCGTCTGAACATTAACTGACGATAATTCGCACCGTATTTATCCCTTAACTCAATTTCATCTTTTTCAAGGTGTTTTGGTTGCATTCTGTCACCTTTATTATGTAATTTGAAATGAGTTTCTGCTTCATCAAATGAATGTTTAAACTGCTTTGCATATGCCTTAGCCAACCATGAATAGAAGAAAGGTTTCCATGTTGACTGTCCTCGGTATGCTTTCATAAAAATATCTTGATACAGGTTGATTCCCATTGCCGTTGATTCGATAATAATTTTACTATGTGGATTCTTGGCCAACGCAGGAATAGACGTTGCAATAATTTCTTCTTGTTGATCTAATGGGTACTTAGCCATTTCTGATAAGTGGATTAATTGAAATGTATTACCTGAAATTGAATCCTCTCCACCGGCTGTTGCAACTTGAATACCTGACCCATTGGACATATACAATCCGTCACGATTATTCAGTTCTAAACTAGGGAACAAATCAGGATATTTTTCATGTGGCAATGCCTTATACATTTTCTTAATTCTTCTCAATAACTGCTGTGTCACCTTGTTATGATGCGTCATTATCAAATAGTTTGTATCCGGTTTAGTCACGGCTGAATACAACATATAAGCCAATGACCACGTTGTAAAGCCGATCTGTCTGCCCTTCAAAATGATATTATATTTCCCCATATTTTTTGTGAAGTTTTCTTGTTCATGATTCAAAACGAAAGGTACAGTATCACCGTTATTGTCGATAATCTTAACAAAGTTCTTTGCAAAAAGCCGGAAATCGCTCATTACCTTATCCAATGCTGATTGTTTTGTTTTCGTTGCCATTATCCCTCACCTCACGATAAATCCAAATCATCGTATTCATCTGCTACTGGTTCAGGTTCTTTCTCTTTCAAGTCCTTCTCAACGACCTGTTTCTTTTTCTTCTTCTTATCCAATGCACCTTCTGCAACTTTCGCATTATCACGGATTTCTTTCTGCAATGATAAGAAAGTTTTAATTGCTTTATCGTCACCCTGTTTGGCTTGCTCAATGACAATATTGTAAATGTCCATAAAATCATCTGATACTTTACTTGCCATATACAACATGAGTAAACTTTTGTACTCATCTGTACGTTCCCACGCATAGAAACTATTCATACTTTTTAAATGGCAGGATTTCATTAATTCTTCTTCTGTTCTAGCACCTGAATCTTTAATGTATCGAACATCAGGA
Organism: Domibacillus antri; assembly: GCF_001936625.1. Classification (GTDB taxonomy): domain Bacteria; phylum Bacillota; class Bacilli; order Bacillales; family Domibacillaceae; genus Domibacillus; species Domibacillus antri. The sequence continues at coordinate 14,509 of NZ_MSDU01000013.1, read as the reverse complement.
AATTTAAACTTAAAGTATTCTGCTTTCTTCCAGTGAGTATTTCTTAATGCTTCATAGATTGTCATTTTTAGCACCTCCAATTAATCTTTCACGTTCTGCATCAAGTTCTAACATTCTTTGAATAATCTCATTCATACGGTCAAGATTCTCATGTTGACGTTCATTCAGATACTTCATAATCACCAAACTGTCATGTACCTTCTGTTGTGATTCCTGAACCTGTTTAATATTTTCGCTTAGATTTAACATTTGAATATCCCCTTTGATTTTAATTTTTTGAAAAATCCAATATGTTACCTATTTGACCATTCTATAATACAGTTATAGTAACATTTGAATATATTAACAATTAAGTAAATAATTAATAACTAAAAGTATAAATAATACTGTATTATAGATTAGTCATATATGTTACATAATGAAAAAATCTATTAAGAATCGTCATAGGTATGACTGTCTTATAGATTAGTCATATATGTAACATATTGAAATTTTAAAATGGTAATTGGTCTACCGGCACATACGCTTTCTTCTTTTTATTCTTTTCTTCCTGTTCTTTCTTCTCTTTCTCTAAGATTTCTTCATACTTTTTCCGGTCAACATATTTAATTTTTTCATACTTGGTGTCTCCATTATCATTGAAGTATTCCCAATTATTCGTGATATATGTATTCGGCATCCGTTCTTCCTCCTTCAATCCAACAGCAAAGAAACTTTGATTATGAAATACCTGAATCATTCTATGGCGTTTTAAAGCATCCAGTGTATTGACTAAGTTTCCACGGCTAAAACCTAAATCATTACACAGTTGCGTTAGCGCTACTCTATATCCATCAGGAAAACGGTCATTCATCATTTTCAAATAGGAGTACAGATAGAATCCGTCACATTCAATATCCTTGTGTTCCATGCAAAATAAAAACACTTCAAATGGAATGAGTGTCGTGTTATCCACTTCATAAAATGTTCCATCTCTATAATCTTCTTCTGTGTATGTCTCAATCCATTCAGGGTCTTTAATATGACGATTGAAAGCAAGGACAGGTTTTTTAATTTTGTATGAGTTGGCAAAAGTTTTCACATAATCTTTCCAATCTGCATCATACTCATAGTATTCAAAATCTAATCCTAATGAATCCCCATACTTATCTTTGAAATTTCCGACAAGTATAGGAATCTCTTTTGTTGTCTGTATATAGCCAATCTGCTCCAATACACCATTATCTTTCATGATGTAACTTAATCGTCTGTTTTCAGGTGAGAATCCTAGAATATCCAGCATATGTTTTGTTGTAATATTCGTTACTTGTGTATCCCCATACTTTGCATTTCTGTATAGATAATTGATTAAGTAATAGTAAGAAAAGGCAAATGGACGATGACCTTTCTTAATGCGTTCATCTCTTAAATCTATAAAGATTTCATTCGGCATAAAGATTTTACTTTCACGTTCATAGTAGTTTAGAAATTCAATAATATTTTTCATTTAGATTTTCTCCTTTGATTTACATTTAGATTTTCGTGAATAGAAAAAGAGGACTAAAATTAGCCCTCTTGTTTTGCTGCCTTATATTCGTTGATTGCTGATTGTAACTCATCTGTTTTCGGATACATCGTAAACATCTTATTGTTTTGCGGGTTAATGGCTTTCGTAATATAACTAATCCCCTTGTACTTTAAAAATGCAGATAGTTTATAGTTGTAGAAGAAAAAGAAATCTTTCTCACTCATTGTTCTGTACCTCCTTTGATTGTAGTGTAATTCATTGTGTTTTTATAAGTTAATGCAAAGGAAAATAAGTCCTTCACTTGATTCTTGGACATATAAGGTCTACCATAGTCGGCTTTCCCTCTAATCAATTGTTGTTTCAATTTGAATTGTTCATCCGGTAATTCAATATTCAATTTTAATAATTCTGATATTTCATTAAGTGGTAATCTCGTTACCAATCGACCATTTTCATCTAATCGAATTTTACTGGAAAGTTTGTATTTGGATTGAACCATTTCAAAATCAAACTTTGTTTTTCGATTGAGTAAGTCAATTAATTCTTCAAATCCTAATGCTTTAAGCCATTTGTTATGAATCTCTCTGAAATCGGAATAATGTCCTTTATGTGCTGAATCAATAGATAAAAGGAGTATTTTCCCTTCATCTGTTTTAGGTAATGGCAACCCGTAATATGACCACATTAACAATGCCGTACTTCCTGCATATTTTTTTGTATAGTTATGTCGTGCCACCATACAAACTGCATTAGGATTAGCCGTTTCAGGATTCACATAATCATCTTTTTTAATCCGAACAACGTGATTGCACCATGACTTTCCTTTGTGCAATGCAAGGTCAATTCCTAACAATTCATGATCTGTTTGGCTTTCATAGATTGCTTTGAAATCGTAAAACTGTGAAATGGTATTTCCATGAAGATGTTTTTCAATTGCACACCCCAATAATGAATCAATATCATCAGTCAAAATTGTATTATATGCTACATTCTCCATGTCCCTAGTCCATTCCGGTAATCTCTCTTTAAGTTTAATAATCATAATGTAGTGAAAGTTGTAACTCTCCTACATCTTCCTAGCATTGGTAAAACATATGTACACTTATCATTTCAGATAAGCGACTTCTCCTTGTAATCCTACGGTTATTTTCAGTTGATTTCATTAAGTTTTGTATTTAAAATCAACCTACTGCCCGTACACTACAAGGAAGAAGTAGTCCAAATGAACCCAAACACTCTCACAATTCACCTCCACATTTTATTTTTGAATTTTAGTTTTTCTCTATGTATTCTCTGTATAGTTGAATCTTTTTCTCTGACATATCTGCGACGCCTGTTTCATACTTACTGATAAGTGACTGTGAACAGCCAATATATGCGGCAAGGTCAACCATTCTAATTTTCTTCTGTCTACGTAGTAAGAAATATTCTTGCTTTAGATTGTCCATTTGAATCCTCCTTGTTTATTACAATTTATGAATAAAAAAGAGAAGGACATTTCTGTCCCTCTCTAGTGAAATTAAACTGCCGGTGTAACTGTCATTACTGCTACTGCTTTAGGAGTACCAACTTTTAATGTCGCTTCTGCAACGATCTGACCTTTCGTTGAATCCCCACTCTTAGCCAATGGCTCGAACGCAGGTTGACGTAGGTATGCAAGATCAACGTATGAATCATTGAAGAAAATCGCTTTATCAGCCGGAATGTGCTTACTTAATACTAGGTGAACACGCCCATAGTTCGTATTAATTGAATCAACAATCAAACCGAAATCAGTAGTAACGTGCTGATAAGAGTATTTATCCGCATAGATAGCGTCAATTTGCTCTTTTAAATCAGCATTGACGAAAGCATATACAGTACCTTCATTAAGGTTTTGTTCCCATAGGTTACGCATTGCTGCTTTCACATTTGCTTCTGCAATTGTTCCTGTTACTGGTACTGCATTTGTTGCGTCTGCTTGATTAATTAGACCTGCCATTTGACGTTTAAATGGAGTTGCAGAGCCATCATTTTTAACACCAAGTAAGAATTTCTTCTCCATATTCACTTTCAATTCAAGTAGACGGTCTGCCACCTCACTAGAAAATTGAGTAGAGTTCATGGCTTCTGCTGTACCTGAAATTGAAACGCCAACCTTAAAGATTTCTAATACGTTTGATAGTTCAGCACGGGCTGATTCAAAGAAAGTAATATCATCTGAACCTTCAACGGCAGAAATATCACCTAAAGTGTTAAAAGTTTTCTCCTTCCATGTATAAACAGTAGAAAGTGCTTTTTCGATATTACCTTTTGCCATAAGCATAGAAGTAAATGGAGTTGATTCCACACCGATAAGTGCAATTTCCTTTGACAGTGAAATTTGTTCGCTTGCTGTAAAATTAGATGATTTAAACATTATTATTTATCCCCTTTATAATTTTTATAGTTTTATGTATTACGGTTTTTACTTAAATAAATTGGCTAACTTTGCTGAAATCATACCTTTAGCATCTTTCTTAGATTCATACATTGAGTATTCATCCTGTTTGGCATTATGAGCCGGAACATAGCCCATATTAACCTTAATCTCATTGACAATTTTCGTTAGTGCTTCAACGGTGGAATTGAGTTCATCTGAATCAGACACCTTCACAATATCAGCAAATGCTTCAAGTCCATTTTCTTTAAGAGTCAAATTGACCTCTTTTTGAAATAGTTCCTGTTCCTTTGCTTCAATTGCTAACTCTGATTCTGATTTCTCCTGTGGAAGTTTGGATTTAACTTCTTCCAGTTCAGCCACCAATGAATCATAATCGGCTTTTGCTACTGTTTCTGTTACTTCTTCTTGAACAACTTCCTGCTGTTCAACATTTTCTACATGATTTTCTTCTGACATAAAATGTCCCTCCTTAGAATTATTGTGTAAATGAAATTTTAACCGTATCTCGAACGATGATAGGTTTTCCATTTACTCTGCCAGCAAACTCGAATATAAATTCGTTCAATTCACTGGCAGGCGTATAGTCAAAATAAAAAACACCAATCTCTAGTTGATCGGTGCTTGTCAAAATAAACTGTTCAATTTGTGTTTTGTCTGTCTTGTAAATCGTCAATGTCACATTATCCGGTGTAACTGGTGTACCTTCAAATGTTTTGAAATGACATTTTAATCTGACTGTATCTCCTGCATACAATTTAAATCACCTCCACATCTGAAGGATTCTCAATGATAGTCAAATTACTTCTATTGTAGATTTTGACCGCACAGGAGCGATTATAAATGGCTTCACACCATGCAGTAATGACTTCATTCCTAATTGGTATAAATGCGCTAGAAACGGCTGATAGACGGCTTATATGCGATTCTATATTTCTCGACACTTTACCATGACGATTGTTTAAGCCAATAATTGGACTAACAGAAGAAATCACATTCACATTACCGATATTAGGACTAATGAATATCGCATTTACATTAGATGAAATTGGACTGATAAATGAATTAACATTTCTGCTTTCAGCGTTTACTGTACGTGACGTAATTTGTACACTTGAACCAATTGGAAGTGAATACCCTACAATCGTTTTTTTAGTCGATTTTTCTATTGTAGTAATAGAGAAAATAGGATTCAAATGTGATTCAAGGGTTATCCCCTTCTTTTTATTTGTTTCTGTATTTCCTGATAAATTACTAAGAAAACTCGACACAGAAACGCTTCCTATATTTGCGGCAGGTGTTGGCTCACCGAATACACGTAAATAAGGATAATCGCCATTGATTCCCCAAACATTTGTAAAATCCCAATTAGTGTATGACGCTTGATCTTTCATTTGTGCCGTAGTTAATCCAGTACCTATACCTGACGTAGTCGTTGTAGTTGTTTGTGTATCGTAAAAATTATTGATTGCGGCAGTAGATGCACCGGACGAAATACCATATTTATATGCACCTGACATTAATCCAACAGCGTAACAATTTTCAACAACTGGATTTTCTATCGCCTGAGCAACAATACCAGATAAATATGCGTTACTTGTTGTGATAATTTCAACGTTGCTCCAGCAGTTTTTAATTGAACTAACACCACGAACCAAACCTGCAATTGCACCGGTATATGTAGTAGTTGCCATTTTACCTGTTACAAAACAATTTTCAATTGTGGCATTGTAGGCAAAGTTTGTAATAGCCCCCATGCGATAAGCATTTGCTGTGTTGTTAAAATTTACATTTTCAAAACCTAAATTTTTAACAACAAATGATTTTGTTGAATCAGTATTTGACACCAATCCACAGGCAGTTGCTTCTGTATTACCTGTTCCAGAATTGTTTAAATTTTTTATTACGTGACCTTTACCATCAATTTGACCATCGAAAAGTAGGATGATATTCCAATTACCAAATCCAGACATATCAATATCATTACCTAACTCATAGAAGGCAGTAAGATTATTTCTGACAGCGTTTAAATCAGCAGGAGTTTGAATGATATAAGGATTCGCTTGTGTACCTGCACCTAGCATAATACATCAGCCCCTTATACCGTTTGCGGAACTTGAATTGTATGTGTCACCGTTAATTCGTCTTGATCTCCTGCAATTGTGAAGGCAGTAAATGTTTCTGTTGAGTATGATGTACCTGCTGTTGCAACATCATAAATCTTTGAACCTGCAATTGTAACTGGTGCAGTAATATCAGCGTCAGAACCCTTTACGACTACTGTAATAACTACATTATTCCCTGAAATTGTCGAAGTACATCTAACGTCTGTTGTTGCATCAAGGCGAACAATTGCGCTGTCCAAATCTGATACTAACTCGATGTATTTCCAATCCGTTTGAATGTGATTGCGTAAATCTGTATATGCTTCTGCTGTAATTTCAGCCATTAGTCATTTCCCCTTTCGTTTTAATATCCATTACATCTTTTTCAAGACGATTTAATGAAGATACAATCTTCTCATTTGTTTCATTCTGTTTCTCAATTTGAGTCATTAATTTTGCTTCACGTTCTTTTGATTCCGTCATCGTAAATTTAAGTAGCCAACAGAAAAGTGCGCAAAAGATGCCCTGTACCCACATTTCCGGTGGTAACTGTGAGAAGTCCATTCTGAACCCTCCTATCTGTTTTCAATTTTATTACCTACAAATTATGAATAAAAAAATAGAGTGAGCATAGAACCCACTCGATAAAATGTGGAAGTCAATTGTGAAATTGACCTCAACTGGAGTAATAATACTGGCAAGCGTATAGTGTAGTACGCTCACATAACCAAAATAAAAATAAAGTATTGGAGTTTGAAGGTATTATGAGAACCTTCATTCAATGTCTATTATGTAATAGGCACTCAATGAAAATTTCTATATTTCTTCTTCCATATATAATTTTGGACTTTTGTGTCTGAAAACCTTGATATATCAAGGTTTATGAAGCATTGAATAACTTCACATTAGTTACTCCTCGATTTTTTCATACTCTTTCTCTACCATTAACAACAAACAGAAACAAAATCGCTACAAACCCTTACGTACCAAGGGTTTCAGCCGTTTTAAAAATGTTTACATTAAAACCTTTACCCCTGCGTAAAATTTGACGCACCCCCAAAATGAGGGCAACTTACTACCAGTAAACTATACCTATTGCACACTTTGAAAACGTTGATCTGACGGGCTTGAATCCACTTTTTCTAACCAAAATTTACTCAAAATGACTACTTTTTTAATTTTAGATAATTATGCAGCCATAGCGATTGAAACGACAAGGTTATTCTATACTGATAAATACCATCCTATTTTATAACGTTTTTCTTCCTTAAGGGGGCATTAAGGAAAATAGGTGTTAAACCCTTGACACATCAACGTTTTGATCGAATTACCAATGACAAAATTTTTATCAAATGCTCATATATCAAGCGTTTGTTACTTGGTCAATTGTCCACGTTTTTTACTTTCTACTCATAACTAGGAAATTTTGAAACATCCTCGAAATGTTGATATATCAAGGTTTATCTGCATTCTCCGACAATCGAGAATTGTCCACGCTTCTTTTTTTCACTTTGTTCTTGACTTTGTGCTTTTCGCCCTTCACTATTGGTTGAGCGTCATGGACAACGGCTTGGAAGCATAGTTGTTGCCTACTGTCAGATGACTAAAAAAAATAATCAAATGACAATAGGCAACGACACTATTGTATATCGGTCTATGGAATCCGTATTGTATAGCCCCTATTCTGTCGGAGAATTTTCTTCTCAACATCCTACTATCAAAAGTTTGCCCATGATAGGTTCGTTAATTGAATCCACTCATCATCAATTAACTACTTGTGAATGTCTTGCAAGCATATCTGCTTCAAACTTTCCCACCGAACCGTTAATGGTCGTTCGCACCCTTCAGCAACAAGGATGAATAGGGAAATCCTTTTGTGTTGCCTATCCCCTCTTAATTGCGTTGGCAGGGTCAATACCTGACGATGGTTATTTATAGTCGATTTATCGGCAACCTCGACTGAAATACCTTCCCTATTGTATTAAGGCAAAACCCTTATAGACCAATGGTTCAAAGGGGTTGATTTTACAAAAAAACATTGAAAATCACCTAAAAAAGACAATAGGAAACTAAGCCCCTTGCATTATATTTTTAAAAATTTTATAATGGGGGACGTAAGGTATTTCTTATTCAGTTGTAATAAGACGTATTTCTGTATTCAGTTATGGTAGTTGGAGCAGAAATAAAACTGTGAAGGGTAGTTTCTTGGCGGACTTACCCTTCTTTTTTTATGGCTTAATAAATCATACTATCGCCCACTGCACCGATCTGTGTCTTATGAGCGTCAATTAATTCATGCAAACGTTGCTTATACATCATTAGGCGTTCATTACGTGTAGCAGGACGCTTCATATGACGTTTCTTAGATTCATTCAGACACATCTTTGTATAAAAACAGATACGTGCTTCAATTGGTTTCATTTTAGAATCCTCCTTTGATTTTATTTACTTGTTCGTTGATGTAATTGACCATTCTATCAGTTATAATTTTGCGGTGAAGATTTATTCTTTCTTCACGATATTGATTCCATTCAGCGTTTTCCCCATAAAAATGTTCATGAAGTTTGGCGTAATTCCATTTTGAGCGCTCTTTGTAAGATTTCATTTTCTCTTACTCCTTCCCATGTTCATCAGTGGACTGCTGATATTTGCCTGTTCACCTAATTTTTCATCAGTCAGTGATTGCAGATAGGTCTGCGTTGTCGTGACGGATTGATGCCCCAACAATCGGGATAAAGAATAAATATCAATTCCGTTTAACAATGTTGTGAGCGCAAAGTAATGACGATACGTATGCGGTGAAACTCTTTTATCCGTCACTCCTGCACGTTTTCCGGCTAATTTAACTACTTTGTCCAGTGATACGTGTGACATCCCCTGCAACTGATAAGAAAGGAAATATGTGTCCTCTTTCAGCATTTTATCCATTACATACTGTTTTCTCATGCGTTCATACTTAATGAGGATTTTCTTTAATGCCGGACTGATAAAGGCAATTCGATCTTTATTCCCTTTGCCATGAATTAAAATAGTCGATTCACCCACATTTTCAAATGGAAGCGTCCTGATCTCCATTGCACGTATACCTGTATCGGCTAACATTGCGATAATTGCCTTGTTCCGTGCTTCTGTGTAGGAAGAATAATCAAAAGCGCTTATCATGGCGTAAACTTCTTTCTCTGTAAATCCTTTCCGTATTTTCTTTGGTACTTTAGGAATTTCAACTTTGTCCATTGGATTTTTAGTCAAATATTCCTCACCAATACACCAATTAAAGAACGCAATAATCATCTTTGCCATTGATTCAACGCTTTGCGGTTGTAATCCTGATTGCTGTTTATAGCGTATATACGCTCGTAAATCGTCCGTATGGATATTTTCAAGTTGCTGAATACCACGTTTCTTTTCAAGGTATGAAAGCAGTTGTTTATACTCTTGACGCTTGTTTATCATCGTCTTTTTTGTATAACCTTTAGCAATACAATGATAGTCGTATTCTTTAATCACATCTTCTAAAAACATAAAAAAGCCACCCCTTTCTGCATACTTTCAACAGAAAAAGGTGACTATCTTAGTTTTTATGAAAAATACATCAAATAACGCTCATTTTGAAGGGGAAAGATTAATCTTTCATACACATTTCAAACATAAAATTTTATGCTTCAAATTGCCTTCAAACGTTGATACAGCAAGGATTATTTATCTTGCTGTTTATTCATTTGAGCCATCATTTGATTGATTTTCTTTTGCGATGGTTTCATTCCCATTTGCATCATCATCATACGCAGCATTTGCTCGTTAATCGGTGGATTTTTCTTCAAGTAATCCATCATGTAACGGCGTGCAATGAAAAATCCGATGGCAACGCCGGCAGCAAGTGCCAGTACAGCCGTAAGCACATACCAAAACATAAACGTGATCCTCCTTCAAGTTGTCTATTCAAAGTTTACTAAACCGTAAACAATTATACAATATCGGCAGGTAAATTTTTGTTGATCAATGGCAAAAAAAGTCCGGAACAGTTGTCCCGGACCTGTATGTTTCTTATTTTTCAAGAAGAGCTTTTACACGAGCAACAACATTTTCAGCGGTAAAGCCGTATTCTTTCATCACGGTTTCTCCTGGAGCAGAAGCACCGAACTGATCGATAGCCAATATATCCCCTTCGTCTCCCGTGTAACGGTGCCATCCGAACGAAGATCCCATCTCAATGGCAAGCCGTTTCTTAACGGTTTTAGGAATAACCGACTCTTTATAAGCTGCATCCTGCTGTTCAAAGCGGTCGAATGACGGCATACTCACTACATTCGCATGAATTCCTTCACCATGAAGTGCTTTTTGTGCTTCAACCGCAAGTCCTACTTCTGATCCGCTGGCAAGCAGCAGGACATCTGGTGTTTTTTCCGCTTTTACAACTGTGTAAGCACCTTTTTCAACACCTGCATGCGCCTGTTCTTTTGAGCCAGGAAGAACCGCTAAATTTTGGCGCGTCAAAACGAGCGCTGTTGGTGTTGATTTGCTGGTCAAAGCCAATTTCCATGCAGCTGCTGTTTCATTGCCATCAGCTGGACGAATGACAGACAAGTTCGGCATTGAGCGGAATGAAGACAATTGCTCAACCGGCTCATGTGTCGGACCATCTTCCCCTACAGCAATACTGTCATGAGTAAACACATAAGTGACAGGAAGACCCATCAAAGCAGCTAATCGAATAGCTGGACGGAGATAATCAGAGAACACGAAGAACGTGCCGCCGAATACTTGCAGTCCGCCATGAAGTGCCATGCCGTTCATTACAGCGCCCATCGCAAATTCACGGACACCAAACCAGATGTTGCGTCCTTCATAATTACCCGGCATGAAATCACCGGCGTTTTTAATCATCGTTTTGTTTGAACCGGCAAGGTCTGCTGATCCACCAATGAAAGTCGGCACTGCTTTTGCAATCGCATTTAATGCTTCACCTGAAGTATTACGGGTTGCATTGGATGTTCCTTCTTCATAGACAGGAAGTTCCGCATCCCATCCATCAGGAAGCTCACCATTAATTGCTTTTTCAAGCTGATTTGCCAGTTCGGGATGATTTTCTTTGTAAGATGCGAACAATTTGTCCCACTCAGACTGTGCCTGTGCGCCACGCTGAACAGCTGCTTCTTCAAATCGGCTGTATACTTCATCAGGTACGTGGAAATCTTGATCGAAAGTCCACTTGTAATATTCTTTTGTTAACTTCATTTCATCTTCGCCGAGTGGTGCACCATGCGAATCCGCTTTGCCTGATTTATTTGGTGAACCATAACCGATGACTGTTTTTACTTCTATGATCGTCGGGCGGTCATTTTCTTTTTTTGCTTCTTCAAGCGCTTTTGTTACCGCTTCAAGATCATTTCCATCTTCAACACGAATGTAGTTCCAGCCGTATGCTTTAAAACGTCCCTCTACACTTTCAGAGAATGATTTGTCAAGGTCACCATCAAGTGAAATATCATTCGAATCATAAAGGACAACAAGACGGTTTAATTTCAAATGCGCCGCCAGAGAAGCCGCTTCTGATGCGACACCTTCCATCAAATCACCATCACCGCACAGCGCATATGTATGGTGGCCGATTACTTCGTGCCCTTCTTTGTTGTATACAGACGCAAGGTGACGTTCCGCCATTGCCATACCAACTGCCATGGCAATGCCTTGTCCAAGAGGTCCAGTTGTAGCTTCAACACCGTCTGTATGCTTATACTCCGGATGACCAGGCGTTTTACTTCCCCACTGACGGAAATTTTTAATTTCCTCAAGCGGCAAATTATACCCTGCAAGGTGAAGCAAGCTGTATAAAAGCATGGAACCGTGACCCGCAGACAATACGAATCGATCCCGGTTAAACCATTGTGGATTTTTCGGATTGTGGTTCATCACTTTTGTCCAGAGTGCATATGCCATCGGAGCAGCACCCATCGGCAAACCCGGGTGTCCGGAATTCGCTTTTTCAATTGCATCAATGGATAGCGTGCGGATCGTTGTGACCGCCAGCTGATCTGTTTTGTCAAACATGATATTCATCCTTTCAAAAGGGGATTTACCCCTCTATATTAAAGGTCTTTGACGGAATATACAACAAAAATACAGAACAATGTGAAAAAAGAGACAATCAAAATGTTGTCTCTTTTTTACAATTCCTTAATTTAACTTTTTTCGTTTTTGAATTTCCCGTAATTTTTTCGGTGTCACTTCATCACCGTTCGGATCAAACACCCGGACTGATTCGACTGTCTGCCGCATAGATGAGCGGAATGATGTTAAATATTCTTTCCGAAGGGCCGTTTGTTCTTTTAACTCCACATCAGTCAAAGACGTTTCTTTCGCTTTTTTGGCCAATTCATTTATACGTGCAATCTTTTCAGATGATAACATCAATTATTGCCCCTTTCTGTTTTATGCATTTATCGTCATCGTACACAACAGAAAGGATCGTGACAAGTAAAACAACTTAGTCGGAACTGTTCCAAACAAAAGTTCATTATCTTGGTTTTAAATCCAATTAGACTTCCTGTTCCTCTTCTGCATATTCCATATAACGGCGATGCACAGTCGCACGGGAAATGTCATAGCCGAAGCCGCGCAATGTGGCTGCAATTTCATCGTATGTTAAACCATTTTTGCGGAGCCGGACAATTTCTGTAACCGGAATTTCTTTCCGGCTCCGGCCATGCTCATTGCCTCGGTTTTTTAAATTAACTTCGGGGCGGTATCCTTTTTCTACTGCACGTTTCATTCCACGCTTAATTTTCAGATTATGAATCTTCCTCTGATATTCTTCCACCATGCTCACAATTTGCAGTACCATGGAATCTGAATCAGACAAGTGCAATTCACCATCATCTGCAATACTGTATACAGATACCCCTTCTTTAAATAAGCAGTGAATGAGGGCTATCTTTGCATTTCCCCGTCCAATACGCGTTTCATCTTGTATTAGAACGGCATCGATACCTTCATTTTTTACTAAATCAAGTAATTCCAGCATCCCTGGCCGGTCCAGATCATAACCACTCGCCTTATCCTTCACAACAGCGAATGGCTCGAATCCCTTTGATTTTGCCAGTAAAAGTAATTCTTCTTCCTGCCGCTCAAGCGAAGTTTCCTGCGCTTTTTTTTCTGTGCTTACACGGCAGTATATAACGGCTTTCTTCATTCATTATCCTTCTCCATCAGCCAGCTGCAGCCCGTCATCACTCTGAACGGCCGGAACCGGAATGACAAGCTGTTCGCCCGGCAAAATTTTTGGTGTCATCAAATCATTTTCATCCTGCACCCATTTAATAAAATCAATTTCACTCATATCGTGAAGTTCTTTATATTCTTCAGCCAGACTCCAAAGCGAATCTCCTTTAGACACGTTAATCTTATGATAAGAAGGCTCTTCTGCTCCGCTGAAAATAAAGTACAAGGCTGCTGAGATGGTCATCACCGCTAATGTTAACATAAAAGAATAATTTTTCACGTTATTCATAAGAGAACACCCTTTCCTCGAATATTCGTTCGTGATATAATTTCATTGTAAGGCGAACGCCCGTTTCAGTCAAGTGAAAATTCGAACTTACGTTTGTTAAGTTTTAGAACACATGTTATACTATTGGTAAATACAAAATAAGAGAGGTGTAGAAAGTGACAAAATTATCAAAACGTCAGCAGGATATTCTCGACTTTATTAAAGATGAAGTACGTAGAAAAGGATATCCTCCTTCCGTCCGTGAAATCGGTGAGGCTGTTGGACTCGCTTCAAGCTCCACTGTTCATGGTCATCTCGCAAGACTTGAAAGTAAAAATTACATTCGCCGCGATCCAACAAAACCACGCGCGATTGAAATTTTGGACACAGACAGCTCCGTACCGAAACAGCATCCCATCAATGTACCGGTTGTCGGAAAAGTGACGGCTGGCATGCCGATTACGGCGATTGAGAACGTGGAAGAGTATTTTCCGCTTCCGGAACGTCTTGCGCCGCCTGATGAGCATGTCTTCATGCTCGAAATCGTCGGCGAAAGTATGCGGGAAGCTGGTATCCTTAATGGTGACTACGTCGTTGTGAGACAGCAGCAAACGGCGAAAAATGGTGATATCGTCGTTGCCATGACAGAAGATGATGAAGCAACCGTTAAACGTTTTTTTAAAGAAGCCGATCATATTCGTCTTCAGCCGGAAAACTCTTCGATGGAGCCGATTTTACTCCCGAACGTGACTATTTTAGGAAAGGTTATCGGCGTATACCGGGAAGTACATTAAATTTTGGCTTGTCCGTTTACTCCACGTTATGCCTGAGCACATGAACATATGACAACGCAAAAACATCCCCTGGGTCTCAGGGGATGTTTTCAGAAAAAAATCAGAACCACCAGTATATCTGGTGGTTTGCTCTGCGCCTATAAGGCTCTATGACTGGCTCCTGTCTAAAGCCACACGGAAAGGTCTGCCAACCGCACT
>NZ_MSDU01000012.1 GCF_001936625.1 Domibacillus antri | reverse complement strand
TGTTTCTACATCATTATTTTGAGGTGACCTGGACGGAACCTGTATGATTCTGGTTAATCAACACGCGTGTTCCAGAATGAAAAAACTTAACAAAATGGTCATTTGTATTGTTTATTTTAACTTATTTAAAAGATGAAAGATATTTACAAATAACGACTATTCTTTACAAATCGACTCCAAGAACAGCTGATATAAGGTATATGCCCATCCGTTATTGTCATAATTCCATCTGTTACGAAGTATATTGTCGATAAAAACTTTATAACAAAATAGGTTTTTGGGTTTTGGAGTTTATTTTTCTGCTTGCTGCCAATTCCAATAAATCGGATTAAATGTACCATAGGCCAGAAACTGACCGTTTTTATGGAATTCCATAAATCCATAGCGCTCTAACCAGCGGTAGGCTGCTCTCCTTTTGTCATCATCAAACCGAATAAACAAATATTCATTCGGCTTCAATCGATACCGAAATTGAAGAATGATCTCCAATGCCTTCTTCAGCCCTTCAAGGCCGCCTTGGCCGGTCGATTTCTCCTTTTTCCCTTTCGGATTGTGATTTTTCCATCGGTTCGCTTTTTTCCGCGAATCCGTAATGATCATCCCCGCATTCCATACATACACCATTTGATTGGAAACGCGTTGTTTTTCGCGCCAAAAGTAAACGTGAACCATTTGTCCATTACTTAACGGTTCACAATATCGAACTTCGCTTTTTCTCCTCTTCACTAAATCACGCAGCCTGATCCCCTCCAAAAGATTTTGTCTTTATCTTGCCCTGGAATTCTCCAATCAATGATACCTGTTTTAAAAGTTCCACCTTTAGTGTATATTTTGTGCTGAACTGGTTAAACTGTAGATGTTCGATAATTTCTCTCAGCTCTTTAGTTCCTTCCCACCCTTTTCAGCCAGGTCAGCCTGGCTTTTTTTATGTCTTCATCCCTTCTTTTTATGACACTCTGTGTTCTTTCTTAATGAACCATTCATGTATAGAAAATAAAAGAGGGACATGCCGCCGCAAGTCCCTCTTCTTCATCTTCAATCCGAGAAAGTTTCCAAGAGCCTTTCACCGTTTTGGATGATTAATATGGATCTGCTTCATGTCCCATTTTTCTGGCTTTATCCACGGCACTGTCCGCTCCGGCTGATCCCGTATGTTCTTTTGCATTCATCTCTTCCATCGCTTTATCCAATCCTTCCAATACACGCCGGCCATATTCTTCATCCGCTTTGGTGAAATTTTCAATCATTTGTTTTTGAATTCTTGGATCACATACCTTCAGCGCATCCACAAGATTGCGGATCAGTTCATCTTTTTCCCAGTCTTCAAAATTGCGGTAAGTTTCCCCGGCCTGTCCAAACTCATTTTTCCGGTCAATCGGTTCTCTTACAAGCTTCCCATTGTAGTGCGGCTGATGTTCCTGTCCTTCCTGTTCCGCCTCCTTTAAGCCGTCGAGGAGAGAAGGCTCATAATTCACATGCGGATTTCGGCCCGGAGCCGTGTCCACACGATAGGCGCTTTGCCCATCGCGCTGATTCGTTGCGACCCGCTTTTGAGGGGAGTTAATCGGCAGCTGTAAATAGTTCGCCCCTACACGATAGCGCTGTGTATCTGAGTAAGAAAAAGTACGGCCTTGAAGCATTTTGTCATCCGAAAAATCCAGACCGTCGACAAGGACACCCGTTCCGAATGCTGCCTGCTCCACCTCCGCAAAATAGTTTTCCGGATTTTTATTCAGCACCATTTTCCCGACAGGAAGAAAAGGAAATTGATCTGCCGGCCACAGTTTTGTATCATCCAGTGGATCGAAATCGAGTTCTGGATGCTCTTCATCACTCATAATTTGAACACAAAGCTCCCACTCCGGATAATCGCCTCTTTCAATGGCTTCATAAAGGTCCTGCGTAGCATGGCTCGTATTTTTTGATTGAATTTCATCCGCTTCTTTTTGGGTAAGGTTTTTAATCCCCTGCTTCAGCGGTTCCCAATGGTACTTCACCAAAACCGCTTCCCCATTATCATTTACCCATTTGTACGTATTCACACCTGATCCCTGCATCTGCCGGTAGTTCGCCGGTATTCCCCACGGTGAAAAGAGAAAGGTAATCATGTGCGTGGTTTCTGGTGACTGAGAGACAAAATCAAACATTCTTTCTGGATTTTGAATGTTGGTCACCGGATCGGGTTTAAACGCATGGATCATATCAGGGAATTTTAATGGGTCACGAATAAAAAAGATCTTTAAATTGTTCCCAACCAAGTCCCAGTTTCCGTCTTCCGTATAAAATTTCACCGCAAACCCCCGCGGATCACGGGCCGTTTCAGGTGACTCCTTTGCGCCTGCCACAGTTGAAAAACGAACAAAAACAGGCGTTTGTTTTCCGGCTCCCTGAAAGACCTTAGCACGTGTATATTTTAAAACGTCCTCATCACCGGCTTTTCCATACGTTTCAAAATACCCATGCGCTCCCGCCCCGCGGGCATGCACAACACGTTCGGGAATACGCTCACGGTCAAAATGAGATATTTTCTCCAGAAAGTCATAGTTCTCTAAAGTCGCAGGTCCTCTATTGCCAACTGTTCTAATATTTTGATTGTCCGTAACAGGATGACCTTGGCGATTTGTTAACGTATCCTCGTTTTCGCCGGTACCCGTGCGGCGGCTGTTTAAATTCTGATCGTTTTTCATGATAATCCTCCCTCATGTAAATATTTGAATGACTTTTTTATTCATGCCCCTATGGAAAATGAAGTAAACATAAAAACACCGATTTATCGATCTCCCCCGCAGCTTACCCCTTTTAAACATTTGAGTTAAGTTTATTAATAGCGATACGGTATTTTTGATTTACTGATCGAAACACCGGTTAACCCGTTAAGTTCCAGAAAATGTTTTAACCCTTCTTCCGCAATATCGAGACGGTTCTTTGGACCAACCGTGATCCCTTGAATCGGAATACGCGTGCGTTCATTTGAAATCGGAATGCCGATATAAGGAATAAAAACCCCATTGCTTAAGCGGCAATGATAAAGGGGCTTCTCATTTTTTTCCGAATTAAAAACAGCGATTCGAAATTCTTCTTCCTGATGGAAGCTGTCATCCTTAAAGAACGTGGAATAGCACACCAAATTCGCAAAAATTCTTTTTGCGTTTTGAAAACGAAAATGACCTTCCCTATTATAGTAATCATGGTAAAAAAGCTTAAATAAATTAATGATTTCCCTCTTTAATAACTCAATCTGCCGCCCTTTGTTATACACAACAAAGTACGGATAAACAGCAAACTTACGATTTGGATGAGCGGTTCTTAAATTTTCTAAGAGAATTTTTGCGATTTCCGGATATTTAAACTCAATATTGTACCCGTCATTATTGGCATAATTGGACCAAAGGACATTGGAATCGCCATTTTTACTGAAGGAAAGGGTAAAAACCTCAAATGAAAATAAGTGGAGGTCAATCATCTGTTTAAACCAATCATGAAACAGCCGTTCTTCTATAACCGGCTCCTCCGTTAAAAATTCTTCAATAATGGACAAAACTAATTCCAGCGTATATTTGATTTCAAGCTTATCATTTAAAAATCCACTTTTTGACAGCCATATTTCCCCGCTTTCAACAATGCTTTTTACACCTTGTCCATTGCTGTAATGAAACAGAGAAATTGATCCTTCCACTAATGGCAGCTGGTCCCCTTCAAGTAAGTGAAGAAATGTCTCTATATCATCAATCCGTTTTACTTCAGAAAATTTCTTTTCCATTCTTTTCTCTCCTCCCAGCCTTCCCTTAATATGTACTGAAAGAAGTAAAAATATCTTCACATCGATACGCAAAAAAAAGCTGCAGCCTGGATATTGCCGGAGAAGAACAAAAACATCATCGATGTCACGTAAACATTATCAAAAATGGGGTTGAATCAATGCCACATGGAAGAACGATCACGATTCAATCAACAGAAAATAATGGAAAAACTTTTATTAAAATAACCGATTCAGGAGTAGAAATGACAGGGGAACCGCACCACGAAAGACCTCAGAATGGTCTCGGCACAATGGCAGTCCATAGTATTGTCAAATTCATGCGAGGAGAAATGAAAGTGGAAAGCGCAATCGGAAAAGGGACAAGTTTCACACTATTCATTCCGGCAGTTGAAAATGATCACTCTGCCAAAAACGAAAACGGGCCGCCATGAACGCATAAAAAATAAACAGGTCTATATGATCCGAATACAACAGGATATTCTCTATGCTGTATTCGGATGAATCGAATGTAAAAATGATATCGGGCCCTTTTAATTGAAGGAAACTCTCTTTTTTAAAAAGTGTATGAGAACCGTACCGGCTAAGGCGGCTGCTAAAATGAGTAAAAAAGCGGAATGTCCGATTTCAATATGAAGAAGACCCAGCATCATTTTCGCTGAAATAATGGCGATTAATACGTACGCTGTCGTTTCAAGCTCCGGTATTTTATCCATTATTTTAATCATTATACCGGCGGCCGTACGCATCATAAGAACACCCAGCATTCCGCCGAGCAGTAAAATCCAGATTTCCCTGCTGACCCCAAATGCGGCCAACACACTGTCAATGGAAAAGGCAGTATCCATTAATTCTACTGCTACGACCGTTCCCCAAAATGGTCCCAGCATCCGGATCAATAACCCTTTTTTATTCATGCTTCTCTGTTCCTCATCCGCGTGCGAAGGTTTGAAATGGCTGTACGCCATCCACGCTAAGTAGAGTGCCCCCAATAGTTCTGCCCACCAAAGCTGAATCAAAAAGACACCGAGACCGATCGCAATAAACCGGAACGTATAGGCGCCGAGAAGTCCGTAAAAAAGCGCTTTTTTTCTTTTTTCTTCCGGCAAATGCCGCACCATAACCGCCAGAACAAGCGCGTTATCCGCCGACAAAAGACCTTCGAGGAGCATAAGAGTTCCGATCAGGCCCCAGCTCACAGGATCCGATAGAACGTTTACCCACATCTCCATATCAAAAAAGGACGTATACGTTTTCAGCATGCTGTTGATGACATCCAATAGAAAGCCTACTTTCAATTAGTTTTTCGTTAAAGTCCTCTACAACATCCTTTTATTTCACTTTAATTTTCGGCATACGTTTAGATGAAGAATAGGTGATCATCCGCGGCTTTCCATCAGTGCGATGGCCCCCGGCCGCCTCCTTGAAAGAGTTTTTTACCTCACAAGAGTCCTTAGTATTGATTTTGCTTTTTACATCTGCCGTCACTTGACTGGCATTGTCAATGAGCTTTTCCGCTTCCTTTGTTAAACCATGTATGGCAATTCTAACTTCCAGAAGCGTGTAATTGATTTCTTTGAGCGTCACCATTCCTTTTCGCAAAGTACGGACCACATAAAAGGCTAAACAAATAAAGGCCCCTGCTGATCCGGCAATGCTCCATTCAATTAACATGCAACAGCCTCCTCTTTGATTCGTTTCATTTTATGTACAAGCGATTTTAAGAATACCTAAATTCCTTTTCTTTCATGCAAGGACTTTCTGCCATCCTATATTTCAGAGCGCTTTGTACAATCACCCATTGAGAGTCTTCATACGATATAGAAGGAGGAGGTGGAAAAGTGTATGGGCTATCCTAATGAAGCAGTACTCGACGGTCTTGGTTTCGGCTCCGGCTCTAAACTGCTCGTAATACTATTCATCATTTTGATCATTGGCGGCGCATACTTCGCCGGCCGCAGATCAGTCGTCAATCAAGAATCCTTTGATGGCGGTTATGGGGGATACTACGGGTACGATGGGTACGATGACGGATATACCGGATACGGGAATACCTACGGCGGCAGTGATTTTTACTAATGCGCAGACATCCATTTTTAGGGACTGGCAATAAGCAGCTGTCCCTTTTTTCCTATTTTGTTATACAGAAACACCCAAAAAATAAAACCATATAAAAGGAAATAAACTCCATAAAATCGGAATGATGAGTTCTTCCCTCTCTTTTAGTTTTCAAGCAAAGAAAAAAAGCGCTTTTATAGCGCTATGCGTTTTTCCTGAATGCTCTTCCCTCAGTATAGACAGCACATTTTGAGCAAACCTTAAATAATCTCTTGTCTTTGTACATTTTAAATAAAGGTTCATGTTTTCTTTTGCACAACGAACATTTATTTTTAGACAACCTAAACACAAAAGTATCCTTTATTGACTGCAAATATTCAAGCTTCGTCGCAATCATCCCTTCCACTCCCCTTTATCTATATAGTTATTATTTCGATAGAAAAAGAGTTTTACCTACCATAATCGTTCATCAAATAACGACAAAAAACGCTGCCTCATGAAGAGCGCAAATTTTTCTTCTCACATTTTAAATCGTTCTTCCACTTCTTTTCTAGTTTCATATTAGAGAGATCGGTCAAGAGATCTTTCACGGGATAGCGGTCCCCAGTCTGTTAAAAAATTAGGGTCGATGCTTTGAAGCTTTCCCACAGCTTTTTTTGTTTATTAATGAATATTCCAAATATGCTTTTCATATAGTAAAAAGGTGCATCAAAAAAGTTGAAGAATATTCATTATTACAATATGAAAGGGTGGATATAGTGCCTGCTCATTTAGTTCGAACAGATCAAGACTTTAAAAGATATACAGATATCTGGCTTCCGATTTGGATAGAAAGAGGCTACGAATTAGAGTCTTATACGATACCGGGAATTAACCGTTATATCTTTTTTGACATATATGGTGATTATGGTTCGGTGGAAATTATTCCTTACCAATTTAAAAAATCACCGATAAACGATAATTTCCCATTTAATCGTTACCTTTTTTTGAAAGATATGAAAACTGCCGAAGTAGATAAATTAGCCATAAAAAAGGACGTACAAAGCGTAAAAAAACTTCATGAAATCATGTCTTTTTTAACAAATTACTTTATATATAGCGGTTTTGATTGTTACATAGCATTGCTGAATCCCCAGGTATACGAAGCTTTTATATGGCGTTTTAAGATACCCATAACAAAGCTATCAATTCCAGATTTTGAAACTCCATATGTTCCCGTATTATTCAAAGTTGAAGAGCTAAAGAAATCTCTTTATTACGAAAGGATGAAAAGAAAAGCGTTAAAAATGTGGTGAATTTCCTTTATGATACATCTTTATTATTTTACCACGCGTGTTGATTATGAAT
>NZ_MSDU01000011.1 GCF_001936625.1 Domibacillus antri | reverse complement strand
CACCAGAATTGCGTAAGAACCTAAAATAGTCCAACTATTGTTAAGAACTACTACCCCTTCAGCTGCTTCCTCACCTATCACTTCAACAAGGGATTTCCAAATTAATTCCCCGTCTATAGAATCAAAAATTGTATTGTTCAATAGAGGTTTAGCGGGAATCGGCTGCTCCGAACTCCATACGATGTTAAATTGTCCATCTAAATTTGCTTGTCCAATTCTTATTTCCCTTGTAAGATATAGTGTAAAATCTTCTTTCTGTCGGTTGATTGAAGATGAACGAAAGCGTCCAAAATCATCTGAATGCCGGAATAAGTATAGACCATTGTTGAAGAAATAACCGTATCCGCGCCGTACCACTTCTTCATCTCTTGAACAAATTCCAGATTCTCAGGAATATCTAATGATTGAAAATAACTAGAGCAGCTATAGTGACCTGCTGCAAATTTTGCCCCCATCGATTGTATTTCGAGCTCCGTTGTAATAGGACTAAAAATCGGTGTTTTTTTCGGATTCATTCCCAGTTCATAGTAGGATTGATAAAAATGCTGTACACTTTCTCCAACGAGTGTTGATAATATAACAGAGGGGGAAGCCAACTGGATGTCTTGTAAATTAGGAATAAGCTGGGTATGACCCAATGGAACATATTGTTCACCGATGACTTCACTGTTCAATTTGTAGAGAATTTCCCGAATTTGTTGATTCGTATACCGGGGATAAATATAGTCATTGCCAATTAAATAAACCCTCCTTCCGTATTGCTGTACGATAAACTTGAGAAGAGAAACGATCTGCTGATTCGGGACCTCCCCGATATAAAAAACATTCGGATGAATTTCCTGACCTTCATACAAGGCTGGATACACTAAAAGGGCATCATATTCTTCAAGTACCGGTAAAACAGCTTTACGGCATACTGAAGTGTAGCATCCTACAAAAATTTTCACTCCTGAGCGGGCCAGATCGCGTGCGTGCCTGTAGCATTCTACTGGATTCGAGCAAATATCCTTAAGTGTATAGGTGAACGTAAAGCCTGAATCACGATGATTCTTTTGATATTGCTCCAGAGCATATAGCGCAGCTCGATATTGTCCGGTTTCTGTCAAGGAAGTCGTCCCGGTTAAAGAAAATAAAAAACCAATATGAATAGAATCCATTTTCATCCCCCTTTGTATAAATGTTAAACAGTGTACCAAAATGCAACATCCTACCTCTACATTCTGCATATTCCTACATATTTCTACAAATTCCTACGTACCCCTTTATTTTAACTGATAATTCATAATTTTTTAAATGTTTATTTTAATTGAAGTGTCTTATATTAAGAAAACCTTCTCAATACCAACTTAGAATTACACACTATTCTCAGGATTTTTCTTTGGCATGTTTCTTGCGAAAATAAGATTAGATAGATGAATCATATATAGTTTTTGTCTTTTCACATTCTGGTTAATTTAAAGAAGGGACTTGAGGAGAAACAACGATTAATGGCACCCCTGAAAGAATCATCATGTTATTTCAAAGGGCGAATTATACGGCTGCGGCGCTTGGTGTAAAACCTATTGGAATCGTTGGATCTTGGGATGAACAACCGATTTATGAATATTTAAGATCTGATTTAGATTGATGATTTTTTGTTTTTAGATTGACGTATTACACTTTTTTCACTGCAACTAATGCATACAATCGTTTGGCAAAATCTATCCTTTACCTATCCGGGTGTATTGATCGGGTGAGCATAAAGTACAGTTCGCTCCGGTACTCGCTTTAAAATCCTATTCCTTCTGATCTGTCAAATCAAAGTGCCGGTGAATATTATTTTGAATATAAATTTTTTTTAGCCACTTTGGCCGAATAAATGAATGATGTTAGATTCCTATAATATTTATTTTTTTCTGAAAATTGTTGAAATATGGATATCAATTCGTTATTATAAAACACATCAAATTAATTTTATAAAAGCGAATGACAATTGCGGGAGAGCGCAAAGCAGCATGCCGCCGAAGGAGCAAGTTTCAAAAATACCCTTGAAACAAATCTCTCAGGCATAGAGGACCGCAATAGGACGCAACTCTGGAGAGAGCATATACATGCCACCAAAGGGGAAGATTCGATGATCGGCCGGATTAAACTCTCAGGTAAAAGGACAGAGAAGGGATCATATACCCTTCTCTGTCCTTTTTTGTTTGCGAACGGAAGCGCTTTTGTTGTTTCAACAGGCATTGACGATGGCAGCGGGGCATATAATTATGGAATTTTAACGTTGTTTTCATATTATCGGGTCCATTAATGGAGGTGCATATCAATGAAGGAAGAAGCGGCATTAAAACGAACACCGTTATATAGCGAGTATCAAAAATACGGAGCGAAAGTAATTGATTTCGGCGGATGGGCAATGCCTGTCCAGTTTACAGGTATTCTTCATGAACATGAAGCTGTTCGGACGAAAGCGGGTCTTTTTGATGTTTCACACATGGGTGAAATCCTTGTTGAAGGAACAGAAGCGGAAGATTATATTAATGGCCTGTTGACAAATGATGTTTCAAAACTGTCTGTGAACAAGGCACAATACACCGCCATGTGTTACGAAGACGGGGGCACAGTGGATGATTTGCTTGTTTATAAGCTGGGTAATGAAAGGTTTTTACTCGTCATTAATGCGGCGAATATTGAAAAAGATTATGAATGGATGAAAGAGCACGTACAAGGGGAGGTAATGGTGAAAAATGTCTCCAGCGGCATCGCCCAGCTGGCCGTTCAAGGACCGAAAGCGGAAGCCATTTTGCAAAAGCTGACTGAAACCGATTTGTCGCAAATAGGCTTTTTCCAGTTCGAGCAGGATGTTCATTTAGCGGGCATTCCGAATATACTGGTCTCTCGTACAGGTTATACAGGGGAGGATGGATTTGAACTTTATCTTGCTTCCGATCAGGCTGCGGCACTATGGGAAGAAGTGATAAAAGCGGGAGAGCCGGATGGTTTAGTGCTTTGCGGCCTCGGTGCCCGGGATACTCTTCGGCTTGAATCACGGCTGCCTTTGTACGGCCAGGAACTTACATCCGATATCAGCCCATTGGAAGCGGGGATCGGCTTTGCGGTCAAAACGAATAAAGATACGCCTTTTATTGGTCAGGAAGTATTGAAAAAACAAAAAGAAGAAGGTGTTAAAAGAAAGATCGCCGGCATCGAAATCATTGGAAAAGGCATTCCGCGTACAGGCTATCACATCTTTTCGGAAGCGGGCGAAAAAATTGGAATGATCACATCCGGCACTCATTCGCCGTCTTTAAAAAAACCATTAGGGCTCGGCTTAATTGCAGCGGAACAGGCTGGGATCGGCACAAAACTGAAAGTGGAAATTCGTCACAAAATGATGGCTGCGGTCGTTGTCAAAACGCCTTTTTATCCAAAAGAATAATGAAACAGATACGCAATTTTTGAATGAAGGAGCGGATAAAAATGACGTCTACATACAGATACCTGCCTGATACAACAGAAGATCAGAAAGAAATGCTTGATTTTTTAAATCTTTCATCCGTTGAAGAGCTGTTTGAGGACCTTCCGCCGGAAATTCGGCTTAATAAGGAATTAAATATTCCGGAGGCGCTGCCGGAATCCCTTCTTATTAAACACATGCAGAAGCTTTCCAGTCAAAACAAAAATGCCAGTCAGCTTCCTGTTTTTCTTGGTGCGGGTACGTATGATCACTACATTCCAAGTGTCGTGAATCATATGATTTCACGCGCTGAATTTTATACGGCGTATACACCATATCAGCCGGAAATCAGCCAAGGGGAATTACAGGCGATATTTGAATTTCAAACGATGGTCTGTGAATTGACCGGAATGGACGTTGCGAACTCGTCCATGTATGACGGCTTCACCGCTTTGGCAGAAGCTGCTTCGCTCTCTGTTTCCGCAACAAAACGCTCAAAAGTGATCGTGTCAAAAGCGGTGCATCCTGAATCGCGCGCGATCTTGCGGACGGCTGCCAACGGTCCGGGGTATGGGGTGGAAGAAATCGGTCTTAATGAAAGTATCACGGATGTGCAGCAGCTTCAACGGCAAATTGATCAGGACACAGCCGCTGTCATTGTGCAGTACCCGAATTTCTTCGGGTCTATTGAGGATTTGGCGGAATTAAACCGAATCACAAAGGAACAAGGAGCCCTGTTTATTGTCAGCAGCAATCCGCTCTCACTGGCCGTCTTGCAGCCGCCGGGGAAACTTGGAGCGGACATTGTTGTGGGGGATATGCAGCCGCTGGGCATTCCGATGTCATTTGGCGGACCGCACTGCGGCTACTTTGCTGTCACAAAAAAATTTATGCGCAAAGTGCCCGGCCGTATTGTCGGCCAGACAGTCGATGATGCGGGAAAACGAGGATTTGTTTTAACATTGCAGGCACGTGAACAGCATATACGCCGCGAAAAAGCGGCATCCAATATTTGTTCGAATCAGGCGTTAAATGCACTGGCTTCTGCTGTCTGTATGACCGCGCTTGGGAAAAACGGCATTTGTGAAATGGCCCAATTAAATATTGAAAAAGCCGATTACATGGCAAAATCTCTTGAGAAAAAGGGTTTTATCGTCACCAATGGGGCGCCTTTTTTCAACGAGTTTGTTGTAGAACTTCCCCGGCCGGTGCATGAAATGAACAAAGCGTTACTCGAGCAGGGAATGATCGGGGGATTCGATCTTGGAATGGATTACGGAATGAATCAACATATGCTTATTGCGGTAACAGAGCAGCGGACAAAAGAAGAGATCGATCAATTTATCGCGGTGATGGAGGAGATTATCAATGATTGATTATAATGATCTTATTTTTGAAATCAGCCGGCCAGGGCGTACCGGATCAAGCCTTCCAAAAAGGGATGTCGATCCAGTCGATTTACAAGATAAAGTGCCTTCTCATTTAATACGTGAAGAGGCAACTGAGCTTCCAGAAGTATCAGAGCTTCAGCTTGTCCGTCATTATACCGCTTTATCCAATAAAAACCATGGCATTGACAACGGCTTTTATCCACTTGGTTCCTGCACGATGAAGTACAACCCAAAAGTAAACGAAGATGTGGCGCGGTTTGAAGGCTTTAGCCGCATTCATCCTTATCAGCCGGCAGAAACGGTTCAGGGTGCACTCGCACTTTTATATGAGTTGCAAGAGGATTTAGCTGAGATTACCGGAATGGACGCAGTGACGCTTCAGCCTTCCGCTGGTGCACAAGGTGAATGGACCGGATTAATGATGGTGAAAGCGTATCATGAACATAAAGGGGAAAAAAGAACAAAAGTGCTTGTTCCAGACTCTGCGCATGGCACCAATCCGGCGAGCGCGGCGGTTGCCGGATTCAGAACGGTAACCATTTCATCCAATTCAGACGGACTTGTGGATGTGGAAGAATTGAAAAAACATATGGATAATGATACGGCGGCCTTAATGCTGACCAATCCGAACACTCTCGGTCTGTTTGAAAAAGACATTGTTGAAATTGCCGGAGTGGTTCATGAATCGGGTGGCTTGCTGTATTATGACGGAGCTAATGCCAATGCCATTTTGGGAAAAACCACACCTGGAAAAATGGGCTTTGATATTGTTCATTTAAATTTACACAAAACCTTTACAACTCCTCATGGCGGCGGGGGACCAGGTGCCGGACCCGTCGGAGTGAACAAGAAATTGATTCCGTTTTTGCCGGTGCCGCGCATTGAGAAAAAAGAAGATCAATTTGTCTTGAATATAGATGAGCCTTTGTCCATTGGACGTGTAAAAGGATACTACGGAAATTTCGGCATTCTTGTCCGTGCCTACACGTACATTCGGACGATGGGACCGGCCGGATTACGCAAGGTCTCGGAAAGCGCGGTCCTGCACGCGAATTATCTTCGTAAAAAGCTGGAGCCTTATTTCGAATCGTCTTATTCGCAAGTGTGCAAACATGAGTTTGTTTTGTCCGGATCCAGACAGAAAAAATTAGGTGTACGGACACTCGATATCGCCAAACGTCTCCTGGATTTCGGTTACCATCCTCCAACCATTTATTTCCCTTTAAATGTGGAGGAATGTTTAATGATTGAACCGACCGAAACCGAATCGAAAGAAACAATCGATGCTTTTGCGGAGGTTATGATTCAAATTGCAAAAGAAGTGGAAGAAAACCCGGATATGGTATTGGAAGCGCCTCACACGACGATCATTGGCCGGCTGGATGAAGTACAGGCAGCCAGACAGCCGATATTGCGCTATGTAAAAGAAGAAACTGAAAGATCAGCGTTATAAAAAGAAATGAACGAATGGAGCTGCACGGACATCACGCCCGTGTAGCGGAAGCCCGGCCAAAGCTCATGGAGACAACCCCTTTTTCATTTCGATAGCCGGATTTTCTGATTTTGGGCCGGTTACCCTGCTCTTTTGGCCGGATTGTCCATGAATCCGGCCTTTCACCCGTTAAAGACACAGGGGGGAGTTATTTTGCTTTTTTCAAGCTGGCTTCAAACATATCAATGATATGCAAGAATCGTTCGGCTTCTCTGAAAACATGATCGGCCAGCAGGGGATGAATGTTGCTTTTAATTTTGCATTCTTCTATTAAATCTTTTGCCGTTTTCTTGAAATTCCGCAAAGAAACCACGGAAACCCGATTCTCATCAAGGAACTGGTTTAAGATGGGCCTTGTTTCAGAATGCGGCCTCATGGAATCCAAATCAATGGTCTGGTAAAGCAATTGGTCAAAATCATAACTGAACTCACGTGCCTGTTCCACTAATTTTCTTTCGGAAGGATCAAGAAGATGACCGATAAATTTGGCATGATCCGCCATAATTTTAAGGAAAAAGACATTTTCCTTAATAATGGCCTCCGGTAAAGGTTTTAATTTCCCCTCATTCAGTTCTTTTAATCGGTTGGCAAAATAAGCTGCTTCGCGGCTTATATGATCCACTAATAAGGCAAAGTTATTGGTTCTTATTTTACATCGTAAAATTAACCCCAGTACTTTCCGTTTATATGCCCAAATAGATGTGGCCGCTTGATATACCTGGCTGTTAAACTGTTTCAGGAGTTGGGGATCAGTGTGAACGGTATACGTGCTCAGCTGCTGTTCAATTTTTTCAAAAACGCCAATAAACTGTTGTGCTTCCTCAATAAGACTTTTGTCTTCATGAGTAAACCCCAGGCTTAAAAATAAAGCATGCTCTTTCATGATTCTTGACCAGAACCGAATCTCGTCTAAAGACTGCTTCACAAACAGATCCGCCATCATTCGCTCCCCCTTGAAAGGATAAATAAGCTTCACTTTAAACATATTCAGCCATTGCCTTAAACATGTGCAGGCTTACAATGGGAGTGAGGATCACTTATCTTTATAAAGTGAAAGCGAAACATCCTGACTTTTAATCATACTTAAAAGTCAGGACGATGTTTAATGAATGGGATTGCTTTTGTAAATAGTTACCCTTTAACCCATTCCGTTTCTAATTCGATGCCGGCCGCTTTCATCATGGTCATAACGGGGCAGCGGGCATCTGTTTTTTCTTTCAGTTCTGCGATCCGTTCCGGCGGCTCACTTGTTACGACACTTGCTTTAAACCAGACTTTTTCAAAAAAGACTTGTGCCCCTGCTTCGCCCCGCATTCCCCGCGGATCAAGCCGGCCTTTTACATCAATGTTCATGGACTGCAGGTCGAAATTCATTTCCTGTGCCACCATATTGGCGATGATATTTTCACATCCTGCCAAAGAAGCCAAAAGGTAAGAAAGAGGATCCGGTCCTCCATCCTTTCCGCCCAAAACAGGCGGTTCATCGATAATAATTTCATGCTGCTTTGCTTTTACAGTTGTTTTCATGTCTTCCGTTATGCCTGTAACGTGAAACGTCATTTTATCCTTCAAATTCATCTATATAGCCTCCTGTTCATGCTTGCTGCATCTATAGCTTGCCGCAGTGATGAAAAATTAAACGCTCTATGATTCGGCGGGGAAACGGTAAGAGGGTTTTTAAATCCTGCTGAACAAGGGGAAGGCAGAGAACAGCCCACAAGTGTACCACAGAGGTATTATGCGATGATGGAATATATCAAATGTAAAGGAATGGTTTTTCGTTCTTTTAAACTGAAAATTTTGTTCGGGACAGTAGGATTTTTATAAAGTTCGTGTCCTGCATTTATGAATATCTTATTTGTAAAGGAAGGAGGAAAAAAGATGAGAAGCGGGTGGAGAAACTTTGATGCAGAAGGAAACGAGAAACAAGTCAGCCGCGCTCAAGCGAATTCTCGCTCAAATGCAGATGTTGACTTTGAGAGTGATGTCGATTTCAGAAGCGACGTCGATACCGACAATGAGAATGACGTGACTAACGTAGACCGCAATACGAATATTGCAAGGCTCGTTAATAGCGGGAACACTAGACTTACTATAAATGTCGATTCTGATTCAACAGCACGGGTTCGTTCCCGTGCAGATGCAGATCAGGAATTAAGCTTGAGAAACATTCCATCAAAGAAGCAGGATGTGAACTTTGCAGGTTAGCATGAAAAAAGAGAGGAGGGTATATATATCCGAAATGA
This sequence comes from Domibacillus antri, assembly GCF_001936625.1. Lineage (GTDB taxonomy): Bacteria > Bacillota > Bacilli > Bacillales > Domibacillaceae > Domibacillus > Domibacillus antri. The sequence goes on along the minus strand of NZ_MSDU01000011.1, from coordinate 52,677 downwards.
GAAGAAAATCAATTAGAAGAAACAATAACCAATCGGTTAGCAGAGGCCGGTCTAATTCCCGTTCAAATGCGGATGTTGATTTTGAGAACGACCTGGATGTAAGAAGTGATGTTGATGTGGATAACGACAATGATGTAAGAAACGTAGACCGTAACACAAATATCGCGCGGATTGTGAATAGCGGGAATTCCAGAGTCGATGTAGATGTTGATTCAGACTCCAATACTCGTGTCCGTTCAGATGCAGACGCTGACCAAGAACAAGATCAGGAACAAGAAAGCAACAACAGACGCAGATAGTTTTCAGAAAGAGCAGCTGCGCAAGGAAAAAATGGGATATCCTGATATCCCATTTTTTAATTTAATTGAAAGGAGGGGATACAATGGCTTCTAAACAGTCGTCGTTCTCAAATTTCGACAGACTTTCTTCGCGGGATAAACTGGCAAATAAATTATCTATTGGAGAGAGTGGAAACTCTGATGTCGATGTGAACGTTGTGGTGAAAGTGGATACAATGCCTATTGCTTTTGCCATGCTGTGTTCTTTATGGTCATCTAAGCAATTATCTGATGAAGATTTTGAACGGGCAGTCGAAAGGCTGGAGAAATTAACCGGGCAGCAAACGAACAAAGTTTTCTTCAGCGACAATGAATTATCTAACGTGAAGATTTTTGAAAAGAAACGGTTTAGAAAATAAAGAATAATGTAAAACCGGCGGCATGATGTTATAGAAATAGGCGGGTTCTCAAGAGGAGATACCACGCTTTTTTTGATGGTTGAATTTCGTCTAAAAGTGGTATGATAAAACCAAAAGGTTACTAGATGGAAGGGGCCCTCTTACATGATGCGCGAGATGCAAAAAGTAATTATTGAAGAACTGCAAGTGAAACCTCGGATTGATCCGCAGGAAGAGATTCGCCGGAGCATTGATTTTCTGAAAGACTATTTGCGTCACCATTCCTTTTTAAAAGGATATGTACTGGGTATTTCCGGCGGTCAGGACTCAACGCTTGCAGGAAAGCTGGCACAAATGGCTGTTGAAGAGCTCCGGGAAGAAACAGGCGGGGAGTATGCATTTTATGCGGTGCGCCTTCCATATGGCGTTCAAAAAGATGAAGATGATTGCCAGGATGCGCTTAATTTCATTCAGCCGGATGTACGCTATGCGGTGAACATTAAAGAAGCGGTTCAGGCGAGTGAAGCGGCGCTTAAGGCGATCGGCATCGACTTAACGGATTTTGCCAAAGGAAATGAAAAAGCGCGTGAACGAATGAAAGTGCAGTACAGCATTGCGGGGATGAAAAATGCCGTCGTTATCGGGACCGATCATGCGGCGGAAGCGGTTACCGGTTTTTACACGAAATACGGTGACGGAGGTGCGGATGTTGTGCCTTTGTTCCGTTTGAATAAACGGCAGGGGCGTGAAATGCTGAAAGCGTTGGATGCACCGGCGCATTTATACAAAAAAGTGCCTACTGCCGATCTGGAAGAAGATCGTCCGCAGCTGCCGGATGAAGTGGCGCTCGGTGTCACATACGAACAGATTGATGATTATCTCGAAGGAAAAGAAGTTCCGGAAGCGGCGGCAGAACGAATTGAAGAGCTGTTTAAAAAATCAGCGCATAAACGCCACCTGCCTATTACTATATTTGATGATTTTTGGAAAAAATAACGCTTTCCGGCCTTGACCGGAAAGCTTTTTTGAGTCTGAATTTTCAATAAACGCAACAACGCCTTGACCGTGCCACTTGAACCATATAAAATGAGGTCAAAATGTGTGAATACGAACAAAAATAGATGAATGTTTCCGATAATACGGAATTGAAGGGAAGAGAGTGGAACCATGACAGGGAAATCAGAATTGCAAAACCAGGAAATGATTCTTGTACTTGATTTTGGCAGTCAGTACAATCAGTTGATTACAAGACGAATTCGTGAATTTGGTGTATACAGCGAGCTTCATCCACACACCATTACAGCAGAAGAAATTAAAGAAATCAATCCAAAAGGGATCATTTTCTCGGGCGGTCCGAACAGCGTTTACGCGGATGATGCGTTTAGCTGTGACGAGCGCATTTTTGACTTGAATGTTCCAATCTTCGGGATTTGCTATGGTATGCAGCTGATGACGAAGCATTTTGGCGGAAAAGTGGAATCAGCTTCTCACCGCGAATATGGAAAAGCGGCGATTAACGTGCAGACGGAATCCGCTCTTTTTGCGGATCTTCCGAAAGAACAGGTTGTTTGGATGAGCCATAGCGATCTTGTGACAGAAGCACCTGCAGGGTTTACAATTGACGCAGTCAGCCCATCATGCCCAATTGCATCCATGAGCAATAAAGAGCAAAACTTATACGCTGTTCAGTTCCATCCGGAAGTCAAACACTCTGTATATGGAAACGACATTTTGAAAAACTTCGTATTTGGCATCTGCGAGTGCACAGGCGACTGGTCTATGGAAAATTATATTGAAGTGGAAGTCGAAAAAATTCGTCAAACAGTCGGCGATAAAAAAGTGCTTTGCGCGATGTCAGGCGGCGTTGATTCATCTGTTGTGGCGGTTCTTATTCATAAAGCGATCGGCGACCAATTAACATGTATTTTCGTTGACCACGGTCTTCTTCGTAAAGGAGAAGCGGATCAGGTTATGGATACGTTTGCGAACGGATTTAACATTAACATCATTAAAGTGGACGCGAAAGACCGTTTCATGGAAAAGCTTGCGGGCGTTTCCGATCCGGAGCAAAAACGCAAAATCATCGGCAACGAGTTTATTTACGTATTTGATGATGAAGCATCAAAGCTTGAAGGCATTGAGTTCCTGGCACAAGGAACGCTTTATACGGATATTATCGAAAGCGGAACAGCAACAGCGCAAACGATCAAATCGCATCATAACGTTGGCGGACTGCCGGAAGACATGCAGTTCAAGCTGATTGAACCGCTTAATACATTATTTAAAGATGAAGTACGCGCGCTCGGTTCAGAGCTCGGTATTCCGGATCATATTGTGTGGCGCCAGCCGTTCCCGGGTCCAGGTCTTGGTATTCGTGTTCTCGGTGAAATTACGGAAGAGAAATTGGAAATTGTTCGTGAATCAGATGCGATTTTGCGTGAAGAAGTGCGCAACCATGGACTTGAGCGTGAAATTTGGCAGTACTTTACGGTTCTTCCTGATATTCGGAGCGTCGGGGTAATGGGAGATGCGCGGACGTATGATTATACAATCGGTATTCGTGCGGTAACGTCCATCGACGGCATGACATCTGACTGGGCCCGTATTCCTTGGGATGTCCTGGAAGTAATCTCAACCCGCATTGTCAATGAAGTGGCACACGTGAACCGCGTTGTGTATGATATTACGAGTAAACCGCCTGCAACGATTGAATGGGAATAAAAAAGACGAACGAATATTCAAATAATAATAATTTTGTTCGTGTTTCTATTGACGAACAATTACTATATGAGTAAAATGAAAGAGAACTACATTATTTTTCACATTGCATCGTATATCGTCGAGAATATGGCTTGACAGTTTCTACCGGGCTGCCGTAAATGGCCCGACTACGAATGGATGGAAAGAGAATGCTCTCTTTCTGTATTCTTTTCTTAGTCGTGCCCGGAGCAGAGATTGTTCCGGGCATTTTTTCGTTCGTATATAAGATCGGAAGGAGAACAACATAATTATGAAGAAATTTTTCCAATTGGAAGAATTGGGGACGACATATCGCCGTGAGTTTATTGGTGGCTTAACGACCTTTTTATCAATGGCGTACATTTTGATCGTTAATCCGATTACATTGTCGCTGCAGTCGGTGCCGGATTTGCCGGACACTATGCGGATGGATTATGGGGCTGTGTTTACGGCAACTGCACTTGCGGCTGCACTTGGTTCCATTATAATGGGGATTTTTGCGAAATACCCGATTGCGTTGGCACCGGGAATGGGATTAAACGCATTTTTCGCTTACACGGTTGTTTTAACGTACGGCATTCCATGGGAAACGGCATTAACGGGTGTTTTATTTTCTGGTTTGATCTTTATTATCCTGACAGCTTCCGGACTTCGGGAAAAAATTATTAACGCGATTCCTGCTGAATTAAAATATGCTGTTGGAGCCGGTATCGGTTTGTTTATCACGTTTGTAGGATTTCAAAATGCGGGAATTATTGTCAACAATGACGCCGTCCTCGTAGAACTGGGTGATTTATCGTCAGGAAACACGCTGTTGGCTGTGTTTGGTATTTTCATTACGGTCATTATGATGGCAAAAGGCATTAATGGCGGAATTTTTTATGGTATGGTCATCACATCAGTTGTTGGAATGATTGTTGGATTGATTAGTCCCCCAACGCATATCGTTGATGCTGTGCCAAGTTTGGCGCCGACTTTCGGTGTGGCGGTGGAGAATATTTTTCAATCTCCGGCGGAAGTATTTACACTTCAAATGCTTGTCGTTGTCTTGACATTTTTATTCGCTGATTTCTTTGACACAGCCGGCACGCTGCTAGCTGTTGCAAATCAGGCGGGATTAATGAAAAATGATAAATTGCCGCGTGCAGGAAAAGCTTTGCTTGCCGATTCATGCGGGACAGTAGTAGGTGCCGTTCTTGGTACATCCACTACGACTTCCTATATCGAATCTTCCGCTGGTGTGGCCGCAGGAGCCCGTTCCGGTCTTGCTGCTGTCGTGACAGGTGGATTTTTCTTATTATCGCTTTTCTTTTTCCCTCTTCTTCAGGTGATCACAGCGCCGGTAACTGCACCGGCATTGATTATTGTTGGAGCTCTAATGGTGTCAGCCTTAGGGAAAATTGAATGGACAAGATTTGAAATAGCAGTGCCTGCGTTCCTAACGGTTATTGCTATGCCGCTTTCTTACAGCATTGCGACTGGTATTGCAATTGGATTCATTTTTTATCCGATTACGATGATCGTTAAAGGACGTGCAAAAGAAATACATCCAATCATGTATGGATTGTTTGTCGTCTTTGTTTTATACTTTATTTTTCTTGAAAAGTGATTCATTACACCTTCTCGCAACGAGAAGGTGTTTTTTGTTCAGGTCATCATGTATACTGTAAAAAACAAATAACAACGGAGATGCTGCCATGGAAAAATTTTTGGTGAAAAAGGTATTAAACAACAATGTCCTCATCGCATCGGGTGAAGACGGTGTTGAGGTCGTGCTCATTGGACGGGGAATCGGCTTCGGGCGCCAGCAGGGGGACAGCATTGTACGAGAATCGGTTGAAAAGCTGTTCGTCTTGACTGACCGCAATGAACAGGAACAATATAAAAAATTGCTGCCGCACCTGGACGATGAAACGCTCAAGGTCATTATTGCAGCTGTCGAATTAATTCGTGAGCGGGTTGGCGAAACGCTGAATGAGCACATTCACGTCGGGCTGACGGATCATCTTTTATTTGCCGTTAATCGGATGATGCGGGGGATGGGCATCCGCAATCCGTTTTTGCTGGAAACGAAAGCGCTCTATCCGTTTGAATATGAAATCGCGGCAGATGTGACAAAGCTGATAAACAGCAAGCTTACGGTAAGCCTGCCTGAAGGGGAGACAGGTTTTATTGCTTTGCACATTCATAGCGCAATCGCGAATAAAGATGTGCGTGATTTAAGCCGTCATTCTGAATTGATTGCCAAGCTTATTCAAATGATCGAAACGCAGCTCGATGTCGAATTGGATAAAGAAAGTATTGATTACATGCGCCTTGTCCGTCATATCCGTTATACGATCGAGCGCGTGGTGCGCGGGGAAAAAGTTGATGAACCGGAAAAAATCGCAAACCTATTGAAAACGGAATATCCGGTATGCTATAATTTGTCGTGGAAGCTGATCAAAGTGATGCAGCAGACATTGAAAAATCCAGTTTATGATGCGGAAGCGGTTTATTTAACGATGCATCTGCAGCGGATTCAGACAAAAATGAAATAATTGATTTGTTCTTTACGTGTTACTGATACGATCAGGCATGAGTGAAGGAGATACAGAGAAAATAGGGGTGCAGCCACTTCTGTTTTCTGTTGTCTTCTTTTCTCATGCCTTTTTTTCGTTCTCGTCTGTCTGTTTCGTCTTTGAAATGCACATAATAATACTTCATGAAGGAGGAAAAACTTATGTTTAAAAAACTTTTTGGTGTTTTGCAAAAAATCGGTAAAGCACTTATGCTCCCTGTAGCCATTTTGCCGGCTGCCGGGTTGCTTCTTGCGTTCGGTAATGCGCTTCAAAATCCGACACTTACCGATCTTGCACCGTTTCTTACAGCAGATTGGGTTGTGAACGTGGCGGAAGTTATGGAAAACTCCGGGGATATCGTATTTGGTAACTTGCCGATATTATTTGCTCTTGGTGTAGCCATTGGTCTGGCGGGAGGAGACGGTGTTGCCGGTCTTGCGGCGCTCGTTGGTTATTTAATTATGAATGCGACAATGGGTACCGCGCTTAATCTTGACCGCCTGGAAGTATTGCAGGCCGGAGATCCGGCATATGCCCTTATTATGGGCATTCCATCCCTGCAGACAGGTGTATTCGGCGGGATTATCGTCGGTGTGATTGCAGCGTATATGTATAATAAATTCTTTAATATTGAATTGCCTTCTTATCTGGGATTCTTCGCAGGTAAGCGTTTCGTTCCAATTGCAACAGCAGCATCAGCCGTTATTCTTGGTCTTTTGATGATCGTCATCTGGCCTCCGGTTCAGCACGGTTTGAATACGTTCTCTCATTTCGTCTTAAACTGGAATCTTGCCGGTTCGGCGTTCGTATTTGGTGTCATTGAACGTGCTTTAATTCCATTTGGTTTGCATCACATTTTCTATTCACCATTCTGGTTTGAATTCGGCCAGTACACGAATTTGGCAGGAGAGGTTGTCCGTGGTGACCAGACCATCTTTATGTCGCAAATTAAAGACGGTGTACAAGAACTGACTGCCGGTACATTTATGACGGGTAAATATCCTTTTATGATGTTCGGCCTTCCGGCTGCCGCGCTTGCCATTTATCATGAAGCGCGTCCGGAACGTAAAAAAGTGGTAGCGGGTATCATGGGTTCTGCGGCATTAACGTCTTTCTTAACAGGTATTACAGAGCCGCTGGAGTTCTCATTCTTGTTCGTAGCTCCGGTATTGTTCGCGGTTCATACGATTTTTGCCGGTCTTTCCTTTATGACAATGAACCTTCTTGATGTGAAAATCGGAATGACATTCTCAGGCGGATTGATCGATTACCTTCTATTTGGCGCATTGAATCCGCAAACGAATGCATGGCTTGTTATTCCGGTTGGTCTTGTCTTTGCGGTTATTTATTACTTCGGTTTCCGTTTTGCGATTCGCAAGTTCAACCTGGCTACACCAGGCCGTGAACCGGAAGATGCAGATGCGGAAGACGCGCCGGATGTTGTTGCCGGAGACCTTCCGTATGAAATTTTAGAAGCAATGGGCGGCAAAAAAAACATCGCGAACCTTGATGCATGTATTACGCGTCTTCGTGTATCCGTCAATGACATTGCGGATGTGGATAAAAAACGTTTGAAACAGCTTGGCGCGGCCGGCGTTCTTGAAGTGGGCAATAATATTCAAGCCATTTTCGGTCCTCGTTCTGATAGTCTTCGTCATCAAATGGCGGATATTATGAAAGGGAATGCCCCGCATCTGACTGCTGTGAAGCCGGATCAAGAGGTGCAAAAAGAAATCGAACAGGCGGAGCCGGCTGCTGTTCGTAATGAAGTAAACAGCCGTTTCGCTGCGCCGATTACAGGTGAATTGCTGCCGATCACGGAAGTGCCGGACCCTGTTTTCGCCGGAAAAATGATGGGTGACGGATTTGCCATTAAGCCGGCAGACGGTACAGTTGTTTCACCGGTTGATGGTAAAATCGTGAATGTCTTCCCGACAAAACATGCGATTGGCCTCTTGGCGGACGATGGCCGTGAAGTGTTGATTCACTTCGGTATTGATACAGTGAAATTAAACGGTGAAGGGTTTGAATCGCTTATTGGAGAAGGCGACACGGTGAAAGCTGGCCAGCCTATTCTGAAAGTAGATCTTGATTACATTGCCAACAACGCAACGTCAACGATCACGCCGATTATTTTCACAAACCTTGCAGAAGGTCAATCTGTTGTCATCGAAAAGTCAGGTGCTGTAAAATCAGGTGATGAGAACGTCATTACTATTAAATAAGAAGCAACTAGCCTCAGCCGTTTATCGGTTGAGGCTTTTTTAATTCGGGCGGGTGTGGTACACTGCCGTCACAGAGGAGTGGTAGTTTTATGATGGATAACGCCATTTTTATGGTCGTAATCATTTTGTTGATTAACATTGTGTACGTGTCATTTTTCACCATCCGGATGATTTTAACATTGAAAGGCTACAGGTACACCGCCGCATTTGTCAGTACGATTGAAGTGGTTATCTATGTTGTCGGCTTGGGTCTCGTTCTCGACAATTTAAACGAAATTCAAAACTTGATTGCGTATGCAGTCGGGTATGGACTCGGCGTTATCGTTGGGATGAAAATTGAAGAGAAATTGGCATTGGGCTATATAACGGTCAATGTTATTACAAAAGAATATGATAAAGATCTGCCTAAAGCGCTGCGTGCAGAGGGATACGGTGTCACAAACTGGGCAGCGAATGGTTTGGAAGGAGACCGGATGGCACTGCAAATATTAACGCCGCGAAAATACGAATTAAAGCTGTACGATAAAATTAAAGAGCTTGATCCGAAAGCATTTATTATTGCTTATGAGCCGAAAACCATACATGGGGGCTTCTGGGTCAAAGCGGTACGAAAAGGAAAGTTGATGAAATGAGTAAAAAGAAAACCTTCCGTGTGGAAGAGCATGAAACGATTGATGACTGTCTGAACCGAATGAAAGACGAAGGATACGTTCCAGTCCGTCGGATGGAAAAACCTGTTTTTGAAGAAAAGAAGCAGAATGGAGAGACAATTCATGTCCCGATTGGCCGTGAAATTGTGTTTGAAGGAAAAATAGTCACGTAAATACGAACATTAAAATAGACGCGATAAATATCGTTCGATTTTTTATTGACAACCACTCTTGGTCGTTGTTAATATGTAGATGACAAATAAAGCACCTCATATAATAGCGGGGATATGGCCCGCGAGTTTCTGCCAGCTGCCGTAAACAGCTGACTATGGGGGAAAGCATTCGGAATCTCGATCGGCTGCGGACGAATCGCTTTCTCCTTAAAAAGGGAAAGTGGTCTGTCCGTTTTTTAATGTAAAAAAATCTCACATTGGAGGATCAATATGACGATTGAAGTTGGCGTTATTATGGGCAGTACATCTGACTGGGAAACGATGAAACATGCATGTGACGTGCTTGATGAACTCGGAGTATCATACGAAAAACGCGTCGTATCAGCGCACCGTACACCTGATTTAATGTTTGAATATGCTGAAACAGCCCGTGAAAGAGGCATCAAAGTGATTATTGCCGGTGCTGGCGGCGCCGCGCATTTGCCTGGGATGACAGCAGCAAAAACGACATTGCCGGTTATTGGCGTTCCCGTGCAGTCGAAAGCGCTGAACGGACTTGATTCATTGCTGTCTATCGTTCAAATGCCGGGGGGTGTACCGGTCGCCACAACAGCAATCGGGAAAGCAGGCGCAACGAATGCAGGACTGCTGGCGGCGCAAATTTTGTCGATTGCCGATGCGGATGTTGCTGAAAAATTAGAAAATCGACGAAAAGAAACAGAAAAAACGGTGCTCGGGAGCAGTGATCAACTTGGCTAGAAAAATTATCGAACCGGGTAAAACGATCGGTATCATCGGCGGCGGACAGCTTGGCCGGATGATGGCGCTCGCGGCAAAAGAAGCAGGATTTAAAATCGCCGTGCTGGAACCGGCAGCAGGCGCGCCGTGCACGCAGACGGCTGATATTGTCATACAAGCACCATATGATGATCAGGACGCATTAAAGCGCCTGTCTGATGTGAGTGATGTTATTACGTATGAATTTGAAAATATTGATTACGGCGGTTTGAAGGAATTAATGAAAGAAGCGTATGTCCCGCAAGGAGCGGAACTGATCCGCATTACGCAAAACCGCGTTTTTGAAAAAGAAGCCATAACGAACGCCGGTGTTCCGGTCGCACCGTATCGGGTGATTCGGACCTTGAAGGATTTGGAAGCGGGCATGGCCGATCTCGGACTCCCCGCTGTTTTAAAAACGGCGACGGGCGGCTACGACGGCAAAGGACAATACGTGATCAAAGAAGTGGGACAGGCGAAAGAAGCGGCCGCTCTTTTAACTCACGGAGAATGCGTCCTGGAACAGTGGGTGCCGTTTGAAAAGGAAATTTCGGTGATTATTACGCGCAGTCCTGAAGGGGAAACAGCCTATTTCCCAGCCGCTGAAAATATTCATGTCGACAACATTTTACATAAATCGATTGTGCCGGCCCGGATCTCAAATGAAACGGAGCAGGCAGCACTCGAAGCAGCCGGAAAAATTGCATCGGCGTTGTCACTTGTCGGTACACTTGCTGTCGAAATGTTCGTTGGCAAAGGCGGGGAAATCTACATTAATGAATTGGCGCCGCGTCCGCACAATTCGGGGCATTATACGATTGAAGCATGCGGCATTTCCCAATTTGGACAGCACATTCGCGCCATTTGCAACTGGCCGCTTAAAAGCACAGAGCTGTTAAAGCCGGCTGTTATGGTGAATGTTCTCGGTGAACATGTAGAAGGCCTTATTCAAGGCATCCCGGACAAGCCGGAATGGTCCATCCATTTATATGGAAAAGATGAAGCGAAAGAAAAGCGCAAGATGGGACATGTGACCATTTTAGCCGATACGGTTGAAGAAGCGCTGCAAGATATAGATGAAAGTCGAATTTGGACCAACTAATACGTATAAAAATCGGAGGAAGACAAAATGATCGAACGTTATACGCGGCCGGAAATGGGCGCCATCTGGACAGAAGAGAACAAATTTAAAGCATGGCTTGAAGTAGAAATTCTAGCCTGTGAGGCATGGTCAGAGCTTGGCGAAATTCCGAAAGAAGATGTGAAAAAACTACGCGAAAATGCAAGTTTTGACATTGACCGCATTAATGAAATCGAACTCGAAACACGCCATGACGTTGTGGCATTTACACGTGCCGTATCCGAAACACTTGGTGAAGAGCGAAAATGGGTTCATTACGGCTTAACATCAACAGATGTTGTTGACACAGCGTTGTCTTACTTGTTAAAGCAGGCGAATGACATTTTGCGCAAAGATATTGAGAACTTTATCGAAATCCTCCGTAATAAAGCGATTGAGCATAAGCATACGGTCATGATGGGGCGTACACATGGCGTTCACGCGGAACCGACAACATTCGGTTTGAAAATGGCGCTCTGGTATGAAGAAATGAAGCGTAATCTTAAGCGTTTCAATGACGCGGCTGAAGGCGTTCAGTATGGAAAAATTTCAGGCGCTGTCGGCACATATGCGAACATCGACCCATTCGTTGAAGAATATGTTTGCGGAAAACTTGGCACGAAGCCGGCTCCTGTATCTACACAGACATTGCAGCGTGACCGTCATGCTCATTACATGGCCACACTTGCACTCGTTGCGGCATCCATTGAAAAGTTTGCGACGGAAGTGCGCGGATTGCAAAAGTCAGAAACGCGCGAAGTGGAAGAATTTTTCGCAAAAGGCCAAAAAGGATCGTCGGCTATGCCTCATAAACGCAACCCGATCGGATCGGAAAACATGGTGGGTCTTGCTCGTGTAATCCGTGGCCACATGGTAACGGCGTATGAAAATGTTTCACTTTGGCACGAACGCGATATTTCCCATTCATCCGCAGAGCGTGTCATTTTGCCGGATGCGACAATTGCACTTAACTACATGTTGAACCGTTTCGGCAACATTGTGAAAAACTTGACGGTCTTCCCGGACAACATGAAGCGCAACATGGACCGCACACTTGGCTTAATTTACTCACAGCGCGTTCTTCTTGCTTTAATCGATAAAGGAATGGCACGTGAAGCAGCATATGATACGGTACAGCCGCGTGCGATGGAAGCGTGGGACAAGCAAGTGCAATTCCGTTCACTTGTGGAAGCAGACGAAACGATTACATCAAAATTAACGCCGGAAGAAATTGCCGACTGCTTTGATTACAACTATCATTTGAAGCACGTTGACACGATTTTTGACCGCATTGGTCTGAAGTAAGGCTTATTCCTAAATATCGGGAGGAACCGGACATGAACAAAGGCAAACAGCTTTATGAAGGAAAAGCAAAACGCATTTATGCTACGGACCAGGAAGATATCGTCTGGATTGAATATAAAAACTCCGCAACAGCCTTCAACGGTGAAAAGAAAGCGGAAATTGATGGGAAAGGCCGTTTAAATAACTTAATTACAGGTCTTCTTTTTAAGAAACTTGCGGAAAAAGGCATCGAGTCACACTTCGTTGAGCAAATTTCTGAAAACGAGCAGCTTGTCAAACACGTGACCATTATTCCGCTTGAAGTCGTTGTCCGAAATGTAGCGGCAGGCAGCATTGCGAAGCGTCTCGGGTTTGAAGAAGGTACGCCGTTTAAAGAGCCGGTCGTTGAGTTTTACTATAAGAACGATGAGCTTGGCGATCCGCTTTTAACAGAAGACCATATTAAAATCCTGGACATCGCGACACCGGAGGAACTGCAATTTCTGAAAAAAGAAGCGCTCCGTGTCAATGAAGTTCTTATCCCTCTTTTTACGGATATGGGAATTGACTTAATTGACTTTAAAATCGAGCTTGGCAAAGATAAAAACGGCCATATTTTACTGGCGGATGAGATTTCTCCGGATACTTGCCGTCTTTGGGAAAAAGGCACGAACCGCAAGCTGGATAAAGATCTTTTCCGCCGCGACCTTGGCGGGTTAACAGAAGCATATACGGAAATTTATAACCGATTGGGAGGAACTCTATAATGTATAAAGTTAAAGTTTACGTCACACTTCGCGAAAGCGTACTTGATCCACAGGGGAAAGCTGTTCAGCAGTCATTATCAAGCCTTGGCTACAACGGTGTAGAAGATGTGCGCATCGGCAAATACATGGAGCTTCAATTTGACGATACAGTAACGGACGTAGAGGGTACTGTGAAAGAAGTGTGTGAAAAGCTTTTGTCTAACCCGGTTATTGAAGATTACCGATATGAAATCGAGGAGAGTGCGAAACAGTGAAATTTGCAGTCATCGTATTTCCAGGGTCCAACTGTGATGTGGACATGTACCATGCAGTAAAAGACGAACTCGGCGAACAAGTTGATCTAGTTTGGCACGACGTCGACAACCTTGACCAATATGACGGGATTTTGCTTCCAGGCGGCTTCTCATATGGCGACTATCTCCGTTCAGGCGCGATCGCTCACATGTCGAATGTAATGGCGGCTGTTAAAAAAGCAGCGGAAGCAGGCAAGCCGGTTCTTGGTGTCTGCAATGGCTTCCAAATCCTTCTTGAGTCCGGTCTGCTTCCAGGCGCCATGCTTCGCAACAAAAACCTGAAATTCATTTGCCGTACAGTGGAATTGACGGTTGAAAATAATGAAACAATGTTTACGTCTCTATACGAAAAAGGCGAGAAAATCAGCATTCCAGTTGCACACGGTGAAGGCAACTATTACTGCGATGATGAAACACTTGCAAAATTAAAAGAAAACAATCAAATCGCCTTCACATATGCGAGCGATGTAAATGGAAGTCTTTCTGATATTGCCGGTATTACAAACGAAAAAGGCAATGTACTTGGCATGATGCCGCATCCGGAGCGGGCTGTTGATGATCTTTTAGGCAGCGCAGACGGACTTAAACTTTTCCAATCAATTGTGAAACACTGGAGGGACTCTCATGTCGTTAACGCTTGAACCAAATCCACAGCAAATTAAAGAAGAAAAGCTTTACCGTACAATGGGTTTGACGGACGAAGAATTCGGCAAAGTAGAGGAAATTCTCGGACGCCTGCCAAACTATGCGGAAACTGGTCTTTTCTCCGTTATGTGGTCAGAGCACTGCAGTTATAAAAACTCAAAACCTGTTCTTCGTAAATTCCCGACAGAGGGCGAGCACGTTTTGCAGGGACCGGGCGAAGGCGCCGGCATTGTCGATATTGGTGATGGACAGGCGGTTGTATTTAAAATTGAGAGCCATAACCATCCATCTGCCATTGAGCCGTATCAAGGCGCTGCGACGGGCGTCGGCGGTATCATCCGTGACGTTTTCTCCATGGGTGCGCGTCCGGTGGCGATTTTAAACTCGCTTCGTTTCGGTGAGCTGGAAACATCCCGTGTGAAATATTTGTTTGAAGAAGTTGTTGCCGGTATTGCCGGTTATGGAAACTGCATCGGTATTCCGACAGTCGGCGGGGAAATTCAATTTGATCCATCATATGACGGCAACCCGCTTGTAAACGCAATGTGTGTCGGTTTAATTGACCATAAAGACATTCAAAAAGGACAGGCAAAAGGCGTTGGCAACACCGTTATGTATGTGGGCGCAAAAACAGGACGCGACGGCATTCACGGTGCCACATTCGCATCGGAAGAACTAAGCGAAAGTTCTGAAGAAAAACGCCCGGCTGTGCAAGTAGGCGATCCGTTCATGGAAAAACTCCTTCTTGAAGCATGCCTTGAGCTTATTCATAATGATGCCCTTATCGGCATTCAAGATATGGGTGCAGCGGGTCTGACAAGTTCATCTGCTGAAATGGCATCTAAATCCGGTTCCGGTATGGAAATGAACCTTGATTTAATTCCACAGCGTGAAACAGGGATGACACCGTATGAAATGATGTTGTCTGAATCACAGGAACGTATGCTGATTGTTGTGAAAAAAGGACGCGAAAAAGAAATTGAAGACTTATTTGCCAAGTACGGTCTTGAAGCGGCATCTGTCGGCGTGGTAACAGATGACAAAATGCTCCGTCTTCTTCATAAAGGCGAAGTGGCGGCAGAAGTGCCGGTTGACGCTCTTGCTGAAGATGCACCGGTTTACCATAAACCATCCGCAGAACCTCAATATTTCCGTGACTTCCAGGCAATGGAGCCAAAAGCGCCAGAGGTTGCAGACTATAAAGAAACACTCGTGAAATTGCTGCAGCAGCCGACGATTTCAAGCAAAGAATGGGTATACGACCAATACGACTATCAAGTAAGAACAAACACAGTTGTCGCACCGGGTTCTGACGCAGCGGTTATCCGCCTGCGCGGCACGAATAAAGCACTTGCGATGACAACAGACTGTAACTCCCGCTACATTTACCTTGACCCGAAAACGGGCGGTAAAATTGCGGTGGCAGAAGCAGCTCGTAACATTATTTGCTCGGGTGCACGCCCTCTTGCCATTACAGACGGCTTAAACTACGGAAGCCCTGAAAATCCGGGTGTGTTCTGGCAGCTGGAAGAATCAGCTGACGGCATCAGTGAAGCATGTCTTGCGCTTCAGTCACCGGTTATCGGCGGCAACGTCTCTTTATACAATGAAACAAATGGCACAGCCATTTACCCGACACCAATTATCGGTATGGTCGGTCTAATCGAAGATATCGCACATATTACAACGCAGGCTGCTAAACAGGCAGGCGATCTTGTCTATGTGATTGGCGAGGCCGAAAATGAATTTGGCGGAAGCGAATTGCAAAAAATGACGAATGGCGGCGAGATTTTCGGAAAATCACCTGCCATTGATTTAACAGTGGAAAAAGCACGTCAAGATGCGCTGCTTGCAGCGATTCAAAATGGTGTTGTTCAGTCGGCGCATGATATTTCAGAAGGCGGCTTTGCGGTTGCGCTTGTTGAAAAATTATTCGGTACAGGACTAGGCGCTGACGTATCACTTGAAGGTGAAGCAACAGTGGCTCTATTTGCGGAAACACAGTCCCGCTTTATCGTAACAGTGAAAGCAGAAAATAAAGAAGCATTTGAAGCAGCTGTACAGGATGCTAAACAAATCGGTGAAGTGACAGCAGAACCAGTTGTATCTATTCAAGTTAACGGAGAAGAAGTGGTACAGGCACCGGTCAACGAACTGGAGGATGCCTGGAAAGGAGCTATTCCATGCTTGCTGAACTCAGAGGCTTAAATGAAGAGTGCGGCGTTTTCGGTGTCTTCGGTCACGAAAATGCATCACAAATCACGTACTATGGCCTTCAAAGCTTACAGCACCGCGGACAGGAAGGAGCAGGCGTCGTCATGAGTGACGGAGAGCGCCTCCGCGGTCATAAAGGCGAAGGTCTTGTCACAGAAATTTTCAACCAGGATATTATCAATGGACTGACAGGATCAGCAGCGATTGGCCACGTGCGTTACCAGACAGCAGGAGGCGGCGGTTACCAGAACGTACAGCCGCTCCTTTTTCACTTTCAAACAGGCAGCCTCGCGCTTGCGCATAACGGCAACCTTGTAAATGCAACTTCGTTGAAACATGAACTGGAAGCGCAGGGAAGTATTTTTCAGACGACTTCTGACACAGAAGTGCTTGCGCATTTAATTCGCCGCAGCAGCTACGGCTCCATGAAAGACCGCTTAAAAACAGCGCTGTCGATGTTAAAAGGTGCCTATGCATTTCTTGTTATGACGGAAAAAGAAATGCATGTGGCGCTTGATCCGCAAGGGCTTCGTCCGCTGTCGATCGGCAAACTCGGCAATGCCTATGTCGTTGCATCTGAAACGTGCGCGTTTGACATTATCGGCGCAGAATTTTTACGCGATGTTGAGCCGGGCGAACTGATCACGATTAAGGAAGACGGTCTTCATTCAGAGCAATTTGCGGCTTCTGTCAGCGATGCAATGTGTACGATGGAATACGTCTATTTTTCCCGTCCGGACAGTGACATTCATGGCATTAATGTTCACAGCGCCCGCAAGCGTCTCGGCAAAATGCTTGCGAAAGAAGTCGATCAAGCCGTACTCGATGCGGACGTCGTAACGGGTGTGCCGGATTCAAGTATTTCCGCTGCGATCGGTTTTGCAGAAGCAACAGGCATTCCATACGAATTAGGATTAATTAAAAACCGCTACGTCGGCCGAACGTTTATTCAGCCGTCTCAGTCGCTTCGTGAACAAGGGGTAAAAATGAAACTATCCCCTGTACGAGGTGTGATTGAAGGAAAAAAAGTGGTTATGGTAGATGACTCGATTGTACGAGGCACAACAAGCAGACGGATCGTGACCATGCTGAAAGAAGCAGGAGCGAAAGAAGTCCACGTTGTCATTAGTTCTCCGGCGATTAAGCATCCATGCTTTTATGGAATTGATACGTCTGAAAAAGGGGAACTGATTGCAGCGCATCATACAAATGAAGAATTGCGCAAATTGATCGGCGCCGATTCATTAACCTATTTAAGCGTGGAAGGCACGATTGAAGCGATCGGTCACCGTAAAAATGTACTCGGTGAATGCGGTCAGTGCATGGCCTGCTTTACAGGAAATTACCCGACGGAAATTTTCCCGGATACACAGCATCCACATGATAAAGAAATTATGTGCTAATTTTAAGGAGGAGAAACAATGGCAAAGTCGTATGAAGCAGCCGGTGTAAATATTGAAGCTGGCTACGAAGCGGTTGAACGGATGAAAAAACATGTAGAACGCACGAAACGGGCCGGTGTCATGGGGGCGCTTGGCAGTTTTGGCGGCATGTTTGACCTGTCCTCTTTAAACTTAAAAGAGCCGGTTCTCGTTTCGGGAACGGATGGCGTCGGCACAAAATTGAAGCTTGCTTTCATGATGGATAAACATGACACAATCGGCGTGGACTGCGTGGCAATGTGCGTGAACGATGTTGTGGTACAAGGCGCCGAACCGCTTTTCTTCCTTGATTACATCGCGTGCGGCAAAGCGGTACCGGAAAAAATCGAGCAGATTGTCAAAGGAGTGGCAGACGGCTGCGAGCAGGCCGGCTGTGCCCTCATCGGCGGAGAAACTGCGGAAATGCCGGGTCTTTATGACGAAGAAGAATACGATATGGCCGGCTTTACCGTTGGTGCGGCTGAAAAGAGTGCCGTTGTAACAGGCGATGATGTAAAAGAAGGCGATGTTTTGATCGGTCTTGCATCAAGCGGCATTCACAGCAACGGCTATTCACTCGTACGTAAAATTTTCTTTGAAAAACATAACTTGTCCGTTGATGCAAAAGTGGACGGCTTGTCTGTTCCGCTTGGTGAAGCATTAATTGAACCGACTCGTATTTACGTCAAACCTGTTCTTTCCGTATTGAAAGAAGCGAAAGTGAACGGGATGGCCCATATTACGGGCGGCGGTTTCGTTGAAAATATTCCACGCGCACTGCCGGATGGACTTGGGGCGGCAATTGAAGCAGGTTCATGGCCGGTACCGGACATTTTTAATGTTCTTGAAACGTACGGCGAGCTTGATCGTCAGGAAATGTACAATATCTTTAACATGGGCATCGGTTTCGTATTAATCGTACCGCAGGAAGAAGAAGCAAACGTGAAAGCATCGCTTGAAAAAGCAGGCGAGACAGCCTATACAATCGGACGTGTTGTGAAAGGCGAAGGAGTTACAGTTCAATGACGAAAATTGCCTTATTTGCTTCCGGAAGCGGCAGCAACGTGCAGGCAATTGCGGAGGCGGTTGAAGCGGGTACAGTGCCCGCTGAAATCGTCTTACTCGTCTGCGATAAACCGGATGCCTACGTGCTGGAACGCGCTGAAAAGCTGGGCATTCCCACATTCGCTTTTAAGCCGAAAGAATACGAATCAAAAGAAGCATTTGAAACAGACATCGTGTCCCGTCTCCGCGCTGCGGGGGCGGAGTATGTGTTTCTGGCCGGTTATATGCGGCTGATCGGTCCGACACTACTCAACGCATACCGCAATCGGATTGTGAACATTCATCCGTCTTTACTGCCGGCATTTCCAGGAAAAGATGCCATTGGACAGGCCTTTGAAGCGGGTGTGAAAATTTCGGGCGTTACCGTCCATTTTGTCGATGAAGGGATGGACACAGGTCCGATTATTGACCAGGAATGCGTGCGGATTCATTCCGGCATGACACGGGATGATGTTCAAACAGCCATTCAAAAAATAGAGCACACTCTTTACCCGAACGTCATAAAAAATCTTTTGAACGGAAACAGGGAGGAACAGAACTGATGACTAAACGCGCATTAATCAGCGTATCAGACAAAAGCGGCGTGACTGAATTTGCGAGAGAGATCGCAGCGCTTGGCTACGAAATCGTCTCAACAGGCGGAACGAAAAAAATGCTTGCAGAAGCAGGGGTACCGGTAAAAGGTGTAACAGATGTAACAGGTTTTCCTGAAATATTGGAAGGTCGTGTAAAAACACTTAATCCTTACATTCATGGCGGTCTGCTTGCAAAACACGGCGAGCCGGATCATCAAAAGCAGCTGGAAGAGCATAACATCCAGCCGATTGATATCGTCTGCGTCAATCTGTACCCATTTCAGCAAACAATCGCAAAACCGGACGTGACAACAGAAGATGCCATTGAAAACATCGACATCGGCGGCCCGGCGATGCTTCGCGCGTCAGCGAAAAACCACGAATATGTAACGGTTATCGTCGATTCAAGCGATTATGATCAAGTGCTATCCGAGCTGAAAGGCGAAGGCAAAACGACACTTGAAACACGCCGCAAGCTCGCAGCAAAAGTGTTTCGCCACACAGCAGCGTATGATGCGATGATCGCGGGCTTTATGACGGATCTTTCCGGAGAAGAAAACCCGGAAAAATTAACCGTCACATATGAATTAAAGCAATCGCTTCGTTACGGTGAAAACCCGCATCAAAAAGCGGCGTTTTATTCACAGCCGCTTGGTTCTTCTTTCTCTGTTGCCCGTGCAGAGCAGCTTCACGGCAAAGAACTGTCATACAACAACATTCGCGACACAGATGCAGCGCTTCAAATCGTAAAAGAATTTGACGAGCCGGCAGCGGTTGCTGTAAAACATATGAATCCGTGCGGCGTTGGGGCAGGTGCGACGATTGAAGAAGCGTATGCGCGTGCGTATGCAGCCGACCCTACGTCTATTTTCGGCGGTATTGTGGCATTGAATCGCCCTGTTTCCAAAGAGCTTGCCGAAAAATTGCATGAAATTTTCCTTGAAATTATCGTAGCTCCTTCATTTGATGAAGAAGCAATTGAAATCCTTTCGAAAAAGAAAAATATCCGTTTGTTGACACTCGATTTTGCGAACGGCAAAAAAGGCGAGAAAGTATTAACGTCTGTTGAAGGCGGTCTTCTTGCACAGGATCTTGACGAATTGTCTCTTGCAGATGCAGAGATAAAAGTCGCGACGAAACGCGAGCCGACGGAAGAAGAGTGGACAGCTCTCAAACTTGGCTGGAAAGTCGTCAAACACGTGAAGTCAAATGCCATTGTGGTAACAGACGATAAAATGACACTTGGCGTAGGAGCTGGACAAATGAACCGCGTCGGTGCCGCGAAAATCGCCCTTGAACAGGCGGGAGAAAAAGCGAAAGGTGCAGCTCTTGCATCAGATGCGTTCTTCCCGATGGATGATACAGTCGAAGCGGCAGCCAAAGCCGGGATTACGGCGATTATTCAGCCAGGCGGCTCCATTAAAGATGAAGATTCTATTAAAAAAGCGGACGAATACGGCATTGCGATGGTCTTGACAGGCATCAGACATTTTAAACATTAATAGGGGGTCTATCCACATGAATATACTTGTAGTTGGACGCGGTGGCAGAGAACATGCCATTTGCAAAAAAGTGGCGGAAAGCCCGCTCGTTGAAAATGTATTTTGCGCACCGGGAAATGCCGGAATCAGCCGTGATGCCCACATTGTCGAAATTGATGAAATGAATTTTGAAGACATGGCGTCTTTTGCAAAAGAACAGCAAGTCGGTCTTGTGATTGTAGGACCGGAAAATCCGCTGTCTGCAGGGATTACCGATTATTTGATCAAAGAGGGATTGAAAGTATTCGGCCCTAATCAAAATGCGGCCATTTTGGAAGGAAGCAAGTCTTTCTCTAAAATGATGATGGAAAAGTATAACATTCCAACAGCCCGTTATCAATCGTTTGAAGACTATGAATCGGCGAAGGTTTATATTGAAAAAGAAGGCGCGCCAATCGTATTAAAAGCGGACGGTTTAGCTGCCGGTAAAGGTGTGACCGTTGCCATGACGCTGGAAGATGCGCTTGCTGCTCTGGATGATATGATGCTTGATAAAAAGTTCGGAGATGCATCTGCACGCGTTGTTGTAGAACAATATTTGCAGGGTGAAGAATATTCACTTATGGCTTTTGTACACGGTGAAAACGTTTATCCGATGGAAGCGGCACAGGATCATAAGCGCGCATTCGATAACGATGAAGGCCCGAACACAGGCGGCATGGGAGCATACTCACCAGTACCGCATATTTCGCAGGCGGTGAATGATCAATCAGTTGAGGAAATCATCCGCCCGATTGCCAAAGGGATGGTGGCAGAAGGCCGTCCGTTTACAGGCATTATTTTTGCCGGACTTATGCTGACTGAAGAAGGCCCGAAAACAATCGAATTTAACGCGCGTTTCGGTGATCCAGAAACGCAGGTTGTCCTGCCTCGCCTCGAAAATGATCTTGTCCAAGTCATGCTTGATGTACTGGATAATAAAGATCCGGACCTGACATGGAAAGAGGAATCGGTTTTAGGCGTTGTATTAGCCGCAAAAGGCTATCCTGAAGCATATGAAAAAGGGAATGAACTAAAAGGTCTCGACAAGATCGATTCCGGTTCCGTTATTCATGCCGGCACATATGCGGAAGGAGACGGTGTCATTCGTGCAAACGGAGGCCGTGTCCTGCTTGTAACAGGCAGTGGCTCCAATCCGACAGAAGCACAGAAAAAAGCATATGAAAAAATCAAGAATATCGATACAGAAAACTTCTTCTACCGCCATGATATTGGCAGCCGTGCCATTTCAAAAGCAGGTTTATAAGAATGACAATCCCGCCGTTTTATGGCGGGATTTTTTCTGCGTAAAATGGAACTGAAATGGTTTGAAAGAGCCCTAATTTTTCCTAAAAAACAGATATATGCAAGTTTCTTGCCAAAAGTTCGGACTTTTTTCACAAATTCGTTTATTCTTTAGTGCGTTA
Organism: Domibacillus antri; assembly: GCF_001936625.1. Classification (GTDB taxonomy): domain Bacteria; phylum Bacillota; class Bacilli; order Bacillales; family Domibacillaceae; genus Domibacillus; species Domibacillus antri. Next base: position 30,545 of record NZ_MSDU01000011.1, on the reverse strand, counting down.
CTACGCGAAATATGGTAAGATGATGGCAACCTCACAATTTGAAAGCGATATCATTTTGAAGGGAATGATTGCGATGCCGGATTTAAAGCATAGATGGAAAAATAAACAGCTGCGCGAACAGGTCGCAGTCATTGATCATAAAAAGGCACCGACACTAGTGCTTCAAAATGCCCGTTACTTACACTCGGCTATGAAGCGCTGGTTAACAGGAAACATTTGGATGTATGAAGACCGAATTGTGTACATTGGTGATGCGATGCCCGCTTCAGCCGATGAAATTTATGATTGTACGGGCAAAACGGTTGTGCCGGGTTATATTGAACCGCATGTACATCCTTTTTTGCTGTACAATCCGAAGACGTTCGCGGAATATGCCGCAAAGCGTGGAACAACAACACTCGTCAATGATAACTTAATGCAGCTGCTGGCGCTTGAAAAAAAGAAAGCGTTTTCTTTAATGGAAGAACTGAACCGGCAGCCGGTGTCGATGTATTGGTGGTGCCGGTATGATGCGCAGACGGAATTGGATAATGAAGGTGATATTTTTGCGAACGGCACCATTAACTCTTGGCTGGAGCATGAAAATGTTATTCAAGGCGGCGAGCTGACAGGGTGGCCGAAACTGTTAGACGGCGATGACATGATGTTGTACTGGATGCAGGAAACAAGAGCGATGAAAAAGCGGATTGAAGGTCATTTCCCGGGTGCTTCCGAAAAAACGCTGACAAAAATGACCCTTTTCGGTGCGGACGGAGATCATGAGTCGATGAGCGGAGAAGATGTTTTAAAACGCCTTATGAACGGCATGATGGTGACACTTCGCCATTCATCCATTCGTCCGGATTTGGAAAAACTGCTGACAGAAATGAAAGAATTGGATCTCGATCAATACGATATGATGATGTTTACAACCGATGGACCGTCTCCATCATTTTGTGCGGATGGCCTTACAGATAAATTGATTAAGATTGCCATTGATCACGGTGTGCCGCCGATTGATGCGTATCATATGGCTTCTTACAATGCGGCGCGTTATTACCGGATGGAGCATTTGCATGGCATGATTGCACCAGGGAGACTGGCAAGTCTGAATATATTAACCAATGAATTTCATCCGAATCCGGAAGCAGTTTTATCCAACGGAATCTGGATCAAAAAAAGCGGACTGGATACATCTCCATTTCCAAATGTACAGTGGCAGCGCTTTGGTCATAAAAAAATGAGCTTTGACTGGGAATTAAATGAAGATGATTTGCAGTTTTCGATGCCGTTTGGAATTGAAATGGTGAACAACGTCATTACAAAGCCATGCAATGTCATTAAAGATGTTGCGGGCGAACATTTTTATATGAATGAAGATCAAAACTACCTGGTGCTGCTGGACTATGAAGGGAAGTGGCGAGTGAATACGACCATTAAAGGTTTTGCCAATAAAGTGGAAGGATTTGCATCTTCCTTTTCAAGCACTGAAGATATTGTGTTGATCGGATCTTCTAAAGAAGAGATGAAACGCGCATTTGAACGAATGAAGGAACTTGGCGGCGGAATTGTACTTGCCGAAAAAGGTCAAATTGTCCATGAGATTCCACTCCCGCTGTCCGGCATTATGTCCGATCAGCCGTTTGAGACGGTGATTGAACAGGAACTGAAATTAAAAGAATTGCTGGCCGAAAGAGGCTATCCATTTGATGATCCGATTTATTCTCTGCTCTTTTTAACGTCGACGCATCTTCCGTACATCCGCATTACTTCGCAGGGTATGTATGATGTCATGAAGAAAACGGTACTCTTTCCGACGATAATGCGTTAAAATAGTAAAGTGAAAACAGTTTTCGGAGAGTCGATATGAAAAATAATTGGATGGCAATCACAATTGCAGCCTTATTCCTTGGCGGCTGTGCGAGTTCTCAGCCCGTCGATAAGAGTGAACAAAACGTATTAAGTCCGTTAACGGGCATGGAAGCGGCCGATTTGGATCAGCGTGCGGTGGCCGTTGTGATCAGCAACCACCCGGCCGCCCGACCACAAACGGCGCTGGAAGAAGCGGATATTGTGTATGAAGTGCTGACAGAGGGGAACATTACCCGGTTTCTTGCTATATATCAAAGTGAATATCCGGAATTGGCAGGTCCTGTCCGCAGTGCGCGTGACTATTTTGTCGAGCTCGCGTCTGGATATGATGCGCTGTTTTTAGCACATGGCTACAGTCCCGAAGCGAAAGAAATGCTTTTTAGCGGCGAAGTGGATCACCTGAACGGCATTCAGCACGAAGGGGATCTTTTTAAGCGCGATTCTGCGAGACAAGCGCCCCATAATTCATATGTATATTTTGATGAAGTAATGGAAACAGCGGAAAAAAATGAATATGATGTGGGTTCTTCCCCTTCCAAATTGTCTTTTTTGACGAAGGAGGAAGCAAAATCCGTGAATGGAGATCCTGCTTCAAACGTCGTTGTCCGTTCATCGAAAAACGAGTCATTTGACGCGGTGTATGAGTATAACGGCGAATCGTATATTCGTTCAATCGATGGTGCTGATATGACAGTTGATAATATTTTTGTCGTTGAAGCGGATCACCGTGTTGTGGACGCAAAAGGACGGCTCGATATTAACTTGACGTCCGGCGGCGATGCTTTTTTAATTCAAAAGGGCGTTATGAATATGGTAAAATGGCAAAACCGAAACGGCCGGATTATCCCTTACACAGAGAAAAGTGCTGCATTGGCACCGGGAAGAACGTGGATTCACGTTGTACCTGCTTCAAGAGGGCTGAATAAAGCGGTCGATGTAGAAAATGAGGGTGAAGGGAATGGAAGCTGATCATGCAGATAGATAAACTGCGGGGAAAAGAGCTGGACCAATTGTTTCAAGCGGTTCTTTCACTCCGGGATATGGAAGAATGTTATCGTTTTTTTGACGATTTATGCACGGTTAACGAAATTCAGTCACTTGCGCAGCGTTTAGAAGTGGCACGCATGCTGCAGGAAGGAAAGACCTATCATAAAATTGAAACGGAAACCGGTGCTTCTACGGCAACCATTTCTCGTGTGAAGCGCTGTTTGAATTATGGGAACGATGGATATGAGTTTGTGCTAAAACGCGTTTATGAAAAAGAAGAAGGATGAAAAGCCGTCTCAAATTACGAGACGGCTTTTTCGTGGGGAAAAATGGTTTTTTGTCACAGGAAGAAAGCAGATGGCCACGCTTAAAGGGAAATGGTCACGGAAGAAAGTGAATGGCCACGCTCAATGGGGAATTGCCACATAAAGAAGAAAATAGCTGCGCAAAATAGGGTTTTGTCACGAAAATAGCTCCTTGTTTCCCTTAGAAGGCGAACTTCGTTTTTCATGTTATAATAGGGAGTTGTAACTGAATGATTGGAGGTTTCTACGCATGTATGATGTTTGTGAATGGCGGCATGTGTTTAAATTGGACCCGAATAAAGAAATAGATGATGAGCTGCTGGAGCGTGTGTGCGAATCGGGAACTGATGCGGTTGTGGTCGGTGGATCCGATGGTGTGACACTTGAAAATGTGCTTGATTTAATGGTTCGTATACGCCGTTATCCAGTGCCTTGTGTGCTGGAAGTGTCTACTGTAGAAATGGTGACGCCGGGCTTTGACTTATATTTTATTCCGACTGTATTGAACAGTACGGATTCAAACTGGATTACCGGGCTTCATTTTGAAGCGATGAAAGAATACGGGGAACTGATGAACCCGGATGAATTGATTATCGAGGGCTACTGTATTGCGAATCCCGATTGCAAAGCAGCCAAATTAACGCAAGTTCGTAAAGCGCCGGATGCGGAAGACATTGCCGCGTATGCCCGTATGGCAGGCCACTTGTTCAAACTGCCTGTTTTTTATCTTGAATACAGCGGCGCATATGGAGATGTTGCTGCTGCTCAAAAAGCGGCGGACATTTTGCGGAACACAAATACGGTATTTATATATGGCGGCGGTATCCGCACAGCCGAACAGGCAAAAGAAATGGGAGACTATGCGGACGTGATTGTCGTGGGCAATGCTATTTATGATTTTCCGGAAGAAGGGTTAAAAACCGTTGCGGCGGTCAAAAATCGTGTATAATAAAGAACAAACGTTCCTAAGGCGGTGGCAGTATGCAATTTTTAACAGATCGATTATTAAACGGCCTCAATCCTGAGCAGCAGGAAGCGGTCAAAACGACAGAAGGACCGCTTTTAATTATGGCGGGTGCCGGTTCCGGTAAGACGCGCGTCCTGACGCATAGGATTGCGTATTTAATTGTTGAAAAAGAAGTAAATCCATATAATATTCTTGCGCTGACGTTTACCAATAAGGCCGCGCGCGAAATGAAAGACCGGATCGGCGCACTGCTCGGCGGTGCGGCGGAAGAGATTTGGATGTCGACGTTCCACTCGATGTGTGTGCGTATTTTGCGCCGGGATATTGACCGGATCGGCTACAGCCGCAATTTTACGATTTTAGATACAGCCGATCAGCTGTCTGTATTAAAAAGTATATTAAAAGACCTCAACATTGACCCGAAAAAATTTGATCCGCGTGCATTGCTTGGGGCCATCAGTTCGTCGAAAAACGTTCTCGTAGATGCGGAAACATTTGCGAAGCGTCAGGGCGGTTATCAGGATAAAGTGACATCTGACGTGTATACGGAATATGAAAAGCGTTTGAAAAAAAACCAGGCGCTCGATTTTGACGATTTGATCATGCTGACCATCCGGTTATTTGAACGGGTGCCGGAAGTGCTGGAATTTTATCAGCGCAAGTTTCAATACATTCATGTGGATGAGTATCAGGATACAAATAAATCCCAGTACACCCTCGTAAAATTACTGGCAAGCCGATTTCAGAATTTGTGCGTCGTCGGTGATAGTGACCAATCCATTTATCGATGGCGCGGGGCGGATATCGCCAATATTTTATCGTTTGAAAAAGACTATCCGCATGCAAAAGCGATCTTCCTTGAACAAAATTACCGGTCAACGAAACGAATTTTGCAGGCAGCCAATGAAGTGATTGAAAACAACTCAAACAGAAAGCCGAAAAAGCTTTGGACCGAAAATGCGGACGGCAAGAAAATAGCGTATTTCCGTGCGGACAGCGAGCGGACGGAAGCGGAGTTTGTTGCGGGGAAAATAAAAGAATTATCAGCTGCAGGACGAAAAATGTCCGAGTTTGCCGTGTTGTACCGGACGAATGCGCAGTCCCGTCTTATTGAGGAAACGCTCATGAAGTCAAACATTGACTATACGATCGTCGGCGGGATTAAGTTCTACGACCGGAAAGAGATTAAAGACTTGCTGGCGTATTTGCGTCTGATTGCGAACCCGGATGATGATATCAGCCTGGCGCGCGTCATTAATGTACCGAAGCGCGGTCTTGGGTCCACTTCACTTGATAAAATTGCCCGCTATGCACAGGAACATGATATCTCGATGTTTAATGCATTGGCAGAAGTTGATTTTATCGGATTAAGCGGAAAAGCGGCGAATGCGGCGGCTGATTTCCGTAACATCATTAATATTTATACACAGCAGCAGGAATATTTATCGGTTTCTGAATTGGTCGAAGAGGTCATTGACCGGACTGGCTATGTCGACATACTGGCAGCGGAAAAAACGATTGAATCACAGACGAGAATTGAAAACATTGAAGAATTTTTATCTGTTACAAAAGCGTTTGAAGAATCGAGTGAAGATAAAACATTGATCGCCTTTTTGACCGATCTCGCTCTTGTCGCGGACATTGACCAGCTTGGAAAAGAAGAAAAGCCGGCTGAATCCGTCGTACTGATGACGCTTCATTCCGCGAAAGGCCTTGAATTTCCGGTTGTCTTTTTGATTGGAATGGAAGAAGGGGTCTTCCCGCACAGCCGATCCCTTATGGATGATGAGGAAATGGAAGAAGAGCGTCGTCTTGCCTATGTAGGGATTACGCGGGCAGAGAATGAACTGTATCTTACAAATGCGGAAATGCGCACTTTATACGGCAGAACGAATATGAATCCGGTGTCCCGTTTTATCAGTGAAATTCCTGAAGATCTGCTTGAATCGGAAAATGCCAGCCGCCAGACGAAAAAGCCGAATTCGTTCGGACAGAAGAGCCGTCCTGTTGTACGTTCGCAAACAAATGCGGCGGCACAGCTGAATTGGAAAGTCGGCGATAAAGCGGCACATAAAAAATGGGGCACAGGCACAGTTGTCGCGGTAAAAGGAAGCGGGGACAGCACAGAACTTGATATTGCCTTTCCAAGCCCAACCGGCATAAAACGACTATTAGCACAATTTGCGCCAATTGAAAAAGCCTGACAGAAAGGACGACAAAGATGGAGTTAACCGCTGCGGAACAACGGGTGCAAGAGCTGCACGATATTTTAAATAAGTACAGTTATGAGTATTATGTGATCGATCAGCCGTCTGTTCCGGACTCGGAATATGACCGGCTTTTAAAAGAGCTTTCAGATATTGAAGCGGCATTTCCGCAGCTTCAGACACCGGATTCACCGACGCAGCGAGTGGGCGGCGCGGTACTGGATGCATTTCAAAAGGTGCGGCATGATGTCCCGATGTTAAGTCTCGGAAATGCATTTGACGAAGCGGGACTGCGCGATTTTGACCGTCGTGTCCGCCAGCTGATCGGCAGTGATGCTTATACCTATGTATGTGAATTGAAAATTGATGGCCTTGCCGTATCACTAAAATATGAAAATGGGTTATTTGTCCAGGGGGCGACACGCGGCGACGGAACAACAGGTGAAGACATTACCGCCAATTTAAAAACGATTCACTCAATCCCACTCCGGCTGAAAAAGCCCCTTACGATGGAAGTGCGCGGTGAAGCATTTATGCCGAAGCAGTCGTTTATTGCACTGAATGCCATCCGGGATGAGCGCGGTGAAGAGCCATTTGCGAATCCGCGTAATGCGGCCGCCGGGTCGCTGCGCCAGCTTGACCCGCGCATTGCGGCATCCCGCAATCTTGATATTTTCTTGTACGGCATTGCGAATCCGGAATCGATCGGTGTAGAATCGCATAGCGAAGGGCTCGATTTACTTGATTCGCTCGGGTTTAAAACGAATAAGGAGCGGCGCGTGTGCCAAACGATTGAAGCTGTGATTCTGTATGTTCATGATCAATCGGAAAAGCGGGCAATGCTGCCGTATGAAATAGATGGCATTGTGATTAAAGTGGATTCCCTCAGCCAGCAGGATGAGCTTGGCTTTACGGCGAAAAGTCCGCGATGGGCGACGGCCTATAAATTTCCGGCTGAAGAAGTGGTCACAAAACTTTTGGACATTGTTTTAAGTGTCGGCAGAACAGGTGTCGTGACGCCGACTGCCGTGCTGCAGCCGGTTCGTGTAGCCGGTACGACAGTGGGACGCGCATCACTTCATAATGAAGATTTAATCCGCGAAAAGGACATTCGGATCGGAGATATGGTTGTCGTTAAAAAAGCAGGCGATATCATTCCGGAAGTCGTCAGCGTCTTGACGGACCGCCGGACAGGAGAAGAAGTGGAATTTCATATGCCGTCTGAATGTCCGGAATGCAGCAGTGAGCTTGTCCGTCTGGAAGAAGAAGTCGCGCTTCGCTGCCTGAATCCGCAATGCCCGGCACAAATTCGCGAAGGAATGAACCATTTTGTCTCACGCAATGCGATGAATATTGACGGGCTTGGCGAAAAAGTGGTGGCCCAGCTGTACCGTGAAAAACTAATTAAAGATGTTGCCGATTTATATTCGCTCCAAAAAGAAGACTTAATTCAGCTGGAGCGGATGGGGGAGAAATCAGCCGATAATTTATTGGCCGCGATTGAATCATCGAAACAAAATTCACTTGAGCGGCTGTTATTCGGTCTTGGCATTCGTCACGTCGGTGCCAAAGCCGCGAAGACACTTGCAATGGAATTTGGGACAATGGACCGTTTAAAAGAAGCGTCCGCACAAGAGCTGACAGCGATTCATGAAATTGGCAGTAAAATGGCTGATGCCGTTGTTCAATATTTCGAACAGCCGGAAGTGTTGGAACTGATCGGTAAACTGAAGGCAGCAGGCGTGAATATGACGTATGATGGACCTGTTCGTGCACAGACGGCAGCAGGCGATTCCCCGTTTGCGGGCAAAACCATTGTGCTGACCGGTAAATTGGAACAGCTGACGCGGAATGAAGCAAAAGAGCGGATTGAAGCGCTCGGCGGGAATGTGACCGGAAGTGTCAGTAAAAAAACGGACCTTGTCATCGCTGGTGCCGAAGCCGGTTCCAAGCTTGAAAAAGCAGAGAAATTCGGTGTGGAAGTATGGGATGAACAACGACTAATGGATGAACTTACAAAATAAGAGGTGGCTTTTTTTGAAGAAAAAATGGTTTCTGATGGCGGCATCTGTTGCGCTGCTCATGACAGGCTGTGCACCTGCTTTGCAAAATGATGATGAAGTTACGCATGAGAACGGCGAAGAGCAGACTGCGATTATTCCAAGCTATCAAATTTCTGAAAACTTTTACCGGACAATTGTTCCATTTGAACCGGGAAAAGCACGCGGCATGGTCGTGTCTAATTTGAATACACGTTATGACATCATTGAATTTGAAACAGGACTAATGAGAATTGCCCAGGAACATTTTTCACCTGACAATCATTTTTTTCAAGAAGGACAGGTGCTTGAAGAAGACGTAGTCCGTTCATGGCTGCGCCGCAAATATACAGATGCACAGCTGAAAGAAAGTGAAATGACAGAAGAAGAAAATCTTGGGCTGAATCCGGTTGATAATGGTGAAGGTTCTATTGATGAACGAAATGAGCGATCGCCGATTTACCTTGCCCATATCATGGAGCATAATTACTTAACAAAAAAAGACGACAACTCCTTACAGCTCGACGGTGTTGTCATTGGACTTGCCCTTAATTCGGTTCACTATTATCAGCGGGAGCAATACGGCGCGCAGTATGAATTTACGATTCCAGATGAAAAGATTGAAGAAGAAGGTAAAAAAATTGCAGCACAGGTTGCGTCGCGTCTCCGGGCAATGGATAAAACCAAAAACGTACCTATTACCATTGCTTTATTTCAACAGGCACCGCAAAATGCGGTTGTAGCGGGGAACTTTATTGCCTACACACATCTTGATGCGGGTGATAAAGAAGTGAATGACTGGAAAAATATTGATGAAGAATATGTCCTCTTCCCATCGGTTGCAGCAGAAGAAGCACACCGGGAAGACGCCACCTATTTCTTAAACTTCAAGCAGGACGTTGAAGAGTATTTTAATAATTTTAATGGTGTAATCGGCCGGGCGTTATACAGCGGCGGCGAGTTATCCAGTTTGAAAATTGAAATACCTATTCAGTTTTACGGAAAAGCGGAAGCCATCGGTTTTACGCAGTTTGTAACGGGTCTTGTGATGGACCATTTCCCTGCGTATGTGCCGATTGAAGTATCGATTACATCAACAGGCGGACCGGAAGCGCTCATTGTAAAAGAAGCTAATGCTGAAGAACCGTACGTTCACATTTATGAATAAAAGAATGGTCCGATTTGATGATGAACATCAAATCGGCCTTTTTATTTACCTCAACAAAAAAAGTTGCATTTGGGCAAAAGATAGCATACAATAATAAAAAAATCACAAAGGATGGTGTGCATGGACGGAAATGTCTTGCTGGCACTGGGCTTAACATTGTTTGCCGGATTGGCGACGGGCATTGGCAGCGCACTTGCATTTTTTACATCGCGGACAAATACGAAATTTCTCGCTTGGTCACTCGGATTTTCAGCCGGTGTGATGATTTATGTATCGATGATTGAAATTTTTGTGAAAGCGAAGGATTCGCTCGTCAGCGAACACGGTGATTCAACCGGCTATTGGCTGACGGTGATTGGTTTTTTTGCCGGGATGGCGATTATTGCGCTTATCGATAAATTTATTCCCTCATCCGGAAATCCACATGAAATTAAAACAGTGGAAGAATTTCACGGGAAACCATCACATGATGAATATGCCCGTTTAAAAAAGATGGGAATTTTCACCGCACTTGCGATTGCCATTCATAACTTTCCGGAAGGGATTGCCACATTTGCTTCCGCGATACAAGACCCTAGTCTCGGCATTGCGATTGCGATTGCAGTGGCGATTCATAATATACCAGAAGGCATTGCGGTGGCTGTTCCACTTTACTTTGCAACAGGCGACCGGAAAAAAGCGTTTAAATGGTCCTTTTTGTCGGGACTTTCTGAACCGGTCGGAGCTCTCGTTGCCTGGCTCATCTTAATGCCGTATATGACAGATACCATGTTTGGAATGATCTTCGCCGGTGTAGCCGGAATTATGGTGTTCATTTCACTTGATGAATTGCTGCCGGCAGCACAAAAATATGATCAGACGCATCTCGCGATTTACGGAGTCGTCTCAGGAATGATCATCATGGCACTTAGTTTATTGTTGTTAATTTAATCGGATTTTGCATCAAAAACCGTGATGGTTTTTGGTGTTTTTTTTATATTTAGATTTTTTTTGAAAAAAGGGGTTGGCAAACATTTCTTTCTGTTATATAATACAAATTGTAGAAAACAATCTGTTTTATAACAAGGGGGATGTTTAAAATGGGGAATACAACACAACAACGGGTACAGCAACTGAAGCAGGAGTGGGCAAATGAATCACGGTGGAAAGGGATCAAGCGTCCTTATACAGCAGAAGAAGTAATCAAGCTTCGCGGTTCCATTGACATTGAACACACACTCGCAAAACGTGGTGCTGAAAAATTGTGGAACTTCGTTAACACAGAAGATTTCATTAACGCACTCGGCGCCTTGACCGGAAACCAGGCCGTTCAGCAAGTCAAAGCAGGATTGAAAGCGATTTATTTGAGCGGCTGGCAAGTAGCAGCCGATGCAAACCTTTCCGGCAACATGTATCCGGACCAAAGCTTATATCCGGCAAACAGCGTACCGAACGTTGTTAAGCGTATTAATCAGGCGCTTCAGCGTGCGGATCAGATTGCCCATATGGAAGGCGACGATTCCATCGATTATTTCGCACCGATCGTTGCGGATGCAGAAGCTGGATTTGGGGGACAGCTGAATGTATTCGAATTGATGAAAGGCATGATTGAAGCCGGTGCTTCCGGCGTTCACTTTGAAGATCAGCTGTCTTCTGAGAAAAAATGCGGACATCTTGGCGGGAAAGTATTGCTTCCGACACAGACAGCCGTTCGCAATTTGATTGCAGCGCGTCTTGCAGCAGATGTTATGGGAACACCAACAGTCCTAATTGCACGTACAGATGCGGATGCAGCAGACTTGATTACAAGCGATATCGATCCGACTGATGCCCCGTTCATTACAGGTGAACGCACGTCAGAGGGCTTTTTCCGGACAAAAGCGGGTCTTGACCAGGCGATTGCACGCGGTCTGGCGTATGCTCCGTATGCGGATATGATCTGGTGCGAAACATCTGAGCCGAATTTGGAAGACGCACAGCGTTTTGCAGATGCGATTCATGAAAAATTCCCGGGCAAATTACTTGCTTACAACTGCTCGCCATCGTTTAACTGGAAAGCAAAACTCGATGATGAAACAATCGAGAAATACCAAGTGGAACTTGGAAAGATGGGTTACAAATTCCAATTTGTTACACTTGCCGGCTTCCATACGTTGAATTACAGCATGTTCCAGCTTGCAAACGGATACAAAGACCGCGGTATGGGTGCATATTCCGAATTGCAGCAGGCAGAATTTGCGGCTGAAAAAGATGGCTACACTGCAACGCGCCATCAGCGTGAAGTAGGTACTGGCTACTTTGATGCTGTTTCAATGGTTGTGACAGGCGGTGACTCTTCTACGACAGCGTTAAAAGGATCAACTGAAGAAGCACAGTTCCAAACAAACTGATTTTCATACGAACAAAGGGGTCTGTATTACATTGGGGGATGTAAAATAGATGCTTGAGACCGTCTTCATTTTTGAGGACGGTCTTTCTTATTGTTTCTTATTGTTCACGAAGGCGTAAATCGTGGTAAAATAAACTTTGTGCAATTAAAAGAATGCCAAAATTTTTACGGAGGTGGATTCCATTGACACGAATTTCTGAAGAGCAAGTACGGCATGTTGCCCATTTGGCACGTCTTGCTGTCACGGATGAAGAAGTGCATAAATTTACAGAACAGCTCGATGCGATTATTACATTTGCCGAGCAGCTGAATGAACTTGATACATCAAACGTGAAACCGACTTCACACGTATTAGATATGAAAAATGTGCTGCGCGAGGACAAATCGGCACCGGGATTAGACCGGGAAGAAGTATTGAAAAATGCACCAGACCATCAGGACGGACAAATCCGTGTACCGTCTATTATTGAGTAAGGAGGAGAGAGTGTGTCATTATTTGATCATAAACTGAGCGAGATTCAGTCCATGTTACATAAAAAAGAAATCACAATCCCGGACCTTGTTGACGAATCATTTAAACGAATCGCAGCAGTGGACGGCGATGTGAAAGCATTTTTAGCACTTGATGAAGAAAACGCCCGCAAACAGGCAGAGGAATTACAGGAATCAGGCAAAACCGGTATTTTAAACGGTGTACCGATCGGCGTGAAAGACAACATTGTGACAAAGGGAATCCGCACAACAGCGGCCAGCAGGATTCTTCACAATTTCGACCCGATTTACGATGCAACAGTTGTTAATAAACTGCGCGAAGCCGGAACCATCACTGTCGGCAAATTAAACATGGATGAATTTGCGATGGGGTCTTCAACAGAAAACTCAAGTTTCCAAAAAACACGCAATCCATGGAATTTAGACCATGTACCAGGCGGATCATCTGGCGGTTCTGCCGCATCCGTTGCAGCGGGAGAGGTGCCATTCTCACTCGGTTCCGATACAGGCGGCTCGATTCGTCAGCCTGCATCATTCTGCGGTGTTGTCGGCATGAAGCCAACTTACGGCCGCGTATCGCGCTTCGGCTTGATCGCGTTTGCCTCATCACTTGACCAGATCGGTCCGATTACGCGCAATGTAGAAGATAACGCGCACTTGCTTGAAGCGATTGTCGGTGTGGACCCGTACGATTCAACGTCTGCAAACGTGCCGGGCGAAACGTTTGCGGCGAACTTAACAGGTGATGTGAAAGGTCTTCGCATCGCCGTACCGAAAGAATACCTCGGAGAAGGAGTTTCGGAAGAAGTCAAGCAGTCTGTTTTAGCTGCGCTTAAAGTACTCGAAGGACTTGGAGCGACATGGGAAGAAGTGTCATTGCCGCATTCCAAATATGGCGTTGCGACTTACTACCTTCTAGCATCATCAGAAGCGTCATCGAACCTTGCGCGTTTTGACGGCATCCGTTACGGCTACCGTGCGGAAAATGCGGAGAATTTAATCGACCTATACAAAAAAACACGCGCTGAAGGCTTTGGCGACGAAGTAAAACGCCGTATTATGCTTGGTACATTTGCGCTAAGCTCCGGCTATTATGATGCGTATTACAAAAAAGCGCAGCAAGTGCGTACACTCATAAAAAAAGATTTTGAAGATGTTTTTGAAAGCTATGACGTCATCATCGGACCGACTACGCCGACGCCTGCATTTAAAATCGGTGAAATTATTGACGACCCACTGACAATGTACGCAAACGATATTTTGACAATTCCGGTCAATTTAGCGGGCGTGCCGGGTATTTCTGTACCATGTGGATTCTCCGGCGGAATGCCGCTTGGCCTGCAAATTATCGGCCGTCATTTTGATGAGAAAACCGTTTACCGTGTTGCACATGCGTACGAGCAGGCAACCGATTTTCATAAAGAAAAACCAGCGCTGTAAAGGAGGGCATACAGGTGGAATTCGAAACAGTCATCGGACTTGAAGTCCATGTTGAATTAAAAACAAATTCAAAAATCTTTTCATCCGCACCGGCGCATTTTGGTGCAGAACCGAATACAAATACAACCGTCATCGATCTCGGTTACCCGGGTGTGCTGCCGGTAATGAATGAAAAAGCCGTTGAATTTGCCATGAAAGCGGCGATGGCGATCAACTGTGAAATCGCTGAAGAAACAAAGTGGGACCGGAAAAACTATTTTTATCCGGACAACCCGAAAGCGTACCAAATTTCTCAGTACGACAAGCCGGTCGGAGAGCACGGCTGGGTTGAAATTGAAGTGAACGGCGAAACGAAACGAATCGGTATCACCCGTCTTCATTTAGAAGAGGATGCCGGGAAATTGACGCACGCTGGCAAACATTCATTATGCGACTATAACCGCCAAGGTACACCGCTTGTGGAGATCGTGTCTGAACCGGACATTCGCACGCCGGAAGAAGCGTATGCATTTTTGGAAAAATTAAAAGCAATTATTCAATACACAGAAGTATCGGACTGCAAAATGGAAGAAGGCTCGCTTCGCTGTGACGCGAACATTTCCCTCCGGCCATACGGACAGAAAGAATTCGGTACGAAAACAGAGTTGAAAAATTTAAACTCATTTAATTTTGTCCGCAAAGGGCTTGAGTATGAAGAAAAACGACAGGCGGAAATTTTGTCTTCCGGCGGAACAATTGATCAGGAAACCCGCCGCTTTGATGAAGCAACAGGCAAAACGTTATTGATGCGTGTGAAAGAAGGATCGGATGATTACCGCTACTTCCCGGAACCGGATCTTCTTTCTGTTATTATTGATGACGAATGGAAAGAGCGCGTGCGCGCATCCATTCCAGAGCTTCCGGATGCCCGGAAAAAACGCTACATGGAAGAGCTTGGACTGCCCGCGCATGATGCGAAAATTTTAACCATGTCAAAAGAAATTGCAGACTTTTTCGAAGCGACTGTCGCAGCAGGCGCTGGAGCAAAACAAGCATCGAACTGGTTAATGGGGGAAGTGCCAGCTTATTTAAACGCAGAAGGCAAAGAGCTTTCTGAGACAAAGTTGACGCCTGAAAATTTAGCTGGAATGATTTCCCTTCTCGGAAAAGGGATAATCTCTTCGAAAATCGCGAAAACCGTATTCAAAGAAATTATTGAAAACGGCGGTGATGCCGAAGCGATTGTGAAAGAAAAAGGACTTGTCCAAATTTCGGATGAATCGGCTCTTTTAAAGTTCGTCAATGATGCACTCGATGCGAATCCGCAGTCGATCGCAGATTTTAAAGATGGCAAGAAAAAAGCAATCGGCTTCCTCGTCGGCCAGATTATGAAAGCATCAAAAGGTCAGGCAAATCCGCAGGCAATCAACAAGCTGCTTTTGGAAGAAATTCAAAAACGATAAGATAAGAATAGGGGCTGTTTCAGAAATGAAGCAGTCCTTTTTGGTTGTATTTGTAGAATAAATGTTCTATAATGAGTATAGAACATTTGATTGCTATTTTCCTCTGGAAACCATGTTATAATGATGTTGAGTATCCACAAAGGACGTGAAAAAATGGACGTGCAGGAAAGACTGCTTCGTGAAATTTTGTCAAAAATGGATGGAATGCAGCAGGACATTACCGGGCTCAAACAGGAAGTTACTGGCCTTAAACAGGAAGTTACTGGCCTTAAACAGGATGTAGCAGAGTTGAAACAGGATGTAGCAGTGTTAAAAGAAGACGTCGCTAATCTGAACCGACGGGTAACAGCGATAGAAAAGCAGACAGAATTAATCCCGGCGATGCAGCAGGCGATTATGGAAACACGTGAGCTTGCGGGAGAAATTGATGAAAAAGTGATGGTGTTGCAGGAGGATTTGGCGGAATTGAAAGAATCACGCCAGCAGCATAACGAGCAGCTTCTTCATCAGCAAAAAATGATCGATCTTTTGTCCATCCGGACGATGGAGCACGAAGCGAAATTAAAATGGGCATAAATAAAAAATGAAGCTGCCAGATTATCAGGCAGTCCTTTTTTATGGTTAATTCCAACTTGACTTATCGGAAAAGATATATTAAATTGAATATAACCTATAAAAATAATCGGAATTAAACAAAGATGGAGGATATGATCATGAGAGAAGAGTATGCAGTTATGCCGGGAGCGGAGTCATTTTATCTTGAAGGAAACGATATTGGAATCGTGCTTTCACACGGATTTATCGGTACGCCGCAAAGTGTCCGCGACGTGGCAGAAGCGCTGCATGCACGAGGTTTTTCTGTTATTGCGCCGCGCTTAAAAGGGCACGGGACTCATCCGGAAGATATGGAACGCTGCACGCATGAAGACTGGTATGAAAGCTACTCGCGCGCTTATCGTTTTCTGAAAAAACGAAACAAGCGTATTTTCTTAATGGGTCAGTCAATGGGCGGTACATTGACGCTGAAATTTGCCGCTGAGCATCCCAATATTGAAGGCATTATCACGATCAATGCTGCATTGACGCTTCAATCACTCGAATATTTGCAAAACGATCCGGCACCGCGTTTCATTGAAGAAGGCGCGCCGGATATTAAAAAAGAACATGTTTATGAAATTACGTATGAAAAAGCACCGGTTCAATCCATTCGGGAGCTGCAAAAGCTGATGAAGCAGGTACCGGCCCTTTTACATCGTATTCATGTGCCGGCTTTATGCATCAAATCAGCCGTTGATCATGTTGTGCCGCCTGAAAATACATCGTTCATTTATCAGTCTATTTCATCACGGCATAAACAAATGGTGACATTGCCGAACTCGTATCATGTGGCTACAATGGACCACGATCAGCACACCATTGTCAGCGCAGCGGCTGATTTCGTCCTGGATCAAATTCGTTCAAAAGCAGCCGTTTAACGTGAAAAGGGGATGTCTTAAAAATTTAAATAAGACAAGCCCCCCTTTTTATTTGTATGGCTGTGTTTCCTGATATTAGGATTATTTCCAGTAATCCGGTCCGAATTCCCGTTAATTCGGCCTTCACGACTCCGAATCCGGCTTTCATCTCGATGAATCTGCCTAAACGGCTCACAATCCGGCTTTCCTCCATACTTGTGGACAGGAATTGTAAATGTTAAATAGTAAGAATTGAATAAAACAAAAACCGCCATGAAAAAGAGTTTTCAGGCGGTTTTTATGTGATTATGCTTTTTCTTTTAATACAGCCGCAATAATTTGAACGGCTTTTTCCAGTTCATCATCTGTAACATTTAAAGGAGGAAGCAGGCGGATGACGTGTGTGCCGGCTGTTAAAATGAGCAGGTCGTGTTCACGTGCTTTTGTGACAAATGGTCCGGCTTCTTCTGTCAGCTCGATCCCGGTCATTAAGCCTTTTCCTTTTAACTGCTTTACAGAATCAATGCCGTCAAGAGCTTCTGATAACAAAGTGTGCAATTTTTCACCTTTTGCGGTGACAGCTGCAAGGAATGCTTCATCGAAAATCGTATTTAATGTTTCTTTTGCCGCTGCCAGCGCAACTGGATTTCCACCGAATGTCGAGCCGTGTGAACCGGCTGAAAAGGCTTCTGATAAAGCCGCTTTTCCGACAATCGCACCGAGCGGGAAGCCGTTGGCAATCCCTTTTGCAACAGAAATAATATCCGGATCAAGTCCGATATGCTGGAAGGCAAATGGTTTGCCTGTCCGGCCGATCCCTGTCTGGATTTCATCAATAATAACAAGAGAGCCATTATCGTGTGCTAATTGTTCAACTTCCTTCAAAAAGTCCGCACTGCCTTCATTGATGCCGCCTTCACCTTGAATGACTTCAAACATCACCGCAGCCGTATTTTCATCGAGCGCTGCTTTCAATCCATCCAGATCGTTCAATTTTACATATTCGAACGTTTCAAGCATTGGGCCAAAGCCTGTTTTAATTTTGTCCTGCCCGGTGGCTGCCATTGTCGCAAATGTGCGGCCGTGGAAGGAATCGATAAATGTAATGACTTTTGTGCGGCCTGTTGATTTACGTGCCAGTTTAATCGCCGCTTCATTGGCTTCAGCGCCGCTGTTTCCAAAAAAGACAAGATCGAGACCTGATGCATCTGTCAGCTGTTTGGCCACTTCTTCCTGTAATTCGATTTGGAATAAATTAGATGTATGCCAAAATTTTTCGAGCTGGTCTTCAACCGCTTTTTTTACGTTTCCCGGCGCGTGTCCGAGGTTGCACACGCTGATGCCCGATGTGAAATCAAGGTATTCTTTACCGTCTTTTGCCGTAAGATACGCACCTTTCGCTTTCACCGGCGTTACATCCCAGCGCGCGTATGTAGGGAATAAATGACTCACTTTGCTGCCTCCTCTTTATTAAATTGCGTTCCGTACCACTTGCCGTCTTCATAAAAAGGCTTTTTACCGGATACAATGTGTACATGTCCGCAGCTTTCAAGAGCTTTTAGGGCGGTGTTCACTTTTGGAATCATGCCGCCGCTAATGACGCCTGTTTCAATTAACCTCTCTGTCTCCGCACCGGTTAAAACCGTAACAAGTTTTCCATCGTTTAGTACGCCATCAACATCCGTCACCATTAGTAAATGGTCAGCCGCAAGTGAATAAGCTGCCGCGCCTGCCGCATGATCGGCATTAACATTTAATACGGTTCCGTTCGGCCCTTTGGCAATCGGGGTTAAAACGGGAAGTAGGCCTGTTTGTAAAATCGTTTCCAAAACGGATTTATTCACAGATGTGACATCGCCGACATAACCGAGTTCTTCCTCGTTGATAAAATCTGCTTCGAGAATGCCTTGATCGCTTGACTGAAGGCCGATAGCCGCAATGCCATGCGCTTCAAGAAGGCGGACGAGCTTCCGGTTCATGCTGCCGGATAAGACAAGCTCCGCCGCTTCCAGCACTTCCTTTGAGGTCACACGCAATCCGTTTTTAAACTCGCTTTGCACGTTCATTTTTTCCAGCATGGCGTTAATTTCCGGACCGCCG
The DNA here is from genome assembly GCF_001936625.1 of Domibacillus antri. Lineage (GTDB taxonomy): Bacteria > Bacillota > Bacilli > Bacillales > Domibacillaceae > Domibacillus > Domibacillus antri. The sequence continues at coordinate 11,725 of NZ_MSDU01000011.1, read as the reverse complement.
CCGTGAACAAAGACGATCTTATATCCATCTGCGAGCAATGCTTTCATGCTGTCAAAAAAGCTTTCCGACAGCTCTTTCAGCACGCTTCCGCCGCATTTTACGACTACTGTTTTCATATCAACAACTCCTTATGGGTACATCGGGAAGCCTTTGAGTCCCGATGTTTCGTCAAATCCAAACATAATATTCGCATTTTGAATGGCTTGTCCCGCCGCACCTTTAACGAGGTTATCGATCACGGACACAATCACGAGGCGGTTTGTGCGAGTATCGACATCAACCGAAATATCACAATAGTTCGAGCCGGCGACTTCTTTAATGCCGGGGAACTGTTTTGATGGACGAACACGGACGAATGGATCGTTTTTATACGTTTCGGTGTATAGAGCATGGACATCATCTGTTGTCATCTCTTTTGCCAGCGGCGCATACATCGTCGCCATGATTCCGCGTGATACAGGAAGAAGGTGTGTCGAAAAAGTAATGGGTGCCGTTTCATCATTCCACCACGTTAATTGCTGTTCAATCTCTGGAATGTGCTGATGTTCGTTTACTTTATAAATACGGAAGTTATCATTCATTTCCGCAAAGTGAACAATCGGTGATAGACCGCGGCCGGCACCGGATACACCGGATTTTGCATCAATAATAATATTTTTTACATCAATGATCTTATTTTTCACTGCCGGAGCAAGGCCTAAAAGAGCGGCTGTCGGATAGCACCCCGGATTGGACAGCACTTTCGCCGTCTTCACATTTTCGCGGTTCCATTCGGTCAATCCGTATACAGCATCTGAAACAAAGGCTTTATCTGCCGGTTCTTTTTTGTACCATTTTTTGTAATCCTCTGTTTCTTTTAAACGAAGATCCCCGGATAAATCGACGACTTTCGCATGTCCGCCAGCGAGTTGCGGCGCAAGTGAAGCGGCAGCGCCGGATGGGACTGCTAAAAAAACAACATCGGATGTACTTTTGATCTCTTCCGCATCAATTTTTGTGAGCGGGAGCGGACAAATTTCTGCAAGGTGCGGATATTCTTCTGTGACCGGAACACCGTCTTTACTGGAAGAATAGACAGCGTGCAATTCAAAGTCAGGGTGATTGGATAAAAGACGTATAAGTTCAATGCCGCCGTATCCGGAAGCACCGATAACGGATGCTTTCATATAAAAACTCCTTTGTATTTTTATTTATATTTATTTATAATTATTTAAGTATGTCTTTTCATTATAAAATTGCTTCCTCTTTAAATCAACCGATTTTGTCAAATGTGTTGTTTTTGTGCATAATGGAGACAGGGAATGTTTAGAAAATCCGCGACGGAGGAAAAAAGATGGAGTTGCATGAATGGTATGAAAAAGGGCTGACGCCTGATCAATATATAGAAAAGATGACGGATCATAAAGAAAACTTGCTTCATGTGTTGAAAACGTTTCACTTGTCGGGCGAAGAAGTTTCACTTGTGAATAAATTGAGGGAAGCGAATTGGCGTGTCATGGTTATTACGGAAGACTGGTGCAGCGACGCGATGATGAATGTGCCGCTTTTGCTCACGCTCGCAAAAGCGGCGGATATGGACGTTCGTCTGCTTCACCGTGATGACAATCTGGAATTGATGGATCAATACTTAACAAACGGTACTTCACGAGCGATTCCCATTTTTATTTTCATGAATGAAGAAGGCGAAGAGCAGGCTGTTTGGGGACCGCGTGCGCCGGCAGTACAGGAAATGGTCACAAATTATCGTTCGTCTTTGCCGCCGCGTGATCACGCTGACTTTGATGAAAAAAGCCGTGAGATGATTACCAGGCTGACAGAAACGTACCGGACAGATGAGACGCTTTGGCAGGAAGTGTACCGCAGTTTGAAAACAACGATTGCGGAACGATTATATTAATAGAAGAAAGACTGGGATAATGATGACGAAAAGAGCACGAATTATTTACAATCCAACATCGGGCCGCGAGCTTTTCCGCAAACATTTGCCGGAAGCGCTGGAAAAATTGGAGCGGGCCGGCTATGAAACGTCCGCACATGCGACAACCGGTGAGGGTGATGCAACCAATGCAGCACGAATCGCCGTAGAACGCGGGTTTGATGTGGTGATTGCGGCTGGAGGCGACGGCACGTTAAATGAAGTGGTGAACGGTCTGGCGGGCCATGCACACCGCCCGAAATTTGGCGTTATTCCGATGGGGACGACGAATGATTTTGCGCGTGCGCTGCACATCCCCCGCGATATACAGGGAGCAGTCGACGTGATTACAGCAGGAGAGACGATCCCGGTTGATGTCGGCCGGATGAATGACCGTTATTTTATCAATATCGCAGGCGGGGGCCGCTTGACGGAGCTGACATATGAAGTGCCAAGCAAACTGAAAACGATGCTTGGCCAGCTTGCCTATTATTTAAAAGGCATTGAAATGCTGCCGTCCATTAAACCAACCGATGTGACGATTGAGTATGATGGTCATTTATTTGAAGGAGAGTCCCTTCTTTTTTTAATCGGTCTGACGAATTCTGTCGGGGGCTTTGAAAAGCTTGCACCTGATTCATCCGTCAATGACGGATTGTTTACGCTCATCATTTTGAAAAAAACAAATCTGGCTGAATTTATCCGCATTGCCGGACTGGCGCTGCGGGGCGAGCATTTAAACGATCCGCACGTTATTTATACAAAAGCAAAGCGGATTAAAGTGTCTTCCAATCATCAAATGCTTATCAATCTGGACGGTGAGCTTGGCGGAGAGATCCCGGCGGACTTTGAAAATTTATACCGCCATCTGGATGTTTTTGCACCAATTGAAAAACTGCGCCCGCAGGACCGGATTTATTAACGGGGAGCTGTCTCGGATGACGAGGCAGCTTTTTTGATGCGGAAAAGTCTTTCGTATTTCGAAAAGTATGATAGAATAGTTACCTAAGTAACTAATAGGAGGCATTTATGGCGACGCATGAGCTGTTTCATACCATTTACCAATTGTCTCGTGAACTGACGAAACAGACGAACCAAACACTTCAGTCGTTCGGACTTTACAGCGCACAATGGGCTGTTTTATTTGTTTTAAAGGAAAAAGGAAGCATGCCACAGTCCGATTTATGTGAATATTTGGCGGTGGAAGCCCCGCCGATGACACGGACGATTCAGCGGCTCATGAAGCAAGACTACGTGCAGCAGAAGCCGGGCGCTGATAAACGTGTAAAAATGATCGAATTGACCGAAAAAGCAAAAAAAGCATATCCGGAATGGGAGCAGGCAGTGCTTTCAATGAATGAACGGCTGCTTGCCGGCGTGCCGGATGAACAGCGCATGGTGATGAAGACCATGCTTGCATCATGGCTTGTCACATTGAAAGGAGTTTCACATGAGTAAACCAGCTTTATGGACAAAAGATTTTATTGGAATTGCCTTAACGAATTTTTTCTTATTTATGACGTTTTATTTTTTACTCGTTACACTGCCGGTGTATGTTTTAAATGAACTGAACGGTTCAGAAACAGAAGCGGGACTGGCGACAACGGTCTTTTTAATTTCAGCGATTCTTATTCGATTTGTTTCCGGACAGTGGGTCGAACATTTCGGACAAAAAAGAGTACTTATTGCTTCACTTGTTCTTTTTCTTGCGGCCTCCACATTGTATCCGTTTATGAACGGGCTGGCTGCATTGCTCATTCTTCGCTTTTTTCACGGCATTGGATTTGGTATGGCGACAACCGCGGCAGGTGCAGTCGTCGCGAATATAATCCTGAATTCACGCCGCGGAGAAGGAATGGGTTACTATGTTATGTCGATGAATCTCGCCATGGCCATCGGACCATTTGCCGGTCTGGCGATCATGAACGAATGGGGCATCAAAACAGGATTTCTCGTCTGTATCATGATCGCAGCCGTTTCCTTATTGATCGGCCTTTCTTTGAAAAAAGACGAAGTCATTCAGCCGCCATCAGGTGAACGATTCAAATTGAATGTAAGCCCCGGTCATTTAATTGAAAAATCGGCCCTCCCGATTGCGTTAACGGGGCTCTTTTTTGCGATTGTGTATTCAGCGATTTTATCGTTCGTTTCCGTTTATGCAGAAGAGCTGCATCTGGGATCAGCCGCCGGCTATTTTTTCGTCGTATATGCCATTGTCATCGTGCTGTCACGTCCATTTACGGGGCGCTGGTTTGATCAATACGGGGCGAATGTCATCATCTATCCATCGATTGCGCTTTTTGCAGCCGGCTTGCTTGTTCTCAGCGAGGCAGGAGGAGCCGCGCTTTATTTAATCGCGGCTGGCGTCATCGGACTCGGATGGGGCACGCTCTTTCCCGGCTTTCAGACCATTGCAATTTCGAGAGCGCGTCCGGAGAAAAAAGCATTGGCGACCGCTACGTTTTTATCCCTTTTCGATTTCGGGATTGGATTTGGTTCGTTTGTAGTCGGTGCTGCGGCAGCAGGGCTTGGCTTTAAGACATTGTACGCTGTGTGTGCTGTATATGTCCTGGCTGGTATCATTGTTTATTATTTTGTACAGAAAACTGGAAAACAACCGGAAAGTTCGCCTCTTTAGACAGGCGAACTTTTTCTTTATTTGCTACACTGTAAATAAGAAAAACTGGAAGAAGGAATACAAATGAATGGAGTGCTTTCATTATTAAAGCCGTATCGGTTGAAAATGGCGGCAGCGTGGGGGCTCATGCTGCTGGAGCTTGCGGTCGAATTGATCCTGCCTATTTTGATGGCGAAAATGATTGATGACGGAATCGTGGCGGGGGACCTTGACGCGGTTATCCGATGTGGAGCAGTGATGATCGCCCTTTCGCTTTTTGCATTTGCGGCCGGCATCACAAACTCGTTTATTGCGGCCCGGATCGGCCAAAACTACGGGTTCGATATACGGAAAAAATTAATTGAAAAAGTACAGTCTTTTTCTTTTGCCCAATACGGCCATTTTGACACGTCTACACTTATTACCCGTATGACCAACGACGTGACGCAGCTGCAAAATGCCGTTTTTATGAGCTTGCGGATTATGATGCGCGCACCGCTTTTGATTATTTTTGGAACAGCAATGGCCGTTTACGTTCATTTCGGCTTGTCGCTTGTTTTACTTGTCACGGTGCCGATCATGACGGTGTTTATGCTGTTCATGATGAGGCGGGGGGCAGGCATGTTTCAGCAAGTGCAAAAGAAACTCGACAAAGTCAATAGTGTCATGCGCGAAAATTTAACCGGCATCCGTTTAATTAAAGCATTTGTCCGGCACGATCATGAAAAAGCACGGTTTCAACAAGCAGGAATGGCACTAATGGATGAAACGATTCGGGTGATCCGCACCTTTGAAAGCATTGTCCCTATTTTGCTGCTGGTTATGAATGGAAGCCTTCTCTTCATTCTATGGTTCGGGTTTGTTGAAATGCAAAGTGGAAATGCGACAACCGGCGAAATTGTTGCGATTATTAACTATGCGGCCCGAATCATTATCTCCTTGTCGATTCTCACCTTCATTACGATTGCATTTGCACGCGGAAAAGCGTCAGCCGGGCGGATTGATGAAGTACTGCAGATGGAAGAGGAAAAGCTGAAGCCGATGACGGAAACATATCCGGAAAATGGGGATATTGTCTTTGAAAATGTCACATTCACGTATCCGGGCGGCACGGCACCTGTTTTAAACAGGCTGTCAATGACCGTGAAGCGTGGTGAAATAGCGGCTATTCTTGGTGAGACAGGGGCGGGAAAGTCGGCGCTGTTGTCACTTATTCCGCGGTTATATGAACCGGATTCCGGTGTTTTGTCCATTGGCGGGCGTGAAATCAGCGGAATGGACATGGATTCGCTCCGGCGTAAAATTGGTTTTGTGCCGCAGGAGTCTCATCTCTTTACCGGCTCCATTTTAGAAAATATTCGCTGGGGCAAAAAGGAGGCGACGGAGGAGGAAGTGGTGGAAGCAGCACGGAAAGCGCAGATTCACGATACAATCACGTCGCTTCCAGAAGGATACAAAACAGTGATTGGTCAGAAGGGTGTCACGTTATCGGGTGGACAAAAACAGCGATTGTCCATCGCGCGGGCACTTATTCGCAAGCCGGATATTTTGCTGCTGGATGATAGTACGAGCGCACTTGATGTGAAAACAGAAGCGGCTTTAATTGATGCGATTACAGCAGAAAAATGCACCGTTTTTATTGTCACACAAAAAATTATAACGGCGGAGCTGGCGGATCACATTTTTATGATTGAAGACGGGAAAGTGGCGGCTTCGGGCACACATGAGCAGCTGGCTGCTGAAAATGGATTATATCAACACCTCATGGAGTCGCAGGGAAGAAAGGAAGAGACGTATGAACAGACACGGCGCTAATCCGAAACCGAAGCCGAAAATTGCCAATATGTCCGGAACATTGAAACGAATCGCCGCTTATTTGTTGAAACGAAAAGGAAAGCTGATCCTAACACTTGTTATGGTTGCGCTCAGTTCGGTTTTAGCGCTGGCAGGGCCGTTACTGACGGGTATTGCTATTGATGACTATATATCGACCGGAGATGGACGAGGTCTTTTATGGCTGCTCGGCGGCCTTGCGCTCGTTTATGTGAGTTATTCAGCCGTTATGTTTTTGCAAAACTACTGGATGGCCGACATTGCACAGAAAACGGTCTATGAGCTGCGTGATGACCTGTTCCGCCATTTTCACAGACTGCCGGTCGCCTTTTTTGATAAGCGGCGGCACGGAGAACTGATGAGCCGCGTGACGAATGATATTGACAACATCAGCAGTACACTGAACAGCACGATTATTCAAGTTGCGTCAGGAGTGCTGACGCTTATCGGGTCCATTGCAGTCATGCTGTATTTAAGTCCGATTTTAACGTTGGTCACATTGTTAATTATTCCGCTTATGTTCGGAGGAATGAAATGGATCACAAGCAGGACGGGACCAAAATTTAAAGAGCAGCAGCGCCATCTTGGCGATTTAAATGGCTTCATTGAAGAAGCGATTTCGAGCCGTCATATCGTGAAAATGTTTTCCCGTGAAGACGAAATGATCGGCGAATTTATGGAGAAAAATGAACGGTTAAGAGAAGCGGGGTACTTGGCGCAAGCCTATTCCGGTTTCATTCCCAAATTGATGAACGTGCTGAACAACACGAGTTTTGCGATGATCGCCCTTGCCGGAGGTGTTCTTGCACTGAACGGCCATGCATCGGTTGGGACGATTGTTATTTTCACGGAATACGCCCGCCAGTTTACAAGGCCGCTGAACGACCTAGCGAACCAGTATAATACCCTTTTGTCCGCTGTAGCGGGGGCAGAGCGTGTATTTGATATTATGGATACGGATGAATCGGTCGATGGTCAGTCAGGTACGCACCATGATCTTTTGGGGGAAGTTGCTTTTCAAAGCGTTTCGTTCTCGTATGAAAAAGGAAAAGAGACGCTTTCCGGTGTTTCATTTAGTGTATCAAAAGGGGATATGATCGCGCTGATCGGACCGACCGGATCGGGGAAAACAACGATTATGAATTTACTGGCACGTTTTTATGAGCCGGACAGTGGAGCGATTTTATTTGACGGCGTCGACAGCCGTGAGATTTCAGGTGCAAGTCTGAGAAGGCAGATGGGATTTGTCCTGCAGGATACCGTGCTGTTTGAAGAGACCGTCATGGAAAACATTCGCTATGGACGCCTTGAAGCAACAGATGAGGAAGTGATTGAAGCGGCCCGGCTTGCCAATGCCCATTCTTTTATTATGAAAATGCCGGCTGGATATGCGGCAAAATTGAGTCAGGACGGTTCTGGCATCAGTCAGGGACAGCGGCAGTTGATCGCGATTGCCCGTGCTATTTTAGCAGATCCGGTTATATTAGTTTTAGACGAGGCGACGAGCAGCATTGATACGATTACCGAACTGCACATTCAGGAAGCGCTCGGCCGGTTGATGGAAGGCCGTACAAGCTTTGTGATTGCCCATCGTCTGAACACTATCAGCCGGGCCGATCAGGTGATTGCTTTGCGCGATGGGAAAATTGAAGCCATTGGCACATATACGGAAGTGGTCGGTGTGGAAATAGCGGAGTGATTTAATGGAAAAAGTTGTCCCGGAAGTGCCGCGCGAAAGCCGGATTATGCACCATTTAGGCCGATATATCCGTTTAAAGGCCGGATTATTAAAAATCCGGCTTTTGCTGCAAGTATTCCGGCCCAAAATCGAAAATCCGGCCAACGAAATAAGAGGGAGATGTCTCAATGAACTTTTGCTGCATCTCCCTCTTATTTATGAAAGTTCCAGCGTTTGCGGCGGTTTATTTGTTTTATTCATTAACCGAATTTGCTCCGGGGTAATTTGCAAAATGAGCATCTTTGGATCCTGCGGGCCGTCAAACCATGGCTCGAGATGCTCATTCCATACTTTTTCCCGCAAGCTTCCATCATCAGATTCGCTGATTTTCCCTTCGATTTCCACGTACGTATCGCCGACGCCATCTCCTTCATATCCAAGCAAAATATGTGTATATGGATTTTGTTCGATGTCTTCCGTTTTATGTGTGTCTTTGCTCGTTACAGTGTAAAGTGTCAAATCATCGTTAAAAAAGGTCATATATCGTGAACGCGGCTTATTGTCGTGAACTGTCGCCATCGTTCCAACCCGGTTTTCTTTCAATATCGTTAAAATCTCATCTTTAAGTTGACTCATTATGATTCATCTCCTTGTGCTACTTACTATTCCTTTTAATGGATTTTTTAAACATGATATGATGAACCAAAAAGGTGGTAAGAGATGATTTTTATTAGTTTTTTTGCAGCGCTAATTTGCATCATAGGAAGTGTTATCGGCTTAACATCAAACCCTACAGAAAACGAACAGATCATCTTGATTATCTGGTTTCTTTTCGGAGTAATGTTATTTGTCTATACGATTTACTGGTACAACAAAAGGCGAAAACAAGGGAAAGAAGACAATTGTACAGATTGTTTATACGTGGACTGTCCGACCCCAGCCATTAATAGAAAAACATTCGACTGTGATCGAGATGGAGACTGCAACTGCGGTCCGGACTGTTCATCATGAAAGATTTCTTGACGTTGCAATTCATGCCATGCCACCGCCGCCGGGAGCGTTCACTTGTTGTTTTCGGCAAACAGTTTCCGTTCTGCTATCGATGCATGTTTTTACTTATCGGCTTATTTTCTGCTGTACCAATGGCATTTTTTTCGCCAATTCTATCATTTATCCCGTCATTATTAGCAGGAGTGGCATTAAATATTCCAATGTTACTGGATGGATTTACAAAAAAGAAGCAGCTGCGTGTAAGCAGTAACCCGCTTCGAATCATCACGGGCTTTTTAGCAGGATTTGGACTTGCGCAATTTACTGTTCGTGTTGCCAATACAGGAGCGGAACTGATCTTACATTGCTTTTAAGTAATCGTATATATTTTTTCCGATGAGTACAATGGTCACGATAATAAAAAGAAGCCGGACGTAAGCAGCGCCGTGTCTGATCGCGAATCTGGAGCCAGCGATTGCGCCGAGAATCATGGCAGCGCCCATTGTCAGTCCGTATCCAATGTGAATCATATCGAGAAATAAAAACATGATCATCGAAGCGATATTACTGCCGAAGTTCAGGAATTTGGCGTTGCCGGCAGACTGAATGAAATCAAAACCAATAAGTAAAAACGCAAATAAAATAAACGATCCGGTGCCCGGACCTAAAAAGCCGTCATAAAAGCCGATTATAAAGATGGCTGCTGCAAACAATGCGGCGTTTTTCCATTGAAGCTGTTTGTAGGTCGATTTGCTGCCCCAGTCTTTTTTGAAAATCGTATAGACTAAGACCACAACGAGCAGCACAAGAACGAGAGGCTTTAAGATTTCAGACGATACAAAATAAACGGTGATGGCACCGAGCAGCGATCCGAAAAAAACGAGCGGAAATAATTTGCCGGTCAGTCGAAAATCTACTTTTCCCGCGCGGATAAAGGCGATTGTACTCGTCAGTGATCCCATTGAGCTGGCCAGCTTATTGGTAGCGATGGCGGCAGAAGGTGGAAGGCCGGCCGACATCAGTGCCGGAATGGAAATTAATCCGCCGCCGCCGACTACGGAATCAATAAAAGCAGCTAAAAAGCCGAAAAAGACTAAATACAAAAGCAGCAAGCCATTTAATTCTTCCATGATAGACACCTTCTTCATAATAGTTATTACTTAAATGTTAACTATTATTTTCCACCGTGTAAACATATTATGGTATACTTGTTAATCGGCTCGGGAAAGAAAATAAGATGGAAACGCGGGTTTCCAAAGAATACGATGAACTTTTTAATTTAGAAAGAGGAGATGTAATTGTGGCAAAGATTCAAGCTCCGGTAAAAATGAAGGATGTTTTAAACGTCACGTTTACCGATTTAACGCATGAAGGAAAAGCGGTGGCGAAAGTGGACGGCTATCCGCTGTTTGTCGAAGGAGCGCTGCCGGATGAAACGGGCGAAATTGAAGTAACGAAATTGAATAAAGGCTACGGATTTGCGAAACTGATCCGATTAAATAAGACAGTGCCCGAACGTCAGGACCCGCCGTGCCCGGTATATGAGGAATGCGGCGGCTGCCAGCTTCAGCACATGACGTACGAAGGCCAGCTGAAAATGAAATATAATCAGGTGCGCAACGTAATGGACCGGATTGCAAAGCTGCCGGACGTGCCGGTTCATCCGGTTCTCGGCATGGAAGAGCCGTGGCGCTACCGGAACAAAGCGCAGGTGCCGGTCGGACTCTCCGGCGGACGCATTGTCGCCGGTTTTTACAAAAAACGGAGCCACGACATCATTGATATGAACGAGTGCTTGATCCAGCACGAAGAGAGCGATGACATCATTCAAAAAGTGAAAGATATTTGCGCCGCGAATGGTGTGATGCCGTATGATGAAAAACGGCACAAAGGCGTACTTCGTCACGTTATGGCGCGGATCGGCTGGCAGACCGGTGAAAAAATGGCGGTATTGATTACAAGAACAGCCGAGTTGCCGAACAAAGAAGCGATTATTAAAGGGATTCAGGACGCGGTGCCAGGCATCACATCAATTGTGCAAAATGTAAACCCCGATAAAACGAATGTCATTTTCGGGAATCAAACGCGGACATTATGGGGAGAAGACGTGATTTACGATACGATCGGCGATGTGAAATTTGCGATTTCCGCCCGCTCGTTTTATCAGGTCAATCCGGTGCAGACAGAAGTGATGTATGGAAAAGCACTTGACTATGCGGAATTGTCCGGCAATGAAACCGTCATTGATGCGTATTGCGGCATCGGAAGCATTTCCCTGTTTCTTGCGAAAAAAGCCAAGAAAGTATACGGCGTTGAAATCGTCCCGCAGGCTATTGAAGACGCAAAGAAAAATGCGGAGCTGAACGGCATCACAAACGCTCATTTCGAAGCAGGCAAAGCGGAAGAAGTCATTCCCGCATGGCATAAGCAAGGCATCCGTCCGGACGTCATCGTCGTCGATCCGCCGCGCAAAGGCTGCGACGAAGCATTGCTACAAACGATCTTGGACATGAAGCCGAAAAAAGTCGTTTATGTTTCCTGCAACCCCGGCACACTTGCCCGTGACTTGCGAACACTCGAAGACGGCGGGTACACCACATGTGAAGTGCAGCCAGTCGATATGTTTCCGCAGACAGTGCATGTAGAGGCTGTGGCAGTGTTAACGTTGACATATGTAACCCCAAAATAAACC
>NZ_MSDU01000010.1 GCF_001936625.1 Domibacillus antri | reverse complement strand
TATACTGGTGGTTCTGATTTCTCCCCGCAATAACATTTGCCAGCCACGCACCGATTGAAAGGTTAATGATAATATTGAGGACGGGCGGGATGCTGGCAATGCCGCCGATATATTCGTGAGCGAGAATGGCGGCCAGAGCGGTATTGCAGAGAGAGACTTGAAAAACAGCAGCGAGCAGATCTGCTTTGCTGAATTTGCACCATTTGCTGATCATATACGCTGCGGCCATCGGAAAAGTGACCTGGATGACAATCACGACGATAAGCAAAGGCAAAAGGCCGAGCTGGTCTTCAATAAATTCTTTTCCGCTCCCGGTCAATGTGTGAATAATTAAAAGCAGTGTAATGGATGATGCCAGTTTTATAATAACCGTTGCATTCGCAGCGGCAGATGGCATAAAGCGCTGGACGAGCAGGCCGGCTGCCAGCGGAATAATGACAATGGTTAAAAATGAGTGCAGCAGCGATAAAAACGACAGTGGCACTTCCGGACCGGAAAAACCGATCATGACGAGCGGTGTCATGACAGGGCTGATCGCAACGTTAAGCAATGAAGCAGCGATGACGAGCGATGTATTACCGCCGGCTAAAAAAGAATATAATGTGGCTGCGGTCGCACTCGGTACGGCTCCGGATAAAATAAGACCGGCAATCATTTCATGGTGATCCCGGAAAAAAAGGAGGGCCAGCGCAACGGATAAAAATACGGTCACCGTCCATTTTGTCAATGCAATGATAAGCAGCTCTTTCTTTTTACGTGAAATACCTTTAATGGCCTCCACATTCATCGACAGGCCTGAAAAAAGATAACCAGCCCGAGTAAAAAGGCGGGCACCCATGAGGCAGACCGCCAGTATACAGGTGAAAAATAGGTCATGATTCCGATCATAATCATGAAAAGAGCAAGATTTTTGGATAAGAAATTAGCGATAACCGTCACAATAGTACTCCTTCAACATACAATGTATATTTATGGTATCACAACGGAGAGGAGATGTTCATGAAGATTTGTTTATGGCGGACAGGAATAGGGATATAGCGCGCAGCTTCTCTTTTGTTGTTGATTGTTTCGGATGTTGTATATAATAAGAGTGATGAATATAGTTATACGGGAGGCGCCGGGATGACGGTATACACTGGATTTGTAGGAACTTACACGAAAAAAGACGGAAAAGGGATTCACTCTTTCCAGCTTGATACAGACAAAGGGGAGCTGCTCAATGCCGCAGTTGCAGCAGAGGTGAACAACTCGACGTATGTCACAATCAGCGAAAATGAACAATTTTTATACGCGGTTGAAAAAGGCGGGAAAGGCGGCGGTCTTGCCGCATTTAAAATTGCGGATGGCCAGCTTGAAAAATTGAACGATGTGCTTGAAAGCGATGGAGTGCCTTGCCACGTTACGTTGAATAAAAACGGCACACGGGCATTTACAGCGCAATATCATACGGGTACAGCGGAAATGTACAGCGTAAATGCAGAAACGGGTGAATTAATTGATTTGCTTGATGTCGCGACTCACGAGGGTACAGGCCCGAATGCGGACCGCCAGGAAAAAGCGCATACACACTTTTTTGGCACAACGAATGATGAGCGTTTTGTGATCGCTGTTGATCTTGGTACCGATGAAATCATTTCATATGAAATTGCAGGCGAAGATTTATTGAAAAAAGCCGTATTTCATACCGAACCGGGGGCAGGTCCGCGCCATTTGGTGTTCCATCCATCGGGAAAAACAGCGTATGTGATGACAGAACTCAGCAATGAAGTGCTTGTATTAGCGTTTAATGAAGACGGCGGCACATTTGAATTGCTTGCTTCCCATAAAACGATTCCGGCTGATTTTACTGAAAACAGTCAGGGGAGTGCGATTCGTATTTCCGAAGACGGCCGGTTTTTGTATGCGGGCAACCGCGGACACAACAGCATTGCCGTATTTGAAGTGATGGATGAGGGCCGGGATGTAAAGTTAGTGGAAAGGGTCTCAACTAAAGGTGACTGGCCACGCGATTTTGATCTCGATCCAACAGAACAATATGTCGTTGTGGCACATGAAAAAACACATAATGTCGTGTTGTTTAAACGCAGCGCGGAAACAGGCCGTTTAACGCCGGCAAACTCGGAAGTAACGATTCCTGAAGGAGTTTGCGTGACGTTTTTGAGCGGGAAATAATAATGAAAGCAGGGGCTGTCTCAATCACTTTTGAGACAGCCCCGTTCCCTTTTTATAGCCTTATTTCTTGCATTTTGGGCCGGATTTTCTGAGGTTAGGCCGGTTTCCTTGGTTTTGGGCCGAATTCCCATCAATTCGGCCTTCAAGAGACGGAATCCGGCTTTCCTATCGATAAATCGGCCTAAACGTCTCAGAATCCGGCCCTCCCGCCTGCTTGGGGAGGTCTCACATTTTAATTACTCTATTTATCTTTTTTAGCCTGCATGTTAAAGTTGGGTTAACCAATCATCCTACAAATTTTAAAAGGAGAATCACTGATGGAGGTCATAAAAGCAAAACGATCGTCGCTTGTTGAACAGGTGGCACTGCAAATCGAGACATTTATCGAATCGGGAACTTGGCCTGTCGGGTCACGCATTCCGCCGGAAATGGAGCTGATGGAGCAGTTTGGTGTGAGCCGCAATACGCTGCGTGAGGCGGTCCGGGCACTCGTTCATGCCGGGCTTTTGCAGACGAAGCAGGGAATCGGGACTTATGTGCGGGCAAAAACGGTGCTCGGCGCTTCCTTTCAGAAGCGTCTCGAAACATCAACGCTGCTTGAAACGCTGGAAGTCCGCCACGCGTTGGAACGTGAAGCCGCATGGCTGGCGGCGGAGCGGCACACAGGTGAAGAATTGAACCATATACAAAAATGCCTGCATGAATGTAAAGAAGCGGCTGATTTACACTCGTTTGCGGAAGCGGATATTGCGCTTCATCATGCCATTGTCAAGGCATCGCATAACCGGATTTTAATGGATTTATATGCGCGCCTGGCGGATGAGCTTCACGCTTCTGTCCACGATTTAACCGACATGAACGGAGACCCGGATATCGATCCGGGCGCACATGAAGAGCTCGTTAAAGCAATTGGGGCACGGCAGCCTGAAAAAGCGGCGGCGATTGTCAGCAAAGACATTGCGCGGCTCAAAGAAATGGCCGGTCAGGAGGAAAAAGAATGAGCATGCAGGCACTTATAAAAGAAGAAAGAGAGCGATCCAAAGCGGGGCAGCTTCTTTTATTGTTTAGTATTATTTTACTGGCATTGAACATGAGATCACCGATTACATCGGTCGGTCCGCTTACCGTCATGATCCGGGACAGCCTTGGTATTTCCAGTACAGCGGCCGGTGCTTTGACGACGATTCCGCTCCTGGCTTTCGCGATTTTATCACCGTTTGCGTCTAAATTAGCCAGAAAATTTGGCATGGAAGTCGTTTTATTCAGCGCGCTGTTAATTTTAACAGCCGGTCTTGCACTCCGGCCGGTCGGCGGAGCGGCATCATTATTTGCCGGGACGATATTGATCGGAGCGGCGATTGCGGTCTGTAATGTATTAATGCCCGCATTCGTCAAAATGAATTTTGCTCATCAGATTGGCGTCATGACCGGTTTTTATGCCATGTCAATGAATTTAACCGGCGCGCTCGCTTCCGGGTTCAGCATTCCCATTGCACAGGCGAGTGATATCGGCTGGCGGGCGGCAGTCGGCTTTTGGCTGATTCCGGCAGCCATTGCGATTGTCGTCTGGTTTTCACAGATGTCATATATTCGCCATCCGTTGAAAACGGAAAAAAGTACATATAAGAAAACATCGGTCTGGTCTTCACCGCTTGCCTGGAAAGTAACGGCCTTTATGGGGATACAGTCGCTGCTCTTTTACTCCCTCGTCGCCTGGCTGCCGGAAATTTTGCAGGAGCAGGGAATGAGCACGGGAGCATCGGGCTGGATGCTGTCGATTATTATGTTTTCTCAGCTCCCGGTTACCTTTATTGTTCCGGTCATCGCGGACAAGATGAAAAATCAGCGGCCGCTCGTCATGATTGCCGCTGTCTTCATGATTGCAGGTCTTAGCGGTATTTTATTCGGTCTGATTGATCTTGTTCTTTTATGGGTGATTATAATCGGAATTGCCGGCGGATGCGCGTTCAGCTTATCGATGATGTTTTTCAGCCTTCGGACGCGAAATTCATTTGAAGCCGCTGATTTATCGGGAATGGCCCAATCGGCCGGCTATTTATTTGCGGCAGCCGGACCCGCGTTATTCGGTGCACTCCATGATATGCTTAATGGCTGGGCAGTGCCTCTGTTACTGTTGATCGGAGCGGGGGTTGGCATGTTTATCTTCGGAATGGGTGCAGGAAAAGAAGGGTATGTGACAAAAAAGCCTAATTAACAGGCTTTTTTGTCTTTAAAAAATTTTCAAAAAGAGTGTTGTAATTTTCGAACTGTTGAGATAAAATGAAAAAATAAGGCCGTTGCTTACTTTCATCATCCTTCCGCAAGAGGCTGTATCAGCGGCGAGATTATTAGATCGATCTATTTTTTTCCGTTAATATTAGATCGATCTAAAGAGAAAACATGTTTTGAAAGCGCTATCTTAATTTAATTTTTAATCGAGGAAGAGGTTTGACAAACAGAAGGGGGTAGAAAAATGAAAAAGTGGATGTTGTTCATGATGGCATTTACAATGATCGTTCTCGCTGCATGCTCAGGCGGCAGCGAAGAAGAAGGCGGTACAGAATCAAAAGACGCAAAAGTCATGAAAATGGCGGTAGCTACTTCGGAAGACCGTTCATTAACACAAGGCCTTTACAAATTCCAGGAAATCGTTGAGGAAGAAACAGGCGGATCGGTCAAAGTGGAGGTGTATCCGGATGGCCAGCTTGGCGGCGACCGCGTTGTATTTGAAGGATTAAAAATGAACTCCATTCAAGGAACAACGATGTCTTCAGGACCGATTGCTTCTTTCGTAAAAGAATTTGAAGTGCTTGATTTTCCATACTTGTTTAAAGATGAAGAAACAGCATATAAAGTTCTTGACGGTGAGATTGGTGCAAACTTGTTAACAAAACTGGATAGCCAAGGAATTGTTGGTTTGAACTACTGGGAAAATGGATTCAGACAACTGACAAATAATAAACATGAAGTTAAATCTGTGGAAGATGTGAAAGGATTGAAGATAAGAACTCTTGAAAACGAACTTCATATTGATCTATGGAAAAGCTTAGGTGCAAATCCTTCCCCAATGCCATACACTGAATTGTTTACTGCACTTGAGCAGGGGGTTGTTGATGGTCAGGAAAATCCTCCGGGGAACATAACGACTGGGAATTTTTACGAAGTACAGGACTACGTAACGAAAACAGATCATATTTACAACGCGAGTGTTTTTATGATCAGTGACAAATTCATGCAATCGTTATCAGATGAAGAAAAAGAAATTGTAACAAAGGCATCTGAAGAAGCAAGAGGCTACCAGCGCGAGTTGAACAGAAAAGAAAGTGAGGAAGCATATGCTATTCTCAAAGAAAAAGGCATGACCGTAACAGAACTTTCTGATGAGGCGAAAAAAGGTTTTGAAGATAAAGCTAAAGAAATTTATGCAGATTATACAGATAAAGTTGGAAAAGAACTTGTTGATCAAATTATGAAAGAAGTCAAATAGATAATATTGAAGAAAGCTTAGGGGACATCAGTATCCCTTAGCTTTCTTTGTTGAATATCACAAAATATATCTTGATCAGTGATTTTCTTAGAGCATATATTACACCTCCGCCAATTTCCAAAATATTCAGGGCGCTTCAATCAAAAGTGGAAGATGTTCACAGTAACACTACCTGGTCGATATGAAGGGTGAGCAGCTGCATTCTTGATTCAAAATATATGTTCAGTCCTAATTTTAATTAGATTAATAGTGATTTTAAATGCTTTAGTTGGAAGGTGGGGAATGTAATATGAATAAAATATCGAAACTCTTAGAAAATACATTGAACATCATTATGGCCTCAGCACTGGCCATTATGGTTGTATTAGTTTTTGGCAACGTTGTTCTTCGTTATTTCTTTAATTCAGGGATTACCTGGTCGGAAGAAATATCGCGGTATCTTTTTGTTTGGCTGACATTTCTCGGAGCCATTGGCGCATTTAAAAACAAGGATCATTTAGGTGTAGATATGCTGGTTAGAAGGCTGCCTAATAAGATGAAAAAAGTGGTCCTTGTAATCAGTGAACTGCTTATGTTATTTGTTCTTATCCTCGTCCTCGATGGAAGCTGGAAGATGACCATGCTTAATTTAGGCAGTACAGCGCCGGCAACCGGTATGCCTATGGCACTTGTATACGGTACAGGTATCATTGTAAGTCTTTCTATGAGTTTAATATGCATTTACAATTTATATCGGATCCTCTTTAACAAAATGACTGAAGAAGAAATGGTGAAAACCAGCGAGTCGGAAGAGCTGATTGCTTTGCATGATGATGACTTTGCCACAGATGACCAGCTGTTCAGGAAGGAGGAGAAGCAGGGATGATCGGTGTATTTGTTGGGTCGCTGCTGGGAGCGATGGCATTAGGCATGCCCATTGCGTTTGCCCTGCTCGTCAGCAGCGTCATATTAATGTATGTTTTGGGTATATTCGACAGCCAAATCATTGCTCAAAACTTAATCAGCGGTGCAGACAGCTTTCCTCTTTTGGCGGTTCCGTTCTTCATGCTGGCGGGGGAATTAATGAATCAGGGAGGGTTATCGCGTCGGATTGTTGAAATGGCGATGACCATGGTCGGCCATATCAGGGGAGGCCTTGGCTACGTGGCGATTATCGCGGCCTTATTATTTGCGAGTATTTCCGGTTCGGCTGTAGCGGATACAGCCGCCCTGGGAGCTGTCTTAATTCCAATGATGGCCAAAGCTGGTTATGATGTGAACCGTGCCAGCGGATTGATTGCTACGGGTGGGATCATTGCTCCTGTTCTTCCGCCGAGTATTGGTTTTATTATCTTTGGTGTAGCGAGTGGTGTGTCGATTACAAAGCTTTTTATGGCCGGAATCGTACCAGGTCTGTTAATGGCTGTCGGCCTAATGATTGCCTGGACTATTGTTGCCCGTAAAGATAATGTAGCCGTCCAGCCGCGCGCCTCTGTGAGAGAAATGCTTGTCGCTCTTCGTAATGGTATCTGGGCTCTTTTCCTTCCAGTCATTATTATTGTTGGATTAAAATTCGGTATCTTTACGCCGACTGAAGCAGCCGTCGTGGCGGCTGTATATGCATTGTTTGTCGGTGTAGTGGTATACCGCGAATTGAAAATCAAAGATTTATATAAAGTGTTAGTCCATTCAGCAAAAATGACCAGTGTGGTCATGTTTCTCGTTGCCGCTGCACTCGTTTCATCCTGGCTGATTACCGTAGCCAATTTACCTGCAATGGTCATTGACATCCTGGACCCATTTTTGGATAAACCACTCCTTCTCTTAATCATGATTAACCTGCTGGTGATTGTTGTCGGGACAGCCATGGATATGACCCCGACGATCTTGATTTTGACCCCTGTATTAATGCCGGTTATTGAAGCAGCAGGCATCGATCCTGTATATTTTGGTGTCCTGTTTATTCTGAATAACGCTATTGGTCTGCTTACACCGCCTGTTGGAACGGTTTTAAATGTGATGTGTGGGGTAAGCAAAATCAGCCTGGAAGATCTGATGAAGGGTATCTGGCCTTTCTTGCTCGTTGAAGTGGTTATATTAATTTTATTAATCTTATTCCCTTCACTGGTCCTTGTGCCACTTGAGTGGTTCTCGTCTTGATTTAGGGTTTCATCCGCTCTATGAGGGCGGGTGATTTTATTTTGATGTGTAACCGGTGTCCTATATAATAAGAATAAAAGTTGAGAGAAACGGACAGGTGGGGACAATGGCCAAAAAGAAAAGCGGACGTGTCACGCTTCAGCAAGTAGCGGATCATGCCGGTGTGTCGCGTGCAACAGCCTCGCTGATTGTGAGAAACAGTCCGAGTATTTCGGATGCGACAAAGAAAAAAGTGCAGGAGTCGATGAAAGAGCTTGGATACGTATATGATCGCGTTGCCGCGAATTTGCGGTCGCAAAGCTCCTCGACAATCGGCCTGATTATCACAGATATTGCCAATCCTTATTATTCGGAGCTTTTAACAGGTGTCCATCAAAAGCTTGAAGAAGAAGGATATACGGTTTTTTTAGGAACAACATTTGACTCCGATGCCAAGCAGGATAAACTATTGTCAACGATGCTTGAACACCGTGTAGGCGGCGTCATTTTATGTCCGGTATCTGACAACTCGCCGGCAACGATTGAACGAATCCGCCAGTGGAATATCCCAATTGTGACAGCTGTTCGGGAAATCCCGGATCTGCACTGTGATTATGTCGGGATTGACTATGAAAAAGGCGTTGAAATGGCGATTACTCATTTAATCGAGAAAGGGCATAATCGAATTGCGTTTCTCGGGGGATTGTCTGATTCTTCTGCATGGAAAAAGCGTTTTGAAGGTTTTGTGAACGCACATGAAAAAGCGGGCTTGTCTGTAGATGATTCTCTTATTTTTCAAAGTGCTGTCACACGTGAAGGCGGCAGCAAAGCGCTTGATGAAAGTTTAAAGCACGCAGAGCCGCCGACCGCTGTTTTTTGTTTTAATGATTTAGTGGCATTTGGCGTTATGCAAAGGATGCGGGAACTTGGTTTAAAGCCGGGAGAAGATATGTCCGTTGTCGGATTCGATAACGTGCTTGAAGCAGCGACTTTTTATCCGCCTCTTACAACGGTGGAAGCATTTCCGAAGCACATTGGGATTAACGCGGCCAGTTTGCTTCATGAGCGAATTAAAGACAACTCTCGCGAAGAACAGCGTATCATACTGGAGCCGGAACTTTTTGTTCGGGAATCTTCTTAAAAACAGTCATTTTAGGGCTGTTTTTTTATTGACTATTTTTATTTATCAGAATATAATGAAGGCATAAATCGGACTGCCCAATAGTCCAACAGCCCAAATTATGAAGGGGGCATGTAATGATGGAAGAGAATTTGTTTAATGCACTTCAGACAACGCGTGTGTATGAAAAAATTGTCCTGCAAATTCGAGGCTTAATTAAAGAAGGTAAATTGAAGCCGAATGATCGGCTGCCGGCGGAACGGGAACTGGCGCAAACACTTGGCTGCAGCCGTACCTCTTTACGTGAAGCGTGCCGTGTGCTTGAGTCAGAAGGCTTGATTGTTTCAAAACCGGGCGGCGGGCGGTTTATTCAGCAGCTCGATCAGCGTTTGACGATGAACGGTCAATTCAACCCGGTCGCTGTACTTGAAAAAACAGCCGTGATCCATTTTATTGAAGCGCGTGAAGCATTGGAGCCGAAAATTGCCGAGCTTGCAAGTAAGCGGGCGACAGAAGCGGATATTTTGAAAATTGAAAACGCCATCAAGGTGATGGAAGAAAAACTGAAAAACCCGGATGAAAAGGTGGATGCGGACAGCAATTTCCATCTCGCTCTGGCGGAAGCTACCCAAAATTTTGTGTTTGTGTCGTTAATGGAAACGAATGTAAATATGTACCGGCAAGTGAGAAAGCAAACATTACAATCGGATGAGCGCTATTCAGAATCACTGCAGGAACATCGCACGATTTTGGAAGCGGTCAAACGAAAAGATACGGCAGGCGCTGTCGAAGCGATGAACGTTCACTTGCGGCATCTGCGTGAAAATGTCCTGAACAATACGCAATAAACTGGAGGGATTACGATGGAAAGAACAAATTTTGGTCCGTTAACAGGAGTACAGATTCTTGATATTTCAACAATGATTGCCGCTCCATTTGGTGCAACATTGCTTGCGGATCTTGGAGCGGAAGTGACGAAAGTGGAACTTCCAAACAAAGGGGACACGCTCCGTACAGTCGGACCGTGGAAAGGAACCGAGCCATTAAGATGGCCGGGCCTTGCCCGAAATAAAAAATCGGTGACCCTGAATATTCATTCGGCGGAAGGAAAAGAGATTTTCTTGAAGCTCATTAAAGATGTTGACGTTCTAATTGAAAATTTCCGACCGGGAACGCTCGAAAAGTGGGGACTCGGCTACGATGTATTGAAAGCGGTTAACCCGAAATTGATTATGGTCCGCATTTCCGGGTATGGCCAGACCGGTCCATATCGTGAAAAAGCGGGATTTGGCACACCGGGGACAGCCTTCAGCGGTCACACATATTTGCAGGGTTATCCGGATCGCCCGCCGGTCAGTCCCTCTTACTCACTGCTTGACTATATTACAGGAATTTACGCTGCATTTGCGGCTGTCAGTGCGCTTTATCACCGTGATACGCATGAAGACGCAGAAGGCCAGGTTGTGGAAATGGGCTTGTATGAATCCATTTTCCGTATGCTTGAGTTTTTAATTGCGGAATACGATCAAAATGGCAAAGTGCGGGGCAGAAGCCCGGGACTTGCCGGCCACTCCAGCCCTGCCGGCACATATGAAACGAAAGACGGCAAATACGTTGTGCTCGTCTGCAGTACGGACTCGACATTTAACCGGCTTGCAGAAGCGATGGACCGGCCGGATATGCTGACAGATGACCGTTATTACACGAATTCGGTTCGATTGAAAAATGACGCTGAGGTGCAGGAGATTGTCATTAATTTTATTAAAGGCTTAACACAAAAAGAATTGCAGGAGAGATTGGATCATTTTGGCGTACCGGTCAGCCCGATTTTAAGCATAGAAGATATTTTCAATGATCCTCACTATGCGGCTCGTCAAAATATCGTGGAAGTCGAACATCCGCGTTTAGGAAAAGTCAAAGTGCCGGGTGTTGTACCGAACTTTTCTGATACGCCGGGTGCGATTCGTCACCGCGCGCCGGAGCTTGGGGAGCATAATGAAGAAATTTTAGGCGGCAAACTCGGTTTGACAGCAGAAGAAATGGCAGAGTTAAAAGAGAAGGGAGTTATTTAAACAATGCATGACTTATCATTGCCATCAAAAGCGGTTATTTGTGAAGTAGCGCCTCGTGACGGATTTCAGGCGGAACATGATTGGATTCCAACCGAAACGAAAATAGACATTATTCGCAAGCTTGCCAATACAGGCGTAAAATCGATGGAAATTACATCATTTGTCCATCCCAAAGCGATCCCGCAGCTAAAAGATGCGGAAGAAGTGGTCTCACGAACACAGGATTTAACCGATTTGACATTCCGTGCTCTCGTACCAAATGCAAGAGGTGCGCAGCGTGCGATTGATGTTGGGATTAACAAGTTAAAGCTCATGCTGTCAGCAACAGATTCACACAGCCTTTCCAATGCCAATGCCACCGTAGAAAAAGCGCAAAATGCATTAGAGCCTATTATTGATTTGGCTTCAAAGCATAATGTCAAGGTAGGTGGATCGATCTCAGTCGCATTTGGCTGCCCATATGAAGGAATTGTCCCTGTCGAGCGTCTTGCCACAATATTAGATCGATATAGTAAAATGGGTATCGATGAAGTTTCACTCGCCGATACGACGGGAATGGCGAACCCGCGTCAAGTGTATAAATATTTGGGGGAATTGAAAGAACAGTTCCCGGCTATGACATTCTCCATGCATCTTCATAACACGAGAGGAATGGCGTTTGCGAGTGCTGTAGCCGCTTTGCAGCAAGGAGTCATCCACTTTGACAGTTCTGTAGCCGGTCTTGGGGGCTGTCCATACGCGCCGGGTGCAACAGGGAACATAGCAACGGAAGATCTCATTCATGGCTTTGAAGAAATGGGGATTGAAACAGGTATTGATCTTGATAAAATGATTACAGCCGCGGAAGATGTCCGGCAAATGCTTGGCAAAACCGATTTAAACAGCAGCTACATGCTGCAGGCCGGCCCGTGCTCCACATTGAGTCCGAAACCCGCCGGACAGGAAAAATTAGGGTGAATCAGAATGATAAAAAGGCAGCGTTGTGTAGAAATACACAATGCTGCCTTTTTATAAATTGCTGATGGAGGGCCGAATTCTACATCATTTAGGCCGATTTATCGATATTACAGCCGGATTCTGACTCACGAAGTCCTAATTTATGGGAATTTGGCCCGGATTACAAGGAAACCGGCCCAAAGTGCAAAAAATCTGGCTCTCGTACTAAGAAGGAGCGGTCTCCATGATTTTTGACACAACTTCTTTTAGTCGTTCAGCGGCTCATACATATCCCATGCGTGCTTCAGTGAATCAACAATAAAGTCCGCTACTTCTTCTGCGGACCGGTGATTCACCGTCAGCTTTGAATGGTTGATGGAATAGGCATCCTGCCGTTTATAAAATAATTCTTCAATCTCATTGATGTTCCGGCTTTTCAATACCGGCCGGCTGTCTATTAAAATGTCGAGCCGTTCTTTCCACTCTTCCCACGCTACATCGAGATAAAAAACAATACAATTGTCCAAACAGGCCTGGCGGATTTCCGGCTGTAAAAAGGCACCGCCGCCGATCGACAATACTTTTAACTTTTCCTGCGCGAGTGCACACGTTTTTTTCTTTTCATAATCGCGGAAAAATGCTTCCCCGTGCTGTTCAAAAATTTCAGGAATGGTCATGCCGAAATCTTTTTCAATTTCTTTGTCGACATCGATGAAACTCCGGTACAATTTCTTCGCGACAAGCTCGCCGATGGTTGTTTTGCCGACCCCCATAAAGCCGATCAGCACGATGCTTTTTTGTCTGACAGACATATGCACATTGTTCAACGTAAACACTCTTTCCTCTAAATGAATTACCTTCAAGTATAGTACAGCAGGAACCTTCCGTAAATATTTTTTCAATTTTGACAAAAATGAGCTGGGTGCATCGGCAGTGGACAGCATATGAACAATTACCATTGTCTTTTAAGAGCAGCGTTTACTTGAAAATATTTAAGAACGGTCTTGCGTCAAAAAAAAAAATCGTGTAAGATGATGTTAACGCTTTCAATAAAAAGCAATTTATTTTTGATCGGTTATTAGATCGATCTAATAAATAAATTATTTTTAGATCGATCTAAAAAAATAAAAGCAGGTGATCAGTGTGGCAGAAACAAGAAAAGCACAGCCTTTTATAAATGGACAATGGCTGGAAGATAACCGTGAAACTGTTGAAGTAAGAAGCCCATATACAGGTGAAGTGATTGGGCTTCAAGTACTTGCAACAATGGAAGATACTGAAGCAGCTTTGCAATCCGCATTTGATGCGAAAAAAGAAATTGCCGCGATTCCCGCTCATGAACGCGCGCGTATTTTAAAAAAGGCGGCGTTTCTTCTGGAAGAAAGAAAAGAAGAATTTGCAAAGCTCATTTCTATGGAACTCGGCAAACCTTTGAAAAATACGTTAGATGAAGTTTCCCGTTCAGTAGAAACGCTTGAACTCTCAGGTGAAGAAGCAAAACGGTTAAATGGAGAAAGCATTCCGGGCAATGCTTCAGAGCGTGGTGTGAATGCGGTTGCTGTAACATTCCGTGTACCGGTTGGCGTTATCGCAGCCATTACGCCTTTTAATGCACCATTGAATCTTGTCTGCCATAAAGTCGGGCCGGCATTTGCAGCAGGGAACAGCACGATTTTAAAACCGGCACCACAAACGTCGTTAATTGCTGCTGCTTTATTGAAGTTATTACTTGAAGCCGGTCTTCCTTCCAACGCCGTAAACATGGTTCTTGGCGGAGTGGAAAGCGGCCAGGCCATTGTCAAAGATGACCGCGTCAACGTTATTTCATTCACAGGCGGTACAGTCGCAAGCCGAAACATTTGTGAACTGGCCGGCATGAAAAAAGTGTTGCTTGAGCTGGGAGGCAATGCGGCGACAATCGTTCATGAAGATGCGGATTTACAGCGCGCGGCGTCAATGTGCGCGCGAACAGGCTTCAGCAATTCCGGTCAAAGCTGCATCTCCGTTCAGCGAATTTACGTTCATCAATCGGTGGTTCCGCAGTTTAAAGAATTGTTGAAGACAGAAGTAGAAAAATTAAAGGTCGGTGATCCGCTTCTTCCGGATACAGATGTCGGTACACTTGTTGACGAAAAGGCGGCAGGCCGTATTATCAGTTGGATCGATCAAGCTGTTGAAAACGGGGCAGAACTCGTCACAGGCGGCAGACAAAATGGCACAAATGTACAGCCTACCATTTTGTTCAATCCACCGAAAACAACAAATGTTGTCTGCCAGGAAGTGTTCGGTCCGATTGTCAGCATCCTTCCATATGAGAACATTGAAGACGCCATTGCAGAAGCGAACGATTCTGACTTTGGTTTACAAGCCGGCATTTTCACAAATCAGCTCGATCTTGCCTACAAAGCGGCACACATGCTTGATGTCGGCGGTGTCGTCATTAATGGAACATCGAATTTCCGTCTGGATCACTGGCCGTACGGCGGTGTGAAAAACAGCGGCATCGGGCGGGAAGGTCCGCGTTTCGCAATCGAAGACATGACAGAATCAAAAATGATCGTTCTCCAGCTTCCGGTGTAATCGTATGAGCATGCTGGAGCGGGAATTAGATAAGAAGTCGGCGGTGAACAAGATGCGAAGTCTTTACTTGGCAAAACCGGGCGAAATTTTGATTAAAGAGGACAGTGCCGCCCGGAAACCTGAACATGATGAAGTGAAAATTAAATTACTATATGGCGGCATTTGCGGGTCGGATATCGGGGTGTTTAAAGGGAAAATTGCCCATGCCTCGTATCCGGTTACGCCGGGTCATGAATTGCTTGGCACCATTATTGAAAAAGGATCAAGTGTGGATGCCGCAGTCGGAACACGCGTAGTCGTTCAGCCGAATTCGTACTGCGATGAATGCGGGCAGTGCCAAAAAGGAAAAACAAACCTTTGCCTCAACAAAAAATCACTCGGTGTTAATACAGACGGAGGTTTTGCGGAAGAATTTACGATTTCTTCTAAATACATTTTGCCGGTGCCGGAATCTTTATCGGATGAGCGCGCGGTATTAATTGAGCCATTTGCGGTTGTTGTGCATGCATTTAAACAAGTGAACATTACGAAAGGAACATCGGTTGCAGTCATTGGCTGCGGTACGGAAGGCCAGCTGGCCATCGCGCTTGCTTCGCATCTCGGTGCGGAGATTACCGCGATTGATATAAATGAGGATAAATTGAACAGCGTTTTTGCTTACGGCAATATTCAAACGTCGACGCCGGATGCTGTCACAGAAAAGATGAAGTTTGATGTGGTGATTGAAGCCGCCGGTGTAAGCCAGGCTGTTGAACAGGCAGTCGACGTTGTCAAACCGGGCGGCAGCATCGTCTTGATCGGCTTAACAGCGGAAGCCACATTGCCGATTTTAAAAATTGTCCGTAACGAAATCTCGATTCACGGCAGCATTATTTATCACTTCCCGGTTGATTTTGCAGAAAGTGTTCAATATTTAAGTCTTCCGGAATTTGTGATCGAGCCGGTTATTGCGGATATCGTACCGTTTAATGAGTATGAACGAGCTTATGAAGCAGCGGTTTCAGGGCAGTACGCGAAAATTATTTTGAACTTTAAGGAGGATTCACAGAAATGAAAGAATTAGTCTCCCGTCAATTAGTCAAATATCTCGAAGACCGCGGTGTCGAGCATATTTTCGGCCTTTGCGGCCATACGAATATCGCCGTGCTGACAGAGCTTGAAAAAAGTTCAATAAAATTTATTAACGTCCGTCACGAACAGGTGGCATCTCATGCGGCTGATGGCTACGCGCGTGCGAAAAAGAAGACATCAGTCGTACTCAGCCATGTTGGGCCGGGCCTGACGAATGCCGCAACAGGTGTCGCCAACGCGGCGCTTGATTCCATTCCAATGGTTGTTATCGCCGGCGATATTCCAAGCCATTATTACGGCAAACATCCGCATCAGGAAATTAACCTGCATGCGGATGCATCACAGGTTGAAATTTACCGTCCGTTTGTAAAACGGGCGTGGCGGGTAGATCGTCCGGATCTTCTTCCGGAAATTATGGAAAAAGCATTTCAGCTTGCCGAGAGCGGCAATCCCGGGCCGGTTCTTGTTTCCGTACCGATGGATATTTTCTCGAAAGAAATCGATACAGCGTTGTTCGAAAAGCAAAAACATCATACAAAAGCGCTTCAAAAGCCTTCCATTGATGATGAAACAGCGGAAAAAATTATCAACACACTGCTTGATGCGAAAAATCCTTTAATTTATGCAGGCGGCGGTATTTTACTCGCCGATGCAGCACAGGAATTGACCGAATTCGTGAACCATTTTGATCTACCAGTGGCACATTCTTTGATGGGAAAAGGGGCAGTGGCGGATGACAATCCGCTTGTACTTGGTATGACCGGTTTCTGGGGAACAAAATTTATTAATGATAAATGTAAAGAAGCAGATTATATTTTTGCTTTGGGTACACGTTTTGCCGAAGCGGACAGCAGCTCATGGGAAGAAGAATGTACATTTAACTTCCCGCTGACAAAACTCATTCAAATTGATATTGACCCCAACGAAATCGGCCGAAACTACCCAGTGGAAATCGGCGCTGTGGCGGACTTAAAGCAAGCGCTTACAGTGTTGAACCGCGCGGCAAAAAGAATCGCTCCGAAAGGCCGTCAAAATGAAGCATTGAAAGCTGAAATTGCAAAAAACAAACAGGAATTCAAAGACAGCAATAAAGAATTTATCGCGGACAACTGTTTCCCGATGCAGCCGCAGCGCATTCTCGCTGAAGTGCGTGAAGTATTGCCGCGCGATGCTTTTATTACAACGGATGTCGGCTGGAACAAAAACGGTGTCGGCCAGCAGTTTGATATTTATGAGCCGGGCACGATTTTGACGCCGGGCGGATTTGCGACGATGGGCTTCGGAGCACCGGCCGCACTTGGTGTAAAAGTAGCCCAGCCGGACCGGGTTGTTGTTTCACTTGTCGGCGACGGCGGCTTTGGTCAAAACCCGGCGCTTCTGGCAACAGCCGCGGAAGAAAATATTCCAGTCATCTGGGTCATCATGAACAATTTCGCTTTCGGTACGATTGCCGGCCTGCAAAAAGCCCATTATGGCACCACACTCGGCACACTGTTTATGAAAGACGGGGAGCCGTATTCACCTGATTTCGCGGCGATTGCCCGTGCTTACGGTGTAGAAGGCATTAAAATCGAAAAAGCAGAGGAATTCAAACCAGCGCTTGAGAAAGCCATTGCGTCCAACAAGCCGGTTGTCATTGATGCAGCAATGCTGAATAATCCAGTACCAACGGCCGGCCACTGGAACATCATGGACATTTATTCACCGGACAAAAAGGTCCACCACGTTTCGACTAACTAACATATGGTTATCAACGTACGATTGGAGGATAAAGCAGATGGCAAACCAATTTTCTCTCGCCTATTTGACAGTGCTTGGCTGTCCGCCTCCTGAAATGACTTATATCGCCGCCAGAACCGGATACGATTTTGTCAGCTTCCGGCCGATCCATATGGGTGTGCCCGGAGAACATGATGTGTCATTGACAGAAAGTAAAGCGCTGCTGAAAGAGACGAAAAAAGCACTTGCCGATACAGGAATAAAGCTTCTCGATATTGAACTTGCACGCATTTGTGATGGAACCGATCCAAAAAGGTATCTGCCTGCGATGGAAGTCGCGGCAGAACTTGGCGGACGCCACGTACTCAGCAGTATTTGGACAAAGGAACGTTCATTTGCGGTCGAACGCTTCGCGGAGCTGTGTGACTTGGCGAAACCATTCGGGCTGACCATTGAGCTGGAATTTGTTCCGATTGCAGGCGTCTCGACTTTGGCGGGAGCCCTGGACATTCTTCGTTCTGCAAAACGGGAAAATGCCGGTCTTATGATTGATGTTCATCATTTTCACCGTTCAAAGGAAAAATTAGAAGATCTTGATGTGGTGCCCCGCGAATGGTTCCGTTATCTTCATCTTTGCGATGCGCCTGCTGACATTCCGGATTCTCAAGAAGAGATGACACGTATTCTTCGCGAAGAGCGCCTATATATAGGTGAAGGCGGCATTGATGTGGCAAGTATCGTGAACCGCGTTCCGCAAGTTCCTTATTCAATCGAACTGCCGAATACGAAGCGTGTTCAAGACCTTGGATATGAGACGTTTGCACAGCGCTGTTTAGAAACAGCAAAGGCCTATTTCAATGCGCATCCCCATCCGGTTGATGTCCCATATCAAATTTAGCGTGATGGTGATTTTAATAACATAAACACGAAACCCCTGTTCTGATTTTAGAACAGGGGTTTTTATTATGACCGGGAGCAAAATAGTATAAGCGTGGGCAACATTCATCTAATCGGGAGGAATGGGACTCACCATGGTACAATAATGGAAGAGAAATCAACAGCCGTATTGACATGCTGTGAAAGACGAAAGGGTGTGCAAAATGAAGCCAAAAGTAGTTGTTTATAAAAGAATGAGTGAAAAAGTGCTCGATTACATTCGCGAGTCGTGTGAGGTTCACTATTTCCCGGGTTATAAAGAAGAATATGAGGCTTTTCTGGCGGCATTAAAAGAGGCGGAAGGTGTTTTAGGGTCAGGCTTAAAATTTGATGAGGTTTTGCTTGATCAGGCACCGAAATTAAAAGTGATCTGCAATACATCGGTCGGTTATGACAATCTCAACATTCCGTTATTGAAAGAACGCGGTATTTTGGCATCGAATACACCCGGCGTGCTGAACGATACAGTTGCGGATACGATTATGGCACTCATGCTGGCAGCGGCGAGGCGCATCACAGAACTCGATCAATTCGTTAAAACAGGCGGCTGGTCGGAAAATGGGTTTTCGCAGCAGCAATTCGGCATCGATGTCCACCATAAAACGTTAGGCATTATCGGCATGGGCGGCATTGGTGCAACATTGGCAAAACGCGCTCACTTTGGCTTTGATATGAACATCCTGTATCATAACCGCTCCCGTAATAAAGCAGCGGAGACGGCCTATCACGCGGCATATTGTACGATGGATGAACTGCTCGCAAAATCTGATTTCGTGTGCGTATTGACACCGCTCACTTCACAGACGGAAAAATTGATAGGCAAACGGGAATTTGAAAAAATGAAACAGACAGCGGTTTTCGTCAACGCTGCCCGTGGTAAAGTAGTCGATGAAAAAGCACTGATTGAAGCCCTCCAGGCAAATGAAGTATTGGCTGCCGGACTCGATGTCTTTGAGAAAGAGCCGACAGATCGAAGCAACCCGCTGCTCAAAATGCCGAACGTTGTCACGCTTCCGCATATCGGCTCAGCGACGGCGGAAACAAGAATGAAAATGGCGCAGCTGGGCGCTGAAAATTTGACGGCCGGTGTTCATGGCAAGAAACTGTTGACGCCAATATATTAAACACGCTGTCCTAATATAATGATTTTGAACAGCATTTTCCGATAGAGCATGGGGAATAGAGGGGATGAAAATGTTTCTGTTTTGGAACAGAAAAAAGAGAGAAGGTAATGGCAAGAGGATATATGGTATAAAATGGGGCGAACATATAGATAAGCAGCAAATGGAGATCATTGCTTGTGAACTCCAAAACATTTTTCAAAAGACCGCTTCAAGGGAGATCGTTATTTTGTGCATAGGTTCGGATCTGTCTATAGGTGATTCCTTAGGTCCTTTAGTGGGAACAATACTGGAAGAAAAGCAAGTTCCTTATCACGTATACGGTACATTAAAAGAACCTGTTCACGCACAAAACATAACAAATATAGTCAACAAAATTCATAAACGGTTTAAGGACCCATTTATTTTTAGTATCGATGCTTCTTTGGGGAAGAATAGTGAAATTGGGTATATTTCCTTGGAAGAGGGGCCTCTTACTCCAGGAAAAGCCCTAAAAAGAAATTTGCCGAATGTGGGGGACTATCATATTAAAGCCATTGTCAATGAGATTGATCCGTCCTCACCAACGAAATTTTTAAAAGAAACCAGATTATATATGGTGATGAATCTTTCAAAAATCATTGCAGAAATGATTGTTCAAACAGCAGCATTGAAAAGTCCGTGTAAATGAAAAAAATACGGCTGCTTAGCCGGATGGTGAATATCGGATTTAGGAAGGTGACGGCGGCACCTTCCGTTTTTTTTTATAACCTTCCACAAATCCCGCCGTACAACCTTTTTTAATCATTTCCAAAAGCAGCGGCTTATTTTGAGGTGACCTCTGATTGATCGTGCTGCTCATTTAACGCTGTGTTGGCTATTTCTAAACTTCGCTGAATATGCAAACGCATTTCGTGTGCGGCTTTTTCCGGGTTTCGTTCCTTCATTCCTACATAAATGCGTTCATGGTCATTCACCAGATCCTCAAAGCTTTCGGGACGGTCCCGTAAGATGCAGTTTCGTATATAGAGAACTTTAGCGCTTATGACTTCAAATAATTGAATGAGCTGCTTATTCTGGGATGCAAGCGAAATAATATCATGAAATTGCTGATTATATTGAATGAGTTTTTGCGTATTGTTTATTTTTAACGCTTCTTTGGAGTTTTTAATTATAATCTGTAATTGATCTAATTGTTTATCTGTAATATTTTTCGCTGCGAGTGTGGCCGCCAGAGATTCAAGGCTCTTCCGGCATTCGTATATGTCTAAAATATCTTGAGCGGCAGGGTTATAAACAAATAAGCTGCTGTCGTGCTGAACAAGTAAATCATCCTTTGTCAGCATTCGAAATGCTTCCCGGACGGTTCCTCTGCTTACTTTAAGTTTTTCTGCTAACTTGGTTTCAACGAGGCGTTCACCAGGCTGGTATTCCCCCTCCATAATCATGGTTTTAACGATTTGGTAAACCTGACTGTGAAGCGGCTCATTTTTCTTTATTTCATTCATTCAAATCCCCCTACGATATACAAAAATGGTTTATAAAGGTGTTTTCTATTGATATTGTGACGATGAGCCGGCAAGCCGCTTTTCATTAATATTCAAAGAAACGTGAACCGGCTTTAGCTGGTTCCTTATAACGTAAGTTTACATTAATTCATTGGACAGTCCAAGTGATTGAAAAGAACTTTAAAATAATTTATCGTCGACGGTTGACAGTTAACTGATAAGGTTGTAAGATAATAAAAAATGAAAGCGATTACTTACTTTTGCTGTGTTTGAATGCCTAATCTTTTTTGAAAGTGTAAAAATATTAGGGATTTCATCACTCAAACCGGACATGTATGGAATGTGTTTGAATTCATTCAATGAATAACTGAGGATAAAACTCGAAATCGGGAGATGATTGAATTGGGGAAAAAAGCACTTGAAGGATTGCGCGTGCTGGAAATGGGGCAATTGATTGCGGGACCTTCCGCTTCCCGGCTGCTGGCGGAATTTGGCGCGGAAGTGATTAAGGTGGAGTCTCCGAAAACGGGTGATCCCATACGCGCATGGCGAGTGGTTGAGAATGGAACCAGCCTTTGGTGGTATGTGCAATCCCGAAACAAAAAATCTATTACGATTAACCTTCGTGAATCGGAAGGACAACAATTAATATGTGAGCTTGTCAAAGAAGTGGATATTCTAATTGAAAACTTCCGTCCCGGAACAATGGAAAAATGGGGGCTTGGATACGAAGATTTAAAGGCTATCAACCCACGTTTAATTATGATTCGCGTATCGGGTTATGGGCAGGATGGTCCGTACCGTGATAAAGCGGGATTTGGTTCCATTGGAGAAGCAATGGGAGGACTTCGTTATATTACCGGCTATCCGGACCGCCCGCCTACACGTGTAGGCATCAGTATCGGTGATTCCCTATCGGCCCTTTATGCCGTTATCGGCGCATTAATGGCCGTTTATCACCGGGATACGAAAGGAACGGGAGAAGGGCAGGTTATCGATGTTGCGCTCTATGAATCGGTCTTTAGCCTGATGGAAAGCACGCTTCCGGAATTTGACCGCGCAGGGTTAATCCGTGAAAGAACCGGCAGCACATTACCGGGCATTACACCGTCTAACACGTATATATGTGCAGACGGGAAGTATGTGGTCATTGGAGCAAATGGAGATGCGATTTTTAAACGCCTTATGAATGTGATGGGTTACCCTGAAATAGCCGAAGATCCTCGTTTTGAAAACAACACAAAACGATCTGAGCATGCAGACTATTTAGATAAATTGATTGAAGAGTGGACGAAGAGTATGCCTTTTACTAAAGTGATGGAATACTTGGATGAAGCGAAAGTGCCGGCAGGATCTATTTATTCGATTGAAGATATTGTGAATGATGCGCATTATCAAGCCCGTGAAATGATCCGCGAGGTGGCAGTTGAGGGATTAGGCACGCTGAAAATGCCTGGAATTGTCCCGAAAATGAGTGAAACGCCAGGAGAAATTGAGTGGGCTGGACCAAAGCTGGGACAGCATACCGACGAAATATTGAAAGAAAAAATTCATCTGTCCGACGAGCAAATTAACGCGTTGAAGGAGCACGGGATTATCTGAAAAGGGGATGATGGAGTATGGGCATGACCATGTCAGAAAAAATTCTCGCCAAAGCGGCCGGACGTTCTGAAGTGAAAGCGGGAGAAATTGTATGGGTCAAGGCAGATATTGCCATGATGCATGACTTGCTGGGACCGTGGTTAATAGACGGAGGGTTTCGCCGTTTAGGCGGGCAATTGTTCGACAAGGAAAAAGTAGTCGTTGTGTCTGATCACTGTACGCCGCCTGCGACAGTACAGCAAGCTGATATCTTGAAATTCACGCGTGACTGGGCAAGAGAGCAGGATCTTCCTTATTACTACGAGTTCGAAGGTCCTTGCCATCAAGTCATTGTCGAGCATGGTCATGTCCGACCGGGGCGTTTAATTCTCGGGACGGATTCCCATACATGCATGGCGGGGGGACTCGGTGCTTTTGCGACCGGAATTGGTTCCACCGAAATGATCGGCGTTTTATTGACCGGGGAAACGTGGATGAAGGTGCCCGAAACCATTAAAGTAGTCTGGGATGGGGAACTGCCGCATGGTGTTTATGCAAAAGATATCGTCCTTAAAACCATCAAAGACATTGGACATGCCGGTGCCACGTATCAAACCCTTGAGTTTTCCGGAAGCGCGATTAGAGGCTTGTCTATGGATGAACGGTTGGTTTTATCCAATATGGCAGTTGAAGCCGGTGCCAAAACCGGATTAATTGAACCTGATGAAAAAGTCATTGAATTTCTGCGATCCAAAGGAGCAACGGATGAGATTGAAGATTTATTCAGTGATGAAGATGCTTCCTATTCGCGTATATTGCACTATAATGCATCCGAGTTGGAGCCGCAGATAGCTTGTCCGCACGAAATTGATAATGTGCATCCTGTCAGTGCAGTGGAAGGGAAATCAGTCGACCAGGTTTACTTAGGGTCCTGTACAAATGGCCGCTTAAGTGATTTGAGAATTGCGGCTGAAATTTTAAAAGGAAAGAAAATTGCCAAACATATTCGCTGCCTCGTTGTGCCGGCTTCACAGCACATTTGGATGGAGGCGAACAAAGAAGGCATCTTAAATATATTGACGGAAGCAGGATGTATCGTCAATATGCCTTCGTGCGGAGCGTGCGGCGGCTTTACAAGCGGCGTGATCGGTGCCGGAGAAGTGGTCATGTCCTCATCGAATCGTAATTTCCGAGGGCGCATGGGAAGCCCGGATGGGGAAGTGTATTTAGGCTCCCCCGCAACTGTTGCCGCAACCGCGATTGAGGGGAAAATTGCCGATCCGCGTAAATATCTTTTACAGGGGGTCAGGTAAATGTCGTTGATTATTCGTGGACGTGTATGGAAGTATGGAGACAATATTAATACAGATATCATCTCACCTGGTCAATATATGAGTCAGCCTGTAGAGAAACAGGCGGAGCATGCGATGGAAGCGATTGATCCGGAATTTGCCAAAAAAGTGCAGCCCGGCGATATTCTTGTGGCGGGTCATAACTTCGGCTCGGGTTCAAGCCGGGAAACGGCCCAAATGGTATTGAAATATCATCAAATAGGGGCCGTTGTCGCCACCTCGTTCGCCCGTATTTTTTACCGGAACTCTATCAATGTCGGTCTGCCGGTTGTGGATATGAAAGATACGTCTATGATCCAAGAAGGAGACGATGTGGAGATTGATTTTTTGGAAGGGAAAATTATCAATCACACTCAGGGAACGGAATATCAAGGGACGAAACTGCCGGAACATTTAATGGAAATGGTACAGCTTGGCGGACTGGAACCTTATTTAGCTAAAAAACTCGGCATCTCTTAAATTGGGAAGGAGGATTGTACGCATGGATTTGCCAAAAAAAGTGGAAATCATCGAAGTGGGCCCGAGGGACGGTCTCCAAAATGAAGCGAATTTTATTCCGACAGAGGATAAAATCAATCTCATTAATAAGTTGAATAAAACGGGCATTAAGAGAATGGAAGCGACATCTTTTGTTCATCCCGTTTATGTTCCTCAAATGAAGGACGCGAAAGAAGTGCTGGAAGGAATCGATCAGGATCCCTCTATTCAATATATGGCCCTGATCCCAAATGCAAAAGGGTATGAGCGGGCCATCGAAAATGGTGTGCGCGCATTATCATTGGTTGTTGGGGCAAGCGACAGCTTTAATTTGAAAAATGTAAAAATGACCAGGGAAGAATCGATCCGAAATTTTGAAATTGTGATTGCAAAGGCGAAAGATAACGGTATTTTCATTCGTTATAATATTGCCACTGCGTTTTGGTGCCCATTTGAAGGGAAGGTGGATCCCGGCATCGTGCTGGAAATGGTCCGGCGGATAGATGCTTCCGGCGCAGATGAAATCGTCATTTGCGATACGATTGGGAGGGCGAATCCGCAGCAAGTATTTGAGCTGTTGAGCCGTATTTCCGATTTAAAGCCAAAAGCGATGATCACCACGCATTTTCACGATACATATGGCTTAGCCCAGGTGAATGTCATAGCCGCTCTGCAAGCGGGTGTTACCAGATTTGATACATCGATTGGCGGGCTGGGCGGATGCCCGTTTGCGCCGGGAGCGGCAGGCAATGTCGCAACAGAAGATGTTGTCTTCATGCTGCATGAAATGGGGATTGAAACAGGGATTGATCTGCAGGCGCTCCTTACTTGCGTCGAGCTGGTCAAGCCTTTAACAGACCGTGAACTAACCGGTCATTTTCATAAAGTTAAAAAACTATAAATTTGAAATTATTAGGAGGAACAACAATGAGTAAAAATTATCGAGTAGGATTAATCGTACCAAGTTCAAACACAACAATGGAAACAGAAATTCCGGCAATGCTTCATTCAAGAATGCAGATCAATCCGGAAGAAACATTTACATTCCATTCAGCCCGCATGCGTATGATGCACGTGAATGCAGAAGAATTGAAAAAGATGGATGTGGACAGCGACCGTTGTGCGGTTGAACTTTCGGATGCCCGCTGTGATGTATTAGCCTATGCGTGCTTAGTTGCGATTATGTGCCAAGGACCGGGATACCATGAAATTTCAGAAGAGCGGCTGGGCAAAGCAGTAGAAAAAAATGGCGGACCAGCTCCAATTGTCAGCAGCGCCGGCGCATTAATTGAAGGATTAGAAGCGATTGGAGCTAAGAAAGTTTCTATCATCACGCCTTACATGAAGCCGCTGACACAAACAGTAATCGAATATTTAAACGCGGCAGGAATTGAGGTCATTGATTCCATCAGCCTTGAAGTTGCAGATAATCTGGAAGTTGGCCGTCTAAATCCGCTTAACCTGATCGATCATGCTGATAAGTTAAATATTGAAGGAGCGGATGCCGTTGTCTTATCCGCTTGCGTGCAAATGCCTTCCCTCCCAGCTATTCAAGCTGTGCAGGATCGTCTTGGAGTGCCGGTTCTATCTGCCGGAGTGGCGACGGTGTACAAAATTCTTAAACAATTAAACTTGAAGACTGAGGTTCCGAACGCTGGTCATTTGCTGTCTGGTAAATTTTAAGATCGGAAACAGTGAAACGAGTTTGAAGTAATGAGAGGACGGCGCAAAAATCGCCGTCCTTTTTAACACGCCAATAGGCAAAGAATGATGAAGAAAAAATATTTTGTGTAGACGGTTGACAGTAAACAATTAACACTATATAGTATTAATAGACTGAATATTTTAAAAAGATAATCAGTACAGAAGGGGGTGTAAGGATGCAGGTTATACGTCTGGAGCCGCTTCATGAACAAGTCTATCAAGCATTTCTCACGGATCTTTTGGAAGGACACTATCAGCCGGGGGAACGATTGGTGGAAACAAAATTAGCCAAAACATTTGGCGTGAGCAGGGGGACGATTCGGGAAGCTATTCGAATGCTGATTAAAGACGGACTTTTAACCCAAAATGAAAGCGTTGTCTACATTTATAAACCCGTATTACAGGATGTGATTGATCTGTATCAATGCCGGGAGAGGCTGGAATCGCTTGCTGCCAAATTAGCGGCAATAAATAAGACAGAGGCTCTTGAGAAAGAATTGAAAGAAGTTTTAATCAAATCCACGCAAGCCTTATTAGAAAAAAACACTTCGCTAGTAGTTGAATTAAACACACAATTTCACGAACTGATTATTACGGCTTCCCATAATTATCAGCTGATTGGGCTTCTGGCGTCAATCAGAACAAAAAGTTTATATATGCGAAATAATATTCTTCGGGACTATTATATTTCAACTAATCGAGGAAGTTATATTCAAGACCATGAACAAATCTTCAAGGCTGTTAGTGAAAAAGATCCAAGTAAAGCTGAAACAGAAATGAGCAATCATATTAAAAATGATTTAACTGCTTTTTATAATTTATTTGAAAAGCAAAAAATAAATATTTAAAAATCTATGAGTCATGCATGATCTCTTTAGGAGGAAAATTATATGAGTTTAGAACTTATCACCATTCTTGTACTTTTGGCCATGTTCATTATCGGCTCCGTTATTTCGGTCAATATGGGTATTTTAGGTATCGTTGCCGCTTTCGTCATCGGTACATTCGTCAGCGGACTGAGCATTGATGAAATCTACGCTGCTTTCCCGATTGACATGTTTATTCTATTAGCCGGTGTTACCTACTTGTTTTCCATAGCTCTAAACAACGGGACACTTGATTTAATTATTTCCGGAGGACTCCGGTTAGTGAGAGGCAACGTTGGATTGCTGCCATGGGTTATGTTTGCACTCAGTGCCTTGCTGGCTGCTGTGGGTGCTTCGTCTGTTGCGATTGGCCCGATTCTCTTTCCAATCGCGCTAAGACTTGCTTTTCAATACAATATTAACCCGATTTTGATGGGGACATTAATTTCTACGGGGATGTACGCAGGTGCGTTTTCACCGCTTAATATTTTTGGATTAGTTGTAAACGGTATCATGGAATCAGAAGCCATTCCTCATTCACCAATTATGTTATTTGTAAATACATTTATTTTTTATGTACTCATTTCTTTGGTTGTATTCATTGCATTTGGTGGACTTCGATTGATGAAAAACAGCACTAATGCTCAAATGGCCGCTGCGGCTACAGTAGATGGAAGTGCGATCAGTGCAGGAGATGTATCAGAAAACAACGGGGCATTATGGTATCAGATCGCGACCCTTTTTGGTATTGGTTTTCTCATCACGATGGCTCTTGTATTCGAAATGAATATGGGCTTTGGAGCTTTTATGGTGGGTCTTGCGTTGGCATTGATGGCTCCTAAAAAGCAGGGGGACATTATTAAGCAAATGCCGTGGGGCGTTATGCTTATGGTAACGGGTATCATGACTTACGTAGGTGTTATGGAACATATCGGCGCGATGGATTATATGACTGAACTGATTGCCAGTGTAGGAAATCCTGTACTTGCTTCTCTGATGGCATCATATGTAGGCGGTGTCATTTCAGCCTTCGCTTCGACAACAGGCTTCCTGGCCGCGGTAATCCCGCTTTCAGCGCCAATTTTACAGGATCCGAGTATGTCGGCTATCGGCGTTGTTTCAGCGCTTGCGGTTGCAGCCAGTGTTGTTGATATTAGCCCATTTTCCACAAACGGTGCGCTTATGCTCGCGAATGTTCAAGGCGTAGATGAACGTTCATTTTTTAGAAAACTTTTACTTATTGCCGGCCTTTTCATCGCACTTGGACCAGGCCTTGCATGGCTGATCTTCGTATTGATCGGAACACCATGGTAAAAATATAATTGGTTAGGAGATATCTAAAATGAAAGCGGTTGTTGTTACCGGATTTGGCGGACCTGAAGTATTGACATATACGGATATTGAGAAACCTTCAATTCAACCGGAACAAGTATTAATCCGTGTTGCAGCAACCGGCGTTAATTTTGCCGATATTAAAGCACGGCAGGGAAATTATCATGGGGCGGGGCATCCGCCCTTTATTCCAGGATTGGATGCTGCCGGGACGATTGAGGAAGTAGGTTCCCGGGTACAGCATTTAAAGGCTGGACAACGGGTCATCACTTTTCCGAAAAGCGGATCATATTCGGAGTATGTCATTGCTGATGAGAAGCTTACGTTTGTTATTCCCGATCATATGGAGTTTGATACAGCGGCAGCCTGTCCGACGGTTTCTTTTACATCCTATAAGCTTCTTGCCGATGTAGCGCGGCTTGAGCCCGGTGAAACGGTTCTCATTCATGCGGCCGCGGGAGGAATCGGCACGACAGCGATCCAGCTCGCCAAGATTTTAGGGGCAGGCCGTGTCATTGGCACAGTCGGTCATGAAAGCAAAATGGCCGCTGCAATGGAAGCCGGAGCGGATCATGTCATTTGCTATGAAAAAGAAGATTTCGCGAAAAAAATCAATGATTTAACCGATGGGCAGGGTGTTGACGTTATTTTAGATTCTGTCTCAGGCTGGGTGACAGAAAAGAGCCTTACTTGTCTGGCAAAGTACGGAAGGTTAGTGAATTTCGGTATTTCAGGTGGAACAGCAGGGCAAATAAAGACAACGGATTTACATTCAAGCTGCCGGTCCGTTCTCGGTTTTAGTCTGGGAACAACTAGAGAAAACCGCCCGCATCTCTTACAGGATACAGCTAACCACGTGCTTCCTCTTTTAGCGGACGGACGTTTAAAAATGAAGATTGGGGAACGTTTTTCATTGGAAGAAGCCGCTAAGGCGCATGAATGGGTGGAAAGCAGACAAAGTACAGGCAAGATTTTGCTGGAGCTGAAGAAGCCTGAATCGGACTAATGTTAGCCTGGTCAAATCAGCTGATTATTCAGCTGAGGAACCGGCTGTTTTAAAGCAGCGGCGCTTTGCTTGTGAAGTGGTGTAAATCCTACCCCTTCAGGAAATACTACATGCGTGCACACGCACAAATTTTTATTTCCGACGGAGGGATCAAATGGGTATTTTAAGCGGGAATCCGAAAGATGAACCATTGCACTATGGAGAAGCAATGGCCGTGTGGACGGGTTCGCTTTCATGCAAAAGCATGATCGCCGGCTACAGCACGCTGTTGAATCACGCGGGTGACCAGGACTTGAAAAAGCTGATTGAAGATGCGATGACGGTCGAGCGGACGGAAGTAAAGGAACTGGACCAAGTATTAAAAGAAAATGGCATTGCTTTGCCGCCCGCGCCGCCTGAACGTCCAAAAGCAAACCTTGAAGACATTCCGGTCGGCGCCCGTTTTCAAGATCCGGAAATCGCCGCAAGTAT
Organism: Domibacillus antri; assembly: GCF_001936625.1. Classification (GTDB taxonomy): domain Bacteria; phylum Bacillota; class Bacilli; order Bacillales; family Domibacillaceae; genus Domibacillus; species Domibacillus antri. Next base: position 36,342 of record NZ_MSDU01000010.1, on the reverse strand, counting down.
TTCCCGGGACATAGGCATGGGCTTAAGTGCGTGCAGTATGGCGATGGCTCAATGCATTCGCGAAGATATCGGGACCATGTTTGCGCGGTTCCATGCCGAGAAAATCAGGCTCGGTCATGAATGCCTGCAGCTGACGAAAGCAAAAGGCTGGCTCATTCCGCCGCCGCTTCATCATGAACCGGTTGCAGCAAAGTAAAAATGAAAGGGGGCTGTCTCAAAAGGTCATGGAGACAGCCCCTTCTTCGTTCTATGGCCGAATTCCTTGCTCTTTGGGCCGGAATTTCTGATTTTGAGCCGGTTTCCTTGTCATTTGGGCCGAATTCTCATCCATTCGGCCTTGAAGAGTCGAAATCCGGCTTTCCTATCAATAAATCGGCCTAAATCGTTCAGAATCCGGCCTTCCCCTTTACTAATGGGGCAGCCCCCTCCTTTCGTTTTTTGTCGAATAGTGCGGTTAAAAGTAGTATTTGTTTAGCCTTTACTTTATAATGGGTGCTGTTGAAATATTTTTAACAATAAAGGAGTTTTTAAAATGGCTGAAAAAACATTTACTATTACTGATGAAACAGGAATCCATGCGCGTCCGGCAACCGTTCTAGTGCAAACTGCTTCTAAATTCAGTTCTGACATAACAATGGATTACAATGGAAAAAGCGTGAACTTGAAATCAATTATGGGTGTTATGTCTCTTGGTATTCCAAAAGGCGCTTCTGTGAAAATCGCAGCAAACGGCTCAGATGCTGATGCAGCAATCGAAGCACTTGCAGAAACAATGAAATCACAAGGTCTTGGCGAATAATTTGAACTTTTTCTAAATCACCGAATTTGTTTCGGTGATTTTTTTATGCTTTTTTGGGGAAAGAAAAGTCCGTCGCATCGGAATACCATTTGGAAATTGACGATAAAAAAGACAATGATGATTTATTTGTTGTTAAAGGAATTCCAATTCTTGTCCAAAAAGAAAGTCAGGAAAAAAGGCATGAAAGCATTGCACTCGATTTCAACCAAGCGATGGGCTATGAACGGACGTCTGCGGAAGAAACATATCGCTACAACTAAAAATTGAAACGTGCGTAAAAGAGATCTTAAAATGAAGATCTCTTTTTTTGTGTTAGAAAATATAACAAAAACCAACAAAACCTTTTTCGTAAAGACGAATATAATGTTAAACCTAACATTGAATAATCCGGTTTCAAACTTATTTTTAAATAATAATTTCAAAAAATGCTTGTTTTTGGGAAGAATCGCTGTATAATGAACTTATCATAAATGTTATATTATGTTACATAATAAATATATAAAATGTTACAAGTGGGTGGAGGCATAAAAAGACAGCTTCCTCACGGCAATGAGAAAGCTGTCTCGAGAACAAGCATAAAATAATCAGTCCTATGCTTTGTTCTCATTATATCATACGAAAACAATACTTTTTAAGGGGTGTCTGTATGACAGTACTGGGAAAATTTTGGAGCAAGCAAACAATCATCGCGGCGATTTCAGCTGCGACACTTGCGCTGAGCGGCTGTGCAGCGTCAAATGCCTTAAATGAAGAAGATGGGGCGGCTGCTGATTCAAGTGACACGGTCAAGGTTGGTGTGCTTCATTCGTTAAGCGGCACAATGGCGATCAGTGAAGTATCGCTGCGTGATGCGGAACTGATGGCGATCGAAGAAATCAACGAAGCAGGCGGCGTTCTAGGCAAGCAAATTGAACCGATTGTCGAAGATGGTGCATCAGACTGGCCGACATTTGCGGAAAAAGCGAAAAAGCTGTTACAAAAAGATGAAGTAGCGGCTGTTTTCGGCGGCTGGACATCCGCCAGCCGGAAAGCAATGTTACCGGTATTTGAACAAAATAACGGACTGCTCTGGTATCCGGTTCAGTACGAAGGAATGGAATCTTCACCAAATATTTTCTATACAGGTGCGACAACGAACCAGCAAATCGTTCCATCTGTCACGTGGCTCCTTGAAAACAAAGGAAAATCCTTTTTCTTAATTGGTTCCGATTATGTATTCCCGCGTACAGCAAATAAAGAAATTAAAGCGCAGCTTGAAGCGGAAGGCGGCACTCTTGTTGGAGAAGAATATACACCGCTTGGCCATACTGATTACGGCACGCTGATCAGCAAAATTAAAGCAGAAAAACCAGAAGTCATCTATAACACGCTGAATGGTGACAGCAACGTGGCTTTTTTCAAACAGCTAAAAGATGCGGGTATTACAGCGGATGATGTCACAGTTCTGTCTGTAAGTATTGCGGAAGAAGAAATTCGCGGTATAGGCACGGATATTTTAACGGGGCACTATGCAGCATGGAACTACTTCCAAACGACTGATACCCCGGAAAATGAAAAATTCGTCGCGGCTTACAAAGAAGCGTATGGCGATGACCGCGTGACGGGTGATTCGATTGAAGCAGCGTATATGGCTGTGTACTTGTGGGCCGCAGCTGCAGAAAAAGCAGGATCATTTGACGTAGATGCTGTGAAAGAAGCGGCTGGTGGTATTGAGTTTAATGCACCAGGCGGAAAGGTTACAATCGATGGTGACAACCAGCATACGTATAAAACGGTTCGTGTCGGCGAAATTCAGGCAGACGGTCAGTTTAAAGAAGTCTGGAACTCTGGAGAACCGGTTAAACCGGATCCGTATTTAGAAACCTACCCTTGGGCAGAAGGATTAAATTAATTGAAACAAATAAGGGGAGTGACTTCTCCCTTATTTGTATTTTAAAAAGGAGGGAACGGCATGGCAGTCGTCATCACACAGCTATTTAACGGCATCAGCCTCGGTTCCATTTTGCTTCTCATTGCACTCGGGTTAGCGATTACATTTGGTTTGATGAATGTGATTAATATGGCACATGGTGAATTTATTATGGCTGGCGCGTATACAACGTATGTTGTGCAGCAGGCGTTTTCACATTATGTTCCGGCAGCACTGTTTAATTACTATTATATTGTAGCAATTCCACTCTCATTTTTAATTGGTGCCTTGCTCGGATTTGTTCTTGAAAAAACGCTTATTCGCTTTTTGTATCACAGACCACTCGATAGCTTGCTTGCAACGTGGGGTGTCAGCTTAATTTTGCAGCAGGTGGCACGATCCATTTTTGGAGCACCAAACGTGGCGGTGACAGCACCGGCCTGGCTTGATAGCGGCTTAACAATCGCTGGTGCAGTGCTTCCATACAAACGGTTATTCATTATTGCGCTTGTAACGATTTGCATGGTTACGCTCTATTTATACCTTGATAAAACAGCAGCCGGCCGCAAAATGCGCGCTGTCACGATGAACCGCAGCATGGCGTCAAGCCTTGGTGTTTCAACGAAAAAAGTCGATGCAACCGCATTTGCAATCGGTTCAGGCCTTGCCGGAATTGCGGGCTGTGCTTTAACTGTGCTTGGTCCAATCGGATCAACAATCGGTACATATTACATTGTTGACGCGTTTATGATTGTTATTTTAGGCGGCATTGGCAGCTTAATCGGTACCGTTTTCGGTGCGCTCAGTGTCGGCATGCTTGGAACTGTTGCGGAATTTTGGAGCGGGGCTTCCATGGCCAAAGTCATCGTGTTTGTTGCTATTATTGCCTTTTTACAATTTAAACCGGCCGGGCTGCTCTCAGCACGCACGCGGTCATTGGAATAGGGGGGACGAAAAAATGGATAAGAAAAAACTTGGTTACTGGCTCTTTTTTATCGCGTTGTTTTTAGGCCCTCTTTACTTAACCGAATTCCGGCTGGCGCTTATGGGTAAATTTTTGTGCTTTGCGATTGTTGCTCTCGGCATCTGCCTTATCTGGGGGTATACGGGCATTTTAAGTCTTGGCCATGGGGTTTATTTCGGTCTCGGTGCTTATTGTACGGCTATGTACTTAAAGCTTGAAGCGGCGAATGGGCAGCTCCCGGATTTTATGGAATGGAGTGGAGTATCAGCTCTTCCGGCGTTTTGGGTGCCGTTTTCAAATCCCATTTTTGCGATCGGGGCATCCCTGTTAATACCGGCGTTAATCGCGGCTATTCTGGGTTTCCTGACGTTTAAAAACCGAATTAAAGGCGTTTATTTTTCCTTAATCAGCCAGGCAGTTGTTGTCGTATTCGTGACGCTGTTTGTCGCCAAGCAGGACTGGACCGGCGGCACTAATGGACTAACGAATTTCACTACATTTCTCGGATTTTCATTAGCATCACCACTTGTGCAAATTGCTCTTTATATGATGACGGTCATTATTCTCGGCGCTTCATTTGCCCTTGCCGCAGCTTTGACTAACAGCCGCGTTGGCCGCGTGTTATCAGCGGTCCGGGACGGTGAAAACCGTGTTCGTTTTTTAGGATTTAACCCGACTTCTTACAAAGTGTTTGTTTACAGCCTCTCAGCCGCTCTGGCAGGGCTTGCGGGTACATTGTTTGTTTTGCAGGTTGGTCTTATTTCACCGGCGATGATGGGAATTATTCCTTCTATTGAAATGGTGCTGTGGGCAGCGGTCGGCGGACGTCATTCGTTGATCGGCGCGATTTTAGGCGCGGTCATTGTCAACAGCGCAAAAAGCTTTTTCAGTGAAGCGTATCCGGATATATGGTCCATCTTTTTAGGACTTCTTTTCATTATTGTTGTTATGTTCCTGCCGAATGGCATTGTTGGCGCCTTTGAATCTTGGAATGAAAAACGTGAAAAAGCAAAACGAAAAGGAGGAACCGCCGATGCAGCCGATTCTGTCGTGTCGTGATGTACGGGTATCATTTAATGGGTTTCAAGCGCTTCAAGGAGTGAATCTTGATGTGCTGCCGCAGGAAGTTCGTTTTTTAATCGGACCGAATGGCGCCGGGAAAACGACGCTGCTGGATGTTGTTTGCGGAAAAACAAAAGCAAGTGACGGTGAAGTGCTGTACCGTCAGACCGAAAACATTCGAAAGCTGCAAGAACATGAAATTGTACATCTTGGCATTACGCGGAAATTCCAGGCGCCCTCTATTTTTGCGAATTTGACAGTATGGGAAAATCTTGAGTTGTCATTAAAACAAAAACGCGGACTCTGGTCTGTTATGCGGGCAAAAATGACAGGCGAAGATAAAGGAAAAATGGAAGCGATGCTGCTTCGAATCGGGTTGATGGAACAACGGCATAACCTTGCTGGGATGCTGGCGCATGGACAAAAGCAATGGCTCGAAATTGGCATGCAGCTTATGCAGAATCCGGAAATTTTACTGCTGGATGAACCCATTGCCGGCATGAGTGAAACAGAGCGCCATAAAACGGGCGAGCTTATTCATGAAATTTCAGAAACGTGTTCGGTGCTCATTGTGGAACACGATATGGAGTTTGTCCGGAATTTTTCAAAGCAGGTGACCGTCATGCATGAAGGCAAAGTACTTTGTGAAGGAACGATGTCTGAAATTCAGCAAAATGAGCAAGTGGCAGAAGTCTACCTTGGAAGGAGAGAAAGCGCATGTTAACGGTTGAGTCCATCCGGGCCGGATATGATGAAAGCGTGGTGCTGAACGATGTATCCATTCAAGCGGAAGTTGGCAAAGTAACAGCGGTTCTCGGCCGGAATGGTGTCGGCAAATCTACACTCATTAAAACGATTGCCGGACTTGTAAAGCCATCGGCAGGATCGGTTGAATGGATGGGCGATAAAATGGAAAAAAAAGCGCCGGAACTGCGAGCGAGAAGCGGCATTGCGTATGTTCCGCAAGGGCGTGAGATCTTTCCTTCTTTAACAGTAGAAGAAAATTTATTGCTGGGTCTTGAAGCCCTCCCAAAAAAGGAACGAACCGGCATTCCGAAGCAGGTTTTTGAATGGTTTCCTGTGTTACTTGAAATGATGCACCGTAAAGGCGGAGATTTGAGTGGCGGACAGCAGCAGCAATTAGCGATTGCAAGAGCCATCGTCGGAAAGCCAAAAATGCTTCTTTTGGATGAGCCGATGGAAGGTATTCAGCCATCGATCGTCCAGCTTATTCAGGATGTCATTATTGAAATTGCCGCGTCACAGGAAATGGGCATTATTCTAGTAGAACACAGCCTTGATCTTGCCTTTGCGTGTGCAGATTATTATTACATTCTAGACCATGGCACGATTGTCAGTGAAGGTGTGACAAATGTGGCACACATGGATATGGTCAAACGGCATTTAGTTGTATAAGAAAGAAGGGGTTCCGGTTGAAACTGACAGCACGTGAACAGGAAAAATTGATGATTGTGGTGGCGGCCGATTTGGCGCGCCGGCGAAAAGACAGAGGGTTGAAGCTGAACTATCCGGAAGCCATTACGCTAATTACGTACGAAGTAATGGAAGGCGCGCGGGACGGAAAGTCTGTTCCGGCGCTTATGCAGTTCGGGGCGACCGTTTTAACGAGGGATGATGTAATGGAAGGCATTCCGGAAATGATTGAAGACATTCAAGTGGAAGCGACATTTCCGGATGGCACAAAGCTCGTCACGGTTCATGATCCAATTCGATAGGGGAGGCGCTTATGATACCTGGTGAATATAAGCTTCGCAAAGAAGATATTATGTGCAATGAAGGAAAACAGGAAGCTGCGGTTTTTGTGACAAACCGGGGCGATCGGCCGGTTCAAGTCGGCTCTCATTTTCATTTTTTTGAAGTAAATGAAGCACTGGATTTTGAGCGGGAGAAAGCGTTCGGGATGCGGCTGAACATTCCGGCAGGAACAGCGGTCCGTTTTGAACCGGGTGATGGAAAACCGGTTGCACTCGTGCCGTTTTCAGGAACGCGTCACGTATATGGGTTAAACAATGGCGTAAATGGCGCGCTTGATAAGGGGGAAGAGTCATGAGCTTCCATATGTCACGCCGTCAGTATGCGGATATGTTTGGCCCGACGACCGGCGACTGCATCCGTCTGGCAGACACAGAGTTGTTTATTGAAATTGAAAAAGATTATACGGTTTATGGCGATGAAGTGAAGTTTGGCGGTGGAAAAGTGATCCGCGACGGAATGGGGCAGCACCCGCATGCGAAGCGGGATGAAGCGGTCGATCTGGTGTTAACCAATGCGATTGTACTTGATTATACGGGGATTTACAAAGCAGATATCGGCGTGAAAGACGGTGAGATTTGGGCGATTGGCAAGGCGGGCAATCCGCTTTTGATGGACGGTGTCGACATTGTCATCGGTGCATCAACAGAAGTCATCGCGGCAGAAGGAAAAATTGTGACCGCCGGCGGCATTGATTCACACATTCATTTTATTTGCCCGCAGCAAATTGAAACCGCTCTTGCTTCAGGCGTGACGACGATGATTGGCGGCGGAACAGGGCCGGCAACAGGAACGAATGCGACGACGTGTACGCCGGGTGAATGGAATATTTTTCGTATGCTTGAAGCGGCTGAAGCCTTCCCGATGAATATCGGTTTTTTAGGAAAAGGCAATGCGTCTGGCCTCGAGCCGCTTGTAGAGCAGATTGAAGCAGGTGCAATCGGGCTAAAGCTTCATGAAGACTGGGGAACGACCGCAGCAGCCATTGATGCGAGCCTGAAAACAGCCGACAAATACGATGTCCAGATTGCGATTCATTCCGACACGTTAAATGAAGGAGGTTTTGTAGAGGATACGATCGTGGCAATTGATGGACGGGTTATTCATACATACCACACAGAAGGGGCAGGGGGCGGGCATGCGCCGGACATTATTAAAGCGGCGGGCTTCCCGAATGTGCTTCCTTCTTCGACGAACCCGACCCGTCCGTATACTATAAACACGCTCGATGAACATTTGGATATGCTCATGGTGTGTCATCACCTTGATCCGTCCGTACCGGAAGACATTGCGTTTGCGGACTCACGTATCCGGAAAGAAACAATCGCGGCGGAAGATATTTTGCATGATCTCGGTGTGTTCAGTATGATCAGCTCCGATTCACAAGCGATGGGACGGATCGGCGAAGTCATTTTGCGCACATGGCAGACGGCGGACAAAATGAAAAAGCAGCGTGGAAAAATGGAAGAAGAAATGGGTGAAGGAGACAATTTCCGGGCAAAGCGCTACATTGCCAAATATACGATCAACCCGGCGCTCACGCACGGTATTTCCGACTATGTCGGTTCCGTGGAAACAGGAAAGCTTGCGGATCTTGCTGTCTGGGAACCGGCTTTTTTCGGGGTCAAGCCGGAACTTGTTTTAAAAGGCGGGCTCATTGCGCATAGCGTCATGGGCGATCCGAATGCATCGATCCCAACGCCACAGCCGGCCCTGTATCGCCCGATGTTTGCAAGCTTTGGCAAAGCGCTGTATCAAACATCGATGACATTTTTATCAAAGGCGGCCATTGATCGGGGCGTGCCGGAAAAATTGGGACTGGAAAAAATGATCCGTCCAGTACAAAACATCCGGACGCTTCAAAAAAGCGATATGAAATACAATGGAGAAACGCCGGATATTGAGGTTGATCCGCAGACATACGAAGTAAAGGTAGATGGAGAGCTTGTCACGTGCGAGCCGGCGGAGATCGTTCCGATGGCGCAGCGCTATTTCTTATTTTGAAGTGATGGAACATGATTATTGAAGCGGTTGTTGGCAACGTCGAAACAGATGAAAGACGGGCACTGCATACGGAGCGTATCTTTTTGGCAAGTGATGATCTGGTAAAACGAATCCAGCGTGTAAAAACGGATCACGGGCGTGAAATTGGCATTCGTCTTCACGAGCCAAAGGATTTACAGAACGGTGACATTTTATACTGTGATGAAAAAAATATGATCGTGATTAGTGTACTGGCCGATGACGTGCTGACGATTATGCCGAAATCGATCGGGCAAATGGGCGAAATCGCACATCAGCTCGGCAACCGTCATTTGCCGGCGCAGTTTGAAGGAAACGAAATGATTGTGCAATATGATTATTTAGTGGAAGAATTGCTACAGCAGCTTGAGATCCCGTTTCGCCGGGAAGAACGCCAGGTGAAAAAAGCGTTTCGTCATATCGGCCACAGTCATGATTAATCCGATGCTGTCCTTCATGCAGCTGTGCGATTCCAACTTTCCGTCGGGTGCGTTTTCGCACTCGTTCGGACTGGAAACGTACATTTTTGAAGGAACTATCCAAGATGCGCCCACATTTGAAAACGCCATGCGTATTTACATGAAAACCCAGGTCGCCTACACAGACGGCCTTGCCTGCCGCCTGGCGTATGAGTACATCGAACAAAGCCAGCAGGAAAAAATCACTGAACTTGATCATACATTGTACGCGCTGGCACTTGCGAAGGAAACGCGTGAAGGGGCGCGGCGGATCGGGGAACGGATGGCGAAGTTATGTGTTGATTTATACAAAAGCCCGCTGATCGACTCCTATCATCAGCAAATCAGACGAAAAGAAGTAAACGGACATCCATCGATTGTGTTTGCACTGGCCGCCCACCATGTAAGGGCGGATAAAGAGGATGCCGTCGCGGCTCATATTTTTTCCAGTGTCCACTCACTTATTCAAAACGCCGTCCGGGCTATTCCGCTCGGCCAGACAGACGGCCAGCGCATTTTACTGGCGCTGCAGCCGCTTATTCAAGACATAACGATCCAGATAGAGAAATTGACAGAAGAAGAGCTCGGCATGAATATGCCAGGGCTTGAAATTGCCCAAATGCGGCATGAGCAGCTGCCGGTGAGGCTGTTTATGTCATAAACAGGAGAGGAGACTGATCATGGAACCAGTACGAATTGGTGTCGGCGGTCCGGTTGGCGCCGGAAAAACGATGCTTGTGGAAAAACTGACAAGGGCCATGAATGATGAATTCAGCATGGCGGTTGTGACAAATGATATTTATACAAAAGAAGATGCACAGTTTTTAATGAAGAATGGTGTTCTTCCTGAAAACCGAATTATCGGGGTGGAAACAGGCGGCTGTCCGCATACGGCGATCCGCGAAGATGCGTCGATGAACTTTGCGGCGATCGATGAATTAAAAGAAGCGCACATGGATTTGGATTTGATTTTTGTGGAAAGCGGCGGTGATAATTTAGCGGCAACATTCAGTCCGGAGCTTGTTGATTTTTCCATTTACATTATCGATGTGGCGCAGGGAGAGAAAATTCCGCGCAAAGGCGGACAGGGCATGATTAAATCGGATTTATTCATTATTAACAAAACGGATCTCGCCCCGTATGTCGGTGCAAGCCTTGAAGTAATGGCGGAAGATACGAAAAAGTCACGCGGGGATAAGCCGTTTTTCTTTACGAATTTAAAAGACGAAACGGGTCTTTCTGATGTCGTCAAATGGCTTAAAGAAAATGCGCTGCTCATCGGGCTCGAAGCATGAGTATGACCGGCACGCTGCGCGTAAAAGCCGTCTGCCGCGGTGAAAAAACAGTCGTGGCAGATACGTATTTTGACGGCGCGTTCAAAGTGGCACGGCCGGTTTATTTTGATGAATATGAGCCGACCATCTACAGCCTGCATGTGGGCGGCGGCTACGTGGGCGGCGACCGTTATCATACAGACGTGGTGCTTGAAGAAAATGCAAAGATGACACTTACTACGCAATCAGCGGCGAAAGTATACAAAACACCGGCTGAACCGGTTTATCAATCGATGGATATCTCCCTTTCAAAGAGCAGCGTATTCGCTTATTTGCCGGATCCGCTGATTGCATACGAGCAAGCACGTTTTATGCAGGAAACGACGATTTATATGGAAAAAGGATCGACACTTTTATACAGCGACATCATGACACCGGGCTGGTCCAAAAGCGGCGAGCCGTTCCGGTATGAATGGGTCCGGTCGAAATTGAAAATCTATGAAGACGGCGCACTGCAAGCGTACGATCATCTTTTTTTGAAGCCCGATAAAAATGACCTGTTTTCACCGATGCAAATGGAAGGTTATACACACGTCGGTTCCCTTTTTATCGTTTCTCCGGCCCTTACGCAGTGGGAAAGTGAACTGGGCCAGCTGCTTGAACGATACGAAGATCAGGCGCGAATGGGCTTCTCCTCACTAAAAAACGGCGGCTGCTCGATTCGGATTTTAGCAAATGCGACACATGTAATAGAAGAAATTTTGTTGGCGTGTACCGGCTGGATGCGGGAAAAGCTAGGTCAGAAACACGTGCAGTTAAGAAAGTATTAATAAGGAGAAAAAACAATGATTCAAGGCGGACTTTTATCTATTTTATTACTCGGTTTTACACTCGGCATCAAGCATGCGACGGAGCCGGACCATGTTATTGCGGTTTCGACCATTGCCAGCCGGACAAAAAAACTTTCCCGGTCGTCTTTAGCCGGTGTTTTTTGGGGGCTTGGCCATACAGCGACATTGCTTATTATTGGCGTAACGGCTGTTGTACTTGGTCAACATATTCCTGAAAATGTAGCTTCGGCGCTTGAATTTTTTGTTGGCCTGATGCTCGTTTATTTAGGGTTGAACGGTTTGCGCAAAAGCCGGACAGTAGCAGGAAAAGGGAATCATCAGCATTTTCATAAAAAATCATTTGTGATTGGTGTCATTCACGGACTTGCCGGGAGCGCTGCGATGGTACTTTTATCAGCCACCAATGCTGATACCGGTTCAGAAGCGTTTCAGTTTATTTTAATCTTCGGCGCGGGTACGGTTGTTGGCATGCTGTTGTTTACAACAATGCTCGGACTGCCCTTTCTTGTGACGTCACGCAAAGCTATTCCGGTGTTTTTAATGAGAGCGACGTCACTTATCAGTGTACTTTACGGTCTTTATTACATGGTCCAAACCGGGTCAGGATTTTTTATATAAAAAGCGGTCTCTTCTATTCGAAGAGGCTATTTTTAATGATGACAACATCGCCCTTGCCAAAACAATGTTTTCTATTCATTGTTTACTGTCTGAAACCGCTTTATTATAAACATACAGACAGACAAACCTAGCCATACTTTAAATAAAAACAACGAGAAAGGGGTTTTACAGATGAATAATCAAGCGCAGGCAAAATCGGATGTGCGTGTGAAAATTCAGCGTTTCGGCAGTCATTTAAGCGGTATGATTATGCCGAATATCGGGGCATTCATTGCATGGGGACTTATTACCGCATTATTTATTCCAACAGGTTGGATTCCGAACGAAGATTTAGCAGCGCTCGTCGGTCCAATGATTACGTTCTTATTGCCAATCTTGATCGGTTTTACCGGCGGGCGTATTGTATATGATATTCGAGGCGGTGTCGTCGGAGCGACGGCTACAATGGGGGTTATCGTCGGATCTGATATTCCGATGTTCCTCGGCGCTATGATCATGGGTCCGCTTGGCGGTTATGCGATTAAAAAGTTTGACCAGATGGTTGACGGAAAAATTAAATCCGGCTTTGAAATGCTTGTCAACAACTTCTCTGCCGGTATTATCGGTGGTATTTTAACGCTTGTTGCGTACAAAGCAATCGGTCCGGTTGTGTTAACGTTAAACAAAACGCTTGCGGCAGGCGTGCAGGTGATCGTAGATGCAAACTTGCTTCCACTGGCAAGTATTTTCATTGAACCGGCAAAAGTGTTGTTCTTGAACAACGCCATTAACCATGGGATTTTGAGCCCGATTGGAATTGAGGAAGCAGCGAGTGCCGGGAAATCTATTCTTTTCCTTCTGGAGTCGAATCCGGGACCGGGTCTTGGTATCCTGCTTGCGTACATGTTTTTTGGAAAAGGAATGGCGAAACAATCCGCACCAGGTGCTGTGATCATTCACTTCCTGGGCGGGATTCACGAAATTTATTTCCCTTACATTTTGATGAAGCCGCTTCTTTTAGTGGCAGCAATTGCCGGCGGCGCAACAGGCGTATTCACATTCTTGTTGTTTAATGTAGGCCTTTCAGCGGCACCGTCACCAGGCAGTATTTTCGCCTTGATGATCATGTCGCCGCCAGGAAACCACATTGGCGTTCTTGCAGGTGTTCTTGCAGCAGCCGTTGTTTCCTTCTTGATTTCAGCCTTGATTTTGAAAGCATCAAAAGAAACAGATGAGCAGGACTTGGCTAAGGCAGCAGCGCAAACATCCGCACTTAAAGGGAAAGAAAGCCACGCTTCTTCTCTCGTGAAAAATGATGAGAAGCCTGCTGAAAAAGCAGGTACACTTGGGAATGTTCAGAAAATCATTTTCGCCTGTGATGCAGGAATGGGTTCCAGTGCAATGGGTGCATCCATTTTGAAAAATAAAGTCAAAAAAGCAGAAATTGATGTTCATGTATCCAATACATCCATCAGCAACCTGCCGGATGATGCAGACGTAGTCATTACACATAAAGACTTAACAGACCGTGCGAAAGCAAAATTGCCGAACGCACACCATATATCGGTCGAAAACTTCCTAAACAGCCCGAAATACGATGAGCTGATGGAACAATTGAAGAAATAACAAAAAAAGCAGCCGCCGGGCTGCTTTTTTTGTTGGAGGAAATCTTGGAAAAGATGACATATTTAGTATGAAAGGGAACGCATCATGAAAACAATGAATGAGTCAGATTATCTCGCAAGAAGAAAAGCGGGCATCTTCCCATAAGCTGATAAACGTATATTTCAATGTTGGCAACAAGTTTTATGTCGAAATGGTATTTTTGTTTTGTTGAATCCGCTATTTTATGGGTTTATGATGAGGTTAGAAGGAAATAGTAATAAAAAAGTGTCACAGTGAGGAGGTTCGCGGCATGTATGTGTCTGCCCGGGAAAGGCTGATTCTTGATCTGTTGATTGATCGGAATGACGAAATGACGGTGAAAGATCTTGCAGATGACATCGATGTCAGCGTACGGACTGTCCACCGTGATTTAAAGAGCATTGAGAAGACGCTTGAAGCATACGATTTGAAGCTTGTGAAAAAGGCCGGTGTCGGCATTCAAATCGTCGGCAATAAAGAAAAAATGGATGAGTTAAAGCTCGCCATCTCTCATCTTTCTTACAGCGAGTATACACCGGATGAGCGGCAGACCATGATTTTATGTGCGCTGCTTGAAACAGTTGAGCCGGTCAAGCTTATTGCCCTCGCCAATGATTTACGCGTCACGATCGCCACTGTCAGCAATGATTTAACGAAACTCGAAAGCAAACTTGAACCATTTCAGCTGAAGGTGATCCGCAGACGCGGCTACGGGGTTGAATTGGAAGGCACTGAAACAGCAAAGCGCCGTGCGATGAGAAGTATTATTGCAGAGAATGTAAACGAAGTGGAGTTTCTGTCGCTTGTCAAAGAAAGTATTCAAAAGAAATCGCTTGATCCAGCCGATTCCATTTCAGAGAGGCTGCTCGGGCTTGTAGAAAAAAAGAAGCTGCTTGTCGTAGAGAAAGTGGTGAAAGACGTTAATGCCGGGCTGCCCTATGCAATCGCGGACAGCGCCTACATCGGACTCGTCGTCCATCTGGCTCTTGCCATTGAACGCATTGAACGCGGCGGCAATATTCAAATGGACATTGCTTACTTAAAGCGTCTGCAGGCAGCTCCTGAATATGAGATTGCCCGCGATATGACCGAAAAGCTGAAGGCTGTTTTTCAAATGGATATTCCGGAAGCAGAAACCGGCTACATTACGATGCATTTGCAAGGAGCAAAATTGCGTCAAGATAAAGAATACGTGCTTGAAGATTCAAGTTTCCAAGTTGCTTTAAAAGCGAAAAGTCTCATTCGGTTTATTGAGAAAAGATTGTCGATTGAGTTATTGGATAATCAATCGCTGTTTCAGGGACTCGTCGTTCATTTAAAACCGGCACTGTACCGCATTCATCAAAAAATGGGAATTACAAATCCGCTTCTTCCGCGCATTCAGGAAGATTACGGTGATTTATTCGCCGTTGTGAAAGAAGGCGTTCAGCAAGTCTTTCCGGATTTAACGGTGCCGGATGAGGAAATTGGCTACCTTGTCATGCATTTTGGTTCGGCACTTCCCGGCGCACAGCCTTCCGGACCTATGAATACGTATATTATCTGTTCGACCGGGATTGGCACATCAAAAATGCTCGTCACCCGCCTCCAGCAGGAAATTCCGGAACTGACGGGACTAAAAAATATATCATTATTTGAATTAAACCAAACGGAGATTGATGATGAGGATCTTGTCATTTCGACCATTCATTTACCTGATTTCCCTCGTGAGCACATTGTTGTCAGCCCGATGCTGACGAAAGAAGAAGTGGAAACGGTCCGTTCTTACATGAAGAGACGTGCGGCTGTTTCAATGAAAAAAATGCCCGCATCAGCGGAGATGAAGACGCGGTCAGCTGTACAAATTGAACAGTCCGTCAAAAGCATTTATCATTATACAGGGACGATTATGGAACTGCTCACTTCATTCTTGATGACAAAAGCGGGGAAACAAAGTGCAGTATCTGCTTTAAAAATGGCATGCGGACAGCTCGATACACTCCGGTCAGCGGATGCTGTTGTCGGCGCGCTGCTTGAGAGAGAAAAACTTGGCGGGATCGGTATTCCGGGAACGAAAATGGCTTTTTTTCATACACGCCATCCCGATGTGTTAAAGCCGTCATTTACGATTCACATGCTCGATACCCCTGTTTTCCTAAATGGAATGGATCAGATGGCAATGGAAGCAGATGTTATTTTAATGATGCTTTCGCCGGATCCATTTCACGCAGAAGGACTTGAAGTGCTCAGTTTTGTCAGTGCCATGATGATTGAAAGCGATGAAAGCATAGCGCTGTTGCAGTCAGGTAATGAAGAAGAAATAAAAGAATGGATGGCGTCAAAGCTTGAGATGTTTTTGAATGAAAAAATAAAGGAATTGAGGAGTGTATAAATATGTCTATTTTATCAGCTGAAAATATTGTCTTAAACAAAGCGGTGGCAACGAAAGAAGAAGCGATCCGCGCAACAGGCCAGGTACTTGTAGATCGAGGTTATGTGGAGCCGTCATACATTGAAAAAATGCTTGAGCGTGAAGCGTTGACGACGACATACATGGGGAACTTTGTGGCGATTCCGCATGGGACGGAAGATGCGAAAAGCGCTGTGAAGGAGTCCGGGCTCTCGATCATTCAAGTACCGGACGGTGTTGATTTTGACGGCAATGAAGTGAAATTATTAATTGGCATTGCAGGAAAAGGCGATGAACATCTTGAGATTTTATCGCAAATTGCGATTGTCTGCTCCGAAGAAGAAAATGTGCTTCAAATCGTGAACGCGTCTTCGAAAGAGGAAATTTTAGCGATGTTTGACGAGGTGAACTAACATGCTGGCCGTTCATTTTGGCGCTGGAAATATTGGAAGAGGCTTTATCGGCAGTCTTCTTTACCAGTCTGGATATGAGACATGTTTTGTGGATGTAAATAGTGAGATTGTGGATTTGATTAATGAAAAAGGCGAGTACCGTGTCGTGCTGGCTGATGCGTCGCATGAAGAACTGCTCGTCAAAAACGTACGGGCGTTGAACAGCGCATCTGATCCGGACAAAGTGGTCGACGCGATTGCAAAGGCGGATCTTGTTACAGCCGCCGTCGGGCCGAATATTTTGCCGCACATTTCCGGACTGATTGCTGAAGGCCTGAAAAAAAGGACAACGCCAGTGAATGTCATTGCCTGTGAAAATATGGTCGGCGGCAGTACCCTTTTAAAAGAAAAAGTGTACGAAAAAGTAACCGAAGCAGAGCGCGCCGCTTTTGATAAGCGCGTTGGTTTCCCGGATGCCGCAGTGGACCGGATTGTCCCGAATCAATCAAATGAAGATAAATTGATGGTGACAGTTGAACCGTTTTACGAGTGGGCGGTGGATGAAACGAAAATTATTGGCGATAAGCCGCCGGTTGACGGCATTACGTGGGTTAATGATTTGAAGCCGTACATTGAACGTAAACTGTTTACCGTGAATACCGGCCATGCGGTAGCTGCCTATTTCGGATGGCAGGCCGGTGCAAGAACGATTAACGAAGCACTTGAATCCGATAAAATTAAGCAGGCGCTTGCTGCGACACTGCAAGAAACAGGCCGATTTTTAGTGACCAAATATGGATTTGATGAAGCTGGGCATAATGCTTATATCGAAAAAATTATCGGCCGTTTTGCTAATCCTTATATTTCAGATGAAGTGACGCGTGTCGGCCGTTCGCCCATCCGTAAGCTAGGCGGCAATGACCGTCTTGTCAGCCCGGCGTCACAATATGCTAAACTGCTCGGTGAAACACCGGTTTACTTGGCGAAAAGCATAGCCGCGGCCCTTCTGTATGATTATGCTCAGGACCCGGAAGCGGTGGAAGTACAGGAAACGGTTCAGCAAGATGGTCTCGCTTCCGCAATCACAAGGTTTACACAGCTTCAAGAAGAACAGCCGCTGTTTAAAGAGGTTGTCATGCAGTATGAAGATATTCAAAAAAATGGAATATAAGCAGAAGCCGTCTCGAAAATGGGACGGTTTTTTGTGTGTGAAAGCAGAGGAAACAAGAGGAAACTGCAACGAAGATTTAACATTTCTGAAGCCCTAAATTCTGAAATTTTTGAATGAAACGGGTATAATCGGTGTACGAAGATTTTTGAAAGGGGTTACCTCGTATGATTGAACGGTTAAATCATAAAGAAGAAGCGGTGGCGGCGGAAATTTTGGCGCTGCAAATCCCGGGCTATCAGGTGGAAGCATCGTGGATCGGATTCGATGGCATTCCGCATTTAAATGATACAGTGCAAATGATTATGGAAAGCGGCGAAACCTTTTTCGGTTTTTTATCAGGCGGCGAACTGGCCGGTTTTTTATCGTATAAAGAGGAAGACGGTGCGGCATTTATTCACAGGCTCGTCGTTCATCCCGGGCATTTTCATGAAGGGATTGCATCGAAAATGATTGAATTTTTTATGCAAGAAGAAGCAGGCGGACGGGATGTGAAAGTGACGACCGGCGCAAAAAATAACGCGGCCCGAAAGTTATATATGAAGTTCGGGTTTCGAGAAGTTGAGACGTTTTCGACGGCATCCGGTGTTGAAATCGTTTTAATGGAAAAAATCCAAAAAGAAGTCGAATAAAAAGTCATGTTCCTCGTATTTTTCCGGTCAAATCATGTAAAATAGGCATGAAACAAGTATTGAAAAGCAGAAAGGCTGGAAGATAGATGTCATTAACAAATCATGGAACCATTCCTGTTGCTGTGTCAGCACGCCACGTGCATTTGACGCAGGAACACCTTGAGATTTTATTCGGAGCAGAACACGAACTGACGAAAAGAGCGGATCTTTCGCAGCCCGGACAATATGCGGCAGAAGAAACAGTTACCATTGCCGGACCGAAAAGTGAAATCGCACGCGTTCGCGTACTGGGTCCTTGCCGCCCTGCTACACAGGTAGAAGTGAGCTTTACAGACGCGATGAAGCTTGGCGTCAGACCGCCATTGCGCGAATCGGGCGACATTAAGGGCTCAGCGCCGGTTACGATTACAGGTCCGGCCGGTTCGGTTGAATTGCCGGAAGGCCTGATTATCGCAAAAGCACATGTTCACATGACGACAGAGGACGCGAAAACATACAATGTTGAAAACGGTCAGATTGTAACAGTGGAAGTAGGCGGTGAACGTCCGGTAGCTTTCCGCAACGTGGTCATCCGCGTATCAGACAGCTATGCACTTGAAATGCACATTGATACAGATGAAGCCAATGCCGGTTTTATCTCACAAGGTGCAAAAGGCGATATTTGGGCATAAATAAGAAGGGGATGTCTCAAAAGTTCACTGAGACATCCCCTTTTCCACTTAAAGTGGTGTTTCTGTGGTATAAGCGTCCTTAAATTCGGGTAAAAACAAGAGGAGTGAGGTGACGGAAAGTGAATGTAACGAAACGGATTCTTTCCCGTTTTTTTGGTGAGAGATTTTATGATCAAGCCGCTCAGACCGCCTATTATCTGCTCTTATCCGTCATTCCTTTTATCATTTTTATCCTGTCGGTCATCAGCTTTTTCCCCCTTAATCAGGAAGCGATTCTTGAATTCGTGAAACCGTACGCACCGGGAGAATCATTCACACTCATTGAAGAAAATGTGACCGCTGTATTGTCTGCCGGGAAAGGACAGCTGCTGTCACTCAGCTTGATTTCAACGTTTTGGTTGTCATCCATGGCGGTGCAGTCATTAGGACGCTCACTCAATGACGCCAGTAAAATTGAACGGAATCTGCCTTTTTGGAAAGGGCTGCTCCGTGATTTTGGTGTGACGCTCATTTTCATGATTATGGTACCGTTATCATTAGTCATTCCGCTCGCTGAACGTATTTTACATTGGATTGTCGCCCAGTCTGACACGATCGAGGCATGGTCCGGCTGGCTGTCGATTTGGCCGGCCGTCAAATGGGGCATTGGAACATTGGTTTTAATCGTATTTTTTTCCGCTTTCTACAAAATCGTTCCAAACGAGCGCCGGCCATTTCGTTTCGTTTTGCCGGGGGCTATTTTCGCAGCGATCGGCTGGCAGATCGTCTCGCTTCTTTTTGGGAATTATGCAGCAGCCGTCAGCTACACAAAGCTGTATGGACAGCTGTCCGGGATCATCGTGCTCGTACTCTGGTTTTACTTAACGGCCGTTGTCATTTTACTTGGCGGGCTTTTAAATGCGGAGCGGACGCAGCAATAAGCACGTTTTCTTAATGAAAACAATGTGGAGAAACGCTGTATTTTATGATGTTTCAACGCTCTCAACCTTTTTGGCTGGGGGTCTTTTTAATGCGTGAAAATAGCATTTGAAAAAAACAGATTCTGCCCATGTTCATAAACATTCTTCTGCATGGACATTTTATAAAAAATATACTTTTACAGGTTGGAGGCCGGCAGAATGAAGGTTTTATCAATGATCCAGCCCTGGGCGAGTCTTTTTGTCCTTGGCGAGGTCAAATATGAAACAAGGTCATGGAAAACGAATTATCGGGGGCCGCTGGCGATTCACACAAGTAAAAAAATGGATAAGGAGGTTTGCAGTAACGAGGCAATCCAGCTGTTGCTCGGTAAGCATGGATACACGAAGGAGAATCTTCCAACCGGCTTGATCATCGCTGTATGCAAGCTTGAAAATTGTCTGAAGGTAACGGAAAACAAAGAGACATGGGCCATGCTGGAAGATGGACAAATCGTTTCAGGCAATGACTATTTTTTAGGGGACTTTAAAGTGGGAAATTATGCTTGGGAAGTTCTTGACATGAAAATATTGGATAAATTTATTCCGGCAAAAGGAAAGCTTGGATTATGGGAGTATGACTTTTGATTCTTTGTTCATTCGTGGTTTTTAGCGGTACAGTAAATGACACCCGAATGAAAAAATCGGATGTCATTACGTTTTTGACTGTATGCTGGCAGCGAAACATATAGGACGGTATTGCATCGTTTTTATTTCTATTTTACATACCTGAACCTGAAGAAATAATTGTTAAGAAAGGGTAAAATTGGTGTTTTTTCAGTTGTCACTAAGGTACGACAGACAATTTAAATATGAGCGGTTCAAATATAGCTGTTTAGACGGATACGGGCTATTCACAAAACCATCATCGATAGAGTCAAAAAATTCATCTGCGGCGTTGAAATAGTGCTGAACCACGACATTGTTTTTCTCAGGGAAGGGCAGGACAATCCCTATAAAGTGTTCACCTTCAACATTTGTCATGCTCCATTCACTGTCATCCATCCAGTTTTGATACGTCCCATTTTCGGTCCGGCTGCCGGCAAAAACAAACGGATTCTTCCATGATTCGAGTATGTCGATGACAAGCGGACGCGTTGATTTCGCCTGCGTTTCTTCTATATAATGGAGCCATATCTGCGGGTGTTCGATGAGCGCGTACCAGTCGTCGATCGCCGTTTCGATCGAGTCGTGTGTCACGTAGGTGCTGAGGAGCGGGATCCACTTGTGATAAAGACGGTCGAGTTTTTTTTCATCCGAATGATCTTCGAAGTAATCAGAAAATCTGGAGCGGATCGAATCGAGCTCGCGTGTGTGAATGGCAGTTATGTTATTCATGTAAAACTCCTTTTTGAATTGATTATATCAAAGGAAGGATGGTTAGGATGGGAAAAGCCGTCCTTTATATTGCAGCAAGCGCAGATGGGTATATTGCACGCGAGGATGGATCAGTTGACTGGCTTGATGATGTTTCGGGTGATGGCGGAGACAATGGATATAGCGTGTTTTACGAGGAAATGGAAGGATGCGGAAGTATTCGGGATGTATTTTCGGACGGTGAGTATTTATATTTTGTGACAAATAATACCGATGGCCGCGGAAACCCGGCGGACGGTGACGATAAACTGTATCGAGTTACTGAATAGACACATTGAAAAGAATGGAATATCTCTTATAAATGGCTGCGGGCTTATGATTTGCGCTTCAATTAAATGTGTCCTACTCTTAAGAAAAGGAGTTGGACAAAGATGAAAGTAGAAATTTGGTCGGACTTTGCGTGTCCATTTTGCTATATTGGAAAGCGTCGTTTTGAACAAGCAGTTCAGCAGTTTGAAGGAAAGGTAGATATCGAATTTCGCAGTTTTGAGCTCGATCCAAATGCGCCGAAAAAAGCAGATCAGGACGTTCATGACATGCTGGCCGGGAAATATGGAATGACGCGTGAACAAGCGAAAGCGATGAACAGTCAATTAACGGGTCAGGCAAAAGAAACCGGACTTGATTATCAAATGGATACACTAATACTGGCGAATACGCATGATGCACATCGTCTATCGCACTTTGCAAAAGAAAAGGGGAAAATGACGGCATTCACAGAACGCGTGCTGAAAGCATACTTTACCGAATCGAAGCATATAGCAGACTTTGAAACACTCGCTCAATTAGCGGAAGAAGCCGGCCTCCTTAAAGAAGAGGCATTGAATGTGCTCGAAAGCGGCCGATACAGCGAGCAGGTGCGGGCGGATCAAGAGGAAGCGCGTCAAGTGGGCGTGCAGGGTGTTCCATTTTTTGTATTTAATGAAAAGTACGCCGTGTCAGGTGCGCAGTCTGTAGAGTCATTTTTGCAGGTTCTCCAGAAAGTGGCATCGGAAGAGCAGGTAACGGCATCTAAAACAGAGTGGTGCGAGGAAGATGACTGTACCGGTCTTGACAGTAAAGAATGATCGGGCTCAAAAAAAAGAATCATTAATTAAACCGCCAAAACTGAGGCGGTTTTTTTATGAACAAACAGAGGCATTAGGGACTATTTTCTAGACGTGATTGCTCATTAAGGTCTTGTTTTTCTTCATAGGCGACTAATGTGCATCCCAATTCATTTTCAAATTTCTTTAATTGTTCCATTTGCTCTGACGATAAGTGCGCGACTGTAAAATCATTCATGATCATAGGTCACCTCCTTACTAACAGCATCCCCGAAAAATAAGGAACTACTCAAATAGAGCGGTGGTTTCTTCCTTCCATTTTATCCCTCGTGTTTCAGCCCGTACATTTGGTCATTCGAAATATACGGTAAAATAATGAATAAAAGGTGATTTAAAAAATGAAGTATGCATTGCTTGGTGATTTGCATTCGAGTATAGAAGATACGAAAGAAGTGCTCGCACATATTATGCGGCATGCGCCGGACGCGAAAGTGGTTGGACTAGGCGATTTGTTTGAATGTACAGTTGGGAAAAAGAAAGCGTCGGTGGTCCGGTTGTCAAAAATAGAAGAAGCAGCTGTCTGGTCAAACGAATTTTTATCGTTGCTTACATTTCCATCCGTGCGCGGGAATCAAGAAGAGCGGATTATGATGGTAACAGGGCGTGATGATTTCAATCATTTACCGGAGAAGATCGTCATTGACGGCGCCGTCTTGCTGCATGGACATCAGTGGAAATGGACGAAAGAATGGATACCGGTGCTGCCGAAAACCGAACCGCCGCTTCTCTTTTTCGGTCATAGTCATGAAGCGGGGCTTTACAGGAAAGGGCGCCGTCTGCCATTTTCGTACGGTGTCCCGGTTTATTTGAAGAAAAAGAGATACGGCATTAACGCTGGCGCCGTGTGGGGTGCGCGTGAATGGGTGCTGTATGACGCAGCCGCGCGCACCGTGACGTTTATGAAAGCGCCATAACCAAAAAAATGCCTCTCGCGCTATACCCCAAGCAAAAAGAGCACAAGGGGAATCGTCAAAATGCTTATTAAAGTCGTAACAAGCGTCGTAAACGAAACGAGGTCCGGTTCCGTGCCAAATTGAATCGCTAACATCGTTGAATTCGCTGCAGCAGGCATCGCCGCCAGCAAAATCATGACATCTTTCAGCACATCATTCACAGGTATCAAGGATAGGATGCCCATTGCCAAAAGCGGCGAAACAATCATCCGAATAACGGCGACCGAACTTACATACCGGTACGCGACCTGTTTCGTGGTAATGACGGCGAGCTGCATGCCAAGCACGAGCATGACAGTCGGAATGGAGGCATTCGCTACTAGGCTGATCGCATCCATAATTGTTGGAGGAATCGGTATATTGAAAAGCTGCAGCATGATTCCGAAAAAGGCTCCATGAAGGACCGGCATCCGCGTGACGCGCTGGAGCGACTGCTTCCATGTTGTTTCTTCCTCTCCGCCGAACGATGCCGCAAACAATCCGACTGTATTCATTAAAAAGGCATGGAAGACCATAATAATAACGGCATAATCGAATCCAGCCGCCCCAAAGGCAAATAATGCAACCGGCGCTCCGTAGTTGCCGCTGTTCATGAATACGCCGCCCAAAATCATGGCCGCTATTTTTTGCCGCGTTGCTTTCATGATTAAACCGGTGAGCAGTGTCACCACAATTAACAAAAAAGCCAAAGCAAGGCAAAAAACCATAATATAAAGGTACTCCATTGTCAGTTCGTTGACATAAAAGGTTCGGAACGAAAGGAATGGGGACATTAAATAAAGCGCTGCCATCGAAATCGATTTTATATCAAAGCCGATGCATTTCTGTCCGGCAAACCCGGTCAGGAAAATTAAAAAAGCGGGTAAAATAATCATTAATAAGTCCAAAGTGGCTTCATCTCCGTCTTTTTCCTCTTTTCTATATCATACCAGATCCGTGCAGCTCTCCATAGAGTGTATGTGAAAAAATTACCAATTGATTTGAAGGTCCTCATAGCGCGCCCTCACACTATTTAAAATCAAGTCGTCTATTTTTGATGGCGTATCCTCCGTTCGTAAAATTTGGCTTCATGTAAAGTCAGCGGTGAAAGAAGGGTAACAATTAGATCAATCTCTATAATTGATTGAATATAAAAAATAATTAGAATATTTTGTTGACAATTTCCTCCCCCTCACTTACTATTACAATTATGATTGATTTGTACAAATTTGTATAAGTTTTGGTCGTTGGAGGGATGCATATGTTTGTGACAATTAAAGAAGCTGCGAATTTGTTAGGGATTTCTACTGCCACTTTACGCCGCTTGGAGAAGGATGAAGAGGTAAAGGGATATGGAATTAGAGTTTATTACACTCCCGGAGGCCAAAGAAGATATTTAAAAGCAGAAATTGAACAATTTTATTTAAATAAGGGTTTTGCAGGAGAGTTTGGTTTAGGTAAAAAGCCGGCTGTTCTGGTCATTGATTGTATTAATGCTTTTACCAGCAAGGAGTCACCCTTAAGCGGAGATTGGGAAAACGAGCTGGAAAATATTAATAATATTATTGCGAAAGCTCACAAAACGGATTGTCCGGTGATTTTTTCCCATTCTTATTATGTTGATAATAATGATGGCATGCTTCTCTGGTCTAAAAAAATCAAAGGAATAGAAGCTCTGGAACTTAATTCCAATGGGGTTGAGTTAGATTCAAGAATGAGAAATAAAAAAAATGATTACCATATTTACTCTAAATTTGTGTCTGTTTATTATCAAACAGAATTATTGGAGATTTTAGAAAAAAATCAATGTGATACATTAATTATTTGCGGTTTTTCTACAAGCGGTTCTGTTCGGACGGTTGCCTCGGAAACGATTCAATACGGTATCCGGCCTATTGTTGCGCTGGAGGCAGTGGGCGATCGTGATTTGCATGTTCATCGAAATAATTTGTCTGACATTGAACAAAAGTTCGCTGACGTTTTAACGGTTCATGATATTCTCAACTATTTAGATAGTGAATAAATAAACGTATCTTTTGAAAGTGGGGACATTTATGGCAATATGGGATGATGTGCTAAATGAGAAAGATAAGGAAATGTTTTCAAAAGCGAATATGGGCGGCACCAAAGAAATAGGGAAAGTTCCTGCCTTGTTAATTGTTGACATGACTTATGGTTTTGTAGACAGTCGTTTTCGGCTTGGCTGCTCAGAAACCGGTTATCCGGCTGCAAGGGCAACAGCGGTTCTCTTAGGTAAAGCCAGAGAAAGAATCATGCCTGTTTTTTTCACGAGGGGTTTCACCGAAAGTCATCATTCCGGAATTGGCATGTGGAAAGGAGGAGAAGATAAGAGTGAGTTAGAAAATACAATTGTTGATGAAGTTAAGCCTTTAGATCATGAAATCATTCTGCAAAAAAGAAGGCCAAGTGCTTTCTTTGGAACCAATTTGGTGGATATGCTGATTTATCATGGCGTTGATACATTAATCATTACAGGTATAACCACCAGTGGCTGCGTTAGAGCGAGTGTAGTGGATGCTTTTTCTTATAATTTCACGGTACTGATCCCGGAGGAGTGTGTTAGTGATAGAAGTCAAATTTCTCATAAGGTTAGCTTGCTGGACATGCATATGAAGTATGCGGATGTAATAAAGTTGGAGAATTTGCTGGAAATTATGTAACTAATAGGGGGAGACAGTAATGAAAATAAGTAGAAAAGCTAAATTTGGGCGACTGCTGCTATTTGTTTTACTTTTAGTATTTACCACTGCTTGCAGTAACTCTCAATCTCCTGATTCTGCACCCGACGATAAAGCATCGGCTGACAGTGATGTGCCATTAAATATAGGAACGTTAAAAATCGGTGCCCTTACTAATTTATACGCAGCGGAAAAATTAGGCTATTTTAAGGAACAGGGTCTAAAAGTAACCTTTACACAGATGGGTGGCGGCGCAGAATTACTGCCTGCGGTCAGTGCGGGCAAAATCGATATCACTCTTAGTACTCCTTCACCGGCTATACAGGCGAATGAAAAAGGCTTCGATTTTAAAATGGTCATGCAAAATGAAGTAGCTGCAGAACAAGACAAAGATTCCCAGGCTTTGTTTGTTCTTAAAGATAGTGGAATTAAAAGTATAAAGGAACTTAAAGGGAAAAGAATAGCAGTTAACAATATAGGCAGCCAGATGTGGCTTTCTGTGGCTGAGGTTTTAGATGAAAATGGTATAGATAAAAATGAGGTTGATTTTATCGAACTCCCGTTTTCAAATATGGAAGATTCCTTATCAAACAAGCAGGTAGATGCTGTGTTTAATGTAGAACCATTCACGACAAAAATGAATACAAACGGTGCATTCAATATTATTTCTTACGCTGCAATGGAATCACTGCCAAAGCAGCCTCTAGGCGCATTCTGGGCTTCTGAAAAATGGTATAAAGACAATGAAGAAACGGCTGAGAAATTTGTGGAGGCTATGAATAAGACCAATGAATATTTGGCTGGTCATCCGGATGAAACGAAACAATTCATGGCTGATTATACAGAAATAGACCTGTCATTAATAAACAAAATGATGCCGATACTTTGGGATTCAAAAGTGGATGAAAACACCGTTCAAGCGTTATTGGATCTGATGAAGAAGCACGAATTATTGAAGGATGAAATGGATGCAGAATCTGTTCTATTTCCTTCAGCACTTAAGTGACTAAACTTTTGCGTTTGGAGGTGCGGATCATATGGCAGATAATTATATACAGGTAAATTCGGTGAGCAAACATTTTGGTGTGGGTGAAGCGCGCAAAATGATATTGAACAAAATTTCTTTTCCAATTGAGAAAGGCAGCTTTGTATCTATTATTGGACCTTCTGGATGCGGGAAATCCACCATGCTGCAAATTATTGCTGGACTTCAAGAGGCAGCAGAAGGAGAGGTAATACTAGGTAATAAAAAGGTCGATGCACCACCGTTTGATATGGTCTACTTATTTCAACAATACAATAAGTCCATTTTTCCTTGGAAAACGGTAAAAGAAAATGTCAAGTTCGGAATGGAAAGCAGAAAGAAGTGGAGTAAATCTGAAATAGAGCAGAGAAGCAACGAGATGATCGAGTTGGTGGGACTTTATGATTGTAGAGATTATTATACACACCAGCTTTCCGGGGGAATGCAGCAGCGTGTTGCTATAGCAAGAGCCTTGGCTTGTGAACCGGACGTATTGTTAATGGATGAGCCTTTCAGTGCTGTGGATGCTATGACGAGAGGTTCGTTACAAGATCTCGTTTTAGATTTATGGACAAAATTGGGGCTTACGATATTATTTGTCACTCATGATATTGATGAAGCGGTTTACTTATCCAGTAGAGTCATCGTGTTGAATCGGGCACCTCGTAATTTGGCTGCGGATGTTTCGATCGATCTGCCTTATCCGAGGGAACGACTAACCACACCGGAAATGCCTAATTTTTTGAAATATAGGCATCAGTTATATGAAGAAATTTTCGATGCGGAAAAGAGGGGAAATAGTGAAGAAATTATGGCATAGCCGTTTATCAGGCGTATTATTAATTGTTTTCTTACTGTTGCTCTGGGAATGGACTGTTACGTTCGGTATCGTACAGTCCCCATCTTTTCCATCCATTAGTTCCGTTTTCAAATCTTGGGGTACTTTAATTGTTTCGGGAGAATTGTTTCAGCAATTAGGTTCAAGTCTGTACAGAATGTTTATGGGATATTTTATTGCGGCGGTACTTGGGGTTTTTTTCGGATTGCTGATGGGTTATTACCGCTTCTTTTACTTTTTGTTAGAACCTTTAGTCGAAATTTTTCGTCCGATTCCCACACCTGCTTATATACCAATTGCGATTTTATTTTTAGGGCTTGAAAATGAAATGAAAGTATTTTTAATAGCAACAGCTACATTTTTCCCTATTTTATTAAACACATTTAGTGGCGTAAGACAGGTAGATCAAGTGCAGATTGATACAGGCAGAACATTCGGTCTCACGTCTGGAGAAATTGTAAGAAAGATTATTCTTCCATGTGCAATTCCACATATTTTTACCGGGCTGCGCATTAGTCTTGGAATTGGACTTATCATGGTTGTCATTTCAGAAATGGTTGCTGCCAACAACGGAATAGGTTATTTTATTTTGCAGGCGCAACGGACATTTGAGGTATCCAATATGTATGCTGGCATTTTCACTCTAGGGGCTATCGGATATTTGTTAAATGTAATTTTTGTTCGATTGGAAAGAAAAATTGTACATTGGTAAACAAGCAGAGTAAGAGTAAAGGAGAAATGGGCGATGCAGTTCCCTCTAATTTATGAACCGGTTATCGACAGAAAACCTATCGTCTGGCCAGAAAACAAAAAACTAGTGGTTCTTTTTGTTCTCAATGTTGAATATTTTGAACCCGATCTGCCCTCTACTTCTGTCAATCCCGCATTCGCAGGTTTTGTTCCAGATGTTTACAATTATTCTTGGCGGGATTATGGTGCCAGAGTAGGGGTTTGGAGGATAATGGAAATGTTGGATAAACATAATATACCAGCAACGGTGGCATTAAATGCTTATGTTTGTCAGCACTATCCAAGAATAATAGAAGAAATACAAAAACAAAATTGGGAAATAATAGCTCACGGTTTGGCAAATTCCCAGCCTATTCGTTCGATGGAAGAAAAGGAAGAAAAAGAAACAATCAGTAAAACAATAAAGATAATCGAAGAGGCGACAGGTTATAGACCAAAGGGATGGTTAGGACCTGCGCTCGCGGAGACTTGGAATACACCAAGGTTGCTGGAAGAAATCGGAATAGAGTATGTTTGTGATTGGTTAAATGACGAAGAACCTTACCAGATGGCGACACCAGGTAAAAAACTTATTTCCGTGCCTTATTCTGCCGAGCTAAATGATATTCAATGTTTTCTGCGCGGCGGCTATATGGCCCCGGATTATCTACAGCTCCTTAAAGATCAGTTTGATGTATTGCATCAAGAGAGTCAAATTAGAGGGAAAGTGATGACGATACCACTTCACCCTTTTGTCATCGGTCATCCTTTCCGCATGAAATACTTAGAACAAGCGGTTAAACACATGATGGAAAAAACAGATGTATGGTTCTGTACGGCTTCGGACATCGTCAGGTCTTATCGTGCCCAATCTTTTGTGAAGCGGTGAGACAAGTATTTTATGGAAAAAAGTTCAAGTGAAAAGTTGCAGCCTAAAAGAATCAGGCTGTAACTTTTTGTTTTGTAACACCTGCGGCCATTTCATAAGAACGAAGACGGATCCGATAACCGATAATTTGGAAAAAGATCATCATTTCATTTATTTGGTCCATTAGTTCAGAAGATTTACAGCGTTATGCAGAATATGAATGGAGAAAAGGAGGATCTTACGTTCTATAGATACTTTTATTGGATTAAGGTAAAATACGATGTAGTGGTTTGCGGCAAATGATACATATTGAATTATGACCGACTAGTCGGTAATAGCGTAAAAAGTGAGACACTGCTAATGAGAAAAACAAAAGAATTGGAGGAACAAAGATGAGTGAAGTAAAAGAGGTAAAAGTCGTAACAGCCGACCCGTCAGCAATTGGACTATTCGGGCTGGCCATTGTCACACTCGTGGCGTCATCGCTAAAACTGGGCTGGACAGAAGGTCTTTCATTTGTCATTCCGTGGGCCATTTTCCTTGGCGGGATTGCGCAGTTTTACGCATCCATTCTTGACGCAAAATTAAATAATACGTTCGGGGCATCAGCATTTGCCGCTTATGGCTTGTTCTGGATGGCCGTCAGTACATCCTGGCTTATGCAGCTGGGCGTTTTTGGGGAAACAGTACAGGCAAACATCGACCCGCGGCAGCTGGGAATGGTGTATTTAGGATATTTAATTTTCACGTTATTTATGACGATTGGTGCGATGGAAATAAATAAGGTGCTCTTTTTCGACTTTGTCTTGATTGATTTTCTGTTTATCGGATTAACATTAAGCTCGTTCGGGATTATGGAAGATGCGGCGCACACGTTAGCGGCGTATGCTGAACTGCTGATCGCGCTTGTATCCTTTTACGGTGCGGGGGCATCCGTATTAAACAAGCACTTTGGACGTGAATTTTTGCCGGTTGGCAAACCATTTAACATGTTTAAACAATAAAGCAGATAGGCAGAAGAGCTGTTCTAACCGTCAATAACAATTGACATAGGACAGCTCTTTTTTCCCTTTTTGCACAGTAATTTGTGAAGGGATGTGCATGACGGTACGGGCATGATAGGCTATAATGATGGCATTGACAAAGATTGGAGTGATTTGATGGATGCCAATCTCGAAGAAAAGTACGACATTATGGATGTCAGTCTGCTTGCGGGGAAAATCATGCTGGAAAACGGCGCAGAGACGTACCGGGTGGAGGACACGATGATGCGGATAGCGCAGGCATTCGGCATTCCTGAGTCACACAGTTTTGTGACACCGACGGGCATCATGTTTTCCATTGAAACAGATGAACCGACGAAAACGAAGCTCACGCGTATTTCGCGGCGGACAACGGATTTATATAAAGTCAGTGCGGTCAATTCAATCTCCCGGCGGATCAGCGCAGGGGAACTGACGACTATACAGGCGTACCGGGAGCTGAAGGAGCTGCAGACAGCCCCCATGTTTTTTTCTTTTATGATGCAAATTTTCGCGGCGGCATCGGCAAGCGGGTGTTTTGTTATTTTGTTAAAAGGCAGCTGGGATAATGTGCTGCCGGCGATGATTGCCGGCGGACTGGCTTACTTTATTGTGCTGAAAGTATCGGATGTTGTCCCGACGATGTTCTTTTCTGAATTTATGGCGGCGCTGGCCGGGGGAACACTGTCGTACCTGTTTTATCGAATCGGGTTTGGCGGTGATCTCGATCGGATTATTGTCGGCGCCCTCATCCCTCTCGTACCCGGTTTGCTGATTACCAATGCCGTGCGCGATTTAATGGCGGGGCATTTTATTTCAGGCCTTGCCAAAGGGGCGGAAGCGCTCTTAACAGCACTGGCAATCGGAAGCGGGATTGCGGTCGTCATGACGTTTATTTAAGGGAGTGATGCAGGTGACGATTTTATCCAATATGCTGCTCAGTTTTCTTGCCGCTGCCAGCTTCGGCGTCATGTTTAACGTGCCGAAAAAACTGCTGGTGAAGTGCGGCACTGTCGGTATGGCCGGATGGATGGTGTTCTTTTTCTTATCAGAACATGCCGTGGACCCATTGCCTTCTACGGTCGCCGCAGCCTTTACAGTGGCGGTGATCGGACATGTTTATGCGAGGGTGTATAAAACGCCGGTGATCATCTTTACCGTCGCCGGCATCATTCCGCTCGTCCCCGGCGGAACTGCTTATCGGGCCATGCGTGCCTTTGTGCAAAATGACTACGAAAACGCCCTCAGTCTTGCGGCTAAAGCGTTTATGATCTCCGGGTCCATCGCCCTCGGACTTGTTTTATCTGACGTATTTTACCAACTGATTTTGAGGAAAAAAATGCGTCCGGAAAATGACGCCGCCGTATGAGATATAAAAAGAAAGAAGGGACATTTTGCAACGCATTCGGCCTTATATCATACTCATCTTCATTATGATGATCTGGGGATTTAATCTATAACAATACTATAACGAAAATCGGTCCGTCTGAATCGGCTATTTTTCTGAATTTGAACACCTTTTTTTCCATCGTCGGCTCGGCTGTTATGTTAGGTGAACCGATTTATTACTACCACTGGCTGGGACTTTTACTCATTGTTCCTGGCGTGCTGATGGGATCCGGTGCACTTGAAGATATGATTCGAAAGAGGGCTCGGGCGGGAAAAGTGTAATCGTTAAAAAGCGCTAAGAAGGAGATGTCTCAAGAGTTGATCGAGACATCTTCTTCTTCTTTCGCTGGCCGGCTTTTTTTGTCTCCGTTGAAAGTTTTTTAAAGGCATTTGATTTCACCGCGGCGAATAAAGATAGTACGATCCATTTTGCCGATGCACATGTATGGGATGATTCCGCTGCCGGCTCGATTGATAAATCCGTTTTGAAATACCGGGAAAACAACAATATGGTGACGATTTTAGGGCTTGATCACGCAAGAAAAAATATCGTCAATAAACTGGCGGTTTATGATAAGGCAAACGCCAAGTTGCCATCACATGAAGGGGAGTGAAAAGGATGTATAAAAGAATCTTACTGGCCGCTGATGGATCTGAAAATGCGCTGCGGGCCGCAAAAGAAGCCGTTAAAGTCGCTTCTTTATCCGAAAACGGCGAAGTCACCATCGTATTCGTCGCTGATTTCTCTAAATCAAAAAGCGAAATCCTCCATTCGAAGGGAACAGAGGAGCTGCAGCTGGCACGCCGCAAAAAGCTGCTGTCTGTTGAGGAAGAACTGAAATCGAATGGCATCCCGTACACCGTCCATATTTTACACGGCGAACCGGGGCCTACAATCGTCGAATACGCAAACGAGCAGGAATATGACCTTGTCATTATCGGCAGCCGCGGTCTGAACGCTCTCCAGGAAATGGTCCTCGGAAGCGTCAGCCATAAAGTCGTCAAGCGCGTCAACGGGCCGGTTATGATTGTGAAATAACACACTGTTTTTCTTTTAACAGAGGACAATATGGGCATTTGCTGCACCCCGGCACTTCTTTATACAAGCAGCATGTCTGCCGGCTGAAGTTTTCCATCGCTTCGGCCGGCTTTTTCTTCTGCAAAAAACGCTCGTATCCTTTAAGCAGCCGCAAATCATCCGCATCCTCCAGCACATTGACGTACATCCAAAGCGCATATCCAAAAAGATTTTCCCGGGAAATAATCGGGGAAAGCTTCGCATTTTTCGCAAGCAATTCAATGACAGGGTTCACAAGCCGATCCAGAATCAGTCCCGCACCGCCATCATCACACTCCTCCCATTCCTCATGCTTCAGCTGAAAGAAAAGCGGCCACGGTTCACCGGAGCCGGCGACCATCTCAATCTGGTCAGGCGTCCCGTTCCATACGCGTCTATATTTACTGAACATGTAGAGATGGCCGGCGATAAAAAGACCGTAGCGGCGCATCCACAGTGAAGCAGCTGCCGGTATAGAAGTGACCTTCAGGTGGGCTTTCGCTGAAGCTGTTAACGTATCTATGTGAGAAAGCCAGTCATAAACAGTCCCGGACGCCGGTTCGTTTTTCATAAATTTAAAAGGCACAAGTTCCTCCCGCATATCCTCACCTCGTTTTTCCTCCATTATAAGTGATAATGATTATCAAAATCAAAATAAACATACAAAGATTGCAGCCTTCCATGTAGTGTATTGCAGTTACGTAAAAGCGCGTATCTTCATAATTTGTAAGTAAGAAGAAAGGAGGTGGAGTAAATGGGTCATCAGAACGAAAAAGACTGGGAAAAAGACGAAGACAAAAAGAAGGACATGGATAAATTCAAGTGTAAATGCAAATGTAAGTGCAAAGACAAAAAGAAGGACAAAGACAAAGATAAAGACAAAGATAAAGACAAGGACAAACATGATTGCGGCTGCAAAAAGAAGGATGATTTCAATCCGGGCAAAAAAGATTGGTGAGCACAGCGCTGAGCGGCTGAAAGATCTTTGAAGGCTGCCGGTTAACAGCTGAAGACACATCAATAAAGGCCGGGAAACATGCCGGGGCTGTCTCAAAAGACCATGGAGACAGCCCTTTTCTCATTTCTATAGCCGGATTTCTTGCAGTTGGGCCGGAATTTCTGATCTTGGACCGGATTTCTAACAGTTTGAGCCGGAATTTCTGATTTTGGGCCGGTTTCCTTACAGTGTGGGCCGAATTTCCGTTAATTCGGCCCTGAAGAAGCGGAATCCGGCCTTTCAATCAATAAATCGGCCTAAATGGCTCAAAATCCGGCCTTTTTATACTTGTGGGACAGCTTCGTTTTTGTGTTTGAGAAAGAGGAAGCAGGCAGACGGTTAAAATTATGCTAAAGTTAAGAAAAAAGGAGCTGATCTTTTATGAAAAAATTCGTCCGTGTTGTCGGTGCCGTTATTGAAAACGAGCAGCAGCATATACTATGTGCTCTCCGCTCTCCCAATATGACACTTCCAAACCTGTGGGAGTTTCCAGGCGGTAAAATTGAACAAAATGAAACACCGGAACAAAGCCTGAAAAGAGAAATTGCCGAAGAACTTTCCTGCACAGTAGAGGTGGGAGAGAAGATTGAAGAAGTCGTTCATGAATATGAAGCGGTCATTGTGAATTTACTTACATACAAATGCCGCATTACAGAAGGTACACCAACTGCCGAAGAACACGCCGAACTCCGATGGGTGCCTTTAGCTGAACTGAACCAGCTCGAATGGGCACCCGCAGATATTCCGACGATAGATAAGCTATTAGCGGACAAAATCAACAAAAATAATGCGTAATGAATGGTGATCATATGGCGAATTTTATTCAAAATTTAGAAGCATCATTACATAAAGGGTTTATTGATCAAAACGCCGATAAAAATGGAAGTTATAGGCCTAAGTTGTTAGTCAATAATGCGAAGAAAAATGAAAACGTCTTAACTTCATTATTAGAGGAGCTTGAAAGCAGTCATTCTTTTATTTTTTCTGTTGCTTTTATTACAGAAAGCGGTCTTGCTACGCTTAAATCTCGGTTTCTTGATCTTAAAAGGAAAGGGATTCGTGGACAGATTTTAACATCGACTTTTTTACATTTTAATCAGCCTAAAGTATTTAGAGAATTGCTGAAAATTGAAAACGTAGAAGTGAGGTTGACAAACTTAGAAGGCTTTCATTCGAAAGGATACATATTTAATCATAACACCCACTACTCACTCATTGTTGGGAGCTCTAATTTAACGGCACATGCCCTAAAGGTAAACTATGAATGGAATGTAAAACTCACTTCACTTGAAAATGGAGAGATTGTCCATCACTTCAAAAATCAATTTGAAGAAGTGTGGGATGATGCTCAGCCATTAACTGAACAGTGGATTGAAAATTATGAAAAGACGTATACACAAATTGTAGACCGTAACACAATGGAACAAGTGATAGAATTGCCTACTATATACGAGGTAAATTCTATTGAGGATTCTTTAAAGATTGTGCCAAATAAAATGCAACAAGATGCCTTAGAACAAATTCAGGCGGTTCGAGATGCTGGAAAAGACAAAGGGTTAGTCATTTCAGCAACAGGAACGGGAAAAACGTATCTCTCCGCATTTGATGTGAGACGTTTTGCTCCTAAGCGTATGCTTTTTATTGTTCATCGAGAGCAAATATTAAATAAAGCAAAATCAGATTTTATAAAGATTCTCTGTGGGATTGACGAAGACTTCGGAATTTTATCTGGGGAGAAAAAGCAAACAAATGCTAAATATTTATTTGCTACCATTCAAACGATTTCAAAAGAAAAAAATTTGAATCAATTTAATCCGGATGCATTTGATTATATTTTAATTGATGAAGTGCATAAAGCAGGAGCCGCCTCTTACCTAAAAGTGATTAATTACTTCAAACCAAAATTTTTAATGGGAATGACTGCTACACCAGAACGTACAGATGATTTTAATATATATGAACTATTCGATTACAACATTGCGTATGAAATTCGTTTGCAAGAAGCGCTTGAAGAAGATATGCTTTGTCCTTTTCATTATTTTGGTGTGACAGACTTGGAATATAACGGAGAATCCATTGAAGATGCGACTCTTTTATCGAAACTCGTCGCTGATGAGCGTGTAAATCATTTAATTGAAAAGATTGAATATTACGGTTTTTCTGGTGAGCGAGTGAAAGGATTAATGTTTTGTAGTCGAAAAGAAGAAGCAAAAGAACTTTCTCTCTCATTAAATAAAAAAGGTTTACGTACAGTTGCTTTAGTAGGTGATCATTCTCAAGAAGAAAGGGAACAACGAGTAGTCGAATTAGAAAATGGGTTATTGGACTATATTTTAACAGTAGATATTTTCAACGAGGGAATCGATATTCCAAGCGTGAATCAAGTTGTCATGTTAAGGCAAACACAATCGAGCATCATCTTCATTCAGCAACTTGGACGAGGGCTCCGCAAACATGAGTCGAAAGATTTCGTTACTATCATTGATTTTATCGGGAACTATAAAAATAACTATTTAATTCCGATTGCTCTTTCAGGGGATAAATCACAAAATAAAGACAATATACGTCGACGTATGAAGGATACAAGTTATATAAAAGGTGTTTCAACGCACGCGTGTTGATTATGAATAATCTTCCATAAATAAACGACAAAAAAGAGATGCCCTCTTGTAAAATGTAAGTACGACCAAACACTTACGAGAAGAGGCATCCTCTATGAAAAAGAATACCATGTTCCCGAGTT
>NZ_MSDU01000001.1 GCF_001936625.1 Domibacillus antri | reverse complement strand
GTATTTATTGAACAATCGCGAGGGAGATGTCTGCGTATTTTTCACAATTGGTGCTGCGAAGAAATAGGGATCTGCCGGACGATATTGTTTTGTTTAAAGCACTAGCGGCAGGCGCGCGGCGCAGACTCCTATGGGACGAGCTCAGCGCCTGCCGCTTTGTCAGATCCCATCAAAACAGCTCGTATGAAAAGAAGCAAAAGGATATTACGGTAAAAAATTGTTATTTGTCTACAGTCTGAACCGGCTATGTGCCGGTTTTTTTATATAAAATTTTTCAGTCAGAAAAGAAGGAATATTTCAACTATTATTGAATAATTAGTTTATGCATTTTTTATTTGGGTAAAGGTGGTGAATATGCGTGGAAATAACAGATGTAAGATTGCGCCGTGTGCAGACCGACGGCCGAATGAGAGCAATTGCGTCCATTACGCTTGATGACGAATTTGTTATACATGATATTCGTGTCATTGATGGAAACAACGGACTATTTGTGGCGATGCCTAGCAAGCGTACACCGGACGGTGAATTCCGCGATATTGCGCATCCGATCAATTCCGGTACCAGAGGAAAAATTCAAGACGCTGTGCTCTCGGAATATCATCGGACCGATGGATATGAGGATACAGAACTTGTGGCGCTGGAAGAAGCGGGTGCCAGCTCATAACCCGTTTATATGATGCCGCCGGAGACATTATTAGTAGCAGCATCCTGAATTATACGCATCAAGAGCCTACTTTTTATGTAGGGCTCTTTTTTTGCGTTGTCAATAATGTGTCAATTTCCGCGCGTTATTGAAATAAACGTTTTTTTAAGATATATTCAATATGGATAAACAGGTTAGGAGGCCTTTCATGACAAACATTTATGCTGTCATTCTGGCTGCAGGGCAGGGAACACGCATGAAGTCAAAATTGTACAAAGTACTGCATCCCGTCTGTGGAAAGCCGATGGTAGAACACGTTATTGATCAAATTACAGGTTTACATACAGAACAAATTGTCACAATCGTCGGCCACGGAGCAGAGAAAGTAAAAGCTCAGCTTGGCGGCCGTTCCGCTTATGCGCTGCAGGAGAAGCAGCTCGGTACGGCTCACGCAGTTATTCAGGCACAATCGATTTTGGAGGGAAAAGAAGGCTGTACACTCGTGGTATGCGGAGATACACCACTTATTCAAACATCGACAATGGAAGCCCTTATTAAACATCATGAAGAAACGGGCGCAAAAGCAACAATTTTAACGGCCCGCGCGGACAAGCCGGACGGATATGGGCGTATCATTCGGGGCGCAGATGGCTCTGTCAGCCGTATTGTTGAACATAAAGATGCCACAGATGAAGAGCGTGCTGTCAAAGAAATTAATACAGGTACGTATTGCTTTGACAACAAAGCTCTTTTTGATGCGCTTAAAAATGTATCAAATGACAATGTGCAGGGTGAATACTATTTGCCGGATGTCATTGAAATTTTAAAGGCAGCGGGCGAAACAATATCTGCACATCAGACAGACAGTTTTGACGAAACACTTGGTGTCAACGACCGTGTTGCACTCAGTGAAGCAGAACGGATTATGCGCGCACGCATTAATGAGCAGCATATGCGTGCAGGTGTATCGATTATTGATCCTCTTCATACGTATATCGGTCCGAATGTGGAAATCGGCCCGGATACAGTCATTCAGCCGGGCACTGTCCTTTCCGGCAAAACAACGATTGGCGCGGACTGCGTGATTGGACCGAACAGCGAAATCAGCGATTGTGCTGTCGGCGATCGGACAGTCATTCGCCAGTCCACGGCATTTAACAGCGAAATCGGTTCAGATGTTAACATTGGCCCGTTTGCGCACATCCGTCCGAAATCAGCGATTCATGATGAAGTGAAAATCGGAAACTTTGTTGAAGTTAAAAATGCGGCATTTGGGAAAGGAAGTAAAGCATCCCATTTAAGCTATATCGGTGATGCGGAAGTTGGAACCAACGTAAACATTGGCTGCGGATCCATCACCGTAAATTATGACGGAAAAAATAAGTTTTTAACGAAAATTGAAGACGATGTGTTCATCGGCTGCAATTCCAATCTTGTTGCACCGGTAACAGTCAAAAAAGGTGCCTATGTAGCGGCCGGTTCAACGATTACAGATGAAGTGCCGGAAGAAGCGCTTGCGATTGCGCGTGCACGTCAGGTAAATAAAGAAAATTACGTTCAAAAAATCTTTCCAAAAAACGATTAAAAAATGACAGTGGAGGTCATCATGAGCAACCAGTATTTAGATCCAAATTTAAAAATCTTTTCGTTGAATTCCAACCCGGGGCTGGCGAAGCAAATCGCTGAATTTATCGGTGTGGAACTAGGTAAAAGTTCGGTTACGCGTTTTAGCGATGGAGAAGTACAAATTAACATCGAAGAAAGTATTCGCGGCTGTGACGTTTACATCGTACAATCCACAAGTGGACCGGTAAACGAACATTTAATGGAACTGCTCATTATGATCGATGCGTTAAAACGCGCGTCTGCCAAAACAATTAACGTCGTCCTTCCGTATTACGGTTATGCACGTCAAGATCGTAAAGCCCGTGCCCGTGAGCCGATTACAGCGAAACTCGTAGCAAATTTGCTGGAAACGGCGGGAACAACCCGTTTAATTACACTGGATCTCCATGCGCCGCAAATTCAAGGATTTTTTGACGTTCCAATCGACCACTTAATGGGAGTGCCGATTTTAGGCGCGTATTTTCAACAAAAAGGCTTCAACAAAGAAGAGATCGTCATCGTATCACCGGATCACGGCGGTGTGACACGTGCCCGTAAACTCGCGGATCGTCTGAAAGCCCCGATCGCGATCATCGATAAGCGCCGTCCGCGGCCGAATGTGTCAGAAGTCATGAATATTGTTGGCAATGTAGAAGGAAAAATTGCCATTTTAATTGATGATATTATTGATACAGCTGGTACTATTACGCTGGCAGCGAAAGCCATTTCTGAAAGCGGAGCGAAGGAAGTATATGCGTGCTGCACACATCCTGTCTTATCAGGCCCTGCAATGGAGCGGATTGCAAACTCCAACATTAAAGAGCTCGTTGTGACCAATTCGATTGCACTTGCGCCTGAAAAGAAAACAGATAAAGTTGTTGAATTATCTGTGGCACCGCTTATTGGTGAAGCGATTATCCGCGTTCACGAAGAGCAGTCTGTCAGCACGTTGTTTGATTAATGAAAGTAAAAGAACCGGTTCTTTTTAAAGAGCTGGTTTCTTTTTTTTTCCTTTTTATGTTTATAAATCGTTCGTTCGGGGAATATACAATGATGTACACATAAAACGAACGATTAAAAACAGGAAGGTGACGAAAAGTAATGAGTAAAACATTAGAAGCGAAAAAGCGTCATGCCTTTACGAGGGCATCACTCACAGAAATACGTACAGCGGGGTCATTCCCGGCAGTTATATACGGAAAAGATGTGGAATCGGAACCGGTAGCTGTAGAGGAGAGCCAGTTTATTAAAGTCATTCGTGAAGTCGGGCGTAACGGGATGATAACGTTA
This sequence comes from Domibacillus antri, assembly GCF_001936625.1. GTDB lineage: Bacteria > Bacillota > Bacilli > Bacillales > Domibacillaceae > Domibacillus > Domibacillus antri. The sequence continues at coordinate 27,985 of NZ_MSDU01000001.1, read as the reverse complement.
CAAGTAGAAGACCATAAACACGATGTAATTTTGCAGGAATATCAGCAGGACCCGATTAAAGGACATATCGTTCACGCCGATTTCCTTGCAGTAGATCAATCCTCCGAAATTACAGCACAGGTGCGTGTTGATCTCGAAGGTGAAGCTGTCGGATCAAAAGAAGGCGGCGTTATTCAACAGCCATTGTATGAGTTGAATGTAACGGCAAAAGTATCCGAGTTTCCTGAAAATATTCCGGTAAATATTTCAGAGCTTGCGATCGGCGATTCGATCTCGGTCGGTGACATTCGCAATAAATTTGATTTCGTCATTGAACATGAAGATGATGAAACAATCGTTTCCGTTCTTCCGCCGCAAAAAATGGAAGAAGATGCGGATGCCGAACAACCGGCTGAAGGAGAAGCAAAGGAATAACGATGATAAAGAACGGGTGGAGAGTCCTCTGCCTGTTCTTTTTTCATGCGCTCATGTATACTAAATATAACTGTGAAAATTGAGGTGCAAATGCGTATGAAACTAATCGTTGGCCTTGGCAATCCCGGCACAAAGTATGCGGGGACACGGCATAATATCGGTTTTGATGTAATCGATGAACTGGCTGCCCAGTTTGGGGTCCAGCTTTCGGAAGCGAAGCACAAAGGCGTATATGCCATCGCAAGAAAAGGAACGGAAAAAGTCATTTTATTAAAACCATTAACATATATGAACTTATCGGGTGAAAGCATTGGTGAAGTAATGCGTTATTATGATATCGATCCCGATGACGTGATCGTTGTATATGATGATCTGGATTTGCCGCACGGAAAAATACGGCTCCGTCAAAAAGGCAGCGCCGGCGGTCATAACGGCATTAAATCGACGATCGCCCATCTTGGTACGGATCAATTTAAACGGGTGCGTGTCGGAATAGGCCGTCCGGACGGTCCGGTTAAAACAGTTGATTATGTGCTGGGTAAATTTAGTGATGATGAGCGGATTGTGATGGATGAAGCGGTCAAAAGAAGCGCGGCTGCCTGCACAAGTGCCATCGACCATGCATTTATTGATGTAATGAACGAATTCAATCAATGATGGATAGTGTTAAAAAGCTTTGGGCGTATGCTCCAAAGCGTTTTTCTGTTTTGGAAAGGGGGCTAATAAATGAACCATTTACTGGATTTATTTTTAAAAAATGAAGAAGCACAATCGATCATGAACGGTATGGAAGCCGGGATGAAAGAGCAGCTTGCGGCCGGGTTATCAGGCTCGCTTCGGGCTGTTTTTGCGGCAGCTGCGTACCGGAAACTGCAAAAGCCGGTCATGATTGTTACATACAATATGCTGCAGGCACAAAAGCTATATGATGACCTGACACAATTTACATCTGAAGATCACGTTTATTTATATGCGGCCAACGAATTAATCGCTGCGGAAATAAGCATCGCGAGCCCTGAGCTGAGGGCACAGCGCATTGAAATGCTCAATCACCTTGCCTTGCATGGTACAGGTATTTACATTGTGCCGGCTGCGGGCCTGAAAAAATTGCTTCCGTCTAAAGAAGTATGGAAGCGACTTCAAAAACCGTTTACAGTGGGTGAAGATATTGATCTCGCGCACCTCAAGCAAGAGCTTGTACAAATGGGCTATGAGCGGGCGGATATGGTTTACGCACCGGGCGAATTCAGCATTCGCGGCGGAATTGTGGATATTTACCCGCTCACCTCTGAACATCCGATCCGTATTGAATTATTCGATACGGAAATTGATTCCATTCGTACATTTGCGCCTGATACACAGCGATCCATCGACAGTATGACATCTGTGCTAATTGGTCCGGCGGCGGAAATGCCGGCGTCGACAGAAGAGCTGGCTGCACTTGCCGGGCGACTTGAACAGTCACTCGCTGATACAGTCAAAAAAATCGGCAGTCCGGACGTCAAAAAGCAGCTGACCACTTTTATAGGTGCGGATATTGAAAAATTAAAAGAAGGCGTGCGTATTGATGGACTCGGAAAATATACATCTCTTTTATACGAAGAAACAGATGCTGTCACGTCTTATTTACCGGAAGACGGTATTATCTTTTTCGATGAAATGAGCCGAATTAAAGAAATAAGTGAGTCTCTTGAGAAAGAAGAAGCGGAATGGTACACAGCGCTCATTGAAGAAGGAAAAGCGGTACACGGGTTAAAGCTTGCACACTTGCTGCAGGAAACGGTGCAATCCGTCCTCCAGCCGTCTGTTTATTTATCGCTGTTTATGCGTCAGACGGCTGGAGGAAAGCCGGAAAACATCGTCAATTTTTCCGCGCGTCCGATGCAAAATTTTCATGGACAAATGAATGTACTGGAAGCGGAAATGGATCGCTGGAAAAAATCAGGAACAACCGTTTTGTTTTTAGGCGAAACAAATGAGCGGGTTGAAAAAATAAAAGAAGCGCTCCATGATTACGGGATGGAAGTCACGATGTTAAAAGGCAGGAATGAGGTGATTGAAGGCATTGCCCAGACCGGGCCCGGGGCACTTACATCCGGCTTTGAATTTCCGCTTTTAAAACTGGCTGTTATTACCGAACAGGAATTGTTTAATAAAAAAGCGCCGAAAAGCAAACGGCGTCAGAAGCTGTCAAATGCCGAGCGGATTAAAAGCTATTCCGAGCTGAAGGCCGGTGATTACGTTGTTCATGTCAATCACGGGATCGGGAAGTATCTCGGCATTGAAACGCTTGAAATTAACGGCGTTCATAAAGATTATTTGAAAATTAAATACCAGGGAACAGATGAATTATTTGTGCCGGTTGAACAAATTGAACTCGTTCAAAAATATGTAGGTTCAGAAGGCAAAGAACCGAAAATCTATAAGCTTGGCGGCAGTGAATGGAAACGGGTGAAAAAGAAAGTCGAATCATCCGTACAGGATATAGCGGATGATTTATTAAAACTTTATGCCGAGCGGGAAGCGGCAAAAGGCTATGCGTTTTCACCGGATGGGGATATGCAGCGTGAATTTGAAGCGGCATTCCCATATGAAGAAACTGAGGATCAGCTGCGCTCCATTCAAGAAATTAAACGTGATATGGAACGGGAACAGCCGATGGACCGCCTTCTTTGCGGCGACGTTGGTTATGGGAAAACAGAAGTGGCCATCCGTGCTGCGTTTAAGGCAACAGCGGATGGAAAGCAGGTGGCGATTCTGGTGCCGACCACGATTCTTGCACAGCAGCATTATGAAACGCTGAAAGAACGCCTTCAGGACTTTCCTGTAAAAGTAGGGCTGCTCAGCCGTTTCCGGACGCGCAAGCAGCAGACGGAAACGCTCAAAGGCTTGAAAGCAGGAACAGTTGACATCGTCATCGGGACACACCGCCTTTTATCGAAAGATGTGCAGTATCACGATCTTGGCTTGCTGATTGTCGATGAAGAACAGCGTTTTGGCGTGACACATAAAGAAAAGATTAAGCAGTTAAAAACAAACGTTGATGTATTGACGCTGACAGCTACACCGATTCCTCGGACACTTCATATGTCCATGCTTGGTGTCCGCGACTTGTCCGTCATTGAAACGCCGCCGGAAAACCGCTTCCCGGTTCAAACGTATGTTGTTGAACATAATCTTGGTCTTATACGTGAAGCTGTGGAACGGGAAATTGCCCGCGGCGGTCAGGTGTTTTATTTATACAACCGGGTGGAAGATATTGAACGCCGTGCCGATGAAATTTCCATGCTTGTACCGGATGCACGCGTTGCGTATGCGCATGGACAAATGACTGAAACGGAACTTGAAGCTGTGATTCTTGGCTTTTTAGAAGGAGAATCGGATGTTTTGGTAACGACGACCATTATCGAAACGGGTGTCGATATTCCAAATGTTAATACCCTGGTCGTACATGATGCGGACCGGATGGGTCTGTCCCAGCTGTATCAAATACGCGGACGTGTCGGACGCTCAAATCGTGTGGCCTATTCATATTTTATGTACCGAAAAGACAAAGTGCTGTCAGAACCGGCGGAAAAACGGCTGCAGGCTATTAAAGAGTTCACCGAGCTTGGATCGGGCTTTAAAATTGCCATGCGCGATTTATCAATCCGTGGTGCCGGAAACTTGCTTGGCGCACAGCAGCACGGATTTATTGACTCAGTCGGATTCGATTTGTATTCGCAAATGCTGAAAGAAGCGATCGAACAAAAACGCGGCGGTGACATGCAGGATAAGACGCCTTCATTTGAAGTGGATGTGTCAATTGATGCCTATATCCCCGATTCGTACATTGCGGACAGTGCGCAAAAAATCGATATGTACAAGCGGTTCCGTTCGGCCGATTCGTTTGATGAAATTGCTGAATTAAAGGAAGAGATGACGGATCGTTTTGGCGATTATCCGGCAGAAGTGGCGGATTTATTTAAAGTGGCGGAAATGAAAGTTCATGCAGCAAAAACGAAGCTGGAATCGATGAAGCAGTCCAAGGATACAGTCACCATTTTAATGAGTGCTGACGGAACGAAAGAAATAGACGGCTCAAAAGTATTTGCCATCTGCAACAAGTTCGGCCGTATGTGCGGACTCGGCATGGATGAACAAAAACTGAAAATAACGATTGATTGTAAAAAGGCTCCTGAGCAGGGCTGGTTTCATGCTGCGTTTGAATTGATCAGCGAGCTTGAGACCGCAAAAAAACAAGCATAACACGATGTATAGAATGCCTTTATTGAAAGATACTAACACCATAGCAAAATGTTCTGATATTTTTATGGTGAAAGAGAGGCATCTGAACATGAAAGCAACAGGTATTGTCCGCCGAATTGATGATCTTGGCCGCGTGGTTATTCCGAAAGAAATACGCCGTACCCTTCGTATCCGGGAAGGGGATCCATTGGAGATTTTTGTGGACCGCGACGGCGAAGTCATTTTGAAAAAATATTCGCCGTTTACAGAGCTTGGTGATTTTTCACAGGAGTATGCGGATGCGCTGTATGACAGCTTGAATTATTCTGTGTTAATTTGTGATCGGGATACAATCGTCTCAGCAGCCGGTGTAAAAAAGAAGGACTTTGTTGAAAGGAAAATCGGTCCGGTCGTCGAAACCGTCATTCAAGAGCGGCGTTCTGCTGAAGGGAACGGCACCCGCGAAGTGGAATTTGCCGATGGCCGAATGGTTCAGACTAAATCGTATTTCATTGCGCCGATTATTGCGGCCGGAGACTCGATTGGCGCAGTCGTGTTATTTTCAGAAGATCGGTCAGCAGGTGAAGCGGAACAAAAAGCGGCGTTTGTCGCAGCTGCTTTTTTTGGCAGACAAATGGAGCGTTAACCCGGACTCCCGGCTGTGGAGCCGGGTTTTTCTTTGCAAAAATGCTGGAAATGAGTAAAGTAGTGGCAGAGGTGGTCGTGTGAAGGAAAGAAATGAATTGATAAAAGGTGCGTTGCTGTTAACGATTGCGGCATTATTTGTAAAAGTATTAAGTGCTGTTTATCGTGTCCCTTTTCAAAATATTGTCGGTGATACCGGCTTCTATATTTATCAGCAAGTATATCCGCTATATGGCATTGCAGCAGGACTTGCCGTGTCGGGCTTTCCCATTGTGGTTTCGCGCTGCATGGCCGAGTCAGATGAAAAATCAAAACACGCATTGATCCAGACAGCTTTTTTTACGATTAGTTTAATCGGAATAATTTATTTCATCATTATTTTTATTTCTGCAGACTGGATGGCTTCAGCAATGGGCGATGGACAGCTGAAACCGCTTATTCAGCTAAGTGCTTTCTTCTTTTTGGCCATGCCGTATATGACCGTCCGGAGAGGTGCATTTCAAGGTGAGGGAAAAATGATGCCGACAGCAGTGTCACAAATAGCTGAACAATCTATTCGCATAGTATGCATTTTACTAATTTCCTCTTATATTGTCTTTTCAGGACGGACCCTTTATGATGTCGGTTTCGGTGCGGTTGCCGGCTCCTTGCTTGGAATGACTGCATCGGTCGGAGTACTGTGGCTGTACAGCAGGAAAAGGAAAGATTTTACCCCGATGCAGCTGGATGTCCAAATGATGAAAACGATGATGATTAGAGGCAGCGCTGTTTGTCTATCTGCTTTAACACTTGTGATGCTGCAGCTTGCTGATTCGTTTCAGCTGTACAGTGGGCTTGTATCATCCGGTATGCCGGCAGAAGAGGCGAAGCAATGGAAAGGCGTGTATGACCGCGGGCAGCCGATGCTTCAGCTCGGTGTGGCTGCATCCGTTTCCATTGCGTTAACAGCTGTACCATTCATCACAAAATCGGTGAAAGAAAAAGATTCCCGTGCTGCTGCAGCTTACAGCCGGACAGCACTGAGGGTCTGTTTTGCACTTGGGCTGGCTGCTTCAAGCGGTCTTGCGGCTATCATGATTCCACTTAATACGATGTTATTTGAGACAAAAGACGGGTCTGGTGTACTGGCTGTGTTTGGGCTGGCGATCTTTTTTTATTCCATTATGTCAACGATGAATGCTATTTTACAGGGGAACGGGAATGATTGGATGCCGGCAGCCGGAACTGCGATTGCCATTATCTTTAAATGGACCGCTAATGCATTTTTGATTCCGCATTACGGATTATATGGCGCCTCAATGGCAACAGTGTGTTCCCTGCTCGCCGGCGTTTTGGTTTTAGCTGTCATTGTAAGAAAAAATCAAGTGGAGCCGCTGTTTACGGGAGTGTTTATGTTGAAAACAACGACAGCCTCCTTTGTCATGGCTGCTGTTGTTTTCTTATTGGTTCAGCTTTTACTCCCGGAAGAGGGGGACCGGGTTATGAACGGTTTGACGGCAATAGGCGGTGCGCTGCTCGGAATCTGTCTGTTTATTGCTTTCATGGTAAAATGGAAAGTGTTGAATGAAGATGAACTGCGATTCTTGCCTTTCGGATCGAAAATCATTAACTGGAAGGCAAAGCGCAATATGAGGATGTGACGTGCAATGACGAAAAAAATAACGATTGTCGGACTGGGAGCGGCAGATCTCGATCAAATGCCGCTTGGTGTGTACCGTCTTTTAAAAGAATCGAAAACGGTCTGGCTTAGAACGAAGGACCACCCGGTTGTCTCCGCGCTGCAAGCAGAAGGAATTCACTTTGAAAGCTTTGATGATGTGTATGAGCGCCATGATCAATTTGAGGCTGTATATGAAGAAATTGTGGATCTGCTCCTTGAAAAGTCAGCAGCTGAACCTATAGTATATGCCGTTCCCGGACATCCAATGGCCGCTGAAAAAACTGTTCAGCTGCTTCTTGAACGAAAACATGCCGGTGAAGTGGAGGTAACGATTGCAGGCGGACAAAGCTTTTTGGATGCGCTGTTTGCCAGTGTTGAAATAGATCCCGCAGACGGGTTTCAGCTGTTGGATGGGACAGCATTACAGCGCGATGATCTTCACATTTTCGGTCATGTCATTATCGCTCAAGTGTACGACTCGTATGTGGCTTCTGATGTGAAATTGACACTCATGGAAAAATATCCGGATGAACATGAAGTAACGATTGTAACGGCAGCCGGAAGTAAAAATGAAGTGTTAAAAACGGTTCCGCTTTATGAGCTGGATCATGATGTGGCCCTTAATAACTTAACAAGCGTATACATACCGCCTGTTCAAAAAGAAGAGGACACATATCGTGAGTTTTCTGTACTGCGTAACATTATTGCCCGTCTTCGTGACCCGGATGGCGGATGTCCATGGGATTTGAAACAGACCCACTCTTCATTAAAAAAGTATTTAATTGAAGAAGCATACGAATTATTTGAAGCCATTGATGAAGAAGACGATGAGGCAATGACCGGCGAACTTGGTGATGTGCTCCTGCAAGTACTTCTTCATGCCCAAATTGGGGAAGATGAAGGCATGTTTACGATCGAGGATGTTATTCAATCCACCTCTGCCAAGATGGTCCGCCGCCACCCGCATGTATTTGGCGGTGTAAGCGTCGAAACGGCAGAGGATGTGAAAGTGAACTGGCAGGAAATCAAAGCGGCGGAAAAAGGCAATCCACAGGAACGCTGGTTTGACGGAATCCCGAAAGGACTGCCGGCACTGCTTGAAGCGTATGAAATTCAGAAAAAGGCGGCAAAGGCCGGGTTTGACTGGGATGATGCAAAGGGTGCGATTGAAAAGGTAAAAGAAGAGTGGACGGAGTTTCTGGCTGAAGCAGACATGGGCAATACCGCGAGTATCAATGAGGAATTTGGCGATGTCCTCTTTTCATTTATTAATGTCGCGCGTTTTTACGGCATATACCCGGAGGAATCACTCGCTTCCATCAACAGTAAATTCCGGCGCCGATTTGGCTATGTCGAAGACCGCGTAAACGAAAGCGGGCGGCCATTCGCAGCGTTTACGCTCGAAGAACTGGATGCTTTTTGGGATGAGGCGAAAAAAGAGGAGAGACGAACATGAGATTGGATAAATTTTTAAAAGTATCGCGTATTATTAAACGCCGTACATTGGCCAAAGAAGTAGCGGATCAGGGCCGGATTTTAATTAACGGTATAGAAGGAAAAGCAAGTTCAAATGTGAAACTTGGCGATGAGCTGACAATCCGTCTTGGCCGCCGCATTATGACAGTCCGAGTTGAAAAGCTGCTGGACACAACGAAAAAAGAAGAAGCGGCAGGCATGTATGATTTGTTGAAGGAAGAACAACTGCCCGAATAAGAAGGAAAGCATCCGTTCAAAAAAGAACGGGTGTTTTTTTCATAAAACGGTCCCTTTTTGCATATTGTTTGAGATAGAGACATTGCGGAAGGGGATGGATAATTTGGACATGAAGCAGGAGCATACGGTGAAAATGGACGGGCGTAAAACAATTGAACTTACGGGTGTTCAGCAAGTGGAGCGATTTGACAGTTCGGAATTTTTGCTGCAGACGGTGATGGGCAAATTAAAAGTGAAAGGAAGCGGGCTGAAAATGAAACATTTTGACACCGTCAACAAAAAAGCCGCCATCGAAGGCCGGATCAGTTCGTTTTTATATGTGGAAAGCAGTACGGGGATGTCGCTTTTTAGACGATCAAAATGAATCTCGATACTCAAGTGGAAACGGCGCTTTTAATGGCCGCGATGGGCTGTTGTTTTGGAATGCTTCTTGAAGTGTACCGGCGGATCAGGCCCCAGAAAACAGCGCTTCTTTTTTTAGGAGACAGCTTGTTTTGGAGCGGTTATGCGCTTTTGCTGTTTACCGCTTTATATAAAGTAAACGATGGACAAGTAAGGCTTCCTTTCTTTTTATTTTTGTTATTTGGATTGGCTGTATATGGGTTGTTTATCAGGCGCTTTTTTCTTCCTGTCGTAAATGGTGTATTTCTGTTATGCCGGTTTCTGTTTAATATGGTACAAGGCATTGTCAATATTTTCATTGTATGGCCAGTCCGATTCATCATGAAAATCACGGTTTCCCTTGCAAGAATGTGTCATTTTCTATTATTATGGATACTAAAGAAAATCTTATTACGACCGTGGGCGGCAATTGGCCGCTTAAAAAAATGATTGGTGGAGGAACTGCGATGCGCGGGTTGAACCGGGAAAAAGTGTCATCATTGAAAAATACGTTCCTATCGACGCAAGAAAAAAAATCAATGTTTAAACTGCAGCATAAACGAAAACTCATGCGGCGATTGGCCGCTTTTGGGGTAATCGCTCTTATGATTCTTGGTGCGATGCTTTCCGCTGTCTTATCGCAATCCGCCAGTCTGGCAGCAAAAGAAGAAAAGCTGGCTGAAGCAAAGCAGCAGCTCGCTCAGCTTGAACAGCAGGAAAAGCTGTCAGAGGAAGAATTGGAGAGGCTGAAGGACGATGAGTATATTGCGGACCTCGCTCGGAAATATTATTTCATGTCTGAAGAGAACGAAATTATCTTTAATATTCCAGAAACGGATCAAAAAGAGCAGGAAGCAAAAGAGTAAAGAAAGCAGTGTCTTGTTGACACGCTTTTTTTACGTACTATAATAATAAGTAAAGTTCGAACAATTTTAAGGAGGAACAATTTTTTTATGTCAATCGAAGTGGGCAGCAAGTTACAGGGTAAAGTGACCGGCATTACAAAATTTGGTGCATTCGTACAATTGCCGGAAGGTTCGACTGGTCTCGTTCATATTAGTGAAGTGGCGGATAATTATGTCAAAGACATTAATGATCACCTGACTGTCGGCGATGAAGTGGAAGTAAAAGTATTGAATGTTGAGAAAGACGGCAAAATTGGTTTGTCCATCCGTAAAGCAAAAGACAATCCGCCGCCGCAAACGCAATATCGTCCTCGTCCACAGCGCCAGGGTGATTTCCGTCAAAAAGGACCACGCAGCGGAGGACAGCCGCCAGTCGAAAACTTTGAAGCGAAGATGGCCCGTTTCTTGAAAGACAGCGAAGAACGCATTTCAACGTTAAAGCGTCAAACGGACTCACGCCGCGGCGGAAGAGGCGGAAGACGCGGTTAACATTGCTGCCTGACGATATAGGATAATTGCACTTATTTTTCTCTGGACCTGAATGCCGATATTCAGGTCCTATTTTTATATGTAAAAGAGTCAGGAATGTATCGGCCTTGTCTAAAATGATGCGTGTCTTGTTCTATGGGGATGATGAAAGGGATAATGTATATCATCATCTATAGAAAGGCGGATCATCTTGAAAATAAGCAATGTGAGCGTAGAGCGGCATCAAATCAAGTTAAAAAAGACATTTATAACAGCGCTGCGAAAGGTGAGTTCGATTGAGACGGCGGTCATCCGCGTTATGCTTGAAGATGGTACACAGGGAGTCGGGACGGCCTCGCCGGCCGTGATCATTACAGGTGATTCGATTCACAGCATTGAGGCAGCGGTCAAAACCATTTTGTCCCCTGCTTTAATTGGAAAAAACATCTTAAGCATTTCCGCTCTTTCCCGAATTGTTCAGCGCTCCTGCATTGGAAACACAAGTGCAAAGGCGGGTCTTGAGATTGCGTTATTTGATGCTTATGCCAAGCGGCTCAACATGCCGCTTTACCAGCTGCTGGGCGGGAAAACGAATACGATTGAAAACGATATGACCATCAGTATGAATGAAACAGAAACGATGGTACAGGATGCGCTGGAAAGTATCGGAAAGGGATTTAAATCGTTAAAGATAAAAGTGGGGATGGACACGAAAAAAGATAATGAACGGATAAAAGCGATCCGTGAAGCTGTCGGAACATCGATTCGGATGCGCGTCGATGCCAATCAGGGATGGAATAAAAAAGAGGCGGTTCAAATGATTGCCGGGTGGGAAAAAGCAGAGTTCAAGATCGAATTTGTTGAACAGCCCGTTCCCGCTGGAGACATTGACTCATTAAAGTATGTAACAGAACGCGTCTGCACGCCGATTATGGCAGATGAAAGTGTTTTTTCACCTGGGCAGGCATTGGAAATCGTTCAAAAAAAAGCGGCAGACTGGCTGAATATTAAGTTGATGAAAACAGGAGGCATCATGAGGGCAATGCAAATTGCGGATATTGCGGAAGCAGGAGGAATTCCGTGTATGATTGGCAGTATGATGGAAAGTGGCCCCGGGGTTCTCGCAGCGGCTCATCTGGCCTGTGCACATCCAAATATTTTAAAAGTTGATCTTGATGCGCCGTTGTGGCTGGAAGACAGCGGTACCGAATCGTTTCCCTTTCAAGGTCCGATTATTCATTTAAGTGAACAGCCGGGAATCGGGTATGATTTTTTTACCGCATAATCACAAAGAATATTATCTCTAATTTATGGATAGAGATTATCTCAATGTCCCATAAGCATTAGCACGGTTGATGGCAGATGGACGGCCGGAAATAATATAAATCCGGCCATCGAAATATGAAAAAACAGCCCAAAAGTCAGTGGAAATGGACTTTTGGGCTGTCTTTTTTAGTGTATGACCCCTACGGGATTCGAACCCGTGTTACCGCCGTGAAAGGGCGGTGTCTTAACCGCTTGACCAAGGGGCCGTAATAATAAAATGTGTTGTCCAGCTTCAACGTTCCACTCCTCGGGTCTTATGCCTGTCGGAGCTAAACGGCCGTTTCAGCCTTTTAATAATAGCGGCGGAGGGGATCGAACCCCCGACCTCACGGGTATGAACCGTACGCTCTAGCCAGCTGAGCTACACCGCCAAGTAATGTGCTTTTGTCTTACAGCACAAAAACTATAATAACTGTGAGTGAATAAAAAGTCAACATTATTTTTGAAAATAGCAAAAGTTAATTTGTCGAACGATTTTTAGAAAATGTTTCCTTCGTTTGACAAAGTTTGAACCTGCTATCTTTTATACTTTTGCGTAATGAATAAAAAGGGGAGTGGGTTGGGTTGCAAAGAGCGGAATACGGGGTGACTGGAGAGGCAGTTTTGGACCGGAAGTTGGGCAGCGGATTTGCGGGAAAAGCAGCGTTTTTTTTACTTGATCGCGGCTGGGTGTTGTTTCCGGCGGGCTTTTTATTTGGACGGGCTTTATTGCTTTCACAGCTTTCTCCATTTGCATTATCTTTTTTTGCGGCTGTCTTTATGATGAAAAAAGATATGGCTCCGCGTGTGTTTGTATCTGTCCTTGCAGGAGCATTTTCTATTTCAATGGTGAATGCGGCCGGCACATTTGCCGTATTATTTTGCTTTCTTATTTTCCATCGTCTATTTAAATCCATTCATAAAGGAGAAACGGCGCCTGTTCCATTTTTTGTTTTCTTCACCATTTTGGCGGTGAAGAGTATTCTGGCTTATACGATGAATGGTCCGGAATTTTTACCGGCGTATGATCTTGTGCTGGCGGCAGTGGAGGCATCGCTTGCATTTGTGCTGACGCTTATCTTTATGCAGTGTCTGCCGTTTTTATCCTTATCGGGGCGAATTCGTACATTAAAAACAGAAGAATGGATCGGTTTACTCATTGTTTTCGCATCAGCAGCTACAGGAATGATCGGATGGACGATAGGCGGACTTGCGGCTGACCACATTGCGGCCAGATATATCGTGACCGCCATTTCCTTTTTGTCCGGAGCTGCCTTCGGATCAGCCGCCGGCGTTGTGAGCGGACTTATTTTAAGCTTGGCGGGCATCCACGACTTTCATGAAATGAGCATTCTTGCCTTCGCGGGGCTGCTTGGCGGTTTATTTAAAGAGTGGAAGCGCGGCGGCGCCGTTTCCGGATTAATGGCTGCCACGGTGCTGGCCGGCTTTTACGGTGAAGGAGACGTCACGAATATGACGACTTTTTACGAATCCGCTGTGGCCGCGCTGCTTTTATTGATGACGCCAAAAGCATGGACTGACCATGTATCTAGATTGATTCCCGGAACGACAGAGCACTCGATCGAACAACAGCGGTATTTGCGGAAAATAAGGGATGTCACAGCAGACCGAATGGGAAAATTCTCAGATTTGTTTGACGCGCTGGCCAACAGCTTTTCTCAGTCAAAGCATCAGTATGAAGGAGAAGAAAGAGAAATTGATTTGTTTTTAAGCGGCATTACGGAAAAAACGTGCCAGACGTGCTTTAAAAAAGAGCAGTGCTGGGCGCATCAATTTGAAGAAACATATGAGTTGATGAAAAATGTGCTTGAAGAAGCCGATTCCGGAAAGGAGTCCCTGTCACCGCATCTGGCGAAAGAACTTGAATCCCGCTGTTTTCGCCCGGCGCGTGTGGAAGAAGAGATTCGCTCGCAGATGACGTATTACAAGGCGAATAAAAAATTAAAGCAGCAAATGCGGGACAGCCGCAAAATTGTGGCGGATCAGCTTGAAGGGGTATCGAAAGTGATGAGAGACTTTGCAGCGGAAATGCAGAGGGAAGAGGTAGCACATTACACGCAGGAAGAAAGAATAACTGCGGCAATCGAATCGTTTGGAATGGAAATTACCGACATTGACGTGTTCAATGTTCAAAAAGGCGCGATTGACATTGAAATGACGATTCCGTATTCCTCAGGACATGGGGAAAGTGAAAAAATTATTGCGCCGATTTTGTCCGATTTACTGGATGAATACGTCATTGTTGTCCGTGAGCAAAAAGACGGGTCTGGATTGAGAAGTGTATTTAGATCTGCAAAGGCATTCCGTGTTGTTACGGGTCTTGCGCATGCTGCAAAAGGCGGAGGACTCGTATCGGGTGATTCGTTTTCAGCGATTGAAATCGGCACCGGGAAATTTGCTCTCGCTATCAGTGATGGAATGGGCAATGGGAACAGAGCGCATGATGAAAGCAGTGCAGCGATCAGTTTGCTGAAGAAAATTTTACAATCGGGCATTGAAGAAAAAGTAGCCGTGAAATCGATCAACTCCATTTTATCGCTGCGAACCAATGATGAAGTATTTTCAACGCTGGATTTAGCCATTATTGATTTGCAGGATGCCAAAACAGTCTTTTTAAAAGTGGGCTCAGCGCCGAGCTTTATTAAACGCGGCGATCAAGTAGTCGAGGTAGAAGCAGGAAATCTGCCGATCGGTATACTGCAGCAATTTGAAGTGGAAACGGTTCATGAACAGCTGAAATCTGGTGATTTGCTCATTATGATGAGTGACGGTGTGTTTGAAGGACCTGATTTCATTGAAAATGCGGATATGTGGATGAAGCGGAAAATTAAATCAATTGAAACGAATGATCCGCAGCAGTTTGCTGATTTGCTAATGGATGAAGTCATCCGCACACAGTCTGGCGTAATTAAAGATGATATGACATTATGCATCGCGCGTGTGGAACATAATTTGCCGGAATGGGCTGCCATTCCTGTTTATGATATTGAGCCGTCTGAGAAAAAGAAAAAGCGGCCTTCCAGACGACGGGCTGTATAATTTTACTTATTTCCGTCGAACATGAGGAAAAAGATGAAAGGCGGAGACGATCATGAAGATAGGGACGATCAAACAGCTGCTTTTATTGACAGATGGCGGTTCGAATGCAGGCGAAGATCCGGCTGCAATGGCAGCACTCGCATTGCAGTATGGCATTACAGTGAATGTAATCGGCATTATCGGTGACAGCGGCCGGACAGAAGGGCTGGAAGAAATTGAAGCGATAGCCAAATCCGGCGGCGGAGAAAGCCGAATTGTAGAGGTGCGTTCTTTATCAGAGACTGTTGTCAACGTGACACGGCAGGCAATGACAGGAACGATTTACAGCATTATTAATCAAGAGCTGCGGGAAATTTTAAACAATGACGCAAGTGTCGAGTCACTGCCGCCTGAAAAAAGAAGTGAGATTGCGGAGAAAGTAGAGGACATTGGGGAAGAATCTACGTTAAAACTTCTTGTATTAACCGATATGAGCGCCAGTATGAAATCGAAGCTGCCTGCTGTGAAAGAAGCGCTGTACGATTTGTCAGTCAGTATGCAGTCCAGAAGAGGACATTCCGCTTTTTCATTATGGACATTTCCCGGGAAATACGGTGCGGCGGAAGAGCGGATCGGCTGGACAACAAATGCAAACAAAATAGCCGAATCGTTTCCCCATCTTGCTTCAGGCGGTATAACGCCGACTGGTCCCGCGATCAGACAGGCGCTCTCTTCATTTTTTGAAATGGATGAGTACGATGAAAAATCGATATGAAGCAGTGCCTGGAGAAGTCCTGCATGGGAAATGGACCGGTCATAAGTGGCGGGTGGACCGGGAAATCGGCCGCGGCGCTAACGGAGTCGTTTATCTTGTGACAGGGGCGATCGGACAGGCCGCATTAAAATTTGCCGGCTCTTCTGAAGTTGCGTCTGAGACGAATACGCTGAAATCACTGGAACGGGTCAGGGGAGCATCTCCCGGACCTTTTTTTATTGAGGCGGATGATGTGGAAAAAGACGGAGTTATTTATCCTTTTTATATTATGGAATATATCGATGGGATGATGCTGCATACATTTATGAGAAGCAAAAAAGAGGAGTGGAGCTTTATTATTCTAATTCGTCTGCTTGACTTTTTAGCACCGCTCCATCAGTCGGGAAAAATAATGGGAGACTTAAAGCCTGAAAATTTTATTGTTTCAGGGTCTGCCCACACGATTCGGGCGGTGGATATGGGCGGTATTACGAAACAGGGACGTTCCGTTAAAGAATATACGTCTCTTTATGACCGGGCAGCATGGCATTCAGGATCGCGAGAAGCAGAGCCTGCTTATGATTTATTTGCTGCTTCGGTTTTAACGATCGCTCTGGTGCACAAAAAGGAAGTTCAGGCCGCTGCCGGGCAGCTTGACCGTCTGATTAGCATTATCGAGTCTTCACCGGTTCTTCGCATGGCGGCACCAATATTAAAAAATGCGCTACATGGTCAATACGACAGTGCCATGATGATGAAAAAAGAATTGCTGATTTGCTTATCTGGGAGGGAACCATTGAGGAGGAGCACAAAAAAGAAGAAAAAATCAAGAAAATGGCCCGTTTTGTTCATCATTTTAACCGTCATAATCTTTCTTTTTTTTGTTACACTGAAAGAAATGATGTAGAGCGGAGCGGGAATTATGCAGTCTTTTAAAGAAATGGTGAAAAAGTTTATTCATTTGAACGGACTCATTCAACCGGGCGATCATGTGGCAGCCGCTGTTTCCGGAGGTTCTGACTCGATGGCGCTGCTTCATTTTTTATATGAGCATCGAGTAGAATTCGCCATTCGCATCAGTGTCATTCATGTTGACCATATGCTGCGGGGAAGTGAATCGTACGAAGATTTGTTATTTGTCGAGTCGTATTGCCGGGAGCGGAACATCCCCTTTAAAGGCGGTCAGATGGACACAAGAGCTGAAATGACAAGAACAGGCGCAGGCATTCAAGAAGCGGCCCGGAGTGTTCGTTATTCTTTCTTTGAACATGCCATGTCGGAACTTCGAGCTGATAAGCTGGCCTCAGCCCACCACGCAGATGATCAAATCGAAACCGTGTTCATGCAGCTGACAAGAGGCTCATTTACATACACGGGTATTCCAGCTGTCCGCCCGCTGGGAGCGGGGAAGGTCATTCGGCCGTTTCTGGCGGTGACGAAAGAAGATATTTCAAATTACTGTAAATCACATAATATTTTGTATCGGGAAGATCCGAGCAATGAGAAACAGGACTATACACGCAATCGTTTCCGGCATACAGTTTTACCTTTCATCAAGCATGAAAATAAAAAAGCGCATGTTCATGTACAGCGTTTTGCTGCAGAAAGAAAAGAAGATGAAGATTTTTTACAGTCGCTTGCCCGGGAGGAAATCAAGAATTTTACCACCTGGGGGGAAGCAGAAGTAACTCTGCAGATCGATCCGTTTAAAGCAATGCCTTTGCCTTTACAAAGAAGGGCGATTCAACTAATATTAAACTATCTTTATCATGGAAAAACAGCGTTTTCTTTTCTACATATTCAGCACATTTTGCAGCTGCTCCAATCATCTGCTCCATCGGGGAAATTAAGCCTTCCATCCGGCCTTATTGTCCGAAAAAACGGTGACTTCTGCCTGCTTTCATTTGCAACGGATGATGTGGAAAAAAAGAGAGATCCATTCTTTCTTTTTCCAGGTGACTCCGTATACTGGCCGGCAGGCGGCAGATTCACCATTCGAACACAACAGGATTGTCCGCCCGAAGCAGAATGTTTTCAATTGAATCCGGATCACGTCAAGTGGCCGATCTGTATCAGGACACGGCAGGATGGTGATAAAATTCAGTTAAAAGGGATGAGTGGTTCGAAAAAGCTGGCCCGTTTAATGATTGATGAAAAGGTTCCATTAGCGCACCGGGATCATATGCCGGTCGTGACGGATGCGGATGGAACGGTGCTGTGGGTACCGGAACTGCGCAAATCCCTTCACGAGAACACGGGACATCTGCTGTTGATTTATGAAAAGGAATGATCCAATTCTGGGAGGAAAATCTATTGTTAAGCAACGATATTGAAAAAGTGCTTATTTCCGAAGAGGAAATACAGACAAAAGTAAAGGAACTCGGCGCGGAGCTGACAGCAGAATATAAAGACCGCTTTCCGCTTTTTGTCTGCGTATTAAAAGGTGCGATGCCTTTCATGTCAGACCTCATTAAACGGGTTGATACGCATCTTGAAATTGATTTTATGGATGTATCCAGCTACGGGGCGTCAACCGTGTCGTCAGGTGAAGTGAAAATTGTTAAAGATTTGGACACATCTGTGGAAGGACGCGACGTGTTAATTATTGAAGATATTATTGACAGCGGTCTGACATTAAGCTACTTGGCAGAATTGTTCCATTATCGGAAAGCAAAATCAGTGAAAATAGTCACGCTTCTTGATAAGCCGACCGGCCGGAAAGCGAAGATTAAAGCGGATATGATCGGCTTTACTGTTCCGGATGAATTTGTTGTCGGGTATGGCCTTGATTACGCAGAGCGCTATCGCAACCTTCCGTATATCGGCGTGTTAAAACCCGCTATTTATATGGCGGCTGAAGGGGAATAAATGGGCGCATTGAGTAGGCTGAAAGAAGGTTCAAATAGTTGTAACCCCCACTTTTGGTATGATAACATTGCATATAGTCAGTTTTTTCTCGGGAGGAGGTAAGGGATGAACAGAATTTTTCGCTACACTATATTTTATTTACTCGTTTTTCTTGTGATTATTGGTGTTGTCAGTTACTTCAACAACAATAACGCACCAACGAATAATATTACGTATAATGAATTCTTGACTCATCTTGAGCAAGATGACGTTGAAACCTTTACGATGCAGCCGGAGCGTAATGTATATGAAATACGCGGTGAGCTGAAGGGTGCAGCGGATAACGAAGTGTTCGTTACGTATGTGACGGGCAATGATTCAATGCTTAACCAGATCAATGAAGCAGCTCAGAATGCGGAAGTTAATATTCTTCCTGCTAAAGAAACAAGCGGATGGGTGCAGTTTTTCACAACGATCATCCCATTCCTCATTATTTTTATTTTCTTCTTCTTCTTACTGAATCAGGCGCAAGGCGGCGGTGGCGGCCGAGTCATGAATTTCGGTAAAAGTAAAGCGCGCCTTTACAATGATGAAAAGAAAAAAGTCCGCTTCAATGATGTAGCCGGAGCAGATGAAGAAAAGCAAGAACTTGTTGAGGTTGTTGAATTTTTAAAAGACCCCCGCAAGTTTTCGGAGCTTGGTGCCCGTATTCCAAAAGGGGTTCTTCTAGTAGGTCCTCCGGGTACAGGTAAAACTTTGCTGGCAAAAGCAGTAGCCGGTGAAGCAGGTGTGCCGTTTTTCTCTATCAGTGGTTCCGACTTCGTTGAAATGTTTGTCGGTGTCGGTGCATCACGTGTGCGGGACTTGTTCGAAAACGCGAAAAAAAATTCGCCATGTATCATTTTTATCGACGAAATTGATGCGGTCGGACGTCAGCGCGGCGCCGGTCTTGGCGGTGGTCATGATGAGCGTGAGCAGACGCTTAACCAGCTTCTCGTTGAAATGGACGGCTTCAGTGCAAATGAAGGAATTATCATGATTGCGGCGACAAACCGCGCGGATATTCTTGACCCTGCACTCCTTCGTCCGGGACGATTTGACCGCCAAATTACGGTAGACCGTCCGGACGTAAATGGCCGTGAAGCGGTTCTCCGCGTTCATGCGCGCAACAAACCTCTCCATGAATCGGTGGATCTGAAAGCCATTGCGCAGCGTACACCAGGATTCTCAGGTGCGGATCTTGAAAACTTATTAAACGAAGCAGCACTGGTAGCTGCTCGTTCAGATAAGAAAAAAATCGATATGACTGATGTGGATGAAGCGACGGATCGTGTAATAGCCGGTCCGGCGAAAAAGAGCCGCGTCATTTCTAAGAAAGAGCGGAAGATTGTCGCATTCCATGAAGCCGGCCATACCGTCATCGGGCTTGTCCTTGATGAAGCGGATATGGTGCATAAAGTAACGATCGTTCCACGTGGACAAGCAGGCGGCTATGCGGTTATGCTTCCGAAAGAAGATCGTTATTTCATGACAAAGCCGGAACTTCTTGATAAAATCACCGGACTTCTCGGAGGCCGTGTGGCGGAAGATATTATTTTCGGTGAAGTGTCAACAGGTGCTCATAATGACTTCCAGCGTGCGACAGGTATTGCCCGCCGCATGGTGACGGAATTCGGTATGAGTGACAAACTTGGACCGCTTCAATTCGGGCAGTCGCAGGGCCAGGTATTTTTAGGACGCGACTTTAACAGCGAACAAAATTATTCGGACCGCATTGCTTATGAAATTGATACGGAAATTCAAACGATTATTAAAGAGTGCTATGCACGTGCGAAACAAATTTTGACAGAAAATCGCGATAAGCTTGAACTCATTGCGAATACTCTTCTTGAAATTGAAACGCTTGATGCAGCACAAATTAAACATCTGTCTGATCATGGTACACTGCCGGAACGAAATTACAATTCTGATAGTGAAGAAGGATCAAAAGACAACGCAGCACCCACGGAAGAAACAGAAGCGACAGAAGGAACACCGGCAACGGAAACAACGAATTTGCCGGCGGAAGCTGATGAAGCAGCGGTAGTGCGCGATGATCTTAAAAATCCTCCAAATGGCGGAGAACCGAAAGCATAATCAAACAGACGTCCGAAAAGCATTCTTTTCGGACGTCTTTTTTCTTCATTTTTAGGGAATATGGTATGATGAAACACGATAAACTAGACGAACAGGTGTGGTGAGAACGTTGATTTTTGTACTGGATGTGGGGAATACAAATACTGTGCTCGGTGTGTATGAAGGGGAAGAACTAAAGCACCACTGGCGCATCGAAACTAACCGTAATAAAACAGAAGATGAATACGGCATGATGATTAAAAGTTTATTTCAGCATGACGGTCTTCAGTTTGAGCATATTGAAGGGGTCATCATTTCCTCTGTCGTTCCTCCAATTATGGCTGCGCTGGAGCGGATGTGTGAAAAATATTTTCATGTCAAGCCGCTTGTTGTCGGACCGGGAGTCAAAACGGGTTTGAATATTAAATATGAAAATCCGCGCGAAGTTGGTGCGGACCGGATCGTCAATGCGGTAGCGGGTATTCATGAATATGGCTCACCGCTTATTATTGTTGATTTTGGTACAGCGACAACGTATTGTTATGTCGATGAAAAGGGACATTATATGGGTGGGGCCATTGCGCCGGGAGTCGGTATTTCAACCGAAGCTCTTTATACGCGTGCCTCCAAGCTTCCGCGCATCGAAATTTCCCGTCCTGAAGCAATCGTCGGCAAAAATACTGTCTCTGCCATGCAGGCGGGTATTTTATATGGATACGTCGGCCAGGTGGAGGGAATTGTCAGCCGGATAAAAAAAGAAAATAAAGAAAATAACGCGGACCCTACTGTTATTGCTACAGGAGGTCTCGCTTCCCTTATTGCAAAAGAATGCGATATGATTGACGTCGTTGATCCAGATTTAACGTTGAAAGGTCTTTTGTTAATTTATAAACGAAATGTATGAAAGGAAGATGATCGTGAGCGATTATTTAGTAAAAGCATTGGCGTTTGACGGCCAGGTACGCGCCTATGCGGTGGATACAACAAACACAGTCGGTGAAGCGCAAAGAAGACATGGTTCATGGCCGACAGCTTCTGCGGCACTTGGACGCTCTATGACAGCCGGTGTCATGATGGGTGCGATGATGAAGGGGAAGGAAAAGATCACCCTGAAAATTGAAGGCGGCGGAGAAGCTGGTCCAATTTTGGTCGACAGCGACGCAAACGGAAACGTCCGCGGTTATATTACGCATCCACAGACACACTTTGACTTAAACGAACAAGGTAAACTCGATGTGCGCCGGGCAGTTGGAACTGACGGCATGCTGACCGTCGTGAAGGATCTTGGTCTGCGCGAAAACTTCAGCGGGCAAACACCAATCGTTTCTGGTGAACTCGGGGAAGATTTCACCTACTATTTTGCCGTATCTGAACAAGTGCCGTCGTCAGTAGGGGTAGGGGTGCTCGTCAATCCGGATAATACGATTCTCGCAGCGGGCGGCTTCATTATTCAGCTTATGCCGAATACAGATGATGCGACCATTACGACATTAGAAGAGCGCATTACGAATATGGAACCTATTTCAAAACTGATTGAAAAAGGGATGAACCCGGAGCAAATTTTGACGTACATTCTTGGTGAAGGGAATGTAAAGTTTTTAGAGACGATGCCTGTTCAATTTGAATGTACATGTTCAAAAGAGCGTTTCGGCAATGCGATTGCGAGTCTTGGGAAAAATGAAATCCAGGAAATGATTGAAGAAGACGGCGGTGCGGAAACGCAATGTCATTTCTGCAATGAACAATATATGTTTACAAAAGAAGAACTTGAGCAATTGAAAGAAGAAGCGTGATTTTTGAAAACCTGTCATTATTGGCAGGTTTTTCTCTTTCTCATAGCGAACTTAATCAAAATGATTGACTTTTCAATCAAAAGCTGTTAAATTCTATATAACCAATGAAAATACTCGGCATTTAAATGGAGGTAAGTAATTAATGGTACGCGTAGCGAATTCAGTAGCAGAATTAGTCGGTCAAACACCGGTCGTAAGATTGAACAATGTAGTGGATGAAAACAGCGCGGAAGTATACGTGAAACTTGAATACATGAACCCGGGTAGCAGTGTAAAAGACCGGATCGCGCTTGCGATGATCGAAGCAGCGGAAGAAAAAGGGAATTTGAAGCCAGGCGGCACATTAATTGAACCGACAAGCGGCAACACAGGAATCGGTCTTGCGATGATCGCAGCTGCTAAAGGATACAAAGCGATTTTGGTTATGCCGGAAACAATGAGCATGGAGCGCCGTAACTTGCTTCGCGCTTACGGTGCAGAGCTTGTATTGACTCCAGGACCAGAAGGAATGGGCGGCGCGATCCGCAAAGCGAAAGAATTGGCTGATGCTAATGGCTACTTCTTGCCGCAGCAATTCGAAAACGAAGCAAATCCTGAGATCCACCGCCGTACAACAGGGAAAGAAATCGTTGAGCAGTTTGACCAGCTTGACGCATTCGTATCCGGAATCGGTACAGGCGGAACCATTACAGGCGCAGGACAGGTCATTAAAGAAAAATGGCCAAATGTGAAAATTTATGCGATTGAACCGAAAGATTCACCGGTTCTTTCAGGCGGTAAACCAGGACCGCATAAAATTCAAGGAATCGGCGCGGGCTTCGTTCCAGCGATTCTTGATACAAAAATTTACGATGAAGTCATTCAAATTGACAACGATACAGCATTTGAAACGTCACGCCGTGTAGCGCGCGAAGAAGGAATCCTTGGCGGCATTTCTTCCGGTGCAGCGATTGCAGCTGCTGTTCAAGTCGCAAAAGAACTTGGCAAAGGCAAAAAAGTATTGGCGATTCTTCCATCAAACGGCGAACGCTACCTTAGCACACCGCTTTACCAATTCGATTAATACGTATTTCAACCGGACTGCTTCGTGCAGTCTGGTTTTTTTTCGTGTTAAAATAAAAAAAAGGAGCGATAAGCAAAAATGAAAGCCGGACAATACAAACTTGATTTTCATAAGCAGACATATGTGATGGGTATTTTAAATACGACGCCCGATTCGTTTTCGGATGGGGGGAATTTCAATGAAGCGGAAGCTGCTGTCCGTCACGCTGTCCAAATGGTCCATGATGGCGCACACATCATTGATATCGGCGGGGAGTCGACGCGCCCCGGACACACGCCGGTTTCTGCTGAAGAGGAAATCGCCCGGGTACAGCCTATAATTGAAGCGGTCACCCAATCAATAAACGTACCGATTTCCATTGATACATATAAAGCAAAAACAGCGTTTAAAGCGGTTGAAGCAGGCGCATCAATTATTAACGATATTTGGGGAGCAAAAAAAGATCCGGAAATTGCTGCGGCTGCTGCCGAAACAGGTGTGCCGATTATTTTAATGCATAATCGGGAAGAGATGGATTACGGAAACTTTATGAGAGACTGTTTAAATGATTTATATGAAAGTATTACGATTGCGAAAAAAGCGGGTGTTCCGGATGATCAGATTATATTAGATCCCGGCATCGGCTTTGCGAAAACGATGGATCAAAACATCGAAATGATGCAAAATCTCGACCATGTTACAGCGCTAGGTTATCCGGTGCTATTGGGCACTTCCCGTAAGCGGGTAATTGATTATGTGTTGAATGTACCGGTGAACGAGAGAATGGAAGGGACAGGTGCGACGTGCTGCTATGGTGTTCAAAAGGGCTGTCACATCGTCCGTGTTCATGATGTAAAACCAATTGCGAGAATGATGAAAATGACGGATGCATTAATCGGGAAGGGGCATATGCATGGATAAAATTTATGTAACAGGGATGGAGTTTTACGGTTATCATGGTGTTTTCCCCGAAGAAAACAAATTGGGGCAGCGTTTCCGGACAGATGTGACGCTTGATGTATCGCTAAAAAAAGCCGGTGTAACAGACGATCTCGCGCATTCCGTCAATTATGCGGAAATATATGAAGTGTGCAAAAGTGTCATGGAAGGGGAGCCGGTGAAGCTTGTGGAAACATTAGCGGAAAAAATAGCGGGTCATCTTTTGGAAACATTTAAGGAAGTACAGTCATGTACAGTAAAAGTAGTAAAACCGGACCCGCCGATTCCCGGCCATTACGATTATGTCGCGATCGAAATTACAAGAGGACGATGACGATGACTAATGTCGTTTATCTGTCACTCGGCACAAACATGGGGAACCGCGAAGTGCTTTTAGAAGAAGCTGTGCAGGCGCTTGTGAAGAACGCACATATCGAAGTAAAAGCGGTCTCTTCCATATATGAAACCGACCCTGTTGGCTTTACGGATCAGCCGCCATTTTTGAATATTGTACTAAAAGCAAAAACAGCACTCTTTCCGCAGGAGCTGCTTTCGGTCTGTATGGAAATTGAAAATGTTCTTGGGAGGAAGCGGACAGTCCGGTGGGGCCCCCGGACAATAGACCTTGACATTTTGCTTTATAATCACGACAATATTAAATCAGATAGTCTTATTATTCCTCATCCGCGGATGAACGAGCGTGCTTTTGTGCTCATTCCGCTGGCAGAAATAGATGCAATGATCGAACTTCCTGGAACAGGAATGCCGCTGGAACAATATGTACAAAATGTGCAGGGAAGAGAAGGCGTCAAGCTCTGGAAAACAGCGGACGCTTCTTCGTACTTGTAAAACAGAAAGGTGATTACTCATGTTAAATATCGGACCGGTTCAACTGAAAAACCGGGTTGTGCTCGCACCGATGGCGGGTGTATGTAACTCGGCTTTCCGTCTGACAGTAAAAGAGTTTGGCGCGGGAATGGTTTGTGCGGAAATGGTCAGTGACAAAGGAATTGTTTTTCAAAACGAAAAAACGATGAATATGCTTTATATTGATGAGCGTGAAAAGCCGTTAAGCCTTCAAATTTTCGGCGGTGAACGGGAATCGCTTGTTCAGGCAGCAAGCTTTGTTGACAAAAACACAAACGCAGATATCATCGACATTAATATGGGCTGCCCGGTTCCGAAAATCACTAAATGTGATGCAGGAGCAAAATGGCTTCTTGATCCGAACAAAATTTATGAAATGGTATCAGCTGTAGTTGATGCTGTTGATAAACCGGTAACAGTCAAAATGCGCATGGGCTGGGATGAAGATCATATTTTTGCAGTTGAAAATGCGCGCGCGGTTGAACGCGCCGGCGGACAGGCTGTAGCGCTGCATGGCCGTACACGCGTACAGATGTACGAAGGCCACGCAAACTGGGACATTATTAAAGAAGTAAAACAAGCTATCAATATTCCGCTAATCGGAAACGGTGACGTTGAAACGCCGCAGGATGCGAAGCGTATGCTTGATGAAACAGGCTGTGATGCTGTCATGATCGGGCGCGCCGCTCTTGGCAACCCGTGGATGATTTACCAGACGGTTCAATACCTGGAAACGGGAGAGCTGATTGGTGAGCCAACACCGCGTGAAAAAATCGATGTATGCCTTCTTCACTTAGACCGCCTTATCGATTTAAAAAATGAAAACGTGGCTGTCCGTGAAATGCGCAAACATGCGGCATGGTATTTAAAAGGCATCCGAGGCAACGGGAAAGTGCGTAAAGAAATTAATGAATGTGAAACACGTGAAGACCTTGCAACACTGTTAACGAATTTTGTTGATCAAGTAGAAGAAAAAGAAGCGTCGATTCAGGCGGTTTAATTAGGAGTGAACGGTTAATGAGTGAAGAATTAAACGACCAGCTGCTGGTCAGAAGAGAAAAATTGCAATCATTAAAAGATAAAGGGCTGGATCCGTTTGGCGACCGATTCGAACGCACGCATACAGCGGCAGACATTGCCGCTGAATTTGATTCTTTTTCAAAAGAAGAATTAGAAGAAAAAGAAGCAGAAGTCATTATTGCCGGCCGAATTATGACAAAACGCGGAAAAGGAAAAGCCGGTTTTGCCCATGTTCAGGATCTGAGCGGTCAAATTCAAATTTATGTACGGAAAGATGCGGTTGGCGAGGACCAGTATGACCTGTTTTCGGTGACGGATCTTGGCGATATTGTCGGTGTGAAAGGGAAAGTGTTTAAAACAAACGTAGGTGAACTGTCTGTTAAAGCGACGGAGTATGTGTATTTAACAAAATCACTCCGTCCTCTTCCGGATAAACATCACGGCTTAAAAGACATCGAACAGCGCTACCGCCAGCGTTATTTGGACTTAATTACAAGTCCTGAAAGCCAGAAAACATTTATCGCCCGCAGCCGCATTATTCAATCAATGCGCCGCTACCTCGATAACAATGGCTATTTGGAAGTTGAAACGCCAATGATGCATTCCATCGCCGGCGGTGCAGCGGCGCGTCCGTTCGTCACGCACCATAACGCCTTGGATATGGAACTGTACATGCGAATAGCCATAGAACTTCACTTGAAGCGTTTGATCGTTGGCGGCATGGAAAAAGTATATGAAATCGGCCGTGTTTTCCGTAATGAAGGTGTCTCAACACGCCATAATCCGGAATTCACAATGATTGAATTGTATGAAGCATATGCAGACTATACAGACATCATGCGGTTAACGGAGAACGTCATTGCCCATGTAGCGGAAGACGTTATTGGGACAACAACGATCGAATATGGCGACTATACAGTCGAATTGAAACCTGAATGGCGTCGTCTTCACATGGTTGATGCAGTGAAAGAATATACAGGTGTTGATTTCTGGCGCGAAATGAGCGACGAAGAAGCGCGTCAACTTGCAAAAGAAAATGGAATTGAATATAAAGAAACAATGCAATTGGGTCACATTATTAATGAGTTTTTTGAACAGAAAGTTGAAGAGAAGTTAATTCAACCGACATTTATATATGGTCACCCAGTAGAAATTTCGCCGCTCGCGAAGAAAAATCCGGATGACCCTCGCTTTACAGATCGTTTTGAACTGTTCATTGTAGGACGTGAGCATGCGAATGCTTTCACGGAATTAAATGACCCAATCGATCAGCGTGAACGTTTTGAATCACAGCTGAAAGAGAGAGAGCAAGGAAATGATGAAGCGCACGAAATGGATGAAGATTTTATCGAAGCGCTTGAATACGGCATGCCGCCGACAGGAGGATTAGGGATCGGAATTGATCGTCTCGTGATGCTGTTGACGAACTCACCTTCTATTCGTGATGTATTGCTGTTCCCGCTTATGCGCCATAAAGATTAAATAGTAGGATATTTTCCGTGAGTGCCCAGCTTCCTCCAGCATATTGTAGAGTTTTATAATAGCTCGAACAACATATTGTGCAGGAGGTGCCGGGCGCTTTATTTATAAAAAAACTTTCGGAAACAAGAGAAAAAGTCTTGCTTCTTAAGAATTACGATGGTATATTTATATTCGTTGTCAGCAACATAGTACAACGAAATAAAAAACTTTTTCAAAAAAGTGATTGACATTACTTCTTGTAAAGGTTAAGATATTAAAGTCGCAAATGACGCATTGAACAGTGAAACCTGCACAAAAGCAATAAAAACGTCAACGTTTTAGAATAAAACTTTCTATATGAAATGCCCGTCATTTCGATAGAACACAACT